>JAABTJ010000010.1 GCA_011389935.1 Desulfobacteraceae bacterium
TGTTTTGTGAACCCCTGGGACGAAAGGGCGCGGCAGTGCCGATAGAATAGCCCATACCATCGAAAATTTCCACTCCTGTGGAAGAAAAAGAAGGGAATGAAGCTTAGGAGCGGAAGTTGCTTTTTCTCTATCGACATACAACTCGACAAGGGGCTTTCCCGGGAGATTGAACAGCACCCTGCCTTGGGGATGGACCCCTTGCATCAAAACCGGTTCGTTCCCCTCCAGGAAAGGCACGGAAAGCCCGTAGGAGGCTTCGCTGAAAAACCGGATATCAAAATCCAGGGAATCCAGAAAGGATTCTTGAAAGGTTGTCCGGTAATTCTTGGGCAGCACCCCCATCCGGACCTCTGCAACAGAATCTTCGGGTGCCGGATACCAGCCATCAACCCCGCCGAAAAAAGCGTACCGGGGATAGAAGAAAACCGGCATCCAGTCCAGGCACCAGGGCAGCGGCTGCTTGTGCCAGAGCCTTGGATCCCCGACCACAAGCCTGTCTTCGGTAAGCAGATCAGACGGGTTTTCCAGGCAGGGGAGCGCAATACCGTCGATATCCTCCGGATCGGGCAGGACCACATATGCTTTCCCGAAATGGTTCCTGGGATACAGCCCGGGATGGTCCGCCTGAAGTCGAAACTTGACATCCAATGTCAGGGGATCTTCCACCGGAACCCGCCAGTCAATTCCCCCGTAAGCATTTTCATAGGACAAATCCATCTGTTCAAAAAGCTCGGGAGGTGTAAAGGAGATTTCTCCTGTGCGGCGACATCGGACCCGCCGTTCTCCAAAAACCGCCACTTTTTTACTGTATTCCCCCACCTGGAGCATAACATTCATGGATCTGACCGGCATCCCATCTCTTGGGACCGCCTTTCCTTGAAGGGCGATGTCTGTCCCCTCCTTGAACGGCCAGAACTCACATCCCGCTTTCAAGCGAGGGGTCTCGTCCGGGTCGAAAAAATTATTATACAGCGGCAGCGGTTTTTCAAGCCTGACGTTTCCTGACGCGTCATAGGCAAACGTCAGCTTGATCAGCCCAAACGCCAACTGATCAACGGGCTGCGCCGGATTGATGCCCATGAAGATATCGAAGTCTTCTTTTGGAATGGTCGCTTTGGTTGCCGTCATATATCTCTGTCCGGATGATACTGAAAAGGGTTTCAAAAACAATCGGGGCAACAAGGATCAAAGGTCAGTAAAATTGCTCCAGGGAGTCTGGGAATCCGATGACCCGGCGCCGCCTTGAAAGCCGAAACCATGCGCTTCGGCGCCATGCTGCCCTTCACCGCTCACATCAATAACGCCTTCGCCTCCGACCCATGCGTTGCCCAAACCAATCTTTATCTGAGGATTCCCGGTGCCGGTCAACGCCGTGATTCCCGCTCCGGCGAGGCCACTGATCGCATTTTTGAGCAGATTGTTGCCCTGCGATTTTAAAAACTCTTTTCCGCTGGACCCAAACACCTCGCCAGCAATGGTTCTCATACCTTCTCTGCCGGCAATACGGTTAATTTGCTGGTTCGCATTTCTTGTTACGCCCTTCAACGGATTCCAACTGCCTTTGGAAACCCTGTAAAAAATGAGATCCAGCGCCATGGAGACAGCAATGGAAAGTACTCCTGCCCAAATATCTCCAGCAGTCAAGCCCACACGAACCGTATTCAACGGACAAATCACCGAGTAACCAAAGGGAATACTAACCGGCTCGCAGCAGCACAGCATGACAAAAGGCGGCCAAATCGTGGTGCAGCCCGTGGCTTTTCCGTCCATCTTCACCGTCGAGGCGCTGAACTTGACCTCCCTTTTGGAAAAGGGCCACATTGTAACATACCATAAATTGGAGGGGGGGATGGTCACGTCGGGGATAAGCGGGCCGATGTCGTGGCCTTCCTGCATAACGAAGACCCCTTTGTGGAAGACGCTATTTGTGAATTTGTTTTTCCCTAAAGCGAATCCAGCGGTCCACATCATGGTTGCGATCATTTCCACTCCAACCGTCACCACCGGAGCAGGCACTGCCGGAGGAGCCAGGAGCATATGCGTGCCCACCGTAATGGGCAGTGTGAAATCCCATATCACATTGACGGGACAAGTGGCTGCACTGGGCATAACTCTTCTATCCCATGGCTCAGTATTGATTCCATTCCCGGCAGGTCAGGCGAACGGTGCGCTCCGTGCCGGGTACGTATTCGTATGTAAAATTGAACCGGTAGACGATATAAAAACGCTTTTCTTCAGGAAGAAGGACCAGGGTGTCCGCACGGAGTTTGACCTCGACCCATTTTTCATTCAAAAGCAAATCCGCCCCGATCTCCCATCCGGGAACCGTAAACTGAAGGAGACCTTCCGGGGTAAGGCCTTCCAAGACCACATCCATGGCCGGGGTAAGCTGCAGATCCAGATCCAGGCTGGGATGGGCCCGGTGCCACAGTTTTGATGTCGGGGCAATATCCGGCTTATTCGTCATTATGTCCGGGTCTTTCAGGTCCTGGTCGTTCAAGCCCATGGACCGGAAAGCATGGATGGCTGTAGACATGGGCACCGTGGCCCAATACGCCGGTGTCGGGGCATCCTCCGGGGAGGAAATGAGGTGGTCCGGGTCTTCGATATTGGGAAGGGGTCGTATTTCACTGAATCTCGGGTACCCTTCGGGCGTTTTGAACTGACTGGCGATGGAAGGGATCATGGCGGCAACGTTAAACCCTTTCCCGTCCGGGTTGCCGGGGTCCGCCAGGGTAATAAACGACCCCTGGTCGATTTCAACCTCGGCTTTACCGCCAAAGGCATTGGCATAGGTAATAGGCATTTTTTCAAAGGGTTCCGGATCGGTCATTTTTCCGTTGTGCCAGAAACGGTTTCCAAATACGGCCAGGGACCGTTTCACCGGACCGACCTGGACAGAAACCGTCGCCTGGGTTGCGGGTCGGCCGCCCGGCGGATAGGCGCACCCGAGGACAATGACATCCGTGTTTTTCCCCTTGGGCAGGTCGTCCCGGGGGAGAAGCCCAAGGAGGGTTTCCTCATCGTTCTGGAACATGGGGTATGGATCATCCGTATCCGGCGCACATTGACCGTCACTCCCAATCCGGAATGTCGCCTTGGCCGCCAGCACCCCCATCCGCCGATCAAATTCGGGCATCTCCCCGACACCAAGGCCGGCGGTCAAAAAGGTGGAATTCACCAGTTCCATGCCGCTCCCTTAATTCAAATGAATCATCTCGCCCTGGACATGGACATCGTCTTTGGCCTTCATGCGGATCTCGCCCCGCCTGGCCGCCATCTGTATGTCTTTGGCAGAAAAGCGCAAGCGCCCCTTGACTTCGATATTCAAATCGTCGTTTAACAGCCGGAGGACAGGCCCATGCTCCCCCTGTTCGATCTGTAGGACAGGATTGTCCCCGGAATCAACCACGTGAATGGCCTTGTTTTTTTCCAGCCGGATCGCCGGCCCGGGTTTGGGCGTGTGATCCTCCGCCCCGGCAAGCCCGTCCAGGATTCCGCAGACCAAAGGTTCGAACCAGTTTCCCGGCTGCTGGAGGAGTACGCGGTCGTGGCGCTGCGGCTTGACGTCCCGGATGCACGGCAGCCACTTCTCCTGCAGCTTTTTTGATGGGTCGGTCCACCGGATGAGACATCGGCCCGAAAGTGAGGGGTGATGATTGTCCATGCACATGCCGATCAGTGTCGATGGTGCCCGGGTTTTATCGTATTCGGCGGCAATGGCCGACACCAGGGGTTGTTCATCAACGCCGCCCAACCCATTGGGTTCGCTTCCCGGGCCTTTGTCCATCTCATCACCGTCTTTTTCGACCCGGACGGTTCTGTCATAAAGGGATTTAATCATATGGTGCTCCATTTTAGATGGATTATGAATTCAGATTAACGGCGCTGCTTGTTACATCAATGCTCCCCCCGGACACGGTGATATTGCTTCCACCGGCCGCGATCCTCACCTCGCTGCTTGTCACCTGGACCTCGGCTCCGGCCGAGTAGAGCTTGGCCTGGCCGCCGTCAGTCAGCACATGATAACCCCCATGATACATATGGGCGGAGCCGTCTTCCAGGCTCACGTGGCTGGAACCCCGCCAGGCATGAAGGGCACCGGTGCTCATGTGCAGGTTGTTGGTCCCGTCGGTGATTTGAATCAGGGAACCATTGTCATTGAGCACCACCTTCCTCCCCCCGGCGGATTCGAGCTGTACGGCGCCGGAAGGATCATGGAGGCTGAGATAATGGCCGCTGGTCGAATTCAGCCGCACTTCCTGAACCGCATCATCGAGCACAAGAAACCGGCCGTTCGGCGTGTAGGCATGGATCATCTGCTCCGTATCGCAAAGCTTGATGCAGTATCCTGCGGGCGTACACAGGGTGATGGAGTTCCGCTGGTCCTCCATGATAATCCGGCAGTTGTTGTTCGTATTGATACGGATAGAAGTCTGGCTGGAATCGTCGTCAAGGGTAAAGACATGGCCATACCGGGTACTGATGATATGCTGCGTCTGATTCTGGGAAGTCACGGGGCTGGCCGTGTCGGGATTGGGCACCGCGGAGGCAATGATCGGCCGGTCAGGATTTCCATCGATAAAGGTAAGCAGCACCTCGGCCCCCTTGTGCAGCGGAAGGTGCATGCCGTATCCGGGACCTGTATGGGGCTGTGCCATGCGAACCCAGCGGGAGGCTTTGCCGCCGCTGTTGCCGCTCTGGTCAAAGGGGAGGATCACCTTGTAGCGTCCTTCTTCGTCGACTTCCGCGTACTGACCGTCGCCGGCCGCATCGACGGTCGCATTGATGCTGCCGTAAAATCTCGGCATGGCGGTGTTGCATTCCGGCCGGAACTGGACATCCGCGGGGATCAGAACCAACTGGTTGGTATAGCCCATTCGCCCCCCGCCATCGCCGGATGCCCCTTCCTCCCCGGTAAGAAACCGGGCGGAGCGCCCCTCATGGCTCACCTCGGTGACCAGGTACCGCTGGTTGCAAGAATCCCGGTAATGGTCCGTCAACTCGAAGATAAACCCGGGGCTGAGATTGGCGGCCGTGCTCTCCCCGTAAAAAAGGCGCTCCCGGCACAGGAAGGCCTCGGCCCGGATCCGGGCCAGGGCGTTCCCCTGCTCCGGGGTCTTGAAATGCTCGCCGTAAATATAGACCGTCCCCCTCCCCCCCCGTGCATCAACGTCTGCCTCTCCCCTCAGGTCCAGCGTCGGCCGCCGGTAATTATAGTCTTTCAGCAGTACCCGCATGGGAAGCACCTGGTGGCGGAAGGTAAACGCATGCACGCAATCCTCCTCTACCGGCGCCTGCCCCGACGGGGGGAGATAAGGGACGGCGGTGCGGCCGGCAACATCCTGGTGCGAGGTGGAGCTGTCGGTGATGATGACCTTGTCGCCGTCATCGGTTTGTTCAAAATAGTAATAAATGCCTTCCCTCTCCATCCACCGGGAGATAAAATGCAGATCCGTTTCCCTGAACTGGCAGATATACTCCCATGGCTCGTAGCTGCCTGTCAGGCGAAGATCATAGTCATTGCCGGTCAGGCCCGCCTGCTGCAATATTTCTTCAATGATATCCGGCACGCGTTTATCCAGGAACAACTGGTTTTCGTGGTAAAGGGATGCCTGCCAGAGCCGGGGGACCAATACAGCCCGGTAAAATACCGTTTCATCGACTTCCTGGAGCTGTTCGAACCGGGAGAGCATCCCGTAAAAGGGCATTTCGGCGTCTGCCTCGGAAATGGTAAATGCCGCGGGGTTCTGGAGAAGCAGCCGAAAATCAATTTCAGGGTCTTCTGATATCAGCGTAATATCGAACTCGTATAACCGGGACAGCCCCTCGATTCCTGTAAACCGGGCAACCGTAAACGTATCTGCCGGGTAGGCCCGGGATACGAACGTATACTCCTTTTGCGCCTGGTATCCAACTCTCATTATTGACTCCCGTTAAAGCTGATATCAAACGATCCGTCTGCTGCGATGCCCAAATGCACCTGGGAGGGCATCTCGGCATCCCCCATTCGCGTCAGAATTTCATGGGACATGCGCGGCAGGATTGTCCCGGCCATGATGTAATCGATATTTCGGGCGCCGGTTTCCACCTCGGTGCACCGGTTGACGATCTGGGCGACGGCATCGTCCGAATAGGTCAATTTCATCTTGTGAGTATCGGCCATCCGCTTGACCAGCTTGTCCATTTTCAGGACGACAATATCCTTGAGAATATCCGCCGGCAGGGTTTTGTACGGAATGAGTTTCATCCGGGCCAGCAGGGCCGGTTTGAAATGATTGCTCAGCACCGGCCGGATCGCATCGGTGACGGTTTCAAGCGGGGGCATCTCCTCGCCGGTGCACATCTCCGTAATGATATCGGTTGCCAGGTTGCTGGTCAAAAAAATGACCGTGTTTCGGAAATCGATGCTCCGTCCTTCGCCGTCGGACAGGCGCCCCTTGTCGAACACCTGATAAAAAAGGCTCATGACCTCAAGGTGCCCCTTTTCCACCTCGTCGATAAGGACGACGGAATATGGCCGCTGGCGAACGGCTTCCGTCAGAACGCCGCCTTCCCCGTAACCGACATATCCCGGGGGGGAGCCGATCAGGCGGCTGACCGTATGCTTCTCCTGGAACTCGCTCATGTTAATGGTGACCATAAAGTTCTCGCCGCCGAACAGGAGTTCGGCAACGGCCAGGCCGGTTTCGGTTTTCCCCACCCCGCTGGGGCCGGCCAGCAAAAACACGCCCAGCGGCTGTGCCGGGTCCTTGATGCCGGCTTTTGCGGATTTGACCGTTTCGGCGATCATTTGCAGCGCCTCATCCTGCCCCTTGATTCTTTTCTTCAAGGAATCTTCAAGGGCAAGGAGGTTTCTGGCATCATCGCGCATTACCCTGCCCAGGGGGATCCCGGTCCAGTCTGACACCACCTGGCATACCACATCCGGATCGACCTCTATGGGAACCAGGGGATCCCCCTGGCGAAGGTCCTCAAGCACCCGCGCCCCCTGCTCTATCCGCCCGGCGATATCGCTTTTTTCGGCCTCGTCTGTGGCGGCATGCAAGGCTTGCCGCAGATCAATAATCTGGTGGGCCGCCTCCCGTTCACCCTGCCATTTTTCTTGTAACCGGGCCAATTCGTTCTGATGCGCTTCCAATGCCCCTGCAATGGATTCAAAACGGTCCTTGTCCACCGGCAGGCCGTGGTGCCGGTCCCGCTCGATTGCGTCAAGCTCCCTGGTAAGGTTCTGGATGCTGCGTTCCCTGTCCTCGATAATGCCGGGCTTTGCCGAAAGGAGCACCTTTACCCGGGCCGCGCTGGTATCGAGCAAGTCAACGGCCTTGTCCGGAAGCTGCCGACCGGTAATGTAGCGGTTGGAAAGCTCGGCAGCGGCCTGGACAGCATCATCCCTGACCACCACGCCGTGGGCCTGTTCGTATTTTTCCTTCAAGCCGCGCAGGATAAGCACCGCGATTTCCTCGGAGGGTTCATCGAGCTTGACCAGTTGAAATCGCCTGGCCAGGGCCGCATCTTTTTCAAAATATTTCTTGTATTCCGACCAGGTGGTTGCGGCAACCGTGCGCAATTCCCCCCTGGCGAGCGCAGGCTTCAGAAGATTGGCCGCGTCACTGGTGCCGGCGGCCCCGCCCGAGCCGATGAGGGTATGGGCCTCGTCAATAAACAAGATGATCGGTTTCTCCGATGCCTTTACTTCATCGATAACCCCTTTCAAGCGGTTTTCAAATTCCCCTTTCATGCCGGCCCCCGCCTGGAGAAGCCCCATGTCAAGCCCCAAAATGGAAACCTCCCGGAGCAATTCGGGAACGTCCCCTTCCACCACGCGAAGGGCGAGACCTTCCACTACGGCGGTTTTCCCCACACCCGCCTCCCCCACCACGATGGGATTATTCTTGCGCCGCCGGGCAAGGATATCCACCATCTGACGGATTTCCCGGTCCCTGCCGAAAACCGGGTCAATCTCCCCGGCAGCCGCTTTGCCCGTAAAGTCGATGCAGAAACGGGACAACGCATCACCCGCAGCCGGCGCGCCTTCCGGCTGGTCAACGCGCACTTCCCCTTTCCTGGATGTTTCCACGGAATTTTTCGTGATATCCCAAAATGCGGCCATCAGGTTATCCCGGCTGATCGTGCCCAGCATTTCCGCACTGCTGCCGATTGAAAACTGGGCGGGCCGGTGCAGCAACGCCAGCACCAGTGCGCCGGAACGAATCCGCTGCTCTTCCAGGTTAATGGAAGCGACCAACCAGCCCTCTTGGAACCAGTCCAGCAGAACAGGCGAGAATACAGGCTTGGCGGCATTTCCGGTTTTAAGGGACTCAAGGGTCTGGTCCACCGCCTTTTTAAAACGCGACGGGTCAATTTCAAACTGCCGCAGGATCAGGGGGATATCCGATGACTGATTGTCATCGATCAGTCTGGCCAGCATATGTTCGACGGTCACTTCGTAATGGGTGCGGGATACGCAAAGCCCCGCAGCGGCTTCCAGGCTCCGGGTGCAGTATGCGTTTAAACGGCCCAGCAGCCCCTTGATATCAACGGTGATCATATGTTCCCCTCCTATGCGGCGAATGAATAGACCTTGCGCATTTCCCCGATGCGATCACTGGAAAAAACCCATGAGTTCAGCCCGAGACGGGCATGATCCGGTTCGCCAAGACAGACGGTTTTCGCTTCTCCTTCAGACAGGACGACTTCAATGTCATATTCCAGGCGCTCCAGGACATAAAAATCCGTTAAAAAACGAACCATTTTGTAATTTTCGGCCTCGGGGTAAAAGCCTTGGTACGCTTCCGAGGAAAGCGGACCGATCCGGATAACAAACTTCCCCATGCGGTCCACTACCTCTTCGCCGATAATCGTGCTTTCACCTAAGCGATGATCCGGCGACCCCAAAAAAAGCCGCTGATCCCCGGGGATTTTTGCGCGCCTTTTTACGCAGGGGACAAGGCTTACGGGAACACCACCGAGGGCATCGTTCAAAACGGTTTCAAGCCCCATGGCGGAGCGGGGTTTTTGTATCAGCAGTCCGATATAGCGAATCAGTCGGTGGGGATCCGCAATCGCACCCCTGAGCGGGGCGTCCCCGATTCCCATCAGGCAGAAGATCCTTTCCAGGTGATGCCGGCTGCCGGCTTCTATGACCTGAAAAGACTGGCGATATTTGGTGCAGCAGTCGTAGAAAAGCTCATAGATACGCTGATTGATCACATCGATAAAATCCCTGCACACACTTTCATCTTCGGCGGCTTCATGCATCAGCTCTTCTGTATAGAAAGTGGGAAGGGGGGAAGAAATGCCGTAAAGCCCCAGAAAGTTCGCGGTGATTTCATACCCCGAATGTTCCTGGCGATCCATTTCCCGGATCCGGTCAATGTCAGCCGGCGGAAACGCCAGTGACAAGGCCGGACGGATGCGGACCGGATGGAGCAGTTCTCCGTTCGAATCCATCCGGCCTGCCTCGGTCCGCAGCAGCATTTTGAGAAGCCGCATTGCCTGAAAAAAACTGAAGGCACGGCTGTCCCTGAGAAGATCCGATTTCAGCATCGGACCGACGCCCGGGCCTGCTTTGGGTTCCTGTGGGGGCATAAAATGCGGCGCTCCATTTGTTGACGGCTTCGTAAAAAGCCCAATATCTGCGTTGCGCCCAATCTTTCAATAATCTCACGTACGGCTAAGTACGCTCAATTCTTCAAAAATTGCACGCGCCTTGATCTTGAACTTTTTTCAAAGCCTTCTGATCAAGACTTTTTGCGATTCCATCATTTGTTGGTTTCACCAAAAGCGGAGATCTGCCGGAGCTATATCAGCGGATGCAGCCCGACGCGCGCCGGCCATTGGTAAACATCCCCTTTCACGGCCTCGTTTATCGCCATGCGCGTATAGGTATTGATGGACGCATAGTTGCCGAAAAAAAAGTCCATTATGTTTCCAAAAAGATACAGATCGCCCGCACCCACGAAATGGTCCTGCCGGATTTTCATTCGCACTTCCAGTCCGCGCATCATCACCCCGGCCACCATCCGGTTGGAAGGTACGGCCTCAAGGGCTTCAATCCCGGCAATCCGTTTCCGGTTTGCAATGATGGATGTTTTGTCCCTGGTTTCTTCAAAAACATAGAGGCCCAGTAGTGTGCGCAGGTTTTCGGCCCGGGAAAGAGAGAGGTAGTTTAATGACAAATGGGACAAAAAGCGCCATAACAGGTTGCTCCCGATGGGCGGCAGCACATTGTTGGTCGGAACCGTAATGTTCGTAAAATCCACGAATTCGGGGGAGCTGCTGGTGGGGTGCGCAATATCACCAACCTGCAGCCCTTCGGGAAGGCTGCCGTTGGTGCACTGTACCTTGACGGAAATAATTTCCGTCTGCGGCATATCAGCGGTATCCGGGTAGGCAAAGGAAAGCAGCACGTTGAATCCGCTTCCAATGGGCGAACGCCTTAACTTGGTATAATATACCGGTTGGCTCGCCTGTTTTGCGGAAAACAGCTCAAACGGCACGTAGGTTTTCTCTTTTGCGCTGCCCTGGACAAAACCGGACACCCTGTCGACCGAATACACCTGGTAATGATTTACATTGCTGCCTGCGGGTCGAATCTCGTAATCGGTCTTTCGATGATCCAGGCGAAACGGATCGGCTTCATGGCTGAAAATATTAATAACCGGTGTCGCCCCCAGAACAAAATTGGAGGCTCTCACGCGGCCGGGTGTAAACGGCGGATTCTCCAGGACGAAACGGATCGTGAAATCATTGCCCTCCCCCCGATTGATCCAGTTCTGCCAGCCGGAAAGATCCAGAAACAGAAATTTCGAGGGAAGAATGAAATATTCCTGCAAAATCCGGTAGGCCGGAAATGAGTTGGATGGATAGGGAAACAGGCTTTCCGTTTCCTGAAATCCCACCGGGCGCAAACAATCCGGGGGGAGAATCCGGTTTCTGCCTTTTTCCGAAGGAATCAATTCAATATATTGCAAATATTTCTGCAGCAAAAAAAACAGGTCCGCGGCAGCGGAATAATCGCCCCCCATAAAAAACCTTACAAAACCGGGCTGCCAGTCCGAAAGCGGCGGCCCGTTAAGGCGCATCTTCAGGACAATGGCAGGCGGTTGTCCGGCAGGCGCCAGATACCCGGCCTCCAGAACACGCAAGGGATGGACAACGGTCTCGAAACAGGTTCGGAACAGGCAGGGGGTGGCGTCCACGGGAACGGATGCAAGCTGGGCGCCGGCCGGCACGGTTATGGATTGTTTCAGGGTGGGCTTCGGCGAAAAGGCCACAATCGCAGCCGAAGGAACCGGGCGCAAATAGTGGGGCCATATCAATTGAACCAGTTCATGGATAATTTCGGGGAACTCATCGTCTAATTTTTCCCGCAGAAGCGCGGTTAAAAAGGCAACGCCCTCCAAAAGGCGCTCCACGTCCGGATCGGTGGAAGACCCGCTCAGCATGGGGGCCACCGCGGGATGGGCCTTTGAAAATGCCTGCCCCAGGTCCCTCAGATGATCAAGCTCCTGTTGAAAATATCGGTGTAACAAGTCATCTCCTGATCGTTATTTTCCCGTCCTGCCCCAATTGGCTCTCAAAAACGATTGCTTCCTCTGCGTTGTCAAATGCAAGGCGGGCATGAATTTCAAAATTGAGCGACAAGAGGCCCTCTTCGATGGGAATATACCGAACCCGAACCGCCCTGAGACGGGGTTCGTATTTCTGAATGGTCTGGCGGATCGATTTCTCGATCTCCCGCGGCGCCCCCGCCTGACTGTGAAGCACGTCATTAAAGTCGGGCAGGCCGTAATCCTCGGCAATCTGCACCCCGCCCTGCCGTGTGTTCAGCACGTTCTGAAGATGGGCCATGACGGAATCGACGACCTTGTTCGGATCTTCGGTCATGCTTCGATCCGGCATCTTCGCCCGCATCCGGATCCGTTCAAGAAGGCGCGCCTCTCTCATTACGGGTACCCGTATTTACCGTTCGTTACCATCCATTGCCGCCCCCGGCGTATCGGAGGCGCAACGAGCTGCAATCACTTACCATCAGCCGCCGGCCGTCCGCCAGTCATCCGAGCCCTCGGTCCCGCCCACCTCGTGGGTCCAGGTAATCATCCGATAGGTAAAGGAGACATCTTCCAAATGCGTAAAATGGGACTGGGAAGGATCCTGGCAATTGGGCATATAGGCGTGAATATTCGTGATGATAGCGTCTTCCAGGGCAATGGTAAAATAATGCTCCGGCTGGCCGGAAACACTTGTTCGATACCATTTAAGCTCGCACTGGGTGAGCCTTTCCCCGCTGGTCAGGGCGTAATAAAGCAGCGGGGAGGACTTGTCAAAAACCTTGGTGATGGTCAGGGGTCTGTGCACCCGCTGGCCGGTGGGCTGACCGGACTGCGGATCCGTCGGCACCGTAACGGTATGATCGAATGCTTCCACCAGGATCTGATCTTCATGACCTTCCTGGTAAACATTGCCGACACTTTCTTCCGTAAATGCCCCTTGGGTAATCGGCCCCTGGGTTGCGCCTGTAATGGACAAATAGCATGGTGTTGGCATGATCTGATCTCCTTGTTCTTTCGTTGTTATGGGTTGGTTTTACTCTTTGTCGAGTTTTCCAACCAAAGACAGCGTAAAATCAGCGCCCATGTATTTAAAATGCGGCCTGACTTTCAGGCCGACCCTGTACCAGCCGGGTTCGCCCTCTACGTCCTCTACCGTCACCTTTGCCTGCCGCAGCGGCCGGCGGCTTCTCACTGCGGCGCTTGGATTTTCCTGGTCTGCGACATACTGCCGAATCCATTCGTTGAGTTCGCGGTCCAGATCCATGCGCTCTTTCCATGTTCCGATATTTTCCCGCTGAATGACTTTCAGGTAGTGGGCCAGCCGGTTGATGACGAACATGTAAGGTAATTGCAGGCCCAGCTTGTAGTTCAGCTCCGCATCCTTGCCTTCCTTGCTGATGCCGAAAAATTTGGGCTTCTGGACGGAGTTGGCGGAGAAGAACGCCGCATTGTCGCTCCCTTTCCGCATGGTCAATCCGATAAACCCTTCTTCGGCCAGCTCAAACTCCCTCCGCTCGGAAATCAGGACTTCCGTGGGAATTTTGGTCTGGACCGCTCCCATGGCTTCATACTGATGGAGCGGAAGGTCTTCCACCGCACCCCCCCCCATGGGGCCGATGATGTTGGCACACCACCGGTACTTGGCAAAACTGTCGGTCAGGCGGGAAGCGAAGGTGAACGCGGCATTCCCCCACAAATAATGATCATGACTGGAAGAGACATTTTCCTGGTAATTAAACGCTTTGACCGGCTGCGTATCCGGCCCGTAGGGAATGCGCAGCAGAAAACGCGGCAATGCAAGGGCCACATACCGGGCATCCTCGCTTTCCCTGAAAGACTGCCACTTGGTGTACTTGGGTCCTTCAAAGATGGATTTCAAATCCTTCAGCTGCGGAAGTTTCTGGAAATCATCGAGATCGAAAAACTCCGGGCCGGCCGCCGCGATAAAGGGGGCATGGGCCATGGCGCCCACGCTGGCGACGTACTGGAGAAGTTTTATATCCTCCGGACCGGGGCCGAAGTCGAAGTTGGCCACCATGGCGGCATACGGCTTGCCGCCGAACTGGCCGTACTCGGCCGTATAAACCGTCTTATAGAGCCCGGATTTCGGAATTTCGGGCGAATCTTCAAAATCTTCCAGCAAGTCGCCCTTGCTGACATTGAGCACTTCGATCTTGATATTTTCCCTGAAGTTGGTCTTATCCACCAGGTAATTCAGCGACCGCCATGCAGACTCCAGCTTCTGGAATTCCCTGCTGTGAAGGATGGCGTCCAACTGCAGACTCATCTTGTTGTCGATCTCGGCGATCATCTCGTCGACATCCGCCTTGGAAACCTTTTCCACCTTTTTCCCCGGTTCGATAAGCTGGCCGATCAGCGCCTCGATCCCTTTTTTGGCCAATCCGTAAGACTCGTCCCCGGGCTTCAGCTTGGTGGCCTGAACAATATCGTCGATCAGGGAGGTCGACTCCTGGGTTGTTTTTTCGACGCCTGCAGCATCCTGTGTTTGTTCTTCCGGCATACAAACCTCCTTATTTTTCTTCCACCCCGAGTTCTTTTAAAAGCTGTTCCCGGGCCGCATCATCCTTGACAAGCTCTTGAAGTTTCTTGCGAAATTCAGGCAGGTTGCTGAGCGGACCCTTGAGCGTCGTCAGAGCGCTGCGCAACTCCAAAAGCCGTTTCAGCTCAGGCGTTTTCCGGGCTATGGCTTCCGGTTCAAAATCCTTCATGGACTCAAAATTCAGCGCAACGTTCATCTCATCATCCGGCTCTCCGGAAATCTTGTTGGGAACGGTCATGGAAAGTTTGACGTTCTGCTCCTTCAGCACTTCGTTGAAATTGTCCTTGTCGATATTGACAGGTTCCCTTTCCTCCAGCATCCGGTCATCGGGACTTTGCGTAAAATCGCCCATTACCAGGAGCCTGAGCGGCAATTCGACTTCTTCTTTCGCATCGCCGGTGGCCGGCCGGTACACGATATTGACCCTTTCCTTCGGCGCCACTGAAGATTCTTTTGCCATTTTTCACCCCCCTTTCTTGCATTGAATACATTATTACCGGTTTTTATCGATTACCGGCTGAGCCGAAGGGCTTCCGCCGGATCAAGTCGCGAAATCCGCTGCAGCACTTCATCCGCCCGATCGCCGGATCGATTGTCCGATATGGCATGGAAACCGGTCCATGCCAATACGAGCCCTTTCAAGGCCATATCCGGATCCCATCGTTCCAAATGGTAATTGTCAATATCCGCAATAATCTGATCAATGTGCGGAACCGCCACATGTTTATGCTTGGAGCCCAACAGGATCCGGGACAAGGCCATGCGCCATGACAGCGCCGCCTTGCCGGACGAACTGCGCTGCAATTGCTCCTGGACCAAGCCTACCGCCTCCTTTATCTTCTTCCGCTGCGCCAATGACTGTGCCTTTTCCATAATTTCAGACACATGATCATCGGTTGTTCCAAAATATCCGGCCGAGCCAGGAGCAACCTCACCGCTGCTGTCCGATATGCCGCCCAAAGCAATATGCTTCACCCATTGCCGGGTTTCCGCATCGGCAAAGGGCATGCCGTCGGAAAAGGTCAGATCATCTATACCGGGAACGCGCATCATAAAAAATGCGGTCTCGTCGCAAATCGCCTTATGGGCCTTTTGGTAGTCCCCCCCCATATGGTCCAGTGCTTCCGCGGAAAGGCGGCATAAATCCAGCCAAAAAATAAAACGGGAAAGTTTCTGCTCGGTTGTAGAGAGCAGCACGCTCCAGTTGCTGTCCGCTTTTGCCCTTTCAATGGCGTTGATTTCATCGGCCGAGGGGGGTGCAATTTGCGTTTTTCCGTTGCTTGCCGGCGGCAGGGAGGAAATTTTCGCCCATGAAGCAATCCGGCGATACCGGTAGGCATCGGGATTTTTCGCATCCTTTTCAAAAAGGCCGACCCCGGCATTGCGAATTTTCTGAAACCCGGCGTTGGCATCTTTTATGGCATCCTGTTCGGAGCCCACTTCCCCGGGGTCGGTTTCAATCGCGGCGGCAGGGGCGGTGGTGGAGATTTTCTGAGATCGGGATTCCGGGGGGGCCGCTTTGGCAGGCGTATCATTGGACGGCGCCTCGCGAGATCCGGCGCCGGTTCCGGAGGGCGGTTCCCGGGCGGCGTTTTTCGCTGCCCGGTCAATGAATGTATTGATATGCCGGTTAATGGAATGCAGCAGGGGCGGGTCGGACATGTGCTCCTTAAGCAGTTCATCCAGCTCCAGCAGGTTCTGCCGGATCCGGGTGAGTTTTTCCATCTCAACCGTCTCATGCATTGCGCCAAGGGGGGCCTCGATCTTTTCCATCCAGAAATAAACGGCGCCGATTCTTCCCCGCATCCGCTTTTTCGGAGGGAACAGGGTTTCCCAATAGTGCTTGAGCAGATCGCGCAAAATCGTTACACCGGCATCCAATCCATCAATCCCGATGAGATGAACCTGGCTGACGGCCAGGTAGCTGGCTACCGTCAGGTCTTTTGATTTTTCCGAAAGGATGCGCGCGGCAAGATCGCTGACTTTGTTCCAGTCAACGCCGTCCATGGAGGAAGGCGAGGAAAGCTTATCGATCTCGGTCTGCAGCGCTTCAAAGTCCGAATCATAACGGATGTCCGAGCCGGCGGGAGTCTCTGGATGGATAGGGGTTTGCCCCAGCAACAAAAGATCCATGGGTTAGGCCGATATTTTATTTTGTGTTCATATGAAACAGCAAAAAAAATCGATTACCAAGATCTGCTACTTGTGCTGCGCTGTAAAATACTCCGGAACAGAGAATGATGGAAATAAATGTCAGGAAATTTTATCTTTCAATACCATAAAAACCGTAAAAAAACCAATATATATTTTTTCTCCGCAGCCGTTTCTAAAACACCTTGCCGCTGGAAATCTCTGTTTCCCCGGCCGACCAGAGGCGGACAAAATCCTCCGGGTTTACAGGGCGGGTAAACATCACGAAAAATACCTTCCCCGGGGTGCCGCCGAGAAAAAACGCCTGGGGCACTTCCACGCCATGCTTTTTCAACTGAAGGCCCCAGAGGACCGCCCAGCGCGACGGTTCCCTTCGGGATGCTTCGTCAAGGGGTATCCATAGCACCTGTTTCTCTTTTAACCGGTCCACAATGTATTCCGCGTCTACCAGGCTCCCGTGGCTGTCAGCGGGAAACCTGACATCGGAAACGATTTCATCCTTGTCCACAATTTCGGTGCAATCCTGTCCCGGCGGTGCTATCCGGCGGACGGCATTCCCCAGTTCCTGCAGGCTGTCAAATCGTCTTGAAGCAACATATTCGATCTGTTGCCAGCTTGTTTCAAGCAGCCGGGGGAGAAACTCCCAGTTTTTTTCCCATCCGTTGCAGGCCCCGGTGCCGACGATCAACAAGGGATAAGGACGCCCGATTCCATCACTGCTGGCTTTTAAAAAACCGCAGACCATCTGCCCCTTTTTTATTCCTTTTGCCCAGAAACGCCAGAAACAAATGGCGCGGCGGGCTTCCGAATATTTGGGCAGGGCGGAAAACCCTTTGTCCATCCAGGTTGCGAACGCGGACTGAAGCGGCGTGCTGAACTGCAGCTGAAAATAGTCTTTTCCCAGCGGGTGTTTCCCGCAAACCGCCCAGTGCCATCCGTCTTTGTCCTTGCCTAATCCCAGCATGCGGCAACCGCCTCCGGAACCGGTTCAGCCGCCACCTTCAAAAAATCGAGAACAGGTTCATGACCTTTGAAACCAAAGCCCATGGAAATATATTCAACCCCCATCTGCCGAAGCGCAAATTGATGCTCCGGAAACGCCGCGGCCGGAAACCGACGGCTTCCTTTTTCAAAATCCTTGATAAACCGGGGAAATGCCAGATAACCGGAATAGGTTTTCGTCAAAACCAGATTGCCGACACTCACCGTTATTTCAACATCATTGCAGGCCTGCGGAGAATAGGAAAAATTTTTGCTGACCGGATAATTTACATTGACAAGCCGCGTCGCCCCCGGCATGCACTGCAACTGCACCACCGTCTGATGGGGGCGCACCCGTGCCTCCGGGTTCGCACCGGTCGGCTCGGCCCGGACAACAACGTTATACGTGGATCGCGCTGTTCGAAAGGCTCTTTCTCCCCTGTTCAGGTACGACAGGAAGGGCGGCAGAAAACCGGCCGATTTTTGCTGTTTCACGGCAGGATAATACCCTTTCTGCATGCTTCTGTCGATAAAGGGGGCAGCCGGCCCGTCAATAAATTTCCGGGCAAGTCCCCCATCCCCCATAAGCAGCTGATTGATATTCTGGTGGGCGATATCTTTTACCTCAAGGATAACCTGCCTCTCCCAGACATCCTGAAGATAGCAGGCAGCCTCCCGGATCGCATACTCGTGGAGAAAAGAAACAGGCCCCGCAAGCAGACTGTCCATTGCCGACAGTTCCCGGCCGGGGTCGCTCAAAACACGCTTCAGGGCATCCACCTGCTCATATGCACGGTCAAATGCCGACCCGCCCGATTCGGAAGCGCCTTCCTTTTCATAAAATTCCGCGGCCAACTGGTACGCCAGCCGCCTTGATGCGGCAACCGGCGTAATCTCGGCCAGCGACTCCCGGTACAATAACAGGGCCTGCCCCGCCAGCAGGAGATTTCCGGAATCCAGCATTCTATCCGACCGGACGCCTAAGGCACGTTCGGATCGCCGGAGGGTTGACTGGACCTGACGGGTTGCTTTGCGGACAAGCGTGGAATCCTCCAAGCCTTCTTTTTTGGCACTGACGGCCGCTTCCTGCTTTGCCGCCTGAAAATCAAAAACAAAATCCACCCAGGCAGGACGTCCGGCAATATCGGCATACGGCGCAAGATGCCGGGCCATGGCGTCAAGTAAGAGAAAATAGGGGTCCTGCTCCGTTCCAATGCGGGAAGCAATACGGGCCCATTTTTCCTTGTCTTCGAGCGTTTCCGGCCCGGATGAAAAAACGGCGGCAAAATCATGCCACGCAGTGATGTAGCGCTGATCATACCAGTTATAAAAATCGAGTTTTTTTTCGGCGATCACCAGTGGGTCATAGAGCGCGGCTTCGATCTCCGATACAAAAAGGTCAATATGGTTTTTGCCGTCTACGGTAAACGCCTGCAGGACGTCCTCTTCAAACCGTAGATTCCCCCAGTAATCGGACATCAGGACCGGCGAAACAGCGGGATCCGTATTTACCCAATCCACAAGCCAATTCAGGGTAACACCGTCAAGCGCAAGGATATGCTTGAGCCATTTCTGCAGATGATTGAGTTCTTCATTCAAAACAGACGCATCCGACTGCCAGAGAACATAGTGCAGGTACAGGCGGGACAACTTTTCGTCAAGATCCGGAATGGCTATGGGGTCGCCGGTACGGGCGGTAAAAGGCGTAAAGGCCGGATGGGAAAGACTGTAAAGCGCATCAGCGCTTCGGCCGTCCATTTTTGCCTTTACCAGGTGAATCCGCCGGACCATATGCGCAACATGCCTTCCGATGGTTTCGTTTGGGGTGGCTGCCGAGAACCGGGCCATTTGCGCAGCGCTTTGATTATTGAAAGGGGCCAGGAACCCTTCATGATACCTGTTGCAGAAATTTTCTTTCAGCCGTCTTTCCACGCTTCGGCTTTCTTTCAATCCCAAACGGGGAATCCGAAACCGCCTGTTTTTTTGCTCAACACCGATAATGCCGCCCAGAAACCTGTCCATGGTGATGGCATCGGCCATGATATCCTTTTGAAAAACAATCGGCTTTTGAAACTCCCGGGAAATTTCCCGAATTGCCGAGAGGTTTTTGACAAAAGAAAAGCTGAGCATGCCGCAAAGGGCGATGCAAATGGCCACCCAGGCGGTTAGACCGAGATTTCGTGTCAACCGCCCCCAGGCCAGCGCCCGCTGGGTGGGCGCAAAAAGCCCCCTGTCGCCGGGCAGTATTTTTGAAAAGAAGTCATGCAGGAACAATCCCTTGCTGGTGCCGGGCAGCACCTCCTTCTGGTCGATCAACCCGAGTTCCTTGAGCAGATGCGAGAACGGCGCCCCCTCCTGCTTGCCGCTGCTGAAAAAAAGGCCCCGCAATATCGGCTTTTCCTGATAGGGATTTTCCTGAAAAGCGCCGCGGATAAAGGCGTCGAGACCGGGTTTGAGCTTAGCGAACTCATCCGGGAACATCAAAATTCCCGGCGCGGAACGGTTGGAAGCAAATTTCTGAGACAGCAGGAGCCGCAAATCCTTCAAACGATCGGCCATTGCAGCAATGGTCTGATGAATAAACTCGGAATGCGTTTTCGAAAAGTCATGGTTCAAAGCCCCCATTGCCTGTTTCAGGCCGCTTTCGTCGAGCTGGTCACAGAAATGGGTCATTCCCTGTATCAGGTCGCATTTCGTCACCAGGATATAGATGGGAAATTTTGTCCCGAGAACATACATCAGCTCATCAATTCGGCGGCGGACGAGTTTCGCGGAGGCCTCAACCGGTTCCGCCCTCCCCTCCAGGAGCTTGTCGGCGGCAATCGTTACCACGAGCCCGTTGAGGGATTCTTTTTTCCGGAATTTTTTCAGGTGGGCCAGGAATTTTTGCCATTCCTCGTTATCGCGGCTTTCATCAACAGGCACTGTATACCGGCCGGCCGTATCAAGGAGAATGGCATTGTCGAAAAACCACCAGTCGCAGTTTTTGGTTCCGGATATACCGGACGTGCTGCTGATCTCTGCAAAAGGAGAGGAAAGCCGGGCGCTTTGAATCGCCGTTGTTTTTCCGGATCCGCTTTCTCCGACCAGCATGTACCAGGGGAGAACATAAAGGGGGTTTCCGTATTTCCGCAAATGGGATTTCCGCAATGTCTCAACGGCCTCTTTCCAACGGGCCTGGAGCTCCTTGTAATCCTTCTTGTCTTTTTCACTCAGGCTACGGATATAGGCCTCATCCTGGGCAACCACCTCGTTGACAAACCGCTGTTCCCGGCGCCGCAGCCAGATTTTTCGCAAAAGGAAAATACCGACGCCGATGCCGAACAGGCCGATAAGCAAAACCCCCCCGACCCACAACGGCCAGCCGAAGCTTAAAACAATGCCCAGCACCAGAAGCACCCCGAGAACGACGAGCGACAGGATCAAAAAGATCTTTAATGCCTTCAGAAGAATCGTAAACATTTAGGACACCGTTTGAATAAAAGATTCGCCAATGTTGCTCAGCACGAAACGATATAAAACATACAGCACCCCATAAAGCAGCACCGGCGCAGCCAGGAGGATTCCGGTAACAGGGGAAAACCCGCCTTTTGAAATGCCGGCCAGGGCATTCTCCGCATCCGGTGCATAGGCTTCCGGGAACATCTCCCGGTTCTCAAGGGTGGGAATCCCCATGGAACTGCCGGTCAGAATTTTCAGATTCTCGTTTTTCAATCCCTCCAGGAGCACCTTATCCCCTTCATTGCGATATTGGCCGGTAAATCCCATGGCCAGGCAGAGATAGTATATTTCCCGCACATCGGCCTGATGAAGGCCGATCTGGTTCAAGCGATCAAAAAAAAGCTCGCCTGCGTCCACCGTTTCATAATACTGGCGCTGGAGCAGCGCCTTCTGCCACATGCGCTTCCCCTCCCAGTCGGAGTTCATGATGGCCTCATCAATCCACGCAAAAACGGCAAACCGGGCCATGTCATAATCCCCGGGATTGATACCCCCTTTTCCCATATCGCTCTCACTTTGCCCGATGAGCCGCTGGACATCCCTTCTGACCGTCTCATAATCGGGCTGATTGCCGGAATCTTTGCGCAAAAGGAGGGCGACATACGCCATCAGCAGGACAAAACAATCAACAAGCCGCATTTTCAAGTCCTCTCCACGACCATCATTTCAATTTTTAAATCCTGGGGGGCGGAATCCCAGTACAATGCGAGATTTTTTTCCCGCTGCACCTGTGCCCAGTGGTCATTGTTGTGATCAATCTGGAAATACGAGCAGTGCGCCCGCCTCGGCAATTCCTGCGGGGGGACGGGCATGTGCTGAAGCTTGATTCCAGGAAGGGACCTGGCAATAAGGATGGGAAGAAGTTCCCGGGTGCCCAGTTTCGCAATGTTTTGCGCGTCCGGAACCATTGTCGCAGGGTCGGCTTCCGTCTCGAAAACGAGGAAATACCGGTTCCGCCCTTCAAAAACCGAGGGCGAAAGCTCCGCGCTGAAATAGGTCTCGTCGTATATCAACTGAATCACATGTTCCGGGCCTGCCGTAATTTCATCAAGCAGCCGGACGATCATTTTTTGAACCCCGGAGAAGCAGGCCCCCAGATCCTCATGGTCGTAGGGGGGGAGCAGGACACTGCCGTCGGCCAGCTCCCCGGTAACAGAAATGTGCGCCGAAAAAGCGGACAGTTCGCCGGCCAGTTGCCGCAGTATTCCGTAAACATGCCAGGGACTTACTCTTTTTGTCTCGGTCAAATGGTGCAGCATCGGCACGTATCGATTCAAAGAACGCAGGGCAAGCAGAAAAACCATGTCTCTTGCACCGAAATCCGAGGTATGAATGCCGCGCTCCCGTTTGTAGGCCTCCAGCTGCCGCGCCCGGGAGGCAACCTGGTCCCGTATCTCCCGGAGCCGTTTTAAAAGCGTGTCAGCCCCCCCAAGGCTGATGCATGGCGGAATAAACCGGCTTGATAAAACCGTTTCTTCGCCGCTTTTTTCCAGCCTGCCGATGGGGATCAACTCATAATCACCGGAAACCTCCCTTTCCGTTTCCCAGATCAATTTCAAGACGTAATAAAGGCGCTTGACCTGTGCCGGAGGGCCTCCCTGATGACAATCAGGGGCTTCTTCCGCATCTGCAAGCGCTGCGAACCGGGTGTCCACATCGGATATGGAATGGATACTGGAGATAACCGTCACGTTCTCGTCGGATTCGTTCCATTTTCGTACCCCGAGATAAACCTGGATTCCCTTCCCGTCGTCCATCCAGGCCTCCTCAAAAGACCGGGATTCAATAACGGCGTTGCCGGGAAGCGCCACGTAGGTCATATCCGGAAAAAGGAATTTACCTTGTAAAAGTTCGAACGAATGGTTTCCCAGAGCAGCCTCACGAATCTCCATTTCTCCCACGCCCCAGAAATGAGGCGTTATAAAGCGGTTGTACGGCTCCAACAGCGCCTGGTCATACCGATCCTTGATCTGGAAGTGCTGGGGCTGTAGAAAAAGGCCCTGATACCAGAAAAGCGGTCGTTCCATATTCAATTTCCTTTAACCGATAGTATTTGTTGGGGGCCCAAGGTGATTTGAATCTCAACATGCTGCGGTTTCTGCTTCTTTTTCCGCCATAAAAAACCGCTCCGTTCGACAGTGACGGGGATATCGTACATGCTTACGATTCTTTCCTTTTCAATGGTGTAGTATCCGGCGACCATGGCCACATGCCTGGCCCCCTGGGCCCGGTCAAGGACCTTGTGCTGGTCTTCGCCCGGATGAACGAACAGCCGGGTGGACGTCGCAACAGAGGCATCGAACAATTCGCACTCAAGGAGCCTATAAAGGCCTGCGGCATCCGCGGCCAGCCGATCGAACGGGATCGGGTTTTCAAGCTGGTATACGCAGACAAGCAGGGTGTGGGGAGCGCCGTCTTTCAGGTTCAGCTGGGGGTCGGCCTTGATGTGAAGATCAATGGCCTCCCGCTGAAACGTCCAGTCGGGGGGAGGAAGCGACGACGCACATGCGCTGATGACCAAAACAGAAAGGATTACCAGCAGATACCGCCCGTCACGTCCGGAGCGCACGATCGTGTTTTTTAGAAAGGTCCTGGCATTTTTTTTCAAATTCACGCAAAAAGCCCTCCATGAAATTTCCCGAATCAACCCAGCGTTTTATTCTATCAAATTTATCCGTATACGCTTCAAAGCAGTCCGCCTTTCGAAACGGACCAGGTTTCCAGCTGCGGGGAGTCTCGCGACCAATCCGTTCCGGATCGATTTCGTCCAGGATCCGCAGGACTTGATTCAGGGCGGTTTCTTTAAATGATTGCTGCACGGTTAGAAAAGCGTTATTGATCTGGCCGAGATGGGCTTCCAGGGGCGTTGATGATGCAGTCCCCTCCAACTGAGAGCCGATTACCTGTCGAATGGTTTTGTCATTATCCGGGGCGCCCCCGAGCGTTTTGTTGATAATACCGATCAGGTGGTTAAGCGCGTCGAATATGGTATTCAAGGATTCCCACAACCGGCGGGCCAGCTCCTCGGAGGAAAGATCGGACCGGAAAACCTGTTTGCCGAGCAGCAATGCGGATATTTGTGCCATCAGATCCTCATCGATCTCTATGCCTGCGCCTGCGGGTGGCTGTTCTACGGCCCCTTCAAATTCAGCAACCAGTTTTTCCAGCATCTTGAGCTTTTCGCCATCCGGCAGATGGTGAAACTTTTCCTGCAAAAAGGCTTCAATGTCGGCCGCTGCATTTTCAGCGTCGGATTTGTAAAGGTGCCATACGTCGGATGCCAGTTGGTCGAGCAGTATGGGTTCCGTCATAATAAAACCGCCGCTATTTGTTGTTCCCGGTTTTGCACCGGCCGATGATAACCGTTTTTTCAAGGCGGACGTCTGCAGTGCCGTCTGCTGCCGGTTTTTCGGCCGCCGCTGACTTTTTTTCTGCGCCCGGTTTTCCTCCCGGGGTCTGGTCCGGACCTGCGTCCCCGTTCACGGATTGACCCGGCATATACTCCCCATCGGACGAGGACGGCGCCTTGATGGCCGCGGGGCTGATAATCCGTGTCTTTTCCAGCCCCCCGGCATTGTCTGCAGCGTTGTTTTTTGACGGTGCGGCTTGTTTTGACGACGGTCGAAGGATGCGGGTCTTTGCCAGGGCATCACCGGCCGGACCGACACCGGCTGCCGCATGAGAATCCTTCATCCCGGAACGCCACCGGAGCAGGATGCGCTGCAAAACTGCCGCGATCGGCTGCTCTTCTTTACCGGCGCCGCTGGACACACCCCCTTTTGCGGTTCTTTCTCCGGGTTTTGCCAATGCCGCGCCGGACTCCAGTCTCCCGCGATCTGCGGCGCTGATCTGATCCGCACGGAATGTCAGCATGTAAAAGGGGTACAATGAAAAAACGGATATTCTTTCAAATACAGGCTCCTCTGGCCCATAGCAGGTTTGCCGCTGGCTGCAGCTTGGACAGGGAACCGGACTTTTAACGGGATCCGACCCCTCACCGATCAAGCCTGTTTTCCGGATCAAACCGGTCTGGTCGATCACCCATTCCGGGTCATCCGGTTTTTTTTCAAATGCGTAGAATTCGGCCATCATCCCCGCGCTGACGCATAAATCGCAAAACAGGAAGCGTTCAAGCGTTGTGGAATAAGGGGGCAGCCCGTATTCGTTCAGGAGCACATCATTTCGGCAAAGGCGCAGCGCCCGCCCGCAGCGGGGGCATACCGGCGGGAAATAGACCTTCTTCGACCGGCAGAAAAATAAGGATTGAAACGGCAGCAGCGTATGGTCATGGCTGATTTGATCCTTTAAGAGCAGCAGCGCCCCGCTCCCGCTTGCCCCGGATCCGCGATATGCGGAAAACAGCTTTTGCCATTGCGCCTCCACCAACACATTGTTGTACAATGACGAGCCCGCCGGTTCAGCGGCGCACACGTCTTTCTGGACAAATAAAATCATAGGCACTACGGGCTGGTCTGCGTCGGTACAAAGGGTCGCCGGAAGAATTCTGGAAAACGGGGCGGCGTCTGAAATGCCTGAAAAAGGGGATGGGGTCGATACGCGGCCATAACCATCCGGGAACGTCGGGGACAAACGCAGATAAAACCGGTTTGTTTCCGACGAAAGATAGGGAATCAATGAGGCTGCGTCAATAATCATTGTCACAATCGCATTTAACTCAATGTGAAAGGATTATCTCAATAAATCATGCGCTCCACGTATCATTTTCCGGTGGTGTGTAATCGGATCTGTGCGTTTTGGATGCCGTTTCCAAAACAACCTTTACAGGTGCTTGTTTCAGAAGATCGTCGCGCTGCGGCATATCAGGAAGACAATTGCGCCCTTTTTAAAGGCCCCGGGGCAATCAAAAGGACACGCCATCATATATATATTTTTATAATATTTTTTCAGTAAATGTCCAGCAATAATTCAAATACAATGCAAGAGGGGTTATGTCCGGCGTTACCCCCAAGGTTTCACCTGAATCTAAATAACAAATGCAATTGCAATTCTTCTTGACATGAAAAATAAAAAAGCGTTTAATTATGAGATTTAAAAATTCACCTCATCCTTGCTCCGGTGACCACTTCGCCGGGGCTGAATGAACCGAAAGGAGCAGGAATGAACAGGTACGAAACGTTTATCATTTTCGAAGCGGACCTCGCGGAAGAGGAACGCAAGGCGATTCTTGAGCGTGTCGAGTCGCTTATCTCCGGAGACAACGGGCTCCTCCTGGTCTTTGATGAATGGGGCAGCCGAAAACTGGCTTATCCCATCCGGAAAAAGAACCAGGGCTACTACGTGCGCGCGGATTACTGCGCTACCGGGAATGCCGTTTTGTCCATCGAAAGAATTCTCAGCCAGGACCAGCGGATTTTGCGATTTATGACGGTTCGACTGGAAGCAGACGCCGATCCGGAAACCCTGAAGGCGGAAATGGCAGCACCTGAAGAGGTGCCCGCCGCCGTTGAGCCGGAGAAGGATGTTGCCGAAACGAAAAGCGAACCAGCCGAAATGGAAACAGCGGCGGCCGAAGACGAAACGCCGTCAACTGTTGAAACCGAAAGCGAAAGCGTCGATAAGGAGTAGCAGAAAATGGCGGTAATGACAAAAAGACGTTTTTTCCATCGGCGCAAAGTATGCCGCTTCTGTGCCGACGGCAAACTCAAAATAAATTACAAGGAACCCAACACGCTCAAATATTTTATTACCGAGCGGGGGAAAATCATACCACGGCGGATATCGGGAACCTGTGCAAAACACCAGCGCCACCTTGCCCTTGAAATCAAGCGTGCGCGGAAAATCGCCCTTCTGCCGTACGTAGGGAATTACGAGCAGTAAAAGCGGCTTCAACACCGGGGATAAGACAAGGCCGGATTATACCGGATCCGCTTACACAATCCGGTCTGCAGGAGCACAGATTCGATTGGCCAGATCGTCACTTGATGCAACCGCGGGGGAATTGCTTGCCGGCGCGGCGATTATTACCCTTGGCTGCGCAACAGCAGCGTACATCCCGGTACTGGGATTTGCGTGCTTCTTTCTTCTGCCGCTCCCTGCGATGTTTTACCATGTCAGGCACGGCGGCCACGCGGCTTTCATCGTATCCGCCCTGCCCCTGTTGATTCTTTCCCTGCTTTCATGGGGAATTCATACCGATACGCTATTGATGGCAGGGATGCTGGGGTATGGACTGCTGCTTGGAAATTATGTCAAGCATAATGCCGCTATTGAAAAGACAATCGCCTATCCGGCATTGATGATCCTTGCAGGGGCCTTTTTCATAATTGTCCTGGCGGGAAACCTGTCCGGGGCCGGGCCCTTTGGTCTTGTCTCGGACCATATTCAACAGAATCTGGAATTAACGGTTGCGCTCTACAAGCAGGTGGAAGCTTCCGAGGAAACCATCCGGATGCTCGAAGCGTCCATCGACAGGATACATTATGCCCTGCTGGCCATATTTCCGGCCATTACGGCGGCGGCGCTGTTGATTAGCGGATGGATCAACCTGCTTTTGGGACGAATCACGCTCAAAGCGGCGGGATTCCATTTGCCCGCCCTGGGCCGGCTGAATGTATGGCAGGCACCGGACTCCCTGGTTTGGGGCGTTATCGCCTGCAGCCTGTTTCTGCTTCTGCCGTTCCAGGCGCCGCGGATTATTGCGCTCAATATTTTAATCGTGGTACTGATGGTTTATCTGTTCCAGGGATTTGCCATCATATCCTTTTATTTTGACAAAAAAGAGGTTCCTGTGTTTATCCGGGCGTTGATATACGGTGCCGTCGCCATCCAGCAGTTTCTTCTGCTGTTTGTGATCGGGCTCGGGTTTTTCGACACCTGGCTGAACCTGAGGCGAATAAATGCCGGGGGCAATGAACCGTCATCATCATAACAGGCAGCGCCGAAACGGAAACCGCAATTTTTTTTACACGTTCGAGAAAAACGCCCCGCCATGCGGAGCAACCGACGGAATACGGGGCGTCGTATTTTGACAATTCCAATTTGAGGCCTGATGCAAAGGCCCGGCCAGGGACTTTGGCGGAAAAGACGGTTTTCGTTCAGGCGCCAGGTATAAAACGTACACCGGAGGGTACAAAATGAGAGTCATATTGAAAGAAACCATCGACTCCCTCGGAATCATCGGTTCCGAAGTGGATGTAAAAAAAGGGTATGCCAGAAACTTCCTGATTCCCCAGGGGAAAGCGGTTTTCGCCACCGAGCAGAGCCGCCGGCAGATGGAGCAGGAAAGGGCCAAAATTGAACTCCAGATGGCAAAAGAGCGGGAAACTGCAGCGCAGATGGCGGCAAAGATCGAAGGCCTGGTCTGCCGTATTCCTGCGAAAGTGGCCGAGGGAGAACGCCTCTACGGTTCCGTGACCACGAAAGACATCGCGGAAGCCATGAAACAGCAAAACATTGAGATTCCCAAAAGGATGATCCTGCTTGTCGAACCCATCAAGCAGACCGGCACATACCAGGTGCCCATACGGATATACAAGGACGTCGAACCGGAAATTACCGTGGAAGTCGTTTCGGACAAGATGGAAGCGGAAACGCAGCAATAGGGAGGCGTCCCGCGAGCACGGCAGCGGGCACGGTTCGCCGTGCCCGCGCATTGAACGGATTCATCCTTGCGTTGACAGGTACCCATGAAAAAAGCAGGTTCCAAGGCCACAACCGACCCCTCCTTTCAAAAACTGCCCCCCCAGAGCATCGAGGCGGAAGAGTCCATCATCAGCGCCGCTCTTTTGGACAACGACATACTTCTGGATATCCTGGAAACCGTCGCGCCCGATGATTTCTACAAGCCCGCTCACAGTAAAATTTTTTCGGCCATCACGGAGCTGTTTTCGGAAGGCGAGCCGGTCGACCTGGTCACCCTTGCCGAGCGCCTGAGACACAACAATCAGCTCGAATCCGTGGGCGGCGCGGTCTACCTCGCCAAAATCGTCGATACGGCACCGGTGCCGGCCAATGCAAAGCATTATGCCAGGATCATTCATGAAAAAGCCTCCCTGCGCAAAATGATTGCCACTGCCAGTGAAATCGTCACCCGGTGCTACGAGGAAAGCGGGGACGTGGACGAGGTGATCGATTATGCGGAAAGCATGCTCTTTGACATTGCGGAGCAGAAGGTCAAGCACAACATTTTCCCCCTGGGGAAACTGATCGATTCCAACATCGATGCCCTGGAGGAACGCCAGGGTTCAGGATCGATGATGAATGGCGTCCCTTCCGGGTTTAAAAAGCTCGACAAGCTGACATCGGGTTTCCAAAGATCCGATTTGATCATCACGGCTGCCCGGCCCGGTATGGGGAAAACCGCTTTTGCCCTGAACCTGGCCCGCCACAGCGCGGTGGAAGCGGAAATCCCTGTTGCGATTTTTTCCCTGGAAATGTCCAAAGAGCAGTTGTCGCTCCGGCTGCTGTGCTCGGAAGCAAGAATTGATTCCGCACGCGTCCGGGAATGTTTTTTCAACGAAGACGACTGGCTCAGCCTGACCAACGCCGCAGGCGTTCTTTCCGGGGCCCCCATTTTCATCGATGACTCGACCAATCTGAGCTCCCTTGACATCAAAACCAAAGCCCGCCGGTTAAAACGGGAAAAAAACATCGGGATGATCATTATCGATTACCTCCAGCTCATGCGGCCGGCAAGGGCGCAGGAGCGGCGGGATCTGGAAATTTCCGAAATGTCCAGGACGCTCAAAAACCTGGCAAAAGAGCTGAGCATACCGGTCATCGCCTTGTCCCAGCTAAACCGCCGCCTGGAGGAAAGAAGCGACAAGCGGCCCCAGCTTTCTGACCTGAGAGAGTCCGGCGCCCTTGAACAAGACGCGGATCTGGTTATATTTATATACAGGGATGACGTGTACAACACGGATGAAAACAATCCCAACAAAAACATTGCCGAAATCCACCTGGCAAAACAGAGAAGCGGGCCGACCGGCTCGTGCCGCCTTGTTTTCAAGGGGGAATACACCCGGTTCGAGAACATGGCATACGGCGATTTCGGCGGGGCGCTGGAAAGCCCCTGATGGAGAGAAAAGGAGAATATCCCTAACCATACATGAAAAAACTCTATGGCAATACCGGCGGGTTAAAAGCCACCCAGATTCGCCGGATCGAAAACCTGCATCATCACCGCATTCCTCCAGAATCGGTGATTTCAAACCAGCTGGCAATAGAAATTTGTGCGTTGACCCGCGAGATTCGAAGACAGATCGGACTGCTGGTCGACCGCTCCGGGAAACTTGTAACGGTCATTGTCGGCGACCACCAGAAAATCAACATCCCCGATACAAGCGACTACAAAACCCCACCGGGCAGGCTTAAAGGCATCCGTTGCGTCCACACCCATGTCAGGGAAGAGGGGTTGACCAAAGACGACTTGACAGACCTCTCCCTTCTCCATCTCGATTTGATGGCGGCAATAACGGTGACCCAGGACGGGAAGCCCGGCGTGATGCACATCGCCCATATTCTGCCGCAACCCGCAAAAAACGGGGACCGTCATCGCCTGCTGGCACCTGTACCCCTTGCCGAACCGGATTCGGATGCAGGGGGGGATGCGGACATCGACTGTCTTTCGCTGGTAAAGGCGATAGAGGACGAACTTTCCCTCTACCAGGGGGTGCGCCGGGTTGACACTGGAAAAGAAAGGGCCATACTGGTCAGCGTAAGCACGCAGCCCAGGCACCGCGCCCTGGCATCCATGGAAGAGCTTGCGGAACTGGCCCGCTCATGCGATATTGAGGTCATCGACACCGTTTTGCAGTCACGAAAAAAAATCAACCCGCGCTTTGCCCTGGGCACGGGAAAGCTCGAAGAGCTGACGGTTCATGCCATGCAGCAGGGGGCGAGCCTCATTATATTCGACCAGGAGCTGAATCCGTCGCAGATCAAGGAGATCACCGATCTCATCGAATTCAAGGTCATTGACCGCACCCAGCTCATCCTCGATATTTTCGCCCAGCGCGCCAAGAGCCGGGACGGGAAAATCCAGGTGGAACTGGCGCAGTTGAAATACATGCTGCCGCGCCTGGCCACAAAAAATACGGCCATGTCCCGTCTGACCGGCGGCATCGGCGGACGCGGTCCCGGTGAGACAAAACTGGAAATCAACCGGCGGCGCGTCCGGGACAAGATCACGCGGCTTGAAAAATCTCTGGTGAATATCAAAAAACATCGCGGCCGGCAGAAAGCCAGGCGAACCCGCAGCAATCTTCCCGTGATTTCCATAATCGGGTATACCAATGCGGGCAAATCCACGCTGCTCAACACCCTGACAAACAGTGAGGTGCTGGCGGAGAGCCGACTGTTTGCAACGCTCGATCCGTCGAGCCGGCGGCTGCGTTTCCCCCGGGATACCGACGTGATCATCACTGATACCGTGGGCTTCATAAAAGATCTGCCCAGGGAGCTGAAGGTCGCCTTCCGCGCCACGCTGGAAGAGCTGGAAAGCGCGGATATCCTCCTGCACGTTATCGATATGGACAATCCGGCCTATGAAGCCCAAATGGAATCCGTAGAATCCATTCTCGAGGAATTGGGCATAGAAGACATTCCGGTAATCCGCGTGCTAAACAAAGCGGACAGGCTGGACAACGCATTCGTGGCGCAGGTAGTCCGACAGACCGGCGGCATCGCCATCTGCGCCAGAGACAGCAAAAGCCTGCATCCTTTGATTGACAAAATGGAAACAATGGTTAATGCTATTGTCAACAATAATAATATCCTGGTGGACAGGTCGGCCGGGGATACGGACGGCATCCCCGTACCCTTCCCCGTGACGGAAAACGGAAACGGCGCCGCAGCGAACGGGTATGACGATTGATCTGGAACATGTAAAAAATGTAGGCATCGGTGCGGCATACGGCAGCGCCGAGATTCTGAGAAATCATTTCGGCGGGCTCACGACGATTCAAAAAAAAGGGCCTGAAGACTTGGTCACCGCTGCGGATATTGAATCCGAACGGCACATCGTGGATGCGATCCGGGCCAGATTTCCGGATCATGATATTTACGCCGAGGAAAGCCGTGAAAAGCACCATATGGACTCGGATTTCAAGTGGATCATCGACCCACTGGACGGAACCACGAATTATGCCCACCAGGTGCCGATTTTTTCCGTTTCCATCGCATTTTCCGTTTCCGGCGAAATCCGGGTGGGAATCGTTCTGCAGCCCATGACCGGTGAGCTCTTTGTTGCCGTAAAAAACAAGGGGGCATGGCTGAATGGCCGCCCCATTTCGGTTTCCGAAGGCCAGAGACTCTCGGAGGCGCTTCTTGTGACCGGGTTCCCGTATGATGTCAAAACGAACAGCCGCCCCTACATGGCCCGTTTTGAAAAAATGCTGAACGCGGCCCGGGGCATCCGGCGTCTGGGCTCTGCCGCGGTTGATCTTTGCTACGTGGCCTGCGGGCGCTTCGAGGGCTTCTGGGAAGAGCACCTGCAGCCGTGGGATACGGCGGCGGGCGTCCTGATCGCGGAAGAAGCCGGCGCGAAAATAACCGATTTCTCGGGGGATGCATATACAATCGACAAACCGGAAATACTTGCGACAAATCATCATGTTCATGACGAAATGCGCACGATATTGAACGAATAAAAGGAGTACTATGGAACAATTGTTTACGGAAGGTGAATATACCGATACGGTGGACTGCTACGGGAGATTTGATTTCAGTGCGACGCTCTGCCGAAAATTCTGCGCGGTACGACTCCGGTGTGCCGTGGAGCAGTCCGAACAGCTGAAAATCGAACAACTGGAAGACATGATCGGGGCGTACGAAATTTCACAAAAAATTCAGTGAGCAAAAAGCGCTCCGGTTGCAGAAAAAAGGGCGATCATAAGGATCGCCCTCCCCCATTTATAAAAGCATCTTTCCCGGGTTCAATATACCGGCCGGATCGAAAGCGCGTTTGATCCGCTTCATCAAGGCAAGCACATCGTCTGAAATTTCCTTTTTCATGTAAGGCGCCTTTGCAATGCCCACTCCATGCTCCCCGGACATGGTGCCGCCCAGCGCCAGCGTATAATCGAACACCGCATCTACCGCTTCAAGCGCCAGGCTTGTCTGCCGGGCGTCGTCCTTGTCGAACATCACATTAAAATGGATGTTGCCGTCTCCGGCATGGCCGAAGCTGAGCATGGTCAGTCCCGTTTTTTCAGCCAGAGATCTTATTTTCGCCACCATGTCCGGTATCCGGTTTCTCGGCACAACGATATCCTCATTCAACTTGCCCGTGCCGTAGCGCCGCAATGCAGGCGATATGGCTTTCCGGGCTTTCCACATACGCGCGGCTTCTTCCCTGGTCTCCGCCACCTGGATACGCCCCCGGCATTCCCCTTCAAGGACCGAAACGATCCTGTCGAGCAGCAGACGGGTTTCGCTTTCGTTTCCATCCACCTCTATCAGCAGAATGGCCTCTGCATCCACCGGCAGTCCGGCATCAAGAAGGTTCTCCACGCACCGGATCGCCGTATTATCCATGTATTCAATGGCTCTCGGGATAATCCCCCTGCGGATAATTTCCGCAACGGCTTCAGCGGCCGTCTCCATCCTGTCATAAACGGCCAGCATGGTTCTCGATGTTTCCGGAAGCGGCAGCAGGCGCAGCGTCATCTCGGTGATCACCCCGAGGGTACCCTCTGAGCCCACGATCAGCCGGGCAAGATCATATCCCACAACGCCTTTTGTGGTCTGAACGCCAACACGCACGATTTCGCCTGTGGGCAGAACCACTTCCATACCGAGAACGTAATCCCGGGTCACACCGTACTTGAGCGCCCTGACGCCGCCGGCGCATTCCGCAAGGTTGCCGCCCAGGGTCGAAAAATCGGCGCTCGACGGGTCCGGCGGATAAAAAAGGCCTTTGCTCTCAACGGCCCTTTGAAAGACGCCGGTGACCACGCCCGGCTGGGCGACCGCTACCAGGTTGTCCGTATCGATCGTCAGAATCCGGTCAAACCGGGTCATCACCATTGCAATACCGCCCGCCACCGGGAGCGAACCGCCGCTCATGCCGGATCCGGCGCCCCTTGGCGTCACGTAAAATCCGTGCGTATTGGCAAGCTGTAAAATGGCGGATACGTCTTGCGCATCTTTCGGAAAAACGACTGCTTCGGGAGGATAGAAGCGGCGGGTGGCATCGTAGGCGTAGCATACCTGATCCTCGGCCGAACGGGTGCAATACTCCTTGCCCACGATGTTGCACAGCTGGTGGAAAACTTTCGGAGAAAGTCCCATTTCTAGAACTGCCCGGATTCGAGTTTTTTCTCGATGATCCCGATCTGTTGGTACACCTCTCCTTTGAGCTTCATTTCCCGTTCCACGCTATTGATGGCGTGAATCACCGTACCATGCATCCGGTTGAATTTTTTTCCGATCTGCGCAAGAGAGTGGCTCGTGTGTCTTCGGGAAAGAAAAATGGCGACTTGCCTTGGCCTCACAAAGGATTGCTTCCGGGAGCGGGACACCACATCCTTGATGGAAACGCCATACTCGCGCCCCACAAGCCGGGTGATGGCATCGATGGTAATGCTCCTGCGCTGGGCGACAATGTTCCGGACGACATCTTCGGCAAGTGTCAGGTCAATGGGGACACCCATCAGGCAGGATCTGGATATTACGCTGACAAGCCCGCTTTCAATCTGGCGAACATTGTCCGAGAGCTCGCTGGCCATATATTCGGCAACATTCGTCGGAACCTCCACCCCCCTTTCGGCGGCTTTCCGGCGCAGAATCTTGAAGCGTGTGGCATAGTCCGGCGTCTCTATAACGGTCAGCATGCTCTGGGAAAGGCGCGACACCAGGTGATCGCTCATTTTGGGAATCTCGGAGGGCGCATAGCAGCTTGAGAATATAAGCTTCTTGCCGGATTCCAGCAGATAGTCGAGGGTCAGGGCCAGCTCGGTCTGGGTCCGGGTGCGCCCGGACAGCAAGTGCACCTCTTCAAGAAGCAGCACGTCGCAATTTTCACGATACCGGCGCTTGAAGTTTTCAATGGTGTTGTTGCGAAGGCTGTGAACCATGTCATTGGTAAAATCCTCCGCGCTCATATAGTACACCCTTTCCCTGGGGTGGGAGGAAAGAATCTTATGCCCGACGGCCTGCGACAGATGGCTTTTGCCCATACCCGACTTGGAAAGGAGAAACAGGGCGCTGGGCTCGGACATTTTCTTCGATGCAAGGGAGAAAGCCGCCCGGTATGCCAAGTCGCTGTTTTTACCGACGACGAAGTGCTTGAACGTATAGTCCCTTCGAAACCGGCGTCCGTTTACAGGCTGGACCTGTACATTCGGCAGCAGCAGCTGGGAGGATTCGGAATGCTCTTTGTCCGTCGCCGAATCCTTTGCATTGCCATTGCCATTGCCATTGCCGTTTCCATTAATTTTGAAGCAGAACGTCAACGCCTTTCCCGCCGCACGGCTGAGTTCATTATTGATCAGCGATTCGTAGTTGGCCTGGATCCGTTTTTTAATGAAAAAATTCGGGCAGGACAAAACAACCTGCCGGCCGTCACCGGCTTCCAGGAAATCAAGTGGCTCGATCCACAAACGATAGATATTTGATGGAATCTGTTCTTTAATTGCATTTTTCGCTTTTCTCCACAAGGTTTCCATGAAACAATCTCCATTTTCGTAAAACCGGATGAACAACAAACAAAAATAAATATGGATTATCTGCAAGTAACCTGCTTGCGAAAAACCGAATCATATGATTGCGTATGTGCAACCTGTTCAGGTAAAAAATCGGAAGGATCTTTGATTCAACGCCATTTTCTTGAAAGGAATGAAATATGCTCGCGTCCCTCAAAAGTGACTATTTAAATAATCCGAATTGCGCATCGGGTCAAATCAGGTACGCATCGGTTTGGACCGGTTTGGGAGATCACCTGACCTTTTTATGAACACTGTTATATCTAATGGAATACAAATGCGATTTGAACACCGGTAGTATAACTATTGGACAAATCAGACAGATGGGACTGCCACAGATTTGTAACATTTCCGGGACGATTTTTTATTTCCGGGGCGTTCCGGATACACCGTATAAAAAATCCCTTCCTTCTATTTCCTTTAATTTTCATTTTTTTTTCACCGCAAACAGGATATTTCAGCGAAAATAGGGGAAAAATTTTTAGCCCCATTATGTAGTAGTACAAAATATATGATGCGTATATATTGTACCCTAAAGGGGGGCGTTCCCCAATGGCGGGGCGTTTGCCGGATGCATTATCGATTGCATTGATTTGCCTTGCCATGGTAAACAGTCTCCATCCGGGGCCGGTCGGGCATATCGACACCTTGCAAATGGGCGCGGAATAAAAACAAATATAAATATCGGTCCGGATATGCGCCCGGCCGCAAGGCGAAACAAATTACACAATTGGGGAATCCATATTATGGCCAGGGTAGAGACCGGCCTTGAAAACCTGATCGCATCGCCGCCGCCATGGCTGGAGAACAAGCGCCTGGGGCTTCTGTGCAACCCGGCATCCGTGGACGGCCGGCTTTCCCATGCCAAAGACCTTGTACATGAAAAATTCGGCTCCCGGCTCAAGGCGCTGTTTTCCCCCCAGCATGGCCTTTATGCGGAAAAACAGGACAATATGATCGAATCCGATGATTTTTACGATCCGGTGCTGAAAATTCCGGTTTTCAGCCTCTACGGAAAAACACGCCGCCCCACGGCCGAAATGATGGATTTGATCGACGTGCTGATTGTGGATTTACTCGACGTGGGGACACGGGTATACACCTTTCTGACCACCCTTTCCTATTGTCTCGAAGAGGCGGGGAAAACCGGGAAAACCGTGCTGGTACTTGATCGGCCAAACCCCACAGGGGGGGCGCAGGTGGAGGGAAACTGCCTCAGGCCGCCATACACCTCCTTTGTGGGGCGCTATCCCGTGCCGATGCGCCACGGCTTGACGATCGGCGAGTATGCCGGCTGGATCAACAGCCGCTTTCCTATTGGATGCGATCTGAAAGTCATTCCCATGAAAGGCTGGCGCAGGCAAATGTATTACAGGGATACTGGACTCTTCTGGGTTGCGCCGTCACCCAACCTGCCGACACCGGAGTCGGCCGTGGTGTATCCCGGGCAGGTCATATGGGAGGGGACCAATGTATCCGAAGGGAGGGGAACCACGCAGCCCTTCGAGCTTTTTGGCGCCCCCTTTATTGACATTGACCGGATCCTCTCATTTATGGGCGGAAGCCGTCTTCCGGGATGCGTCCTGCGGCCGGCGGTCTTTGAGCCCACCGCCAACAAGTGGAAAGGCACCACATGCCGGGGATTCCAACTCCACGTAACCGATCCATACGTATACCAGCCGTATGAAACCTCGCTCAAACTGCTCTCGGGGATCCTGTTTCACCACAAAGACCGGTTTGAATGGAAGGCCCCGCCATACGAGTACGAGCTCGAAACGCTCCCCATTGACCTGATCATCGGCGACAATCAAATCCGCCAGGCAATCGAGGCCGGAGAGGACGTCTGCCATATATTGGCACACTGCCGGCCGGACCTGGAGGGATTTGTGGAATCCACCCGCCCCTTCCGGCTTTATGAATAAAGGGGTTTACAAATAAAAAGCCCTCCAGGAAAAATCCTGCAGGGCTTACCATCCCGGGAAAATTGTCAAAAAATCCTGAGATTGATTTATTTCTGTGCCTTGAGGGACTCCAGTTCTTTTTTAAGGGCCTCATTTTCTTTTTTCAACTGGCTCGTGTCTTCCGCGCCACCGCCGGCAACAGCAGGTTCAACCGGGGTTTCTTTCTGCCAGGTGTCTTTCAGTTCATCAAATCCCAGGTACAGGGCAAGGCAACCGCCAAGGAGCAGCATAACAGGAATGGCCCCGGCCAAAAGCGTCAGAAATTCTTTAAACCAAACCGCCAGACCAATCACACCGATTACGGCTGCTACTGCACCGCCAACTAAAGTCTTCATAAAGCCACGTCCTCCTTTAAATTAAATATTCATGCGTATGCGCTATAATTCGAGGCTCCCAAGGGGGTGGGGTACGTACTTGTTAAATATGCAGTTTCATTTACCACAACCATGAACGTAAAGCAAGGAAAAATCGAAGATTGCCGGCAAGGTTGCCGCTTGCAATTTCTCCTGCCCGTTGCTATTGTAACCCGCGTTGGCAGAGATTATAATTGTTTCTGATCAGGGGGCCATGTTCAAATGCCGCGCGCTGCCGGAAATATTGGCTGCTTTTGCGGGCACGGCAAAGCAACCCTCCCCCCGATCCTGTTGGCAGGCAGACAGATGAAGCAACGGGAACGCCTGGTGTGTTTCATCGCCATGGCCGTTACCGTACACAAAACACCCATACAATGTCACTGTTGAAACGACCCATGCCGAAAAAAACCCCTTTGGAAATACGTGATGAACCGGAAAAACGGGCCGATGAACGGCCGTTTTTCAGCTATATCCCTGAAAAAAAAGGTTTTTTTCTTGACCTTCTTCTCAAGGCCCTTTTTTTCCGGATCAAGCTCGACCTTGAGTTTACAAAAACCCTTAAAAAAATTGAAAAATCAGGCATAGTCATATTTGTCAACAAGTACAAAAGCACCTTTGACATTCTGTTTTACCACACCCGGCTCCGCCACGAAAAGCTGCCCTACCCTGTTGTCGGTTTTGATTACCGGTTTGTTTTCTTACAGCCGCTGCGCCGCATAATCAAGGGCGCCCTCTTTTATGTCCGCCATCTGTATAAATACCGAAGGCTGCCAAGTCCGTATGCCACCCATTTTTACAAAAACTGCCTCATAAGCGGCCAATCCGGAATGGTTTCGCTTATCGAGGAAAAAGGATTTTACCGGCGCCTGGTTCAATCGAGAACCGACCCTGTCGATTACCTTATCGAAATGCAGAAAACCATAAATGAGCCGGTTTATCTCGTACCCCAGATTATCCTGTACGACAAAACGCCCCCCTCGAAACACCTTTCCATGACCGACCTCTTGTTCGGCACAAAGGAACGTCCGGGCAGGATCCGGCGGCTGTATATGATCCTGAAAAACCCGAAAAAAATCGTCATTGAGGCGGCCGAACCGCTGAATCTGAGGGAATACCTGCAACGGTCCGATATCCGTGAGCTCAGCCATAAAAACCAGGTCGCTTCCCTTCGCCGGCACCTGCTGGAGCAAATCAACCGGCAGCGTCAATCCATCACCGGCCCGGCCTTGAAATCCAGGGACGAAATCATCGAAGAGGTTCTGACCCATTCAGAAATGCAGAAAACGATCGTTTCCTACGCCGCCGAGAACCAGAAGCCGGTTCATGCAGCCCAGAAGGAGGCAGCAGGACAACTGGACGAAATTGCATCCAACTACAACCAGAAAATCATCCGTCTGTTCGACATCGTTCTGGGATGGACCATGAAAATGCTGTTCGATGGCATGGTCATCGACTTTGACGGCTTGAACCGCGTCAAGCAGCAGTCGAAAAACGGGCCCATCATATTGGTTCCCTGCCATAAGAGCCACCTGGACTATCTCATTCTTTCATACGTATTTTATCACAACAATATGCCGCCCCCCCATATCGCCGCCGGCAAAAATCTCTCCTTCTGGCCGCTTGGCCCCATCTTCCGGGGAGGGGGGGCCTTTTTTCTGCGGCGGTCCTTTAAAGGGGATCCGCTGTACCCGAAAATCTTTTCCGCGTACATATATAAAATACTCGATGAAGGCTTCCAGGTGGAATTTTTCATCGAGGGGGGGCGGAGCCGTACGGGAAAGCTGCTGGCGCCGAAAATCGGTTTCCTCCAGCTCCTGTGGGAAGCGTTTCTGAAAAGCAACTGGAACGACATGTGTTTTGTTCCGGTTTATATCGGGTATGACCGGGTTCTCGAGGAAAAGGCATATATTCACGAACTCGGCGGCGGGAAAAAGACGCCGGAAAACCTGAAAAACATATTCAAAGCCAGGAAATTATTACGGAAAAAATATGGAAAAATATACATCAACTTTGAAAACCCCTTTTCGCTGAAAGAGTATCTGCATCGGATGGACATCGATTTTTCAAAACTCTCCCGGGACGAACAGAAAGAAACATGCTACCGGTATGGGGAAAAAATCGTCAGCGCCATCAACAGCCAATCCGTGATTACGCCCTATGCCATTGTCGCCGGGGCCCTGCTCAACTGCTCCCGCAAAAGGATTTACTATAAGCAGCTGATGGAAACCCTGGAAACATACATGAATTACCTCGTAAACCGGCGGACAAAACTTGCGGATACCCTTTTTATCGACCGGCAAAGCACCATCGACTATGTGATGGAAACCTTTGTCGCAAACAAGTATATTGACCGGAGCGCGCCCCACAAAAACGCGTTTCCTCCGCCGAATCCGATCATCAAGGTGCACGACAGCAAGCGCCCCCACCTGGAATTTTATAAAAACAACGGGGTTATCCATTTCATACCAGGGGCGTATACCGCCCTGGGCATCCTGGCACTCGACGCTTTTCAATTCCAGGCGTCCGCCGTTCACTCCCACTACGCCTTTTTACGGGATTATTTCCAGCTTGAATTTGTCTTCGACCCCGACGACGCCATTGAAACGGCCGTCCGGAAAAATATCAAGGCCTTTATCGACGACGCGATACTGATGCCGCATTCCGTGATGCCCGACACCTACAACCTCACGTCATCCGGCTACCGAAAACTGCAGCTTTTCGCTGAATTTCTGGCCCCCTATTTCGATTCATACTGGGTGGTTTTGAATTTTTTCATCCGCTATACCAACAAGTCCATATTTGATATCAAGGATCCCATTAAGAAAATCCAGAACATGGGCACCCGCATGTACAAGCGCCAGGAAATCACCAGGGCCGAGGGGCTCTCCAGGATCAACTACAAAAACGGCGTGTCTTTTTTCACCCAGCACGGCCTGATAAACCCCGAAACCGACAGGGAAAAACTGGACTATTTCGTCGAAAAAACGCAGCTTTACATGCATCTTTTGGCGCACTGACCAAAGCCCCATGTACGCGCGAAGGCTCTATCAATAAAGGGGAGCACGGAGCACGGTAATGGGCCGGATGGATTGCGAGGACAAACGAAACGCAGTATGAAAGCACTTGTATTATCAGCCGGATTCGGCACCCGCCTGAAGCCGTACACCCTTGAGGTGCCCAAACCGCTGTTTCCCGTCGGCGGCCGCCCGATACTCGATATCATCATAAAACGGCTCATCCGGGCCGGCGTAACCGGCGTCGCGGTCAATACCCACTACATGGCGGACAAGATCGAATTTTTCTTGCAGCAGCAGCGCTACGGCATCGATATGGTTATCCGCTACGAACCGATCCTCCTTGGAACAGGCGGAGCGGTCGGCAATTTTTCGGATTTTTTTACGGACGGCCCCTTTATCGTTATCAACAGCGACGTGCTGACCGATATTGACATGCGCAGCGTCCACGACGCGCACGTGGCCCGCAAATACCCCGTATCCCTTGTAATGCACGATTATCCCCTGTTCAACAAGGTATCGGTAAACCCGGACGGATCGATCCGCGGGTTTTCCGGCAAAGGGGGAAACGGTCATACACTGCTTGCATTTACGGGCATATCCGTCATTGACCCTTCGATATACCGGTATATCGAGCCGGGGGAAGCCTGCTGCATCCTCGATATTTACCGGCGAATGATCCGTGCCGGCGAAAAAATCGCTGCCCACAGCGTCTCCGGCCATTACTGGAACGATTTGGGGACGCCGGAAAGATTCCGGGACGCCGTGGTGGAGTATATGGCACCGACAGTCTTTGAAACCGCCTGCAAAAAGCCTCTCACGAGCGGCTTCCGGAAAAATAAACTGGCCGGGGACGGCTCTGACCGGAAATGGTACCGGATCACGGCCGGGGAATTGACCCTCATCATGGCGGATCACGGCATCCATCCCGGTCCGTCCACGGCCCAGGTGGACGCTTTTGTGGCAATCGGTCGGCATCTGCATGAAAAAAAGGTTCCGGTGCCGGAAATCTACGATTACGACCGGTTTTCCGGCCTTGTTTTTCTGCAGGACCTGGGGGATACCCTTTTGCAGGAGATTGTTTCCAGCCATGCGGATCCCGAAGAAACCATTGCCCATTACCGGCGCATCATTGACATTCTCATTGAAATCTCGGTTTCCGGAAAAAACGGTTTTGATCCGGCCTGGGCGTACGAGGGGCCCCGCTATGACCGGAGGATGATTATCGAAAAGGAATGCCGGTATTTTACGGACTGCTTTGTAAAAGGATATCTTGGCCTTCCGGATCCTTCGGTGCCACGCCTTGCAGGGCCGTTCGGGCACCTGGCCGACGCCATTATGGCCAACGCTTATACCGGCCTGATGCACCGCGACTTCCAGTCCAGAAACATCATGGTAAAAGGGGGCCGCCATTACATCATCGATTTTCAGGGGGCGAGGCTTGGCCCCATACAATATGATCTGGCCTCCCTGCTGACGGACCCCTATGTGGATCTGAACCGTGACGTCCGGGAATCCCTGCTTGCCTATGCGGCCAATGCCATGGAAATCCGCATCGGCCGCAAACGGATGGATCGTTCCCGGTTCGTCAGGGGATACCGATACTGCTGCATATCGCGCCTTATGCAGGCCCTCGGGGCATATGGGTTTCTCAGCCGGGTCAAAAAGAAACCCTGGTTTGAAAAATATATTCCACCGGCGCTTGCCGGACTGTTATTCGAGCTTGAAGCGCTGCCTGATACCTGCGACGATACAAGCCTCTCCAGGCTTGCCGAAACCGTATCCGCCGCAATGATCCGGCTGCAGTCAAATATCGCGGCCGACGAACCCGGCGGAAGCGAAATTCACCGGGAAACCCGTTGAACCGAACGACACATGAAAAGGAAATACCCATGGCTGCACAAAAAATAATGATCAATGGTCTCCCCGGAAACGTCGCGAAAATGCTCGTTTCCAACGTCATTTCGGACGACCGGTTCGAACTGGTGGAATACTCCCTCACCGGCCCGGAAATAACCGATGAGGTCTGCCTTGCAGCGGAGCGCTCCATTGCCCTGGTAACGCCTGAAAACCGGGATACGGCCATAAAAGAAATCCGGCAGGCGGCCGGGAATTTCATATCCATCGATTTCACGCACCCCGCTGCGGTAAACGAAAATGCTTCCTTTTACTGCAGACACGGCCTTCCCTTTGTCATGGGCACGACCGGGGGGGACCGGGAGGCGCTGCTGCAAACCGTGGCGTCATCTTCCATATCCGCGGTCATTGCCCCCAACATGGCAAAACAGATCGTGGGATTCCAGGCCATGATGGCATATGCGGCGGAAAATTTCCCCGGCCTTTTCTCCGGATACAGCCTCGACATCAAAGAAAGCCACCAGGCAGCCAAGGCGGATACCAGCGGCACCGCCAAGGCCATGGTCAGATATTTCAACCGGCTGGGGATCGATTTCAGGGAATCGGAGATCGTCAAAATCCGCAACCCGGAAGAACAGAAATCCATGGGGGTCCCCCAAGCGCATCTCAACGGGCACGGGTGGCACACCTATACCCTGGTTTCCCCGGACAAAAATGCCACCTTCCAGTTCGTCCACAATATCAACGGCCGTGACATCTATGCCCAGGGGACATTTGACGCCGTATTGTTTTTATCGGAAAAAATCCGTCGCGGCGAAACAGGCCGGGCATATTCAATGATCGACGTTTTAAAAGGCGTGTAAGGCGGGCGAATGCATCGTTTTTCCATCATTTTTGCATTGTTTCTTGCAGCAGGCATTTCTCTCGGCGCATTTTCCGACGCCGGTGCAAAACAGGTCTTTCCGGACAGCGGGTGGAAAGACAGCCCCGACCCCCTTGCCAGCACGGAAGCGCGCCCCGGCGGCGAGATCGTCGTATTCGGCGGGCAGTACCCCAAAAGCCTGAACTATTACCTGGACCGGAATGTCCTTTCATCGGAGATCTTCGGGGTAATGTTCGAGTCGCTTTTGGGGATCAATCCCGTCACGCTGGACTACGAGCCGGCCATCGCCAGCTCCTGGTCGATTTCCCGGGACAAGACCACGTATACATTCCATATCGATGAAGATGCCCGCTGGAGCGACGGAAAGCCGATTACGGCAGAAGACGTCAAGTGGACCTATGACGCCGTCATGGATCCGCAGAACATGACGGGGCCGCACAAGATAAACCTGGAGCGGTTTCATCCGCCGGAAGTGATTGACGAGCGGACCATCCGTTTTGAAGCCAAGGATGTGCACTGGAAAAACCTGCTTGCCCTGGGGGGATTTTCCATTCTGCCTGCCCATGCTTACGCGGGTATGGATTTCAACCGGCTCGTATTCGAGTTTCCGGTTGTCTCGGGTCCGTATCGGCCGGGGCGCATCAATGAAGGCAACGCCATATCCTTTGAACGCAGGAGAGACTGGTGGCAAAACGACCGCCTCCGCTACCGGAACAAATTTAATTTTGACACGGTCACTTTCCGGTTTTTCGCAGAGCGGGTCAATGCCTTCGAGGCATTCAAAAAGGGGCGCATCGATCTCTTCCCCGTCTATACCTCGCGCATCTGGGTCAATGAAACCACGGGCAGTGCGTTTTTCCAGAATCATATTGTCAAGCAGCGGATCTACAACAAGCAGCCCATCGGTTTCCAGGGATTCGCCATGAACATGCGTCGGTTTCCCTTCGACGACCAGCGGGTGCGCAAGGCCATGGCCCTTCTCCTCGACCGGGAAAAAATGAACCGGACGATCATGTACAACCAGTATTTCCTGCACAGGTCCTACTTTGAAGACCTGTATTCCCCGGACAACCCGTGCCCCAATCCCTTCGTGAAAAAAGACGGCCGCGAGGCCAGGAAGCTGCTTGCCGACGCCGGATGGAAGGCCAATCCGGAAACCGGGTATCTGGAAAAAGACGGCCGGCGATTGGCCTTCAAGTTTCTCACCAGGGATGCCGGCTCCGGCAAATTTCTCGCCATTTATGCAGAAGACCTGAAAGACGCGGGCATTGAAATGGAGGTTGACCAGAAGGACTGGTCTGCATGGGCCAGGGACATGGAAGAATTCAACTACGACATGACGTGGGCGGCATGGAGCTCGGGCATATTCAAGGATCCGGAAAGCATGTGGTCATCCGAAGAGGCCGACCGGGACGGCGGATCGAACATAACCGGGTATAAGAACCCGGCGGTCGACCGGCGCATTGAACAGCAGAAAACCCTTTTCGATGTGGCAAAGAGAAACAGTCTCTACAGGGAAATGGACCGGATCATCTTTGAAGCCTATCCGTACGCGCTCTTGTGGAATATCGACTACATACGCCTGCTCTACTGGAACAAGTTCGGCACCCCCGATACGGTATTGTCCAAATACGGGGGGGAAAACAGTGCGCTCTGGTACTGGTGGTCCGACCCGGATGCCAGCGACGCCCTTTCGGACGCGGTCGCCATGGATCTTCCCCTCCCGCCCCGGGAAATGAACATCCATTTTGATGAAATCTTTTCGGGCCAGGGCACGGAGCCCCCTACCCCTGCGGGCAGGGATGCACATTAACCCGCTGCCCGGCGGATAACTTCCAGGGCTTTTTCCATGGCGCTGTCCAGTTTTTCAGGATTCGACCCGCCCGCCTGGGCCATGTCCGGGCGTCCGCCGCCGCCGCCGCCTACTTCCGCAGCGACTTCACGGATGATATTTCCCGCGTGGAAACGGTCGGTAAGATCCTTTGTCACCGTTACCACGAGCATGGCCTTTTCGCCGCTCGGCGCCCCGAGCACGACAATCCCGGATGTGAGATTGTCCCGGAACCGGTCGGCCAGATTCCTTAGTGCACCCGGATTGTCCGCGGAAACGGTCTTTGCGATGACCTTTACACCGTTGACCGAATGGATATCATCCCCCATTTGACCGGCCGATGCCGATGCCAGCTTCAGCTTCAGCTGCTCAACGGATTTTTCCAGGGATTTATGGTTGGCCAGCAGGGTTTCGATACGACCCGCCAGCGCCTCAGGGCGATCCTTGAACAGTCGTGCAGCCTCGGCAAGCATCCTGTCCATGTTCTGGACATGGTTCAGCGCGGCTTCCCCCGTGATGGCTTCAATACGCCGGACCCCGGAGGCGATGCCGGTTTCAGAAAGGATCTTGAACAGCCCGATGTCTCCCGTCCTGTCCGTGTGGGTACCGCCGCACAACTCCTTGCTGAACGATTCAAGGGAAACCACCCGGACCCGGTCGCCGTATTTTTCTTCAAAAAGGGCCGTGGCCCCGCTTTTAAAGGCCTCTTCGGCATCCATTTCATGTGTTTCAACCGCGACGTTCTCCCGGATGCGCGCATTGACCAGCTGTTCGATGCGTTCGCGTTCATCCATGGAAACAGGGGAAAAGTGCGTAAAATCAAACCGCATGCGATCGGGCCCCACAAAAGAGCCGGCCTGCCGCACATGATCCCCCAGGACCGATCGCAGCGCATAATGCAGCAAATGGGTGGCGGTATGGTTGTTTGCCGTTGATTTTCTCTTTTTCTCATCTACGGCCAGGCGGACCTTCGCCCCCTTTGAAACAGTGCCGGAGGTGATCTTCCCCCGGTGTATGATCAAACCGGTCGGGTCCTTGAACGTATCGGTAACGGCGATCTCAAATCCGTCTCCGGAAATGATCCCGCAATCCCCCACCTGTCCGCCCGATTCGGCGTAAAACGGCGTTTTCCCCGTCACCACCTCAACGTCTTGGCCGGCCTGCGCCTGCTCGACGCCGCTGCCGTCAACTACCACAAACAACAGCTCCGATTCGTCTTCAACATTGTGATGACCCGTGAATTCGGGCATCTGTGACGCAGATGCCGAAAACTCCCGGTAGGCGTCGCTGATACTGGAAAAGGCCGCAACGGATCGCGATTGTTCTCTTCGCTGCGCCATGGCCTGCTCAAAACCCGCCATATCGACGTCCAGGTCTTTTTCCCGCACGATGTCGGTAACAATATCTACCGGAAACCCGAAGGTGTCATACAGCTTGAAAATCACATCCCCCGGTACGACCGAAATATTCCTGCTTTCCATATCCCGGAGGGTTTCCTCCAGCAGCTTGAGCCCGTTGTCCAGGGTTTCAAAAAACCGCACCTCCTCATTTTTGCACACGTTGGTGATAAACGCCGCTTCCTCGGCAAGCTCGGGATAGCCGTCCTTCATAATGTCGAAGACCGATTCCACCACCTTGTAGAGAAAGGGTTCGGTCAGGTTGAGGCTCCTGCCATAGCGGATGGCCCGGCGCAGGATACGCCGCAATACATACCCCCGCCCCTCGTTTGACGGCAGCACCCCGTCCCCGATCAAAAATGCGGCAGCCCGGCTGTGATCGGCGATGACCTTCATGGCCACATCGGTTTTCCGGCTGTCCTTTGCCTTGCGCCCGCAAAGCGATTCAACGGTCTTTATGATGGGGACAAACAGGTCGGTATCATAGTTGGTCGCAACGTTCTGGACCACCGAGGTGATGCGCTCCAGCCCCATGCCGGTATCGATGCTCGGTTTCGGCAGGGGGTTCATGTTCCCGTCGGCATCTCTATTATACTGCATGAACACGAGATTCCAAAGCTCCAGGTACCGGTCGCACTCGCACCCCACCGCACACCCCGGCGTTTGACAGCCGGTTTCCTCGCCGCGGTCGATCAGAATTTCCGAGCAAGGCCCGCATGGGCCGGTTTCCCCCATGGACCAGAAATTGTCCTTCTCCCCGAGGCGGACAATCCGGTCTTCGGGGACGCCGATCTGTCTCGCCCAGATGTCATGGGCTTCATCATCGTCCAGGTATATCGAAACCCACAGCTTTTCCGGCGGGAGCTTCATCTCGTTGATCAAAAAATCCCAGGCATAGCCAATGGCTTTTTCCTTGAAGTAATCGCCGAATGAAAAATTGCCCAGCATTTCAAAAAAGGTATGGTGCCGTGCCGTGTATCCAACATTTTCCAGGTCATTGTGCTTGCCGCCGGCGCGAAGGCATTTCTGCGATGTTGCCGCCCGTGAATAATCCCGCTTTTCCTCACCCAGAAAAATCCGCTTGAACTGGACCATACCGGCGTTGGTAAACAGGAGGGTCGGGTCGTCATGCGGCACCAGCGAGGAGCTTCGGACGATCTGGTGATCGTTGCCCCTGAAATATTCAAAGAACAATTTTCTGATTTCGTTTCCTGTCATTATCCCTCCACTGCTGAACAGGCACCGGCTTGCCGGGGGTCGCCAAAGCGACATTCCGCAACACCCGGTTTCATGCCGCACCAGTAATCCACCGTTTTACAGCACGGTCCTTATCTGATCTGCCATTATTTGCCGGGGGCCTTTTTCTCACCGGCGGCTTCACCCGCCTCGGTTTTCGCCTGGTCCTTGGCTGCCGATGCTGCAAGGCCCAGGGCCTCCTTTACCCTGGCTTTCAGATTGGTATAAAATTCCGGATTGTCGTCGAAATATTTTTTGACATTTTCACGCCCCTGCCCGATTCGTTCCCCCTGGTAGCTGTACCATGAACCGCTCTTGTCGATCACCTCCATTTTAACCCCCACGTCGAGCAGGTCGCCGCTGGCGGAGATCCCCTCCCCGTACATGATGTCGAATTCCGCTTCCTTGAACGGCGGGGCGACCTTGTTTTTCACGACCTTGGCCCGCGTCCGGCTCCCGACGGTCTCCTGGTTCTCCTTGATGGCGCCGGTGCGCCGGACCTCGATCCGGACGGTGGAATAAAACTTGAGCGCATTCCCCCCCGTCGTGGTTTCCGGGTTGCCGAAAACCACGCCGATCTTCATGCGGATCTGGTTGATGAAAATCAGTGAGGTCATGGTTTTGCTGATGGAACCGGTCAGTTTCCGCAGCGCCTGGGACATGAGCCTGGCCTGGAGCCCCATGTGGGAATCCCCCATCTCCCCCTCGATTTCCGCACGGGGCACCAGTGCGGCCACCGAATCAATCACCAGTATATCGATCGCACCGCTTCGGATCAGCATGTCGGCGATTTCCAGGGCCTGCTCCCCGGTATCCGGCTGGGAAACCAGGAGCTCATCGACATTGACGCCCAGTTTCCTGGCATAAGAGGTATCCAGGGCATGCTCGGCGTCGATAAAGGCGGCGATACCCCCCTGCTTCTGGGCTTCGGCAACCGCATGAAGCGCAAGCGTCGTTTTTCCGGAAGCCTCCGGGCCGTATATCTCCGTTATCCTCCCCCGGGGCAGCCCGCCTACGCCCAGGGCCTGATCCAGTGCGATGGAGCCTGTCGGAATGGCGGGAATATCCACAATATAATTGCTGCCCAGCTTCATGACCGCCCCTTTGCCGAACTGGCGTTCGATCTGCCCCATGGCTGCCTGAACCGCTTTTTCCTTGTCCATCACCGGTTTGTTCATCTATCTGTCCCTCCGACTGGCTTTATTGATCATTTTTTCCGGCAGGCACCGTCTCCGGTTCATTTCCCCCCGGCTGCAAGGCTTTGCCGCAACATCGATATGATGCATGCGAACAGGTAATGTAGCATTTTCTTTTCCATTAATAAACCATGATAGACTCGTAAATACCATGTTGGTCCCAAACGATGTTAGAATAAGAGGGCTACAAAAACCTTATTCAACAAAGGAGGGAACCAACATGGCGAAAATCAATTTATCACAGTTAAACGATGTTTTGGAAAAACAAATTGGTACTGTTTTTCACGTTGGTATTGATGTTCATAAAAAGTCGTTTTCAGACGGCTTTGTAAAATGTTCAAGATCAAGGCGCGTGCAATTTTTGAAGAATTGATCGTACTTCGCCGTACGTGAGATTCTTCAGAAATTGTGCGCAACGCAGATATTGGACTCTTTACGAAGCCGTCAACCATCATTCTTCCGTAAGACCACCAAGGGAATGGGCTTGACGGCATGTATACACGGGCCCGCGGGGGGTAAGACGGCTTTCAAAAAGGCAGAGCACACCCGCCCGAAAAGACCCTGAAGCGAAATCTCCGTAACGGGAGATCACGGAAATGACATTTTCCGGATCGATTTTTCCCTTGAACCGGGCAAGGGTCAAATGGGGGGTAAATCTCCTGTCTTCCTTTTCAAAACCAATGTCGGACAGATTGTCCTTTACCCGGTTCTGCAGCCGGGAAAGCCTGTCTGTCTCCCCCAACACGCCGGTCCACAGCACCCGGGGCCGCTTTACGCCCGGAAAAACCGACAAGCCCGCGGCCCATAGCGTTATGGGCGGGAAACCGACTGCTGCATCCGCAAGCTGCCGGCCGATATCCTCTATTCGTGACGCAGGGGTTTCTCCAAGAAACGCAAGCGTCAGGTGGATGTTTTCCGCTGCACTCCATTTTGCCGGAAAACCGGATTGCCGTATTTTCTCCTGAAGCTGGGACAGGGATTCCTTTACGAATTCCGGCAGTTCAATGGCCACGAACAGGCGCACCCGTCTCTCCCGGTAAACGCTTTGGGCGCCGGACGGTTTTTCACCCGTAACGCCCTGATGCCCGTCCATATGCACCCCTTATCCCTTCCCTTGCACGTGGTCTTCTTCGGCATGCCGCATCACCAGTTCATACACTTCGCGAATGGGCAGGTTCATGGACAATGCGATTCTTTTACATTCTTCGAACTCCGGCGCAATGCGTCTTTTGCCGTCGGGCGTCCGGATCTCCTTGGCCTGAACCCGTCCGTAGGGCGTGGAGACAAACACCGCTTTTCTCTCCAGCACCCGGCGCCCGACGCTGTGATGCCTCAGCCCGGCGGCGCTGGTTTCCGTCAGGATCATGCGGCTGATCACCGGCAATATCGCCCGGTGACACAACACCTGCAGAAACGTTCCGGGACGCCCTTTTTTCATATACACCGGAAAAAGGCATACATCGAGGGCGCCGGCGTCAAACAGTCTGTCGGCCAGGTATCCGAACACTTCCGGATTCATGTCGTCAATGCTGGTTTCGACGATTTCCACATAATCGGAGGAAGCCGTTTCCGGATGCCCCGTAATAATCCGAAGCATATTGGGCTGACGGGGAAGATCGCGGCTTCCGGCGCCATAACCGATGCCTGTTACCACCATGTCCGGCACCGGCTCAAACGATTGTGCAAAGGTTGCAAGGATGGCCGCACCCGTCGGCGTCACCAGCTCAGACACGATATCGGTGCCGTAAACCGGTATGCCGGTAAGGATGGACAACGTGGCCGGTGCCGGCACCGGCAGCCGGCCATGAGCGCACTCGACCATGCCCGAACCAACGGCGACCCTGGATGCCGCTACGCTCCGGAAGCCCATGCGCTCCATGCAGATGGCCGTCCCCACCACATCCACGATGGCATCCATACCCCCCAGCTCGTGAAAGTGAACGTCATCTTCCGGAACCCCGTGAATCGCGGCCTCCGCACCGGCGATTTTTTGAAACATGGCCAGGCTCTTTTCGGCCGCAAATTGGGAGAGCCGGGAGTTTTCGATGAGCGCCCGGATCGCTGCATAATCCCGGACCCCGGCATCGGAGACGATCACGTCGACCTTTTTCCCGGAGATGCCCCCCCGCTCGACCCCGTGGGCGCGGATGGAAAAGCCATCAAGACCGAGCGCCTCCTTGAGCCGGTCTTCCAGCCAGCCGGCAGAAATGCCCAGATCCACCAGTGCCCCCAGGGTCATGTCCCCGCTGATTCCCGAAAAACAGTCAAAATAAGCAATCATATTGCTTTTTCTTCCCCCCGGCCGGCATGGACGCCCATGATTTCAACAACAAGCGCAACGGTCTTCACCATGTCCGCCAGGCGGATGCTCTCGCGCACGGTATGGGCATCGCGCATGCCGGTACCGATCACGCCGGTAACGATATTTTTCGAAAAAAAGATGTTGGCATCCGAGCCGCCGCCGGTTTTTTTGGAAACCAGGGTGCGCCCCAGGTTTTGTGCCGCCGTCCTGGCAATCGTGACGACCGGGTGATCTTCGGAGATGAACGTATTGGGGAACTGGTTTTTAATGGAAACCGTCAGCCGCGGCAGATCCCCGTTGGTTTGCCTTTCCGGGGCATTGTGAACCGTCTCTTCAAAAACGGCCGTAATCTCGCGGGTTACCTTTTCCAGCATCGACGCATCGTGGCTTCTGGCCTCCCCTTTGATATGCACCGTCTCCGGAACGATATTCGTGGCCCCGGCACATTCGATAAAACCGATATTGCACGTGGTTTCGGAATCGATCCTCCCCAGGCGCAGCCCGGCGATCGCCCTTGCCGCAACCACGATGGCATTGATCCCTTTTTCCGGCTCGGCTCCGGCATGGGCGGACTTCCCGTGCACGGTGAACTCGAAATGATTCGCCGCAGGGGCGCTGGTGACAATCGACTCCGTGTCGAAGGTATCCAGGGCATACCCATACCCGGCGTTCAAAAGGGAATAATCGAGATGGCTTGCCCCCAGCAGACCGATTTCCTCGCAGGTGGTCAACACCACTTCGATGGGGCCATGGGGGAGGTCATTTTCCTGGATGACCCGCATGGCTTCAATAATGATGGCAATGGCGCTTTTGTCATCCGCCCCTAAAACGGTGGTGCCGTCGCTGACAAACACACCGTCCGCAAACTGCGGCTTGATCCCTTTTCCGGGTTCAACCGTATCCATGTGCGCATTAAAAAACAGCGGCGGGGCAGCGCGATTCCCCTTGAACCTGGCGATGAGATTGCCGGTGTCGCTCCCGGTATGGCGACCGCTGTCGTCAATGAATATATCCGCTCCCATGGATTCCAGTATTTTCCGTATCTCCCGGGATATGACGCCTTCCTGCCTGGAAACACTGTCGATCTGTACCAGGTATTCGAAAAGATCCCGCAGCCGCCTTTCATTTATCATCGCAGTTCGTCCTTTAAAAAGCTTGACCAATCAAAAAATAAACGGTATTTTTCCACGCGTTGTACCATCAGGCAAAAACCACGGAAGTGCGCAGCTCACTGGTGGGGCTCCCGGACTTCAAATCCGGTGTGGGGCGTTAAAACCGTCCCGGGTGGGTTCGATTCCCATGCACTTCCGCCATATCCCCTTTTGCATATCCCAGCACATTGTAGCAAATCACGGGCTCCAGCTTGTTTTTCACGTAGACTTCACCGCGGCTTTCAAAATGGAAGTTTCCCGTATTCTGGAGGCAGGTCTTCTCGCCAACGAGGATTTCCCCCCCATTTGCCATTTGCTCCAGGCGCGCCGCCACGTTGACGCAGTCGCCGATGACAGTGTAATCCATCCGGTTTTCAGATCCGATATTGCCGATGATAGCCGTGCCGGTATTGATGCCAATGCCGATATCAAACACTTCCTGTCCTTTTTCCTGCCGCATCTTCCGGATTTCCCGGGTGGCGGCCATCATCTCCAGGGCCGTCCGAATCGCGTTTTCCGGATGATTGCCCACGGAATCGACCAGGCCGAATACGGCGATCAGCTGGTCCCCCACAAATTTATCCAGCAATCCATGGTTTTTAAAAATAATATCCACCATCACCGAAAAATACTCGTTGAGCATGGCAACCACGTCTTCCGCCGCCATACGCTCGGCAATGGCCGTAAAAGAACGGATATCCGCGAAAAGGATGGTCACCATGTTTCTTTCGGTTTCAAGAAAAACGCCGTCTTTCAGGTCGATGAGCTTTTCGACCAGGTTGTTCCCAACGTAACGGCTGATCCGGTTTCGCAGTTCTTCTTCCTGCTTGGACCGCTGGTAGGAAAGGGACAGGTCCCGGGCATATACCATCAGCTGGGTGGCCTGCTCCTGGTTTTTCCGATTCAGGTGGTTGAGTTTTTGCGCCATTGAATTGAAATGCTTCGCGATTTCGGCAATCTCGGAATCGCCTCTGATTGTTATGGGGTCCTTTTTTTCACCGGATTGGAGCTTGCTGATTTCCCTGCTCAACATGGAAATCTGGTCGGCGGACCGGCGAAGCAGTGCATAACCCGCAAAGATGGAAAGCAACGCCAGAATGGCAAAAAGATATCCCGTTTCAGACGGCGTGATGCGCTCGTAAAAAAAGAGGTAAATGACCAGCAGATACGGCAGAAGGGCCATCATCCCGAGGGCTACAAGGATTTTACCTGAAAATGTATTATAGGTTCTTCGAAAACCCGATTTCATCCAATTGACCCAGAATCATGGTTGTCAATCCGCTCAAATTCAAAGGAGCGATCAAACTGAACGGCAATACCGGCCGGCTGTTTTTCATTTGCCTGCCCATCGGCCTTACCCTCGTGATGAATTCGTACGACTGTGGCTTCCGTACGTATCTGCGCCCGTACATCATTGGTTCCATCAAGCATTATGGAAAGGTGGAGCAACTGGCCGGGATAATAATTTTCCGGGTTTCGGGAAACAAACAGGGCGCCGCCTCCCGATATATCCTTTAATACGGTTTTTTCATGGTCCGTCCCGTTTTCAAAACCCTTTTTCCAGGAAACGATTACCGGAAAAGAAACCCAGTGCCGTGAAAATTCCCTGTGATCACGCGTCATATGATCCGGGCAATCCACCTGCTGCTCCGGGAACGGTTCTTTCTTTTTGCGAAACATCCCGCCGGGCAAATATTTCCTGAAAAAACGCAAAAATCCCATCCACTGAATCCCATTATTTCATGTGATTCCTTCGGGCTTTCCGAACCCCTGAAAAAAAATTGCCGGTGCTGCGCCGGAAAACATCGCCAGCGCAGACCGCCAACCCTTTCTGCATGAAGCGCAATGCGGATCGCCACTTAGATGATACAAACGCGGCGGACTTCGGTCATATCGGTCAACCCCTGAAATACCTTCAGTATGCCGTCCTGCATCAAGGTGGACATGCCCTGGCTGCTTGCCTGGTGAAACAGCTCTTCCGCGCTGGCCTGCTTTTTAATCATCCGCTTGATCTCGGGCGTTCCCTCCATCATCTCATGAATCCCGAGCCGTCCCTTGTACCCGGTACCATTGCACTGTTCGCAGCCCACCGGCGCATAAAGCTTCAAGTCCTTCGAATATTCGATATTCACCGCCTTGAAGGCATCCGGTCGATACGCATCAACAATTTCATCAAATTCTTCTTTCGACGGATTATACTCATTTCTGCACTTTTTGCAGAGCCGCCGGAGAAGCCGCTGTGCCAGAACGCAGATAAACGCATCGGAAAAGTTAAGGGGGTTGAGCCCCATGTCCAGAAGACGGGTAACGGTTTCCGGCGCAGAGTTCGTATGAAGCGTCGAGAAAACAAGATGCCCGGTCAGTGATGCCTCGATGCCGATGGAGGCGGTTTCATAATCCCGCATTTCGCCGACCATGATAACGTCCGGGTCGGCCCGGAGAAAGGAACGCATGATCCGGGCAAAATCAAGCCCGATTTTGTTGTGCGTCTCGACCTGGCGCAACCCCTGCTGGCTGATTTCCACCGGATCCTCCGCCGTCCAGATTTTCCGCTCCGGGGTGTTGATGGCCCCCAGGGCGGAGTGGAGGGTGGTTGTCTTTCCGGAACCGGTGGGGCCGACACAGAGCACAAGCCCGTAAGGCTTGGCGATGGAGCGCTTCAAGACGCCCAGGTTCCTCTCGGTCAGGCCCATTTCGTCGATTTTCATGGCCCCGGATGCGGCCAGGATACGCAGCACCACATCTTCAAGACCGCCGCTGGTGGGCAGGGTCGCGACCCGCAGTTCAAACTGGGGGATCCCCCTGCGACGGAACTTGATCTTGCCGTCCTGGGGCAGGCGCCGCTCCGAAATATCCAGGTTGGACATGATTTTTATCCTGGATAAAATCGCCGTGGCAAAGGTGTTCGGCACTTCCGTAAAGTCCTGGCACACGCCGTCGATTCGGAAACGCACCTTTGTACGCTTGGCGATGCCGCATGGCTCTATATGGATATCCGACGCGTTTCGCCGGTATGCGGTTATCAGAATCTGGTCGACCAGCCGGACCACTTTGCTGGAGGATTCGTCATACACATCCGCAACGTCTTCCTCTTCGTCCTCGTCCTCCTCGAAGGCGATGTCCGGAAGTTCTTCTATTGCTGCAGCAGGCGCGGGGCCTTCCGCGACCTGCTTCTTTTTTCCGGCAAAAAAATGATTGATGATCGCTTCGATATCTTCCTTGATGCCGACCGAAAATGTAAATTTGTTCGTATTAAACAGGGCCTTGGCATGATCCAGCTTTCTCAGGTCCTTGGGATCATCCAGGAGGATTTCGATATAATCGATTTCCCAGTGCAGGGGCACCCAGAGGTCCTGGAGAAGAAACGGCTTTTTCAGGTTGGCAAGGAGTTCATACGGGGCGCCCATTTCCGGATCAAACGTTTTAAACGGGCAGTTATAGTAGGCGGACAGGGATTTGCCGATCTCCTCCTTTGAAATCCGGAACTGGCTCATGAGCACATGTTCCACGCTCTTTTTGCTCTTCTTGGAAATGCCCAGCGCCTTTTGGAGCTGATCCGTGGTCACGATCTCATTTCGGAGCAGGTAATCGTAGCGCGACTCATAACTTTTGCCCGGTTCGACCGACTTGATTTTCTCCTTGATCTTCGGGTATACCGGATCAATTTTCTGGACCGATTCAAAACTGCTTACCGCAAGCTCCTTGTAATCCCGCTGTTCCAGGGCCTGGCCCAGTTCATAACGGAGCGCGGCCTCGGCCTCTTTTTCCAGTTTGTATTCGGCTATTGTTTGATTGACCCACTCGACGACTTTTTCCGGGGGATACACGGCAAACAGGCACTCCATGAGATGGGGCAGAAAATCCCCCACGGAAAAATCCATGGCAAAGAGTTTCCGGTATTCATCCACCGATTCCTTGTAGAGACCCAGCTCCTTGAATGCGGAAGCGCTGTCAAACGTTTCCGGGGCGCTTTCGCCGATGGAAAGCCCCGACTTGATATGGGAAACATCCTGGGAGGAAAGGTCCTGGGCCGCTTCCTGCTCGATTTCCTCCATTTCCTGGCCCAGTTCTTTTATCTTTGATTCGATTTGCCCCCGTTTCTCCCCATCGATGTCATGATATTCGGCAAGGATGCTCTGATACAGGGCAACCGCTTCATCGAACAGGCCGTGGGATTCATATGCCTCGGCGGCTTTTATTTTGGACTGCAGGTCGTCGGATTGTTCGGATATGGTTTCCATTTGTTGTAAAATCCTTTTTCTTCTATATCCATGGTTTCATCCGCCCTCTCCGGATGGCGCACCGGAAAAGGGGCACCTTGAAACCCCCGAAATGCACAGGATTCACTTGTAACGATTGTATGGCAAAACAATGGGCGGTTGCAAAGATGTGATTGAAAACCCGCATGAACGCGTTAAAAAAATTTTTTCTTGAAAATACGACCGATCCTGCTGCCGAAATTTTTCATTGAATCCAGTTCCGGCATCAATATTTCACAATTCAGGCGGACCATCGCGATCGGCGCGATATCATCCATTATCACAAGGAAAAACCCGTTTTGCAGTTTTCTGAGATAAATCCGCCCCTGGTCAAACACAAAATCGGCCTCCGTGAGTTCCCCCAGCTCAGAGACAAAGGGTCCCCATTGAAACGCCTCTATCGCCGATGCGTCTTTCTGGTATTGGTCCGAGAAACGTTTTGCGATCAAACCTCCCGCCGGGTCCAGCACCAACGCGCCGTGAACCCCTTCTATGCCGACAAGATCCTTAAAGATATCTTTCATGGGAATTTCCGCAGCCTTTTTTTCATACAATCGTGACTTGTTGTGTCAACCCAGCCCAAAAAACAGAAACGATGCAAAGCGCCTCTAAGGAGGCATGAGTCGCGGTTTCTTCGACCGTGCCTTGCAGGCGCAATACGCTTTTTCAGCGGAAAGCCGAAACAGACGGTCTGCACCGACGATTCAGGCAAATGCAGCGATCAATCCTTCCCGGGAAAGGTTCTTGTCAAGCATGACAACCACATTTTCCGCGTCCGGAACAACCAGGACCTGCTTGTCATTCCGGTTCATGTATATCACATTTAAGACGCCGATTTCAAATAATTGCCCAATGCTTTCCGCCTGGTATATCAATTCCGCCGATTTCGGATCGCTGTAGGCATCCAAGATGCCGTTGTCGGTGCCCATGGCGGCGACAATCTTCTTCTCCGCAGATTGAACCGGCGACAATTTTTCATCCGGGGAAACGGCCTGCCGGGCCGGGGTTCCGGTTTCCTGATTCGCGGCGTTTGTATTCTCCCTGCCGACCACGTTTGCCGCACCCGGGTGCAGCGGCGGTTCCGACCCGGCCTTCGAACCTGTTTCCGAAAAAACATCCTCGCCTGTTTCTTCATCAGCGCCTTCATCCCTGGAACGCATGGCATCTAGAAGAATCGCCTGCAGCTCTCCGTCAATGAGCTTTTCTGAAACCGCGCAGCTGTTTTCGATGGACAAAGAGACACCGGCCCACGACAGTATTTCGTAGGCCGCATCAATCCCTTTCAGATTTCCAATGCGGGCGTCCATCAACTGCCCGTTCCGGAAAAACAAAATGCCGCTTCTGTTCCCGGATTCACGTCGTATCCGAAGGGTGCAGGTCTGCTCTTCCATTTCAACGAGCTGCAGGTAGGTCTCGAGCGATACCTTGTTAAGGCTCCCCCCCTCCTCCTTTTTTTTCAGGATCTTCATGATACGGCGAAACAGCCCCATGCCGTCCACCGGCTTGGTCAGGTAATCCACTGCGCCGCTTTTCATGACCACGTCTTTGGTTTTCGGCTTGTCAAAAGCGGTCATGGCGATCACCGGAATATCCGGGTAGTGCTTTGTGACAAGGCCCATCAGCTCAAATCCGTCAAGGCCCGGCATGCGGAGGTCGGTAAGAATGACGGAAACATCCGTCCCGGAAAGGATTGCCAGGGCCGATTGTCCATCTGCCGCGGTTGCCACGGAAAAAAAATCGGCATACTCTTCGAGTTCTTTTTCCAGCAAGCGGAGCAGGGTCTGGTCATCATCGATAATCAATACTTTCGGAATCATATGCCACATCCTGTTGAATTGGCTTTGTTTTCAGGAAACGCAAATCGCCACGTAATATATTACAACCGAAGATCAAACGCAATTACCTCGTTGGCGAATTTGCTTCGCCAGGGGTGCAGCTCCTTTCGCAACTGGGGGGTCAAATCAAAACGGTCTGCAATTTCAGAGACGCATTCGGATATGGCCGCCACCAGTACCTGGGGGTCGGATTCACCGGTATAGGAGACGCTTCCGTTTGAATAGCGGAATTCCGCTGCAAAAGGATCCAGAAATTCGTATTTGTCCACTTTTTCGACAAATTTCTGGTTTAAAAGCGTTTCAAAATCATGACGGATCTTCCGGTTGCTCCGGACAACCTGTTCCATGGTGCCAAGCAGGTCTTGCAGCATCGCAAGGACCCTTGCCGTATCCGTTCCGGATTTCGAAGCCCCGGACGGCGCAGACGTTTTGCTTTTTTCCGTTTCCGCTTTTGCCTTTGTCTTTGATTGGGAAGGCCCGCTTTTTTTCTTGTCCCGAAACGCAACCGCCGGGGATGCACTGCCGTTGGCCTTTTCCTCCATAAAAATCCGGGAAACACTGAACTTTCCGCCATGTTCCCGTGCGTGCGTGATCAACTCGTCCCGAAACGAGGAGGACCGGTCAATGTTGCCCTGGTTCTTCGCCGACAGGCCGCCGATAATTTCGCCGTTGAAAAAAAACAACAGCCCCCCCTTGAAGTCACCGCGCAACCGGACGTCAATATAGCCGGTGAGCTTTTCCGCTTCCATTTTACGAATGAGCCCGTCGAGGTCTGTAAATTCTGTACTGAGGTTGCTGTGTATTACTTCTGAATTCGGGAGGTTGGCCCAGAAATAAAGGCGATCCGGACGGATCCAGTATACCGATACGGCAAAATTCTTGAGGGATGACAGCTTCACTGTCCGGTCAATCGCCGCTTTCCCCACGGTCATTTTTTTCTTTTCCTCGCAGCACCCGTTTACCACCTGGTATTCATCAAAAAAAAGCGCGCACTGCATTGTCGGCGCCTTGAAATATACGACGCCGGCGCCCAATTCCCCCTGGTAATGCTCGATGAGCTTCTGCATGTCCAGGTAGTAACTGTTCATATTCGTAATTGCCGGCTTTTCTTTCGGTATAATAATCATTTCTCATTTCCCTCAAAAAACGGATGTGATGGCATTGGCAACCATTGCCTCTCTTATCGGTCTACCGATCGGTTTTACGAAAACGCTGCTCGCAAACGGACCCCTCAATGCAAAACAAGCAATGCGGCACCTTGTTGCCCGGCATTGCTTGTTTTGCATGCAGTTTCTACCCTTCAAAACCCGATTACCGGCGGCGGCGCCTCAGTCGTTCAATGGAAAAACGCAGGCTGTCCTGCATCCTGGAAATCGCATCCCCAAGACTTCCGATCTCGTCGTTGGAACGTATATCGATTTCCGCTTCCATGTCGCCAACGCTGATCCGGTCCGCCACATCCGTGAGGTACTGGATTTTCCGGGTCAGCCGGTAACCGTAAATAATAATGCAAAGACCAATCAGAACAATGGCCGCAAGGAAAATACCCATATTGACATAAAGCGTCTGGGTGGCCAGAAACTCGGCACTGTTTCTGAGGTCTTCGGTTCTTTGTTCAAATTCCTCGATGTTCGAGGTAGCCATCAGCAAAAACGGCGCCCCCTCGAGCTGAATGGGCGCGATCGCCATGAACTTTTCCCGGACAACACCATCCGGATCCATCCAATAGTAGCGGCCCGTAATTTCGGTTTCACCCCCATCCGCCTGCTTGAGCAGTTCGAAGAATGGGTCGAAATGCGGACCGAGCGCCGCGCGGACGGCGTCTATGTCCTCGATGCCGATGACGTGCGGATTCGGATGCGCCCATATGGTCCAGTCCTGATCCGGTTCCGGATACTGCAGAATAAGCGTATACCCCGATTCCCCGATCGCCTGCACCGCGATCTGGCTGAACTCCGGGTCATATGCAAAATCGTCGCGGTCCAGGTCCGGGTTGGCTCTCAGGTAAAGTTCGGCCTGGAATGCTATGTCGCGCGCTTTCTCCAGAAGCATTTCCGCGCCCGCCTCGGTCAGCAGTTCGGTGCTTTCCCCGGTGATTTCGTCAACGAGCAGGTTGATCTGCCACTGGGAGAAAGCCCCGGATATGGCGATGAGGACAATCGGCACCAGAAAAAACAATAGAAACATTTTTCCCCGCAGACCGATCGCCCCCTGCCTGCGCCCCGAACCCGTAATTTTTCTCGAGGGCGTATCCATCGCAGGTTCTGCCGGTGCGGCATCTTCGGGGGGAGCAGCGCCCCCGGCTTGTTCCTGCTGCTGTTTTTCGATCATCTTGTCCCCGGGCCACATCTCCGAAGGGCTGGCGGTCGTATCAAGAAGGCTTGACAGTGTTGTCACATGGTTGCATTCACTGCACCGGACCTTGACGTTTTTGTCCTTGTACTTCTGGATTTTTTTGGGATCAATATGGTATATCTTCCCGCATTCCTCGCAAATCAAACTCATCAGTAACTCCTCCTTGCTAAAAAAAGGTTGGCTTGCCCTGGAAAATACTGTCTTTTTCGCCTTGAACCGTTTGGATAAAGATCTACGCGATTCAGGCGCTTATCATTAAACTTCCCGTAATTTCTTCACCATGGATTGCTGGAATGCCACTTTTCGTTCTTCCCGCAAGATCTGCCGCGCCAGGACATCGACAAGCTCGGCAGCCCGATGCGCGGGAAAGCGGTCCTGCGTTTCGCCCATATCAGCGATTTCATCCTCGATCACCACATCCGCAATGGGGCCCATCGCTTTTGAAAGTTCAACGGACAGCTCATTGAAAAAATCGCGTCCAAGGGCCGGCATCGATTCAGCAGCCGCTTCACAAAGCCGCATCTGGTAGAGGCGACTCGCAATATCCCGCAATGTCTTCATGTTCATGTTCAGGGATTGTGCAACCTGGCCGAGCGTTTTCTTGCCATCCAGTTCCATCAGAACATTGAGCATCTGGCTATCCAGTGAAACCTCCCCTACATCCGCCCTGACGGTCCGTTTCAGAATCAGCTTCGAAATGTCACCCGAAAATATATCCCCCATGAAAAAGCCTCCGTAATATTTTGGCCGTAAAAAAAAGGATTCCTGCCCACGCGATAGCCGCTGCCTGCTATGTATGCCTGTGAACGCCCGGTATCCAATCGCTTGGTTTTACCCGCTCCGGCAGTGCGTTTCATGAACCGGGCGATGCCAGGTCCCGCCTGATTTTTTCAAACTCTTCCGCTATAACCTTTTTCAACTTCTCCACAATATATTCGGCGAGAGAATCGACTGCTTCCCGGCTCTCCAGGGAAACGGTCCCGGGCATTTGACCGCCAACGGCATCCGCCGGCCGGGCAGTCCGCTTGTGCTCCGTCAATTTCTGCTTCAATTCCTTGAAGGCTTTCACTTCAACGGCAAGCAGCTGCTTTTGCTGATTCATTGGCATGGAAGGCGTCCTGACGATTCTTTCAAGGACGTTGAATGACGAACTGACCAGTTTTATGGCATCGGGATGGGTATTGACCTTCTTCGCCCGGATATACTTCCCGATCGACTCCTGCAGCTTCAGGCACGTGGACAGAACCGGATCCTGCCCGTATTTCTGCTTTAGAAGCGCCACCTCGTTTAAGAATGCGCGCATCGTGTCGTCGGTGATTTCCCACTCGATTTCCGCCACCAGCGCCCTGAGGTTGTCAATGGGCGATTCGTCCCGGCTGATGTCGGCCGTCCGCGCTTCCGGCGGAGATCCGGAGCCAAAAGCGCCCGCTACCTTTTCCTGCTGGCGTTTTCCCCCCGAAGCGGCGGCCTGCTCCTCCTCTTCGAATGCCCCGTCGTCGTCGTCTTCGGCAAACAATTCATCAAGCCGGCTGGATACCTCGGCACCAAGGCCTCCATCATCTTCGTTAGTAACCAATACTCTATCCTCCTATTCCAGTTTTTTTCGAAGTGAACTCACCGTCAATGCGATGATCTTTTTCATTGTAGCGGTAACATTTTCACCGCTCACGGCACTTGCTGGAAAATAAGGCGCTTTCAACTGGTGGTTCAAGTCTTTCTGCATGGTTTCGATCGGCAGAATGGGAATGCCCTCTTCGGAGAGATCACGCTTGTTGTATTGCATGACAATGGGAACGTTTAAAATGTTTTTATTAAACGATTCCAGGTTTTCCTTTAAATTCTGAAGGGAGCGGATGTTCATCTCCCGGCGGAGGTCCATCGAGTCAGCGACGAAGACCACGCCGTCGACACCCCGCAATACGAGACGACGCGTGGCATTGTACTTGACCTGACCCGGTACGGTATAGAGCTGGATTTTTATGCTGTGCCCTTTTATCTCGCCCATGTCAAACGGCAGAAAGTCAAAAAAGAGGGTCCGGTCGCCATAGGTTTTGACCGTTACCATTTCACTCAATATTCTCTTTTTGAACTTTCGGTTAATATATTCAAGGTTGGTTGTTTTACCACCCCTTCCGGGACCGTAATAAACAATTTTTACTTGAACCTCCCGCTTTTTCGGATTAATTAATGCCAAATCATCATCCTCCGAAACAATTAAGGTTAGCCCCGCTGCTGCAATTGCATAGACAGGTTAAACGGCACAACGCGTTGACGTGAAGTTCTTTCCCGGCGGCACCGCATGTCGCTTTTCCGCCCGCAAAAAGTTCATTTCCCAGTAAATACTTAAGAAATGCAGGATTTTTGACCGGCATATCAAACCAGCAGCTGTATGCGCTTTACGGCCTCAGCCACTTTCAAACGGAGAAAACCGAGGGACACGTTTTTATTGAAAATCGTCAGGAGAAGCAAATCATCAACGACCTTGCTGAAATGAATGCTTTCTTCCTCCCCCTTGTGAAAGAGAAGGGAGAACTCCTGTTCCCCGATAATGTTGGCCATCGCACTGACAGCGCCGTAATTGCCCGCTGCAAGGGCTGCGAGGGAGAACACGTCGTGACTGGTATCACCGGAGTCGAGATTGACGATAACATTACCGGCCAGGTCCATAAGGATCACGCTTTGGACGCCGAGCTCGATGAGCTCCTCTTCCAGCACATTTTCGATCGCCTCGATCTGCTCTTTCGTAAAGTCGATTGTAAAATCCATTCTTTATCACCCCTTTTTAAAATCGGATACCCTGGTAGAACCCATACCAAAATTGTCTTCCGGCCCGAAATACGAATTTTAGGGCAGGGTCTAGTGATATTTTCATAAAACGGCGCTCAGGCATACTGTTTCAATGCTGGAAAACGGACCGATACTTTTTTTACAGGAACTCACCGTACAATTAAATCATTTGAAGATTTTACGCAATAAAAAAAAGCACTTAAAAAAGCGGGCAATATCAGTGTAAGGACTGGAAACGAAGGTGGCGGCATTTCCTCACAACCCGCGTCACGCCGAATGGAAGCGCTGTGCTTCGATAAGAAAAGCCGGCATTTCGGCCGGGTCATGTACTCGGTTGTTCTACAAAAAGCCGATTCTGCCCGTTTATCCGCCGTTCTGAAAGCGTGTAAAGCATGATTCGCTTTTTAAAGGGCGCTTATGCTTTCTTTTTATTTAAATTAAACCATAAAGTCAATACTTTCCTTGGCAGCGGGTCGTTTCAACGCCCCCATGGCTGCCGCCATGCGGAACCTTTGGGGGGCAACCGACCGGCGCGGTTCATTCGGGCTTTTCCGAGGCAGAAAAATATTGTTCAACCAGTTTTTCTGCCAGACCGACATACTCGGCGGTCTGCATCCCGGCAATTCGATTTTTCAGCGGCGCCGGCAGGCTTTCAAGGTTGTCTATGAAAGCAGTAAGATCTTCGCGGGAAATTTTCCTGCCGCGCGTCAATTCCTTTAATTTTTCATAGGGCCGACTCTCCCCGTGCAGCCGCATTGCCGTCTGTATCGGCTCGGCAAGTAGTTCAAGATTGTCGGCAAGGTCTTTTTGAATGATCGCCTCGTTGACCGCAAGCTTGTCCATGCCTTTTCGCGTACTTTTCAGCCCGATGACAAAGTAGCCGAACAGCGCGCCGATGTTGCGCAATACGGTGCTGTCGCTTAAATCTCTCTGGAAACGGGAGATCAACAGCTTGACCGCCATGTGATCCATCATGGAAATGGCAAGGCCCATATTGCCTTCGCTGTTTTCAAAATCAATGGGGTTCACCTTATGCGGCATGGTCGAAGAACCCACTTCGCCGTCCTTGAGCTTTTGAGAGAAATACCCGTGCGATATATACCCCCACATGTCCCTGTCCAGATCGATGAAAACAGCGGCGAGCCGCACCATTGCGTGCAGAATCGCGGAAAGGTGATTGTAGGGGTTGATCTGGGTCGTATACAGTACAGGTTCTAGTTCCAGGTAATGGCGCAAAAACCTTTCGGAGGCGGATATCCAGTCGATATCCGGCAATACGAAATGGTGGGCGTTGAAATTGCCGCTGGCGCCGTTGATTTTTCCGAAAACGGGGAGGGTTTCAAGGGTGTCGGTTTCCATCCGGATGCGCCACGCAAAATTGATCATCTCCTTGCCCACCGTTGTCGGGGTCGCCGGCTGTCCATGCGTCCTGGCCATCATCGGCACATGCTTGTTGGCCAGTGCCATTTTTTCCAGTTTCTCCTGCACGGCTCGTATGAGCGGCACAATGTGATTTCTTCCCGCTTTGAGCATCAACCCGTAGGCGGTATTGTTAATATCCTCGGAGGTGCAGGCGAAATGCACCCATTCCTTGATCCTTTCGTACCCGCCGTCAATGAGCTGCTGCTTGATATAATACTCCACAGCCTTGACATCGTGGTTGGTTTCCGCCTCAATGGCCTTGACCGCAAGGGCGCTTTCGGAATCAAACATATCGCTGATACGATCTATGCATGCCAGAAGACCTTCATCGGTACGATCAAGCTTCATTTCAAAGAGCAAAAATTTGAGCCACTGCGTTTCAACGCGGACCCTGCTTTTGATAAGGCCGTATTCGGAAAAAACATCGCGCAGTGCTTCCGTATAATGCCGGTACCGTCCATCCAGGACGGAAAGTGAGCAAATCCCCATCTTCATTCCTTACATTTTGGTTTATCATTTAAGGCAATTGAACCTAAATCCGGCGCCATATCCCCGAAACCGGTGCAAAGAAACGGCGGCGTTGGCCGTTTCCGGAAAGCGCTATTCCGTGGCCACCATCGCAGGAGGTCTCGTATCATTAATAAAGGACCGAATTCCTTCGACGATGCCATTGCACAGGACCTTTTGATAGTCAACGTCCATGAGACGCCGGCATTCCCGAGGATTGCTGATGAATCCGGTTTCGATGAGGATCGACGGCATCTGGGCTCCGAGCAGCACGTAGAAGGGGGCCTGCTTGACGCCTTTGTTCACCACAGGGTTGAATGATGTGGATGCCTTGCCGTACATCGATTTTTGCGCGTATGTTGCCAGTCGGCTCGATTCGTTGATCTTGGCGTTGTGCATCAGATCGTTTAGAATTTCCTGCAATTCGCTGATATTTTTCTCCGAAGTGGCATTTTCTCTTGCCGCAACGGCAATGGACTCGTTATCCGTCGTCAGGTTCAAAAAATAGGTTTCCATTCCATGGGCATTTCTGTTTCTCGATGCATTGGCGTGAATGGATATGAAAAGATCCGCCCGGTGTGTGTTGGCAATTGCGGTCCGTTCCTCCAGGGTGAGATACGTATCCGTCGTCCGGGTCATGATGACTTCGACGCCCAGATCCCTTTTGATCTTTTTGGCGAGCATCAGGGATATGTCAAGGACAATGTCCTTTTCATAAACGCCCGCGACGGCGCCTGGCGCACCGGGATCCCTGCCGCCGTGGCCCGGATCGATAACGACGCGGCGAACGCCCAGGGCAAGCTGACGGGCGATAGAGGCAGAGCCCGTGTCCTGATCGATTTCCCCGGTATGAAACGGGCCGGTCGCGGGCCGGGGAACCGACTGGCTGTCGCTTTCCCCGCGGACGTCGATAACGATCCGAAAAGGATTTTTCAGGGCGAATACGTTGTAATCCCTGAAGGATTTCATATCCACCACCACGCGTACCGTATCCGGGGTAAACTGTCCGGCCCTTACGTCCTTTAGATGCGCATCGTCAATGGGAATCCTGCGTTCAATGGTTTCCGACAGCCGACTTTTCTCCAGATCAACATAAAGTCTTTCATAATGCTGATTTATGGCAGGATCCTTCTTCAGCAGATTGTTGATGTAGTCGGTTTCCTGGTTTGCATCGATCACGATCCGGGTGTAATCCGGATTGGACCAGTATCGGATTCCCGTGACCGTTGCCGGATCTCCGAGCGCCGGTTTCCCGGCCTTTTTCTCCGTCGATGCGACCACTTCTCCGGAAGTAGTTTCCCTGCCGGTCAGCGCTGCGATGGGATCATCCGGGGAAGCGCCGCTTTTTATGGAAACTTCCGCGCGTTTGCTGTAGGCGCTGTCCGGATACCTGCGGATGACTTCCCGGAATATATCCTCGGCTTTTTTCTCATCGGCGGGGCTGTAGGAATGACTGTAAAGCTCCCTGTACAATTCGCCCGTCCGGAACAAACCGGCTGCCGCCCATGGTCCATCCGGATCGATCTGGGTTACGTTTTCGTATTCGCGGATTGCTTCCAGCCAATAGGATCGATATTTCTGCTTTTCCGGGGAGCGCTTCAACGCAGCGTACGTGGATTCGGCGGCGAGGTATTGGCGCTTTGCCTTTTCATCGGTGTCCCGGTTTTGCCGGCCTTCCGCCATGTCTTTCAGATCGGCGGCCGCCCTTTTGCTGTAAGCGCTGCGCGGATAGTCGTTTTTAACCTGTTCAAGCAGGGAGCGGGCTTTGGTCAAATCCGAGGGCTTGTAAGAGCGTTCGTAAAGCTCCCCGTACAGGCGGCCGGCCATGTAAACGCCTGCCGGAGCCCACGAACCCTTCTTATCCATCCGGTATACATCCTCAAACTGCCGGATACAATTCAGCCAGTAACTTCGGTACTGTTGTTTTTCGGCATCCTCTTTGAGCTTATTGTAGCAAGCCTCGGCCTCGAAATAGCACTGACTGGGGGATGACGCCCCGGTTGTGGCGCACGAACACATCACCAGGATCGCACATAATAAGAATACGGGGGAAATTGCACGTTTTGTCATGAAAGCACTCTTGATGAGCCCGTAAAAAGTCGATTTCGGACGGCAAAGGTAAAAGTTCAAGATCAAGGCGCGTGCAATTTTTGAATAATTGAGCGTACATAACCGTACGTGAGATTCTTCAAAGATTGTGCGCAACGCAGATATTGGGCTTTTTATTTTGCCGTCACTATTGCCCAATGATCGCTGATCCAACATCCTGACGACCGGTTACCGGAAAAAATCTTTGTCAATTGCGCCGCTGTCGGCTGTATTGCTTATCCACAGCCGCCTTGACTTTTTCCTGGAGCATGCCCAGGTAGTTTATTGCCTCCAGAGGGGTCATATTGGCAACATCGATCTGCATGAGCTGCTCCGCCGCGACCTCCTCGGGCAGACGGAAAAGAGAAAGCTGCCGGTAGTTCTCCTTTTCCCGCACGTTGTTTGTTTTTGAAACGGTTTTCTTTTTGTCCGCTCCATCCGCCTCGATCCCGGCCAGCACATGACGGGCACGGTTTATAATCGTCTCCGGCATGCCGGCAAGACGCGCCACCTGTATGCCGTAGCTTTTGTTCGTTGCCCCATTCTCCAGCTGATGAAGAAAAATGATTTCGTCATCCACCTGCTTGACGGCAATATTGTAATTTTTTACCCGGGGGTTGGTGTTTTCCAGTTCCGTCAACTCATGGTAATGGGTCGCAAAAAGCGCTTTAACGCCCGTACCGCGCAGATCATGCAGGTATTCGGCAACCGCCCGGGCGATGCTCAATCCGTCATACGTGGAAGTTCCCCTGCCGATCTCATCCATTATGACCAGGCTGTCAGGGCCGGCATTGTTGACGATATTGGCGGTTTCCTCCATCTCCACCAAAAACGTGCTTTTCCCCATGGAAAGGTTGTCAAGGGCCCCCACCCGGGTAAATATCCGGTCGGTGATGCATATATCGGCGCTTGCCGCGGGGACGAACGCGCCCATTTGCGCCATGATCACCATAAGCGCCACCTGGCGAAGCACCGTCGATTTCCCGGCCATATTGGGCCCGGTGATGATGAGAACCTGGTTTCTGGTATTATCCATGGTGATGCTGTTCGGCACGAAACGCCCGCCGGGGGTCAGCTTTTCCACAACGGGATGGCGCCCTTCTTCCATCCGGATAACGCCTGTGGTGTTGATATCGGGACGGCAGTAGTTGTTTTTTTCTCCCAGTTCGGCCAGGGCTGTAACGACGTCCACCTGCGCGATAAATTCAGCCGCTTCCTGAACGAACCGGTTTTTCTCCACAACCGCGGAGCGCAGCTGCTGAAAAATCTCGTATTCAATGGCGGCGCGGCGCTCCTGGGCCGTAAGGACCTTTGTTTCAAAATCCTTCAATTCTTCCGTGATATACCGTTCGGCATTGACCAGGGTCTGCTTGCGCACGTAATCATCGGGCACGGAGGACAGGTGCACCTTGGACACCTCAATAAAATATCCGAAAACCTTGTTGTAGCGGACCTTGAGGGAATTGATGCCGCTACGCGCCTTTTCCCTTGCCTCTATGCGGGCGATGAAGCTCTTCCCGTCCCTGGCGATTTCAATGAGTTCATCGAGACGGGCATCATAGCCGGACCGGATCATGTATCCTTCCGTTACGGTCATGGGGGGGTCGTCCACGATCGCTTTTTCGATTTCATCCGCAAGCGCATAGACGGGTTTGAATGTTTCCTCGTCGGTATGCAGCAGGCCTTCAAAATCCTTGAGAACCGATACGATGGCCGGCAATTGCCGTATGGAGCGGCAAAGCGCCGAAAGATCCCTGGCATTGGCCTGCCCCATGGCGATCCTGCCCGAAAGCCGCTCCAGGTCAAAAACGCCTTTAAGCGCGCCGCGAACGCTGTTTCTTTCGCTACCGCGCACGGCCATTGCTTCCACCGCATCATGCCTGGCGGCTATTGCGGCCCGCTTCAGCAGGGGGTACCGTATCCATTGCCGGAGCAGCCGCCCCCCCATGGCTGTAATCGTCATATCCATTACGTCGAGGAGGGAATTTTTCCGCCCCCCGGTTTGCAGCCCCGAAAGCAGCTCCAGGTTACGGCAGGTGATATCGTCAATCAGCAGGTGGTTTTCCAGGCTGTACGTTTCAAGCCGCCCGATATGGGACAGTTTGCGCTTCTGGGTGTCTTCAATGTAATACAGGAGCGCCCCTGCGGCGCTGATGGCCGAACTGAGATGCTCGCACCCGAATCCGTCGAGGCTTCTGGTCTTGAACTGGTCCGTGATTTTCCGGCGCGCTGAGGCAGAATCAAAGCTGTCGTCGCTCACGAATTGCAGGTTTTTGTCGTGAAAGGCATCGCAAAATGCTTTGTACTGGTCATTGTCTTTTGCAGATGCAGGAAGCAGGATTTCGCTGGGGGATATGCGGCGGGTTTCGTCCAGAAGCAGCCCGGCGCCTTCGGTCTGCGTTACGCGGAAGGTGCCGGTCGACAGGTCGAGGCAGGAAAGGCCGCAGTGCCGGCCATCGTGGTACACCGAAAGGATATAGTTGTTGGCCCGCTCATCAAGCAGTTCATGGTTCAGGACCATCCCCGGCGTTACCACGCGGACGACTTCCCTTTTGACCAACCCTTTCGCTGCCGAGGCGTTTTCGGTCTGCTCGCACACGGCCACCCGGAAGCCCTTTTCAATAAGCCGGCCGATATACGCTTCCGCGGCTTTTACCGGCACCCCGCACATGGGAACCGGAGACGGTTCATTCTTGTTCCTTGCGGTCAGTGCAATTTCAAGCTCCCGGGAAGCGACCTGCGCGTCCTCGTAAAACATCTCGTAGAAATCGCCCATCCGGTAAAAAAGGATGCAGTCGGCATAGGCTTCCTTAATTTCCAGGTATTGCCTCATCATAGGGGTTTTCTGGGGGGTCGTTTCCCGGACTTCTTTTGTTTCACCCATTTATAGCGGCACCCGGTATGTTTCATTCTGCCTGCCGTTTATATCATGCGCGGGAAATCTCCGCATCCCCGGCTTTTTCCTTGTCGTCAACCGCGTCCGCGCCGGCCATGCCGGATCCGGCACCTTCAACGGCGGCAAGCCTGGATTCCATTTCATCGATGCGCTGCTTGTCGGCATTGATCTTTTCATTCAACTCCTTGATGGTTTTTCGCTTTTTGTATCCGTGTGAAAAGCTCAGCAGGAGCGATATCAGAAAGCCAATGACAAAGACCGCCAGAAAATATACGATATTGGGGAGTTCTCCGGACTTTCCCGCAAAAAAATACAGGTCGATGCCAATACTATGTTCGGCCATAAAATATTCATTGTTCTGGTATATGAAAATCGCCAGCACAGCAACGATGACAAGCCAAAACAAGTATTTTATTTTCTGCATGTATAATCTCCTTTACCCTGTCTATTGTCAGCTCAAGCGGTTTATTCAGATGAAAGCACCGGCACCCGAACCCGGCCGGGGCGTCAGCGGTCATTGTACTTGCATTCAGAGATTCATACTGACCGTTTTACAAAAAAAACTCAACCGTTTTTTCCATTGCACCCCAGGACCGGATCCGCCACGAAGCCATCGATCTCATGGCTTGCCTGCCGCCTTCGGCCGCTGATTTTCCGATACCTGCTCCAGAAAATACTGGTCCGTCATCCCGGCGATAAAATCCCGCACAATGTGCGCGGGCTTTCGACAGGCGACGTATTGTTCCGACATCGAATCGATAAACCGGCCATAGATCGGGGAATCGGGATTCTTTCTTTCAATATCGGCCGTGTACCGTTCGAACAGCTGTTCAAAAATGCTTCCGATAGTGTCCAGGTTCGCCTTGAACGTCGGATTGGTATAGATGCGTTCATAATTGAAGCGTTTCAAAAAAGCCAGCGCCGCGGACACCTCCTCTGAAAACGCCACGTATGGCTTGTCCGCACTGTTTTGGATCACATCCGTCACCAGGCTGTAAACGATCGTGCCGTTGGTATTGCCGAGCCGCTTCACACACCTGTCGGGCAGGTCTTCACGCCGGATAAGGCCCAGGCGGATGGCGTCCTCGATATCCCTGCCCACGTAGCTGATGGTGTCTGAAAAACGGACCACGCACCCTTCGAGGGTCATGGGCGTCAGTTGCTCCGCCTTTCCGAAAATCTTATCCGCCATCTCCCTTTCGTGGTCGGCAAATGTTTTGCCGGAGTTCGGGGCAAGCTTCCGGTCGTGGGTTTCACCGTCATGGCACAGGATACCGTCCAGCGTCTGAAGACACAGGTTCCACCCCCTGCCTTTTCGCTCCACCCCCTCCAGAAATTCCACACTTTGTACATTATGGTGAAACTCGCCGATGCCGTGCGTCCGGCACAGTGCGGACAAGAATCTTTCGCCGTCGTGGCCGAAAGGGGTATGGCCGATATCGTGGCCGATAGCGATCGCTTCGATCAAATCCTCGTTCAGGCCCAGGTAGCGACCGATGGTCCTTGCCACCTTGGAGACAAGCTGCACATGCAGCATCCGGTGCGTGATATGATCGTTTCGCACAAGATAAAACACCTGCGTTTTATCGATATAGCGGCTGTATGCAAGGGAATGCAGGATCCTGTCCCCATCCACGGCAAAATGCAGGCGGTAATCCGATTCAAGCCTTTTCTCCGCTTTTCTCCGGCGCCCTTCCCGGCTGAAGGTCGCCCTTTCGGACAGGACCTGTTTCTCCCTGTCCTCGATGATGCGCCGGAACATGTCCGGCTCCGGCCGGTTTTCAAATTTGCCGTTTTTCAATCATTTCCTCCATCATTTTCGAATAATCGATCCCCGCTTCAACCAGCCCCTGCCGGCCGTATTTCATGTTCGCCTCCAGGACGTACAGCTTCCCCCGGCAAAGACAGATGTCTATCCCCACGTCATCCCAACCGCATCGCAGCGCCGTATGAAGGGCAAGCGCAACCGCTTCTTCGGGAACCGGATCAAAAGAGAGGCGCCCCGCTTGCCCCAGATTGGTTCTGAATTCCCCCGGCCGGGCGATCCGCCAGTAGGCGCAGATAAGCCGCCCCCCGATCACCAGGATTCGCATATCCCGGTCGATGGGAAGATACTCCTGGATATAGGCCGGGCGCCCCAAATCGAGGTAGCGATGAAGATCTTCGGCGTCCGTAAGCAGAAAAACCCCCCGCCCCAGGGCAGAGCCGCGGGGAATCTTTCCCACCATGGGAAAATCAAAGCGCGAAAGAATCCGTTCAAAACATTTCTTGCCGTAAAACGTCCGGGTCCGGGGCGCCGGGATTTCGCTGAGCGCAAACAGGGCGGACTGCTTGATCTTGTCCTGTACAAATCGATAGGTGTGGACGCTCGGGAAAATCGGTTTGCCGATCGCGGCGAACATGTCCGCATAAAACGTGGAAGGATAGTATATCTTACCGGCATTCCGGATGAGGCCCCTTTCTTCCGGGGAATAATCCGAGAAATTCGGGCGGACACCGAGTGTGACCACGTTGCTGCAGTGTCGCAGGCGCCCCTCAAGAGCGATATTGCGTTGGCCGGTATGCATGGGTCAATAGTCAAGATGCAGGATACGTGCTTGGTGCGCTGCCGCAAACATCCGGTGACGCCGTCCGTATTATGACACTGGCGATGCCGCTGCCTGAGTCAATCGCACCGTGTGTTTTCCGGCAGCTTCGGCACAAAGGCATCCGGCGGAAAAGAAACGTCGAACCAGGCCCTCTCCACATTTAACACGAGGGATGCCGTATCATTTTCTATTTTCAGGACATCCGGAACCCGGTATCCGTCCACCAGTCGTGTCGATACGATTTGGGCACGGTACTTCAGCCCCGTGAAACCGAAAACCTCCACCATGCGAACATCCGCCATATCGGGCGAAAAGTGAATGGTTCCGACCTCACCGTAAAACCGCCGGCTCAATTTCATCACAGGACCGGCCCCATCCGCGCCGTCCGCCATCCATGCCACCTCATGTGACACAACGGGGACGCCGCCGCCGAGCAAAACAACGAGATCGGCCACATCCATGTCAATTCCGGCCAATGGCTTGAGGTTGGTCCGTCGAGAACGCTGTTTCCGGGTGCAGCCGTTTTCCGTGTACAAAAAGTGGCATTCGGCAGCGTCGCATATCAGCCTGGCGCCCGGCTGCCCCGCCAAACCGATGGTTTCCACCCGAAACCCCTGCTTCGGAACCGCCAGCCATGCCCCCCTCACAGACCACGCCCCCCCCCCGGAAACCACCTGCAGCCTTCCGATTCCTTTATAGGGGGGAATCTCCTCGTTTATTTCTGAAATCCGCGCAAGATGATCACCGGCCGGCCTTGTTTGCTTTGCCGGCATATCCGGCACAACAAACCGGGCACACCCCGGCGCCATAAGCGCCAACAGGGCGAGGATGCAAATTTTCCGGAACACAGCGGCAGCCATTTATCTGTTCTTCAGTCTTTCTATTTTTTTCTGTATTTCCCGCCTGTCATCAGACAGATCGGATCCATTGCCACCATCGGCTGCGCCCAGAGACAGCAGCGCCCGTTCGTAAAGCGCCAGCGCTTCCTCCTCGCGCTGCTGCATGAGGTAGGCCTCTCCAAGATGCATGAGGATTTCAGGGTCTTCGGGCCTTTTTTCAACCGCCTTTTCAAGGTATGACACCGCTTTTTCGATATCCTTCTTCTGGAAGTAGACCCACCCCATTGAGTCCAGGATATAACCGCTGTCGGGCTTGATTTCAAGTGCACGGCGGACCAGCGCTTCCGCCTCGTCCAGGTTGTTCCCGGCCAGTGCGTAGGTATACCCAAGGTAATTCAACGCATCTGCATGATCCGAATCAATCTCGATAACCCTCTTCATCTGCTCGATGGTCTTCTGGGGCTCGCCGCTTTTGTCATAGGCAACCCCCAGATCGTAATGAAAATCCGTATTGTCCGGTTCAAGGGCAAGCCCCCGGCGTAAAACCCCGATGGCGCTTTGATATTCTCCGGCATCGACGTAAAATGCGCCTAAGAAACGGATCAGCCGGATTCTGTGGGGTCTGCTGATCCGATCCTCATTTTCAAGGGCCGCTTCCAGGACGCCAATCCCTTTTTTCTGCTGCTTCTTCTGATTGTATATATCGGCTTTCTGAATCACAGCGTCCACGTAGAACCTGGAATCAACGTCTACCCGTTGCAGGTGGGAAAGGGCCTCATCATAATTGCCGATCAGGTATTCGCTTATCCCGGCCAGGTAGTGAAGGCCCTGGTCTTCGGGAAGCCCTTTCAGCATCCCCTCGACCACGGAGATCGTTTCCTCGTAACGGTTCTGCGCAATCAGATCCTGGATCACGGTATCAATCACCGTGCGGTCAATACCGGCCATGAGCCCCAGTTTTTCAAAAAGCGCATCCGCCTTTCTTTCATAATCGTTTTTCAGGTAAAGCAGCCCCAATGCAATCGCCGCGGATATATTTTCCGGGTCCTCCTCAACGATATCTTCATAAATATCGATCACCTTATCGCTTTCATCCCTGTCGTCATAGATATTGACCAGCTCGAAGCGGGCTTCGAGGAACCCCGGCTCTATTTCCACAGCACGGCGCAGCGCTTCAATGGCCCTGTTCTTTTCCCCGGCTCCCGCATAGGCCATTCCAAGGTAGTAGTATCCGACATATGCGTCCGGATCCTGCTGAACCAGTCGACGAAATACGCGGACTGCCTCCGCGTGGAGATCATCCTGAAGGTAAAGGCGGCCGAGCACCAGATAAATATTTTTCCGATCCGGCGCTTTTTCAACCACCCGTTCATAGAGATCCCTCGCCGTTTCGATATCCCCCCTCGACTGCCGGATCGACCCGGCAATGATGAGTGTCTCGATATTGTCCGGCTGCATATCCAGTATCTGTTCGCAAAGCGTCAGCGCCTTGTCTTTTTGACCGGTCTGGAGATAAATCAGGGCCAGCTCCTGTTTCGGCAGCACGGCATCCGGATCGCGGGAGATTACCTGTTCCATGAAGCGGGCGGCGTCTGACAGGTCCTGGTCCCGGAGCAAAACCTGCGCCACCAGGTAATAATAATAAGGGCCTCCGGACGAATTCTGCACGGAAAGGGCCGGCAGCAGGTCGTCTTCCGCGTTTACCTTTATTTCACGGCCATCCTGCTGCATGGCAACGCAGCCCGTTATGGTAAAAACGACGGCAAACAATGTAAACGCGCAAAACCGCAGCAGGGAAGCAATCATGTCTCTCCATCTATCCATTCACATTCATCAATCACCCGGTTCATCCGGCTGAAAATAGTAGGAATCAAAATCCGGAATTTCTTTTTCCAGAAAGGATTTCATTTTCTTTACGATATTTTTCTCCAGCTGCCGGACCCGTTCCCTTGAAATGGCATACTTGTCGCCTATTTCCTGGAGGGTTTCGGGCGTATCCGTAAAGATGCGCTTTTCAAAAATGTCGAGTTCGCGCTCATTGAGCTGCTTTTTAAACGCCTCGACCTTGTTCCGGAGCAGGGTTTCCAATTCCTTTTTGGCGATCTGGCTCTCCACGGATTCTTCCTCCGAGCTGAAAAACGCCCCCCTTTCCGTATCGGAGTCGTCTTTCATGGGCTCGTCCAGGGACAAATCCCAGCTGTCCAGCCGCTGCCCCATATCCCGGATTTCCTGCTCAGAGACGCCTAACCGTTCGGACAAAAGCTTTGTCTCGGGGAGAAACCCCTGGTCAATCAGCTTTTGTCTCTCTTTTTTGAGCTTGAAAAAAAGCTTCCGCTGCCCCTGGGTCGTACCGATTTTCACCAGGCGCCAGTTGTCCATGATGAACTTGAGTATATACGCCTTGATCCAGAATGCGGCATAATAGGAGAATTTAACGTTCTTGTACGGATCGAACTTCTGCACCGCCTGCATCAGGCCGATATTCCCCTCCTGGATCAGATCCATCAGGTTCTGCATCCATGTCCGCTGGAATTCCATGGCGATTTTCACCACCAGCCGCAGATTGGATGCTGCAAGGAGAAAAGCGGCATCCGGGTCGTTTTCCTCCTGCACGCGCCTTCCGAGTTCAATCTCTTCTTCCCGGGTAAGCAACTGGTAGCGGCTGACTTCATTCAGATAGCGCTGCAGCGGATCGTACGGGACGAGGCTTGTCTGGCTCGAAGCATTGGCCGCGGCGTCCTTGAGCCTGGCAACGACATCGATCTGCCCGGACTGCAGGCCGGCAGGCGTTTCAGGAGCTTCGTCAACAAAATCTTCATCCGTCTCCCCGACCGGGCTTTCCAGCGGGGAAGACGCATTGTCGTCATATGTTTGATTCTTTTCCGTCATTTCAGATATTTCCGTAAAACAAGAGCAAATGTGCATGGTATAACGATACTATAAAAGCATCCTGCATCAAAACAAAAGAATTGGGTCATTGTTTGGCCGGCCGGCAATCATTTTTATCGTAATTGAAATTTTTATCGTAATTGAAACAGCCGGCCCGGATTCCTGGTATTATATTTTATGTGGACAAAAAACACAATCAATGTTAAAAAAACACTTTTTACCTACCCTGACTGTGCGCCTGTAGCTCAGCTGGATAGAGCAACGGACTTCTAATCCGTAGGCCAGAGGTTCGAGTCCTCTCAGGCGCGCCATCTTTTTTTGCCCCTTCCGTATCCGGCTTTCGGCCGGCAAACCCGAAAAACCGATACGGCGACTGGTATGAATCATAACCGCATTACCGCATAAAATCAAACGCACTGCGCCTTACGGAATCAATTCTGGCTCGGCAGCTTATAGAAAAAACGGTGAACAAAGGCGTCGGACAACAGGGGAAGGCAGCGCACCAGCAGCGCCACGACCAGAAGGGAAAAAATCAACCTGCCGAAAAGAATCCCCGACAGGTGCCCCCCCAGCATAACCATAAGCAATGTATCTTCGATAATGCTGTGGGTCAACCCCATCAGGGTCAGGGAGGCGAACACGTCTTTAGGGCTGACGCGTCCGGACCGGGATTCATAAATGATCAGCCCGCCGCCGTAGGTCAGCCCCATGGTCATTCCCACAATGGCCAGGGGAGCGGCTTCCCGGCCAATGCCCAGAAAACGGAGCGGCGGCTCCAAAATCCGCACCAGGATGTCGGTGATCCGCAGCTTATTCAGCAGGCGCATCAGGCTGATCAGCGCCAGGACAATACAGAAAATAAACCCGAGGTTGCGCAGCTGCTCCAGGGCCCACTCCCACAGCCCGGGACTTTTCCGAATTTCCCCCTGCCAGAACACCACATTTTCCTGCTGAAGCCAGCCGGTGAGAGAATAGCTCCAATGAAGAAGGATACCCAGCACCAGTGCGCCGGCCACCCGCATCAGCGCCTGGAACAAAAACCGGTTTCCGGACTTCTGGGCGATCTTGACTTCAATGGGCAGGGCGTGGGCCACGAGAATCAGGGTGGACAGCACCGTAACCTGGGCGACGCTGAGGGTGTGCTCCGGCGCCAGGCTCAAAAACACCACGGCTGCGCCGTAGATATTGTTCACCATGCCGGTGGCCCAGACCAGGCCCATTTCCGGCGGGAGCCCCACCAGTCCCATCAGCGGCTCGAGAGGGAGCGCCAGGTAGGCGATCCATCCCAGTTCCTGCAGGATTTTGACCAGGATCAGGATGGGGATCATGATCTTGAACAATCCCGCGCTGACGCGAACAGCTTCCTGGAACACCCGTGTACCGGCATGCAGGCATGACTGCAGATATGGCTTGATCCGACTCAGCCCCAAATATCCCCCCGCTTCAATCCCGGATTCGCAGCCAGGCCGCAGCGCATACTGTTTCCGGTCTTACCCCTCAAGTGGCAACCGCCCCGGTTTTACTGTCCCGTCGGACCTGCCAGACCTGCACCCCGAAGAGAGCCAGGTACACGATGACCCCTATAATCTGCAGGACCTCGCGGCCAAAAGGCATATGCACCTCTAACAGTCCCGGCCGGAACGTAACAACGAAGACCACAAGCAGGAGCAGCCGTTCAAACCAGCGGCAGCGCCTGGCCATATACCCCTGCAGGGCCGAGGCAAAAGCGAACATGGCGATCAGACCGGCGAAAAACACCCAGGCAATTTTGGGAATGCTGCTCAGCCAGATCACCTTGCCGGCTTCGGTCACCCCGGAGATCATCAGCAGCTCCGTATTGAACAGGAAGATAAAAGGGAGCACCGCCGTGCGCATGTCATAGGTAAAGCCCTGGATTCCCGTACGGATGGGGTCGCTCCCGGCGATGGCGGCGCCGGCATATGCGGCCAGGCCAACGGGCGGCGTATCATCGGCCAGGATGCCGAAATAAAACACGAACAAATGGGCTGCGATCAGGGGGAAGACCAGACCGGAATCCGCCCCCAGCTGCACGATAACGGGTGCGGTAAGGGTGGCCATGACGATATAATTGGCGGTGGTAGGCATTCCCATGCCCAGGATCAGGCAGGTTATGGCGGTAAAAATCAGCATGAGCACGATATTGCCCATGGAAAGGACGTCTATCAATGTAATGAAACGCCCCACCAGGCCGGTAATCGTGACCACCCCCACGATGATGCCGGCCGTGGCCGTGGCGATACCCACGGAGATCATGTTTTTGGCGCCCGCAATCAGCCCCCGCCAGATATCCAGCAATCCGGTGAAAAACGCATTCCCCAGAAACCGGGGGAGGTCCAGGTGGGGATCAAGGGTCCCCTCCTTTTTCCGGATGCGCAGGCTGAGGAATGCAATGACAGGCCGCTGCACAAGCATGATCACCACCAGGGCTTCTATGGCCATCAGGGCCGCGGTCACAGGAGAGCGCCGCAGGATTACCAGGTATGCAACCAGAACTCCCAGGGGAATGAGGAAGTGGCAGCCGCGGAGAAAAGTCTTCAGAAATTTGGGCAGATCTTTTTTGGGCATGGCCTTCAGATCCATCTTCAACGCTTCCAGATGGACCACGTAGAAAAGCGTCAGGTAAGACAGAAGCGCCGGGATCAGGGCGGCCCGGACCACGTCGAGATAGGGAATCCCGATGATCTCGGCCATGATAAAGGCGGCCGCACCCATGATCGGGGGCATGAGCTGGCCGTTGGTGCTTGCGGCTACCTCCACCGCAGCGGCCTTATAGGCCGGGAAACCCAGCTTTTTCATCAGGGGGATGGTAAATGTCCCCGTGGTTACGGTATTGGCAATCGAAGAGCCGGATACCATGCCGGTCAGTCCCGAAGCGGCCACCGCCGCCTTGGCCGGCCCCCCCTTGAAGCCGCCCAGGGTGGAAAATGCCACGTCGATAAAATATTTCCCCCCTCCGGCCTTGTCCAGCAGGGCGCCGAACAAAACGAACAAAAACACGAAATCCGTTGCCACGCCAAGGGGTACGCCGAAAATGCCCGTTGTGGAAAGATACATGTCGCTGATCACAAAATCCAGGGGAATGCCCCTGTGCCGGAGTATTTCCGGCAGGTGCGGGCCGGCGAAGTTGTAGGCCAGGAAAAGAAACGCCAGGATGGCCAGGGCGGGCCCCAGGCACCGGCGGGCCGCCTCCAGGAGCAGCACGATAAGGATCGAGCCCATCCATATGTCCAGCGTGGACGGCAGTCCCTGCCGAAAAACCAGGTTGTCGTAATCCCACCAGATGTAGAGGGCTGCCGAAGTGGCCAGAACGGCGAACAGGATATCGTAGAGGGGAACGTGCTGCCGCACGGATTTCCTGTAAAACCAGGGAAATATTTTTTTAAACCCTCTGATCCAGAAAGGCGGAACGGACGGGTTATAGGCAGGGTATGCCAAAAAAGCCAGGCAAATGGCGAATGCCAGGTGCCATGCCCTGGCAATGTGTGAATTTAGTGGCTGAAAGGCGATATACAGCTGATAACCGGACCAGCAGACGCAAATCAGGGTAATGAGAACGGTAAAAACCCGATTTTTCGGCTCCCTGGACCCCGCCTCGATCACCGCGACCATTTTTTCGGCTACCTTCGAGGCTTTTCCCGGTTCTATATCCTCTCCGTCCCGGCGTATGGGTTCTTCCTGGTTCGCCATAAGCATTCTTCTTTCAGGTTCAAAAGTTGCGGGTACGGCCGGTAAAAAAGGGCAGGCAGGGACTTGCGCTGCCTGCCCCAATCGGGATACGCTGCTGTTTTACGTTATATTACTTCCATCCTTTTTCCTTGTAGTATCTCATCGCACCGGGATGGAAAGGCGCCGACAGCCCCTGGAGCATTTCTTCGGGATTCAGATGCTTGAACGCCGCATGGGAAGCCCGCAACTGATCCAGGTTCTCAAACACGGTCTTGGTCATGTCGTAAACCACATCTTCGTCCACGTTGATATTGGTAATGACGGTCGCGGTCACCGCATAGGTTTCCACGTCATAGTCCACGCCTTTGTAGGTGCCTGCCGGAATCTTGGTCATGATGTAATAGGGATTTTCGGCGACCATTTCCTTGATCTTGTCATGATTCAACGGGATCATGCGGATATCCACGGAAGTGGCCGGCTCTTCGACCGTCGCGCTGGGGTTGCCGACAGTATAAAAGAAGGCGTCGATCTTGCGGTCCACCAGGGCCCTGGAAGCTTCATGCTGCTGCAGCCCCTCGGCGCGGATGTCCTTTTCCTGGTCAATGCCATAGATGCGAAGCACGTCCTGGGCGTTGTACCGCTGGCCCGAGCCCGGGTTGCCGATATTGATCCGCTTCCCCTTGATGTCTTCCACTTTCTTAATGCCGGTGTCTTCCCGGGTAACCAGCATTACGGTCTCCGGGTGCATGCTGAACACGCTGCGCAGATCGGTGACCGGTTTTCCGTCCCAATCCGCTTCTCCATGATACGCTTGGTAATTCCGGTCCGACTGGGCTACGCCGAAGTCAAAAGCGCCCCTCTCGATGGCATTGATATTGAACACGGAACCACCTGTGGGCCTGCCGACGTAATTGTAGTTGTCCCCCTGGTGTTTATTCATCAGGCTGCTGATCTGCAGCGCCACCTGGTAGTAAACGCCGGTAATGGACGCCCCGCCGAACAGGATATCCTGGGCGGCCTGCACGGTGGGGGTGCCGACCATCAGACCCAGTACAACGGCCAACGTAACAAGAACTCGTTTCAAAGACATGGTTCTCTCCTCCTTAATTGGGTTGAAGAAAATTGTGGGCACGATCTTCTTTCTACTTGCCCGGTTTAGGGCTCTATGTCAACTGTTTTTCAAGGCTTGCAGGCATGGCAACCGAGCAGCAATGCCATATGGACAGGGCCAGCAGGCAGGCCCTCGGCACCAGGCTGGACTTGACCATGTATTCCCTCTCGCTGTGGTCCAGATCCCCTACGGGCCCCATGCCGTCCAGCACCGGAACGCCCCTGGACGCAACGACATTGGCATCCGATACGCCGTTTCTGAACTCATGGGTCACGCGCTGCCCCAGCAGCGCCGCCTGAGATTGAACATGGGAAAACAGGTTTTCATTGCCCGGCGTTTGGGGCATGGCCGGCCGGCCCGTATGGTACTGCAGCTCACATACCGTTCCCGGAACAGCGGATGCCTGGACGATCCGGTCGATTTCCGATTTTACCCGCTGATCATCCGCTTCCTCGAGATACCGGATATCAATCAGGGCCTCGGCCTGACCGGGCACGGTATTGGGGCCTATGCCCCCTTTTACGACGCCTACGTTAAGGCTCACCGAGGGCGGATCGTTGAGGGCTTCCAGGGCGATGGTCTTGTGGGCCAGCTCCAAAATGGCGCTGGCCTTGTTCGCGCCGGCCTGGGCGGCATGGCCGGAGCGCCCGTGGACGATGAGCCTGTACCCGCTCCTCCCCTTCCGGCCGGTGACGATCTCCCCGTTCTTCCCTGCGCATTCCATCACGAAAGCGGCAAAGGCGTTGTCCGCCTCCCGGCAGATCATGTCCCAGGAAGCAGGCGAGCCGATCTCCTCGTCGGAATTGCAGAAAATACAGACCGGCAGATCCTGCAAAAGTCCCAGCTGCGCCAGGGCATCCAGGGCGAATATCGCGCAGACGAGCCCTCCCTTCATGTCGATCACGCCGGGTCCGTAGGCCCTGGCTTCGTCTTCGCGGTAGAAATGGAAATCGGTATCTTCAGGAAATACCGTGTCCATGTGCCCCAGCAAAAGAAGCTGCCTGGCTCCCTCTGCGGCCTTCCGGGTTTTTGCCGACACCATGTTGCCGTGTTCGGCAAACGGCAGCACCTGGCAATGCATACTGCCGGGCATTGCCGCGGCTACGGCGGCGGCCATCCGGTCAAGCCCGGCCTTGTTTCTGCTGCCGCTCTGGATGAGCACCAGATCCTCCAGCAGGGAGAGCATCGCCTGCTGCTTGTCTTTAAAAAACGCATGGATCTGGTCTGCCGGCCCCTGTTCGTGGCGCATAACTTGTCCCATGTTCCCGGAAAAAAAATGACGGCCGGAGGTTCTTCACTACTCCGGCATTGTGTATTTTGCAAAGGCGAAGCGCTGGTCGGCATGATCTTCTTCGGCGACGTCCGGATATTTCACCTCTTCTCCGCTCCAGGGTTTTTTCAGGACGAGGTGGCCGTTCTCCCGGCGCTGAACATTGCTTCGATGCAGGGGAATCTTCCCCCCTGCCGTGGCGATGTACCGGGGAATGGCATCCCCGGAAATATTGCCGTACATGGATTCGATGATATCCTGCCCCACCGTAACCGGTACCCGCAAGTGGGCAAACTGGGGATTGCGGTAGCTGCAGTTGAAAACGTAATACGGGCGTACATGGGATTCCTGGATGGTTTCGCACAGCTTCCACATTTTTACCGGGGTGTCGTTGATCCCCCTGAGCAGAACGGCCTGATTGAGCACCGCACTGACCCGCCTGGAAATCTGCTTGAAAGCCTCCCGGGATATGGGCGTTATCTCCTGGGCGGTATTGATCTGGGTCACCACCCGCAGGGGTTTCCGATCGTTGCTTTGCTCCAGGATGTCCAAAAGTTCGCTGTCCATGCGCTGAGGAGTGGTCACCGGGATCCGCGAGCCCAGCCGTTTCAGGCGCACATGCTCGATCCCGTCCAATTCCTCCAACAGCCACCGGAGCAGGTCATTGGGCAGGACAAAGGCATCCCCGCCGGTCACCAGGACATCCCGGATACCCGGATTGTTCCGGATATAATCCAGGGCTTCCCGATACGCGTTCTTGCTGTATATGCGGTCCTTCTTGCCGATATGGGCGATGCGCAGGCAATGGGTGCAGTACATGGCGCACATGTTCGTGGCCTTGATCGTCGCCACCCGGGGATAGAACTGGTCAATGAGCCGTGCAGGGGAATGATCCGCGGCCACCGGCGGAATTTCCTCCCCCACGTTGTCCACCATCTCTCCGGTGGGCACGGACTGCAAAAGGACCGGGTCGTTGAGGACGCCGGGCATGATCAGACTGGTGTAGTACGGCGTCAGGCGCATCCTGTACTGGCCGGTCACCCGCTGGATATCCGCCACCGCTTTTTCGGGCAGATCCAGCAGGCTGGAAAGCGTAGCAACGGATTCAATGGCATAGCGCAGCTGCCCGGCAAAACTGTCCCAGTCCTCTTGCTGCATGCCCAGGACCTTTTTGATGCGCTCCTGGTGCTCCCGGATGCTGTTCCACAGTTCGACGCCGCTGGGGGCTTCCCTGGGGTGTCGACGCATATAATCCATGGCCCTTTCGTTTGCCTCCTGCACAATGGAAAGCGCCCTCAAAACGCGTCCGCCGATGGTCACCCGATGCTCGTCCAACTCCTGGTGCTTTTCGGCCAATGCCATAAGGTCGGGCTCCTCTATGCCCAGATCCGCGGGCGTATACCCTTTTTCCCTACGAATCCGGCGCAGCATCGCAAACAGGTCCACAATGGGCTGGGTCAAATCCTGCTCACCGGCGGCCTTTAAGAGATCCTTTATTGCCTGCACTTCTTCCTGCCCCGGTGCTCCCGCCTTTTCTCCGGCGGGCGTAAAAAGCTCCCGGAACAGATCCCTGGTGAATTCATCCATTTCTGCACTACCTGCTTTTTCATTCATGGCGTTTCTTCTTCTCTTGGAATAATTGAGTTGCGGAGCCGATCTTTGCCCTTCTGAATGTCTTCCTCCAGTAGTTCACGCCTCCTGGAAACGGCCAGGAGGCGCCCCACGAAAGTTCCGGGCTCCGCCAGCAGCCCTTCCCCCAGGTGCTCCATGACGATCACGCCGTGCTCCAGGCTGTTTTCGGCAACACGCCGGAAAAGCTCCCGCTCGTCATGCTCCTGGGGAATGGACTCCCGGACGCGCACGCCGGCATCAGTCTTGAAATTGTAGGTCCGCCAGCATATATCGCCCAACGCTTCCCGGAGCTCCATCATGTTTTCGGGGAAGCGGTTTTCCGTAACAGCATAAAATTCAAGCTCCAGCAATGACGGCGCATCCGGGGGCAGGAGGTTTTCCAGCGTACAGCACATTTCCATGGTGGTCCCCTGCTTGCGGGCGTTTACCTCCACGAAATGAACAAAGCCGGCTTCATCCACGATAAAATCGCACCCGAAGATGCCCCGGTATCCGCTTTGCCCCAGCATTCGCCCCACGGTCCGGGTATGCGCCTCCACTTGACGTTGAATCTTCCGGGGCAGGGCCGAAGGAAATACAGAACCTTTGAAGGTGTTGCCCCCTTCAATATCCTGGTCCGCCACCGCGGCGATAAACACGTCATCGGCATTGGCCACCACGCCAAGCACCGTCGGATCCGAAATGTGCGGAATGTATCTGCTGAGAAGGTATTTGGAATCGACAAAAAAATCCCTCCCCTCCAGGTCCCGGGGGCTGTAGGCGATAAAACTGTTCATGCCGGCTGCGGAATACGGCTGGCTGATAAAAATGCCCTGGTCCCATACAGGCCACAACGCTTCTGTTGTCTGCAGCAGCTCCTTGTAGCCGTCGCATATTCGGAAATCGATGACCGGCACGGATGTATCGCGCAGCACCTGGAGTTGGTGAAGCTTGTTGTTCCACTGGTGGGCGATTTCTCCGTCCGGTCCCAGAAGGGTTACCCCGGGAATGCGGTTGAGGGTCATTTCGGGAACGGACTCGAAGACGTGCACGAAAAGGTTTTTCTGCCGCTGCAGAAGCTCCCCGACCAGCTTGTGGACCGTACCGGAGGTCGAAACAAAGCGATTGAAATCCCTGCCGGAGATCCGGCAGCAGGTTGTATAGCCCCATGCACCGGTCAGTTCCCTGCTGCGGGGGTTGATAACGAGCATATTGGGGTGGGGGTAGCAGGCCAGGACATCGGGCAGGATGGAGATAAAATCAAATTTTTTGCCGAAAATCCTGCTGAAGGCTTCCTTGAGGAAAAAATTCAGGCAGTCCGCCTTTAATTCACCCACATACAGGAAGTACTCCGTATCCGGGTCCAGATGACAATCGCTGTATAATACGTCTTCTTCGGAAGAAAACGGGTCAATGGTCGCCATTTTTTGCATGAATCAAGGTCCAGTAACCGAAAAGGTTGACGGAATCGACCTCGACTACCGGTATATCCATATTTTTTATCAGCCAGTCCATGGAAAGGCGCGGACTGAATCCGATCAGGTTCCGAAACGGCAGCATAACGGTTTCCACCATCTTCGGCAGCAGGTTGTGATTGCTGAAATGATTTAAAATGAAAATATCCCCTCCGGGCTTGCAGACCCGTTTCATTTCCGCAACCAGGGCTTCCGGGTCGGGGACGACCGAAACCACATACATGGCCGCCACCTTGTCAAAGGAATTGTCAGCAAAGCTCATTTGCTGGGCGTCCATGAGAAACAATGATTTTTTGGCCGCCTTGTTGCCGTTTACATATTTTTTCGCAACCTGGAGCATATCCGGCGATATATCGATCCCCGTGACATTGACATGGTCTGAATAAAAAGGGAGGGTTATTCCGGTGCCGATGCCCACTTCAAGAACATGATCCCCCGACCGGCAGTTCATTTTTTTCAGTATCTGTCTGCGGCCATGTTCAAATATCTTGCCGAAGATCAGGTCGTAATTCCTGGCGTAACGCTTGTACGCCTTTATTATTGCTTCATCATCCATGTTTAGCATACCAGACTCCCGGAAGCATAACCCGTACCGATTTCCGCCGAAAACCCTTCCAAAATTGATTTTAATGGCAAACCATCGAATGTCAAGGTGACCGGGGCACATTACGTCAGCGTATCACGATTGACAAAACAGGGCATTTCATTTATCTAAAAAAAATATATAATCAGAACATATCAAGAAGTCCCAAAAAATTTTGTTAAATAATATTATCTAACAAACAACGGGAAAAGATTCAAAACTTTTTTTCGGTAACCCCGGAAAATCCAACATCCGATGCGGAGGACCGACATGCCATATGAAACCATTCTTTATGAACAGGCAGGCGATATCGCCACAATCACCATCAATCGCCCCAAATCCCTGAACGCTCTGAATTCGCAGGTTTTGCAGGAGTTGAACCAGGCGCTCGACCAAATTGCCGAAAATCAGGATATCCGTGTTCTCATATTGACGGGCGCCGGCGAAAAGGCCTTTGTTGCAGGGGCTGACATCGGTGAGCTGTCTACACTCAACCCCCTGCAGGCCCGGTATTTTGCAAAAAACGGGCATGCGGTCATGAACAAGCTCCAGGAGCTGCCCATGCCGGTAATCGCAGCGGTAAACGGATTCGCACTGGGCGGAGGCCTTGAAATCGCCCTGTCCTGCGACTTTATCTATGCTTCTGAAAATGTAAAAATCGGCCTCCCGGAAATCAACCTGGGCATCATTCCCGGTTTTGGCGGAACCCAGCGGCTTGCGCGCATCGTCGGAAAAAACCTGGCCAAAGAAATGATATTCACCGGTAAAATGATGGGCGCGGAGGAGGCCGGGCAGAAGGGAATCATCAACAGGGTCCTTCCTGCCGACCAGTTGATGGCGGAAGTGCAGAAAACGGCCGCAGCAATGGCTGCAAAGGGCAGGGTGTCCCTGAATGCCGCCAAAAAGAGCATCAACAACGGCATGGATGTCGATCTTGCCAGCGGATGTGAGATGGAAATCAACGCCTTTGCGCTCTGCATGGCAAGTGAAGATGCAAAAGAAGGCACATCGGCATTTCTGGAAAAACGCACCCCGGCATTCAAGGCGGGGCTCAAGGGGTAGTTTTTTTTCTTGACATAAGTATCGCATACGTTTAGACAAAGTAAAATAAATGAACCGAATGACAATTTTAAAACAGGTTCTACGGCCGCTTCGGCGAAATACCGCATGCTTTCGATAGGAAGTATGCAAAACAGCATGCAAAACAGATGGACAAATAAAGCCATGACATCGATAAAAGACTGTTCGGTGGATTTTGGGGGCTATTTCTTTTTTAGGAAGTCTTCCCATGGATCAGCCGGGTCAACGTCATAACGCCGTAACAATCCGGAACACGATTATGCCATGGGAAGACGCATAAGGGTCGCCCGTGGTTCTATTTTTTTCAATATGGCCGTGAGGCACCCGCCCCACGGCCATTTTTTTATGTATTGCAGGTCCAAAAATCTTGATCAGACGGCTTTGAAAAAAGTTCAAGATCAAGGCGCGTGCAATTTTTGAAGAATTGAGCGTACTTAGCCGTACGTGAGATTCTTCAAAGATTGCGCGTAACACAGATATTGGACTTTTTGCGAAGCCGTCAAAGATGACTTTTCACAAGCTGTGGAGGAGATCCAAAGATGATTTTCAACATCGAGTATGAAACAATGCCCCGGGAAGCGCTTGAATCCATTCAACTCCGGCGCCTCCAGGCAACTCTGTCGCGCGCATACGCCACGGTTCCATTTTACCGGTCGAATTTCGACAAGACAGGCATCAAACCGGGAGACATCCAATCCCTCTCCGATTTGAAGCATATTCCGTTCACCCGCAAGCAGGACCTCCGGGACAACTACCCCTTCGGCATGTTCGCGGTGCCGATGGACAACGTCGTGCGGATCCATGCCTCTTCCGGCACCACGGGGCAGCCCACCGTGGTCGGCTATACGGCGAGGGACATCAGTACCTGGGCCGAGCTCATGGCGCGCGCCCTTACGGCGGGAGGGGCCACCCGCGACGATATCATACACAACGCTTACGGATACGGCCTTTTCACGGGCGGCCTGGGGATCCACTACGGCGCGGAAAAACTCGGCGCATCGGTCATTCCGGTATCCGGCGGGAATACCCGGCGCCAGGTGATCATCATGAAGGATTTCGGCCCCAGTATACTGACCGCAACCCCTTCCTATTCCCTCCACCTGGCCGAAGCCGCCGAAGAAATGGGCGTTTCCTTCCGGGATCTCAAGTTCCGTTTCGGCATTTTCGGCGCAGAGCCGTGGTCCGAAAACATGCGCAAAGAAATCGAGGATAAGCTCAATCTTAAAGCGGTCGATATTTACGGCCTGAGCGAAGTCATCGGGCCCGGGGTCTCCGTAGAATGCCACGAAGCCCAGAAAGGGCTTCACCTGTTTGAGGATCATTTCATACCGGAAATCATTGACCCGGAAACGGAAGAACCCCTCCCCTACGGGGAAACGGGGGAACTGGTCATCACGTCCATCACGAAAGAGGCCTTCCCCGTAATCCGGTACCGCACGAGGGATATCACCTCGCTCAATCCGGAACCCTGCATCTGCGGACGGACCATGGTGCGAATGACCAAAATCAGCGGCCGCACCGACGACATGCTGATCATCCGGGGCGTCAACGTCTTTCCGTCGCAGATCGAAAGCGTCCTGATGGAAATCGACGGTGTCGAACCCCATTATCAGCTCGAGGTCGACCGGAAGGATAACCTGGACACGCTGACGGTAAGGGTTGAAATCAGCGATAAAACCTTTTCCGACGAGGTAAAGGAACTGCAGCGGCTCAGCGATACCATCGAAAGCAACATCAAGGAAACGCTGGGCGTTTCGGCGACCGTGAAACTGGCTGAACCCAAAACCATTGCCAGAAGCGAGGGGAAGGCGGCCCGGGTCATCGACCGGAGAAAATTATAGGACAATCATAGAGGGAGGACGCGCATGCAAGCACAACAAATATCCATTTTTCTGGAAAACAAGGCGGGGCGACTGTCGGAAGTGACCAAAATCCTGGCCGAGGCAGGCGTCAACATACGTGCCCTGGCCCTGGCCGATACGTCGGATTTCGGTGTTCTCCGCCTGATCGTGGACGACAATGCCAAAGCCGAGGACGCCCTTAAAAAAGGCGGGTTCACGGTCAAGAAAACGCCGGTTGTGGCCGCACTGGTCAACGACCGCCCCGGGGGACTCCACGGCATTCTGGATCTCCTCACAAAGGCCGGTGTCAACGTGGAGTACATGTACGCATTTGTCGCCCAGAGCGGGAACAACGCGATCATGATATTCCGTTTCGACAAGATCGACGAGGCCGTGGCTGTATTGTCCGCGAGCGGCGTTGAAATCATCGACGAAAACCGGCTTTACACGATGTAGCCCCGGCGGATGGCGGTGCGGGAAAAAGGAAAGCGCACCGCAGAAACCCGGCGATTACCCAAACCATCAAAACAACAACGCTAAAGGAGACAGCACATGTTACCAAAAAGTAAAATGCGCGTCATCGCTCTGCTCACAGCCATCGCCACGGCCCTGTGCCTGCTTTTTGCCGCCCCGGTTTCCGCCGAACAGAAAAAGGAGACGATCAAGATCGGCGGCATATTCTCTGTTACCGGACCGGCATCCTTTCTGGGCGATCCGGAAAAAAAATCCATGATACTCGCCATCGACAGGATCAATGATGCCGGCGGCATTGACGGCCATATGCTCAAAGCAATCATCTATGACAGCGAGGGGGACCCCACAAGGGCCGTGAGAAATGTGCAGCGTCTCATCACCCGGGACGACGTCACCGCTATTATCGGCCCCAGCCTGACCCCGACATCCCTGGCCGTCATTCCGGTGATTGAACGGTCCAGCCTCCCGCTGATCAGCTGCGCCGCGGGCAACAAGATCACCGATCCCATAAAACCATGGGTCTTTAAGACCGCCCAGAGCGATATTCATGCAGTAGCCAGCATTTACGGGCATATGAGGGAAAACGGAATCCAAAATGTCGCCATAATTGCGGTATCCAATGCCTTTGGGGAAAGCGGCAGGGACCAGTTGATCGAACAGGCCGGGGCTTTCGGCATTGACATCGTGGCCCGGGAAAGCTTCGGCGGTGCGGACAAGGACATGACCGCCCAGCTGACCAACATTCGCAGTGCCGAACCGGATGCCATCGTATGCTGGGGGACGAATCCCGGTCCCGCCGTGGTGGCGAAAAATGCCAAGCAGCTTGGCATCGACATTCCGCTCTATAACAGCCACGGGGTTGCGTCACCGCGATTTATCGATCTTGCCGGTGATGCCGCCGAAGGGATACTGCTGCCCACCGGCAGGCTCCTGGTCGCGGGAATCCTGCCGGAGGACGATCCGCAAAAAGCGGTATTGAGCGATTACATGGAGGCATACGAAAACCGCTACCGCGAAACCGCATCCGCTTTCGGCGGATACGCCTATGACGCCATCAACCTTCTTGCCGAGGCAATCAAGGGGACCGGCGGGGACAAGGCCAAAATCCGGGACAATCTTGAAAAAATTCAGGGACACGTGGGCATCAGCGGCGAGTTCAATTTTTCGGAAACAGACCACAACGGACTTGCGCCGGGCGCATTCGTGATGGTGCGCATAAAGGACGGCACCTGGGAACTGGTTGAATAACACTTTTCCCAACGGGACAAATCCATGCAGGAATTTCTACAGTATTTTTTCTCGGGCCTTACCAACGGGGCCATTTACGGCATCATCGCGCTGGGCTTCTCCATGCTCTACCGGTCCACCGACCTGATCAATTTCTCTCATGGGGAATTCGTCATGATCGGCGCCCTCTCCATGGTCACGCTGACCATGACGTTGAAAATCCCGGTAATATGGGCTTTTTTCATTGTCGTGTTCGGCGTTGGCCTTCTGGGGATGGTTTTCGAAAGGCTGGCCATTCGCACCGTAAAGCGCCCCGAGCCCATCGTGCTCATTATCATCACGGTGGGAGCGTCCATCTTTCTGCGGGGGGCGGGCATGCTGGTATGGGGGAAAAACGCGCAAAGCATGCCCCCCTTCACCCCCCACCCCCCCCTGGATATCGCCGGCGCGCGCCTGCTGGTCCAAAGCATCTGGATACTGGTTATCGCCATACTGATCGCCGCATGTCTTCACCTGTTCTACAGGCGGACACTCACCGGGAAAGCCATGTACGCATGCGCCATCAACAAGCAGGCGGCCTGGCTGGTTGGCATTCCTTCCAAAATGATGATCCTGCTGGCATTCGGCCTTTCCACCGGTATGGGGGCGGTTGCCGGTGCCATCATCGCCCCCGTAACGATGCCCGCCTATGACATGGGGGCCATGCTGGGCCTGAAGGGATTTTGCGCCGCAATGCTCGGGGGGCTGGGCAGCCTTTGGGGATCGCTTTTGGGCGGTTTTCTCCTGGGCGTCCTGGAAGCCATGGGTGTGGGATTCGTATCTTCGGGGCTCAAGGATGCCACGGCATTTTTACTGCTCCTGCTCGTCCTGTATTTCCGCCCGCAGGGCATTATCAGTGCAGCTTCCGTGAAACGGTTTTAACATGATCCGAACAGACAAGCACCTCATCGCCTGTTTTGTTTTTGCGGCCGCGGCCACTGCCACCGGCCTTCTGGTGGAAAACGCCTATTACCTGCAGGTGATGATCTTTATCGGGATCAACACCCTCCTGGCGCTGAGCCTCAACATGCTCATGGGGTATGCCGGGCAGATTTCCCTGGGGCACGCCGCTTTTTACGGCATCGGGGCCTACACTACCGCAATTTTATCGACCACGTACAACATTTCCCCTTGGCTGGCGCTCCCCGCCGCCGTTTTCACGGCCATGGCCATCGCTTATTTCGTCGGCAGGCCGACGCTCCGCCTGACCGGCTACTACCTGGCCATGGGCACGCTCGGCTTCGGGATCATTGTCAACATCATTTTCCGGGAATGGCGCAGCGTCACAGGCGGCGCTTCCGGGTTCGTGGGCATTCCCCCCCTTGAAATCGGGAGTTTCGCCTTTGACACGGACCGGCGTTATTTTTTCCTGGTATGGGGCGTCGTCCTGTTTTTTTTCATCATCTGCCGGCGGATCATCGATTCGCGGGTGGGGCGCGCCCTGCGGGCTATCCACGACGGGGAGCATGCGGCGGCGGCGGTCGGCGTCGACACCGCGAAAATGAAGCTGAAGATCTTTGTCCTGAGCGCGGCAATGGCTTCCCTGGCAGGATTTCTGTATGCCCACCAGATCTTTTTCATCAGTCCGGGGACCTTCAGCTTTCTCGCTTCCATCCGGATCGTGACCATGGTCGTTATCGGCGGGATGGCCAGCATATGGGGTTCCTTGCTGGGGGCGTCCCTTCTTACCCTGCTGCCGGAATGGCTCCATGCCTTTGCGGATTATGAAATGATGATATACGGACTGGTCCTCATGCTGGTGATGATTTTCCTGCCGCAGGGACTCACCCGCGGCATTCTCGATATTTATGAAAACAGCCGGAAAAAAAATGACAAGTAACGCCCATCTTCTGGCCATTGATTCGATTTCCAAGGCGTTCGGCGGCGTCCAGGCGATCGATACGGTCAGCTTCGCGCTTTCCCCCGAATCCATAACCGGGCTTATCGGCCCCAACGGCGCTGGCAAAACCACGCTTTTCAACCTGGTAACCGGCATTTTCCCGCCGGATTCCGGCGACATCCGGTTCAGGGGGGAATCCATAAGCGGCAAAGCCGTGCACGAGCTGGTCGGCATGGGCCTCGGCCGGACATTTCAGAACGTGGAACTGTTTTCCAGCATGAGCGTACTTGAAAACGTTCTGGTCGGGCTTCATACAAGAACCTCATGCGGCATCATCGGCAGCGTATTCCGAACGCCCCGGCTGGTCAAAGAAGAACGGCGGGCACGGGAAAGGGCGCTCGAACTGCTGGATTTTGTCGGGCTTGCGGATCTCGCGCACCAGAGGAGCAGCGACCTCCCCTTCGGCTGGCAGCGCCTCCTGGAACTGGCCAGGGCCCTTGCCTCGAAACCGGATCTCCTTTTGCTCGACGAACCCGCGGCAGGTCTGAACATGGGAGAAACCGATACGCTGGGGGAGCTGATCGAAAGCATCCGGAAGCATGGAATCACCGTCCTTCTGGTGGAGCATGACATGGCCCTGACCATGAAAACCTGCGACCGCATTGTCGTCCTCGACCGGGGCAAAAAAATCGCCGAAGGCCCCCCCCGGACCATTCAGTCCGATGAGGCGGTCATGGCGGCGTATCTGGGAAAACCAAAATAAATGAAAGCGCCGGACTATTGGGACACCAACCGGCGCAGCATTGAAATACAGGAATGACTCGGGCATCAACGACAATCGCGCGGAAAAGCGTGTTTTGCCCTTTACGGACAACCGACAACCTGACAACATATACCCCATGCTTCGCATACGGAACCTCAAATGTTTTTACGGCCAGATCATGGCTGTTAAGGGGATCACCCTCTCGGTCAAGGAGGGGGAGATCATCGCCCTGATCGGTGCCAACGGCTCCGGCAAGAGCACGCTCATGGCTTCGGTCAGCGGCCTTTTGCCCACCTGGACCGGGGAAATTCTGTTCGAAGGTAAAAACCTGAAAGGCATGGATCCCCCTGCCGTGGTAAAATCCGGCATCAGCCTGGTGCCGGAGGGGCGGTTGATATTCCCGCCCATGTCGGTGTACGACAACCTCGTTCTCGGGGCCTACACGAGGCTGAGAAAAAAAGCGCGGGAGGATGTGCAGCAGGCGATGGAAACCGTGACCGCGCTTTTTCCCATCCTCAAAGAGCGCTTCTCCCAGCCGGCCGGCACCCTTTCCGGCGGGGAGCAGCAGATGCTTGCCATCGGACGCTCGCTCATGGCGCGTCCCCGGCTTCTTCTTCTGGATGAACCGTCCATGGGGCTCGCGCCGCTGGTTGTGGAGAAAATCATGGATGTGCTGGAATTATTGCGGAGCCAGGGGCTGACGATTCTGCTCGTGGAGCAGAATGCCCGGGCGGCCCTCACGATTGCCGACAGGGGGTATGTATTTGAAACCGGTTCCGTCGTTCTGGAAGGATCTGCGGACGAACTGCTTGCCGACACCAACGTAAAACGCGCCTATCTCGGCAAGGACTACGAGGAGTTTGATGATGAGAACCGATGACTTCTTGGAATATACGCCGGAAGAGAAAATCCAGCTTCAGCTCGAGAGGCTGCAAAGCACGCTGAACCGTGCATACCGGCAGGTCAATTTCCACCGGCATCGGATGAATGCCGCCGCGGTCGAACCCGGACAGATTGAGTCCCTCGACGATATGTCGCTGCTGCCGTTCCTGGAGCGGTCCGATTTCAGCGAGCACTACCCGTATGAGCTGTTCGCCATGCCGCTGCGCGACATCGTCCGCATCCACACGGCACCCGGCATATCCAGAAATCCCACCGTAAGCGGGTACACCTCCCAGGATCTTGACATGTGGCGGCGAATAACCGCCAGGGCCCTGACCGCCGCTTCGGTGTCGGCCCATGATATTCTGCAGGTTGCCTTCAACCAGGGGCTGGCCAACTGGGGGCGGGACTACAAGGACAGCGCAGAGGACATCGGCGTCAGCGTCATCCCGAACACCCAGCTTTCCATCGACAAGCAGTTCATGATCCTGCGCGATTACAAAACCACGGTCCTGGTCACCACGCCGGCGATGGCCTTCCAGTTGGCGGACTACATGCACCGGATGCAGGTCGGCCCCGCAGCGCTCAATCTCCACACCATGATTATCGCGGGGGAAACCATCAGCGATGGCTTCCGGAAAGATATAGAAGAGCGGGCTTTCGTGACCTGCTGGCTCCACTACGGGTTAAGCGAGGTACCGGGGCCGGCCATCGCATTTGAATGCAGTGCGCATGACGGACTGCACATCAGCGAGGACCATTTTCTGGCGGAAATCATCGACCCGGAAACAAAGGCCATACTGCCGCCGGGGGAAACCGGAGAACTCGTCCTGACCACCCTGACCACGCGGGCATTCCCCCTGATTCGATTCCGTACGGGGGACAGCGCCCGCATTATGGAGGCGCCCTGCCCCTGCGGAAGCCCCCTTGCCAGGATACAATTATTTCCAGAGCGCACCGACGACATCATGAAGGTCGACGGCGTGAAAATCCACTCCCGGCAGGTCTGCAATATACTGGAAGACACCCTGCCCGTAACGACTGAACAGATCACCTGCCGGGTAACGGACGACAAAGGGAACAAGCAGCTGGAAATCCTCATTCCCATGAACGATGAGATTTTTTCCGACGAAATCAAAGAGATTGAAAAACTGCTCAGGAAAACCGAACACCGGTTGCGGGAAGACCTCGGGGTAGCGGTATTGATCCGGCTGGTCGAACCGACCAGCCGGCGTTCATTCGAATAATCGGCGTTGCACTACAGGGATACGAGAACCCTTCTCAACTTTTTCTACTATTCGGACTCATAGGACATAACATAAACTTCCAGCTCATCGGGCAGCTCGGTCGGCGGCTCACCGCTGCCGCCTGTGGAGTAATATGCCAGGCCCTTGAACTCGAAGTTTGCCCGTTCCCCCTTGCCCAGGAAGCGAATAAGGTCCTTCTGCTCATCGGCTTTGTCCGTTTCCGTGAGATGCCATTCCACCTGCCGGTATGCAGTGCCGCATGAGGGGCAGTCGCCGGTAACAACTACGTCTCTTGCATCCGCGGTCCCGATATTGCGTATGGTCCCGGTGACCTTCACCGTGAATAGAAACCTGCCGTCCTGGATGATGGAATACTCCAGGTCGGAGAAATCGAATTCCGCCTGCCCCTTTTCTCCCCCGCAGCCTGAAAAGACCAATACAACGCCCATCAGCAATACAAAAGCACTGATTGAAATCGCCCTGGTAATCATCCTTGCATAACCCCCTTTTGTAATGGTTGTCTTCATTGCGCCCTCTTTTCTTATCAAAAAAGGTTCCTGCTGAACCGTGGCATGAAAAGGTATTTCCGTGGCCGGATATGATCCCTATCGGCATTATTAACAGTAGAATCCCGAATAATCAAGTAATAACCATGGAAATATTTTCATGAAGGCACTGCCCGCACCGTGGAATGTGCCTTCCGACAAACGCCCCGAAATACATCGGGCTGCTTTTTTCCTTGATTTAATTCGACAATTGACTTAATAGTTGAAAATACATGAGATAGAATACACGCAACATCAAGGAGGTAGGGAATGAGAAAAAGCCTGATTGCCATACTACTAACCGGGTTATTCATTACAGCCGCTCATGGCATATGCTTCGGCCAAAACCTCATCAAAAACGGCGGTTTTGAAGACATCAACCCGGACATGACCCCTGTGGGCTGGACCATAAGCACATCGAGAAACACCGAGATAGATCTTTCCTTTGATGCGGCGGACAAGATAAGCGGGAATCGCTCCCTTAAAATCAGTGTGCTGAACCCCGCCGGGCACGCAACCCTTCTTCCTGAGAAAACGGCCATAGGCGCGCCTGTACCCGGAAAAAGATATGAACTGACACTATGGCTCAAGGCGGAAAACCTTAAAATGAGCCGTTTAATGGTGACGCCTGCCGTACGCCTGGATTTCCGGCCTACCCGCGTAAGACCCATTGCCATCATCGACCTGACCAGAGACTTTGAATCCGATGCAGGCTGGCAGCAGTTGAGCCTGGAGGTAACCGCCCCGAACGACGCAAAGGAATTCGTGTTTGACATCCTGATCACGCCAGGCACCATATGGATTGATGATATATCCCTGACAAGAATCGATTAGGCCCTATTCCAGCAGCACATCCGACAGCTGCTGAAGGTGCTGCTCTTCTACTGCTGTTTTTTTAAGGAAATACTCCCGGGCGGAGCCGTATCTGCTTGATATGTGATCGATGACCGCCTCTATGCAGTCCCTGGGTGCGGTCAGATAGGGAAATACCTGTTCCGGATCGACGCCGTGATCCCTCATCATCCGGTACAGATCGGGCAGAAGCCTGGCAATGTAAATGTTTGACAACTGGTGGTCATCCACCACCGTTTCCTCGGGGACGCCCACGGCAAGCAGCAGCAATGCCGCGCAGGTTCCCGTGCGATCCTTCCCCCCGGTGCAATGAAACACCAGCGGCCCCTTCCGGTCATCGATCACCTCGAAAACAACCGCCTCCCACGTCCTGGCAAACGACTCGAGATTATTGATATAGCCGTCCACCATGAAATCGGCCGTCAGCCAATCTGTATCCCCTTTTTTGAACCGCTTTACCGCTTCCGTGAAATCAAATTTCCCATGGGTAACCGGCAGGTGAATGTAGGCCGTGCTGCCGTCGCCGGGCAGGCGGTCCGGGGCACTGGCGGCTTCCGATTCGGTCCTGAAATCGATAACGCGTCGTATGCCGATGTCCCGGATAAGGGCCAAGTCTCTTTCAGAAAGCCCGGAAAGCCCGTCTGACCGGTAAACATGCCCCCACCGGACCCGCCGGCCGTCTTTTGCGCCATACCCCCCGATGTCCCGAAAATTGACCGCGTTGTCGAGCTTCACCCGCCGCTCGGCGGTAATTATCCGGCTGGCCCCCGACACGATCTCAAAATAATGCCGCACGCCGGGATCAAGGTCCTTAATATCGACGCACCCGTTATCCGATATTGCTGCGGGCGTATTTCGGTCAATGGCCGCCGGCGACGTGCCGTGGTAGATGGCCACGCTGTTTTCCGCAGCCGCCGATTCCCAGCATATGCGCCAAACGCCGGCGTCGATTTGCTCCACCGCCGCAAAAATGATCCCGTCCGTATTTGTACCTGGTTTCTCCATGGGAGCCTACCATACTAAAACCGCCGCAAAAAACCAAGCAGGGAAAGGGATTTTCTTTACAAAAAAACAAGGATAGCACGAGGCTTCGATCCGGCTATGGACATCGCGGAAATCCATGATTATCATTTTTTATGAACAACCGAATATTCAAAGAGCACAACATGACGAACGCGTCGACGGCGCTGCTGACTGTCGCCGTGCGCATTTTCCACTTGAATTTTCGCTTTGCAAATCAGGCAAAAAATCAAATGGGAGGTCGACATGGAAAAAATATCTTCTGATATTCTGAAAAAACCCCGCACCCTGGCCCCGTCCCGTAAGCGCTCCAAAACCGCCAGACACTATATCGAAGAGACCCTTCATGAGGCCGGGATTACTATCAACGGGGACAGGCCCTATGACATCCTCGTTTATAACAACGATCTCTATGACCGGGTCATAAGCGAAGGCAGCATCGGCGTCGGCGAAAGTTACATGGACGGCTGGTGGGACTGCCCGGCACTGGACCAGTTTTTCGACAAAATTTTCCGGGCGGATCTGAAACATTTTTTTAACGGCAACTGGCATTTTTATGCGCATGTTCTGAAATCCCGCGTGCTGAACCTTCAGAAGGGGAAACACGCCTATGAAGTCGGCCTTCGCCACTATGACGTGGGAAACGATTTTTACCGGGACATGCTCGATCGTCGGATGACCTATACGTGCGGATATTGGGCCGACGCCGCCACCCTCGACGAGGCGCAGGAAGCCAAGCTGGATCTCATCTGCCGCAAGCTGCAGCTGAAGCCCGGCATGCGCGTGCTCGATATCGGCTGCGGCTGGGGCTCGTTTGCCTCCTATGCGGCGGAAAAATACGGGGCGGAAGTCACCGGGGTCACCATTTCAAGGCAGCAGGCGGAAATGGCGGAACAGGAATGCCACGGACTGCCCGTGGATATCAGGCTCCAGGACTACCGGGACGTGACCGGAAAATTCGACCGCGTCCTTTCCATCGGGATGTTTGAACACGTCGGGTACAAGAATTACCGGACCTACATGGAGACCACCGCGCGCTGCCTGAAAGACGACGGCATCGCCCTTGTCCAGACCATCGGCAGCAACAAAAGCGCCCACACCAGCGACCCGTGGATCAACAAATACATCTTCCCCAATTCCATGCTCCCGTCCATTGCGCAGATCGGAGAAGCCATGGAAGGGCTTTTCGTCATGGAGGACTGGCACAATTTCGGCCCCGATTACGACAAGACCCTCATGGCCTGGCACGAAAACTTCGAGAAATCCTGGCCCAAACACCGGGAGCACTACGGGGAGCGGTTTTACCGCATGTGGAATTTTTACCTGCTGAGCTGCGCCGGCACCTTCCGTTCCCGGGTGAACCAGCTGTGGCAGATCACGATGACCCGGCCGAGAAGGCCCCAGCCGGCGTGCAGGCTTTCATAAAAACGACACCTGGCAGAGGGGGTCCTCTTTTTTTATCATCGCCGCAATCCGGGCCCGGTCCCCCTTGTCCTTTACCGGGCGCACAAGGGATACCGGCCGGTTGTCGGGACCGGTTCTGCAATGCCACTGGTCAACAAAGCCGGCGACCATGGCGTAGGCGCTCCCCCCGACCCCGCAGCAGGACCGGTCGATCATGAAAAACCCCTTGTACACCAGCAGGTCTCCCTCGGGATCGGCGACCCGTCTCTCCTCGGTGAACAGATATTCCCCGCCGATGGCCGATATGGGCTCATTTACCGCTGGATGTGCAAAAGAAACACGGTCATCGTCCATTTTTCCCCGCTTGTTATAGAATTTTGAAGGATTGATGAACTCGTAAAAGTCTCGATCAGACGGCTTTGAAAAAAGTTCAAGATCAAGGCTTGCCAAATTTTCAAGAATGCAGCGTACTTAGCCGTACGTGTATGTCTGCAAGGTGTAAGCCGCAAATTCTGAGAAATCACGCGTAACGCAGATATTGGCCCCTTTGCGAACTCGTCAAGGATTGATGAACGCGTAAAAAGTCGATTTTTAGATGGCTCCGTAAAAAGTTCAAGATCAAGGCTTGCGTGATTTCGAAGAATGCAGCGTA
>JAABTJ010000011.1 GCA_011389935.1 Desulfobacteraceae bacterium
CAACATTGGGAGGACATGGCAGACCGGTCATGGCGAAGATACGCCAGGCGGCCTGAATTGTTTGAGTCCCGCCATCGGCGGGACGAGTTTTCAGGACGCGGCGGATCGAGCCATAGAGCGGTCGCCAGGTACTCACAGTTGCTAAAGGCAATACCCCCCCCCGGCCACAGGGAATGGAACCGTATTTCTTTTTTGACCGCCCAGGGTCTTTCCTGCTATTGGTCTTGCCACCATAGAGGATGCAGGGTATAATAATATATTTTATGTTTCGGCACCCCGAAGGGTGGAACAAGATGCACGCAGCGGTAAAGAAAAAAGGAACGATTTGCGGTTTGGAAAAGCGGTTTGATTCGTCTGAATGGTCGGTGACGGACAGAAAAACAGGGCTGATGTGGGTAAGGGATGCCGGGGTGTCCGAATTTCCGCTGACCTGGAAAGAGGCCTTTTCGTTCATTGACACTCTGAACCGGGAGGAATATGCGGGCCATGATGACTGGCGACTGCCCAACCGGCGGGAGCTGTTTTCCCTTGTCAGCCATGGCCGGGTGAATCCGCCGCTTTTTGAAGCCAATGTCTTTGTTAACGTATTCCACGGGTATTACTGGACGGCCAGCACCTGCGCAAGGCTTCCGGATCAGGCGTGGTACGTTCATTTCGGCGGCGCCAAGGTGTACCGGGGCATGAAGTATGCGTCCAACATGGTATGGCCGGTGCGGGAAACGGTTCCCGGACAGACGAGCATCGGTTTCACAGGACAGGCCCGGTGCTACGATGAAAATGGCAAGGCGGCCTCATGTGAAAAACACCCGCTGCAGCAGGCGGCCCTCTTATCGGGAATCGATTGGCCGAAACCGCGGTTCGATGTCCTGCGCGATACGGTTCTGGACCATATGACGGGGTTGATGTGGACCCGAAAAGCCCGGTCTGAAGAGAAGTTCATGACCTGGCAGGGGGGGCTGGACCGGGTTGCGGATATGAACCGGGAGAAGGACCATGGGTTTTCCGACTGGCGGATGCCGGATATCCGTGAGCTTGAAAGCCTGACAGACCTCGGACGGCATTCTCCGGCGCTACCGAAGACGCATCCGTTTTCAGACATTTCCGATTTTTACTGGTCTGCGACCACAAGCATGTACGAGCAGCGATATGCATGGACGTTTTACATGAAGGACGGAGCGGTCGGCGTTGGCTTCAAGGACAACCCGGAGTTTTCCCTCTGGCCGGTGCGGCGCGCGAAAACAACCCCCCCGGGAAATTTATTTTGAATATCTGTTGTGGATGCTTATTGTTGGATTGTTTTGAAGATATGTTGAATTGAGCGGATGGTCGTAGCCCCTGGCAAGGGGCAGCCTGTCCGCTTTGCTGCAAATGGCGGCACTTATTGTTCAGGAAAAAGAATGGAAACATCCTATCGACCCATTGTCGGGATTACCATGGGAGATCCCGTAGGGATCGGGCCGGAAATCCTTTGCATGGCCCTTGATCGTCCGGAGGTGTTTGAAAACCTGCGTCCGCTGGTCATCGGGGATGTCGCTGTCCTGAAAAAAGCCGCTGCCGGGCTGGGCGTTACCATTTCACCGGTGGGTGTGGATTCCCCTGACCAGGGCGTTTTTGAACATGGCCGAATCGACGTGATCCCTGTTTCCCGGCTGGATGCACAATCGTTGCACTGGGGGCAGCCCACCCGGGAAACCGGGCGCGCCATGATCGATACCATCAACACGGCGGCGGATCTGGCTATGGCGGGACGCATCGACGCAATCGCCACCTGCCCCATCAACAAGGCGGCCATGAAACTGGCGGGAAGCGACTTTCACGGGCACACGGAGCTGCTTGCCGCAAGAACGAATACGGACGTTTATGCCATGATGATGGCCGGTCCGCGGCTGCGGGTGGTGCTCGTTACGATCCACATGCCCCTGAAAGCGGTCTCCCCTTTACTGACCACCCGCAGCATTGAAACCATTATTTCGCTGACGGACAGTTCATTGAAAACCCGCTTCGGGATTACATCTCCCAAAATAGCGGTTGCGGGGTTCAATCCCCATGCAGGGGAAGAAGACATGTTCGGATCCGAAGAATCGGAAATCATCCGGCCCGCGGTGTTGAATGCCGCCTCCCGCGGAATACGGGCCACGGGCCCCCTTCCGCCGGACACGCTATTTTATCATGCGGCTTCCGGCGCATATGACGCAGTGGTTTGCATGTATCACGACCAGGGGTTGATTCCCTTTAAAATGATTCATTTCACCGACGGGGTCAACACGACCCTGGGGCTTCCGATTGTTCGGACGTCGGTGGATCATGGCACCGCCTATGATATTGCGGGGCAGGGGAAGGCGGACCCGGGAAGCCTCCTGGCGGCCATGGAAATGGCGGCCAGACAGGCGCTTTGCCTGCACACCGGTGGCAAAGGGAACGCATGAGAGAGAAATGGCAGCGCGAAATGGCGCGGCCGTAAGGGGAACGGCGCACAATGGCCGCAGCCCGTTTTATTGAAACGACAAGCAAAGTAAAAACACATGTCATCAGGCAGCATCACAATCACAGGCGCGCGTCAGCACAACCTCAAAAACATTGACGTTTCTCTTCCGCGAAACCAATTTATCGTCGTTACGGGGCTTTCGGGGTCCGGAAAATCCTCTTTGGCTTTTGATACGCTGTATGCCGAAGGGCAGCGCCGTTATGTGGAATCGCTTTCCGCATACGCCCGCCAGTTTCTGGAACGGATGGAAAAACCCGACGTGGACGCCATTGAGGGTCTCTCCCCGGCCATTGCCATCGAGCAGAAGTCCGCAAGCCACAACCCCCGGTCCACCGTGGGAACGGTTACGGAAATATACGACTACCTGCGCCTTCTTTTCGCAAGGGTCGGTACGCCCCATTGCTACCAGTGCGGCCGGTCAATCACTTTCCAGTCCATCGACCAGATGGTGGATCAGGTCATGTCCATGCCCGAAGGCACGCGGCTGATTATCCTGGCGCCGCTGATAAAGGGGCAGAAGGGGACCCATGAGCGCCTCTTCGCCCGTTTGAAAAAGGAGGGGTTCGCAAGGGCCAAGGTGGACGGCCAGATCGTTGACATCGATGCCGCGGGGGGGCTCGACAAAAATAAAAAGCATACCATCGATGTTGTGGTGGACCGGCTCGTGGTAAAGGAAACGATCCGCAACCGGCTTGCCGACTCCATGGAACTGGCGATTTCTCATTCAGACGGGCTTGCTGCCGTCGAGCTCATGGACGGGTCCGGCGAAAGCCGTTCCGAACCGGTTTTATTTTCGGAAAAAGCGGCATGCATCCACTGCGGCATCAGCTTTCCGGAGTTGAATCCCGCCAGTTTTTCATTTAATTCGCCGCAGGGGGCGTGCACCCACTGCGACGGACTCGGCACCGCCACCGAGTTCGATCCCGAGCTCATCGTTCCGGATCCCGAGCTTTCCCTGCGGGAAGGGGCCGTATTGCCATGGGCGAACCGGAGTTCCGTGTCTTTCGCCGAATTTCTTGAGGCACTTACGGCCCATTACGGAACGGATATCTATACCCCGTACAAGGACCTTCCCGAAACCTTTAAAAATGTTTTGCTCTACGGTTCCGGGGAAGAGAAAATCCCGTTCAAATCGTTTCACCGCCAGCGGCAGGTCAATTTTACCCGCCCCTTTGAGGGAGTGATTCCGAACCTGAGTCGCCGCTACATGGAAACCGATTCCAGCGTGATCCGGGAAGAGGTCAAGCAGTACATGAACTTTCGACCATGCCCTGCATGCAAGGGGGCGCGTCTGAACCCGGTCAGTCTGGCTGTGAAGATCCATGACAAAAATATTTCCGAGGTGACCGCACTTTCGGTGGAAAAAGCCGGCCGTTTTTTCCGGGACATGCCCCTGGAAGGAAAAAACGCGGCCATCGCCGAACGGATTTTAAAGGAAATACACGACCGGCTGGCATTTTTGGAAAACGTCGGACTTTCCTACCTGACCATGGACCGGGGAGCGGCCACCCTTTCGGGGGGGGAAAGCCAGCGCATCCGGCTGGCGACCCAGATCGGCTCCAAGCTCACCGGTGTGCTCTATGTGCTTGACGAGCCGAGCATCGGCCTGCACCAGCGGGACAACCGGCGCCTGCTCCATACGCTTCTGGAGATGCGGGATCTCGGAAACACCGTCCTGGTCGTGGAGCATGATGAAGATACGATCCGGTCCGCAGACCACGTGGTGGACATGGGGCCGGCCGCCGGGGTGCGGGGAGGGTATGTCGTATACGCCGGGCCCCCGGAAAAAATTGTTGATGCACCGGAGTCGCTTACCGGGGACTACCTGGCGGGGCGCCGGGAAATAAAAGTTCCCGAAACAAGGCGAGCGTTTGATCCCGAAAGACTCCTGTCCATTACGGGGGCGTCCGGGAACAACCTCAAGAACATCGATGTCGATTTTCCCCTGGGATGTTTTACCTGCGTAACCGGGGTGTCCGGTTCGGGGAAATCGACCCTGGTGCTCGAAGTCCTCTACAGGGTGCTTGCGCGACGCTTTTACCGCCTGGGCACGCCGCCGGGCAGTCACCAATCCGTGTCCGGCCACGAGCAGGTGGACAAGGTGATCAATATCAACCAGTCTCCCATCGGCCGCACCCCCCGCTCGAATCCGGGCACCTACACGGGGGTGTTCACGTTTATCCGGGAGTTGTTTGCCGCTACGCCGGATGCCCGGACCAGGGGATACAAGGTCGGGCGGTTTTCCTTTAACGTGAAGGGGGGGCGCTGCGAAGCCTGCGGGGGGGACGGCATCATCAAGATCGAAATGCATTTTCTGCCGGACGTGTTCGTCACCTGCGACGTATGCCACGGTAAGCGCTACAACCGGGAAACCCTGGATGTCCGGTACAAGGGGAAAAATATCTCCGAGGTGCTGGACATGACGGTCAACCAGGCCATGGAATTTTTCAGAAACGTCTCCAGCATCCGGACCCGGCTGCAGACGCTGGTCGATGTGGGACTCGGCTACATTCGCCTGGGGCAGCCGGCGACGACGCTGTCCGGCGGCGAGGCCCAGCGGATCAAGCTGTCGAAGGAGCTGGCCAAGCGGGATACCGGCAGGACCGTATATATCCTGGATGAACCGACCACCGGCCTGCACATGGATGATATCCGGAAGCTGCTGATCGTCCTGAACCGGCTTGTTGAATCCGGAAACACCGTGATCGTGATTGAACACAACCTGGACGTGGTCAAGTATGCCGATCATATCATCGACCTGGGCCCTGAAGGCGGGGATGAAGGGGGATACGTTGTTGCGACGGGGACCCCCGAGCAGGTCTCGGAAGTGGGGGCATCCCATACCGGGCGATTTTTAAAGGACGTCCTGCCGCATAGCGACCTGTCCCGATCCCGCTCCGGCAGAGCTGCAGGATAAAGGGATAAAAGGTTCAATTTCCTTTGGGGGGAGGGTTGCTCCCCTTGGCGACTGTGAGCGATTGGGATCGCTCTACGGCTCGTTTCGCAACATCCTGCAATCAAAACCAATGCAGGATGTTTTGCTTCACTTCGCCAAGAGCGATCGACAATCACTCCCAATGTCGCCCGCGGGAGCACCCCCTACCCCCCCCAAAGGAAATTCGTCATTTTATAGCTCGCAGCATTTATGTTGATTGCTGAATAAACGGTTGCTACGCAATATCTGATCAGGAGTAAAAATGAATATTGAGATCCAGATCAATGGCAATATTGAGCAAGCTGAAACGATAGCATTGTACAGGGCGAACGAGTGGTCTTCGGCGGAAAAGCCCGATAAGCTGATCGCAGCGCTGCGTAATTCACACACTCTTGTTACGGCGCGTATTGCGGCCAAGTTAGTGGGAATTGGAAATGCCATTTCAGATGGTCACTTGGTTGTCTACTATCCCCACATGCTCGTTCATCCATTCCACCAGGGCAAGGGGATTGGTCGAAAAATGATGGAAGCATTGCAAAGCATCTATTGTGGACTTCATCAGCAAATGCTTACTGCAGACGGAGACGCCGTAAATTTCTACAAAGCGCTTGGTTTCGAGCGTGCAGGAAAAACCGTGCCTATGTGGGTATATGCAGGAAAAGACCATTAATGCATTATAAGGCCATGCACCAAATGCCAAAAACGCTGTTTCTCGAGATATTTGCAACAAACATGCGCCATACAAAATGATTCATTTCCTTGGGCCGGGGGGTGGTGTTGCCTGAAAGCAACATTGGGAGGACCTGGCAGCCCGCTCATGGCGAAGAGGCGCCAGGCGTCCTGAATTGTTTGAGCCCCGCCATCGGCGGGGCGAGTTTTCAGGACGCGGCGTATCAAGCCATAGAGCGGTCGCCAGGTTCTCACGGTTGCGAAAGGCAACGCCATCCTCCGGCAACAAGGAAATGGAACCGTATTCCATGCAGGGAGAATCCGGCTTGAAACGCATTTTCAAAAGGCTTTTGGGGAATAGTCCTGAAAAGAAGACGCAACGGAAAAAACGGGGACAGGCCGCACCTCTTCCGGCGCCGGCCATCGCCCAGGTCGAGGTGACCACCCGATGCAACTTCAAATGTACGATGTGCCCGCGGACCTATTCTTCCGGCGAAAAGAACCTGGATTTTTCATGGGACCTGTTTGAACGGTTTTCTGCCTTTTTTTCGAAGCTCCGCCTGGTTCATCTCCAGGGGTGGGGGGAGCCCCTGCTGCATCCCCGCATATTTGACATGGCCGCCCTGGTCCGGCAGAAAAATGCCCAGGTTGCTTTTACGACCAACGGATCGCTCCTGGATGAAAGGGCCATCGCGGAGATCCTGCATCTCCCCATGCAGCATGTCACTGTTTCCATCGCCGGCGCAGAGGCGTCGGTGCACGACGCCATACGCGTGGGCTCGGATCTTGACGCGCTGATGGGCAGGGTGTCCAATCTGGTGGCGGCCAGAAAAAGGAAGGGGCTGAAGGAGCCGGTTGTGCATCTTTCTTACATGGTGACGCGTGCATCGGTTTCCGGCCTGCCGGAAATGGTGAGAAAAGCCTGTGAAATCGGCGTGGACAGGCTGGTGGCCCCCAACCTGGACTGCCCCGTAACCCAGGCGGAAGACGACCTTCGGATATTCGGGTTCGAAAAACCGGACAAAGCGCATCAAAACGCGATCGAGGAAGCGCAGATTGTTGCCAACAAACGGAAGTTCCGCCTGAATGTGTACCCCCTAACGCTATCGGATGATGTGATCATCTGCGAGCTCAACCCGCTGGAACAGTTTTTTGTCAACGTGCACGGCGATGTCGCCCCGTGCGCCTATGCCAGCGTGATGGGGCGAAGCGATTACTGCCGCTATTTCCTGGGAGAAAAGGTCCCCACAAGCCCGCTGGTGTTCGGCTCCCTGGCAGAAGAAAGTATGGATTCGGTGTGGTACGGGGAGCAATACCGCCGATTCCGGCGTCAGTATCACAATCGCATGCATGCATACAGGAATGTGGCCGCTGGCCGGACAGACATACGCAACATGTTTGAATTGGATGCGTATTTTCGGGAAATCGACAAAGCCCTTTCAGAAAACCCGGTGCCGGGCTTCTGTCTGAAATGCTATAAGGCCTGCGGTGCTTAAAAAAAAACGTTTCCCGGTTATTTTCTGGCCGCCAGCTGCCCGCACGCGGCGGATATGTCGTCCCCCTTGCTCCAACGGATCATGGCCGTATAGTGCTTTTCAATCAACGCCGAATGGAACGCCTCGATCGCGGACAACTCAGGGCGGCTGTAAGGGGACCCCTCGTGGGGATTGTAGGGGATGAGGTTGACTTTCCCCCGGATGGGTGCCAGCAGTTTCGCCAGTTGTTTCGCATGTCCGACCGAGTCGTTGACGCCTTTGATGAGGATGTATTCAAAGGTGATCCGGTCACGGTGAACCCGGGCGTACGCCTTGCAGGCATCAAGGAGCACCTCGAGGGGATACGTCCTGTTGACGGGCATAAGCGTGTTCCGCGTATCATTGTCCGGGGCGTTGAGCGATACGGCCAGCCGGATTTTGCTGTCTTTTCCCATAAGGTCGATTTTGGGCACAATGCCTGCAGTGGAAAGCGTTATCCGGCGGGAGGCGAATTTGAGCCCGTTTTCGGCATCGGTGATAATGCCGATCGCCTGCATGACGTTTTCGTAGTTGGCCAGGGGTTCTCCCATCCCCATGAGCACGATATTGGTCAAGGGCCTGTCTTCGGGGCACATTTCCTGGGCCGCCATCACCTGACCGATGATTTCGCCGGGAGTGAGGTTCCGGATAAGCCCGTTTTTTGCCGTCATGCAGAACGTGCACCCCATGGCGCACCCGGCCTGGGTGGAAATACACAGGGTGTAATGGTCTTTTTCGCCGATCAGTACGGTTTCAATACGGTTGTCGTCTTCAAGCGCAAAGGCCAGTTTGCGGGTGCCGTCCGCAGCGCGCCGGTCATCGACGATGGCAAGCGGGCGTATGCTGAAGTGGCGGGCCAATTGTTCCCGGACGCCCTTGTTGATATTGGTCATATCGTCGAATGAGGCGGCTCTCCGGTTGTAAATCCACCGCATGACCTGATCTGCGCGGAACGCCCGCATGCCGTTTTCCTCGAACCAGGCGGCCAGTTGATTGCGGCTCAGTTCGGTGATGTCGGTGCGTTTTGTCTGATGGACCGGGAATGTTTCGCCGTGTGCGCCCGGAGGTTGAAACGTCAATGGAAAATCCGTTTATTATATTGTTTTGTATGCCCCTGGGGGATATTTTTTTCATTGTCCGCAGACGGAAAGCATACTATAATAATAGATCATTATGCTTGACATGACAATGCGGAAATATTAATCTTGCAAGATTCTTTTAATAGCCGGTTCATCGGGTTGAAATAATAATACGCCATTATGTTTGAAAATTTAAGCGACAAACTGAACAACGCTTTTAAAAAGCTCAAGGGGCACGGCAAGCTCAACGAGAAAAATATCGAGGAGGGGCTGCGGGAAGTCCGCATGGCATTACTGGAGGCCGATGCCCACTACAGGGTGGTCAAGCAGTTGATCGCCGGTATCCGGGAAAGGGCCATCGGGCAGGAGGTGCTGTCCAGTCTTACGCCTGCACAGCAGGTGATCAAGATCGTGAACGAAGAGCTTACCGAGCTCATGGGGTCTAAAAACGAAGACCTCGACCTGTCCGGACCGGCCCCGGCGTCGATCATGCTGGTGGGACTGCAGGGCTCCGGTAAAACCACGACTGCCGGAAAGCTGGCGGTTTATTTGCGCAAGGAGGGGCGCAAGCCCTACCTGGTGCCGGTGGACGTGTACCGGCCGGCAGCCATCGACCAGTTGAAAAAACTGGGGGGACAGATTTCGGTTCCGGTTTTTGATTCAAACACGGACATGAAGCCCGTTACGATCGCCAGGCAGGCAAAAAAAGCCGCTGTGGGCGAGGGCTGCGACACCCTGATTTATGACACGGCCGGCCGGCTGCACGTGGACGAAGCGCTCATGGAAGAGCTGGTCGAAATCAAAAAAACAGTCATTCCTTCGGACATCCTGCTGGTTGCCGATGCCATGACCGGCCAGGATGCGGTCAACATCGCCGGCTCGTTTAACGAAAGGCTCGATATCGGCGGGGTCGTTCTGACAAAGATGGACGGCGACGCCAGGGGCGGGGCCGCCCTTTCCATCAAGGCGGTGACTGGTAAACCGATCAAATTCGTGGGTGTTGGTGAACAATCCAGCGCTCTGGAAAAGTTTCATCCGGACCGGATGGCCTCCCGTATCCTCAACATGGGGGACATGCTCTCTTTTATTGAAAAAGCGCAGAGCGCGGTGGATGAAAAAGATGCGGCAATACTGGAACAAAAGCTCCGGAAGAATGAATTTACCCTGGAGGATTTTCGCGACCAGATGGCATCGGTACGCAAGATGGGCTCTATCGGCGATCTGCTCAAAATGATTCCCGGTATCGGCAAGAGCAAGCAGTTGAATAACGTCAATATTGACGACCGGGAGCTTGTGCGGATTGAGGCGATTATCAATTCCATGACGCCGGCGGAGCGCCGGAAGCACAATATCATCAACGGCAGCCGACGGAAACGGATCGCAAAGGGAAGCGGAACGAACGTTCAGGATGTCAACAAGCTTCTGAAGAATTACAACCAGGTTTTGAAAATGTTAAAAAAATTCAACAAGGGCGGTAAAATGCGCGGAATGCCACGCGGCATGATGCCATTCTAACGCCCACCCGGAAAAGACCGGTATGCTTTTCCGGCAGGACACTTTCGAATAAGGAGAGATCGATTAATGGCAGTTAAAATAAGACTGGCAAGGCATGGCGCAAAGAAAAAACCCTTTTACCGAATCGTGGTGGCAGACAGCCGGTATCCCCGGGAAGGCCGATTTCTTGAAAATGTCGGCACCTATAATCCAATGGTGGATCCGGCCCAGGTTACCCTGAAAACGGAACGCATCGCCTACTGGATGGAAAAAGGGGCCACGCCGACGGATACGGTGAACAGCCTGCTGAAAAAAGAAGGTTTCGGCAAGACCGCCGCCCCTTCGGCATAGCAGCCTGGTAAACAACAAACGATTGTTTTTTGACCCCGGACTCGCTCCGAAATTTCCCAGCAGCCATTTAAAGGAGATGTATCTATGAAAGAGCTGATCAATTACATTGCAAAGGCGCTTGTGGACAATCCCGATGAGGTTACGGTTACGGAGGTTGAGGGAGACCAGACATCCGTACTCGAACTCAAGGTGGCGAAGGAAGACCTGGGGAAAGTAATCGGAAAACAGGGCCGCACAGCCAGGGCCATGCGAACCATATTAAATGCCGCATCCGCCAAGATCAAAAAGCGAACAGTTCTTGAAATTGTGGAAGACTAGACCGGCGAAATGGATCGGGACCGGGTTCTCCAGATAGGTAAAATCGTAGGGGTTTTCGGTCTCAAGGGAGAGCTCAAGGTGTTTGCACTGGCCGAGGAGAAGACGCTTTTTGATCCGGGGCGCAGCGTTTTGCTCCAGGAGCCGGAAGGCTTGTACACGCCCTACACGGTAAGCACCGTCAAGGCGTATAAGAATGTCCTCCGGATTGGCTTTGAGGGAATAGGGGATCGAACGGCAGCAGAGCCACTGGTGGGGTCGGGCCTCTTTATCTCCAGGGATGCGCTTCCGGAAACCGATGCCGATACATGGTACTGGTGCGACTTGATCGGGCTGGAAGTTTACAGCGTGGAAAACGGGTATATCGGCCGGGTGACCGCCATGATCGAAACCGGCAGCAACGACGTGTTCGTGGTCACCGGCAATGATACCGAAACCCTTATTCCGGCAATTGCCTCGGTTGTCGTTGACATTGATCTTGCAAACGGACGTATGCGGGTGGATTTGCCGGAAGGTCTGTAAGCGGGCGTTGGAAAAGGGGCAAGGGGAAAGATGAATTTTACAGTGGTAACGATCTTTCCCGGAATGTTGGATGCGTTTGCCTCCCACGGCATTGTCCGTCGGGCCGTTGAAAGCGGCCGCATCACGATCGGGGCGATCGATATCCGGGATTTTGCCGAAGGCCGGCACCGGGTTACGGATGATCGCCCCTACGGCGGCGGGTCGGGGATGGTCATGAAACCGGAGCCACTCGCCGGTGCGATACGCTGCGCCAGGGATGCTTGCCCGGGGGCGAAAACCATCCTTTTGTCCCCCCAGGGGAGGCGGTTTGATCAGTCGGAAGCGCGGGTTCTTGCAGAATGCAGGGGCATTGTGTTTGTCTGCGGCCGGTACGAGGGGGTGGATGAACGGGTATATGAAAACCATATCGATGACGAGCTTTCCATCGGCGATTATGTATTGAGCGGCGGGGAGTTGGCCGCCATGGTCGTCATGGATGCCGTCATTCGCCTTGTTCCGGGCGTTTTGGGCAACGAAAATTCTCCGGAAGCGGATTCCTTTTCAGACGGGCTGCTTGAACACGCGCAATATACGCGGCCGCCGGAATTTGAAGGAAAGCCCGTTCCGGACGTGTTGCTTTCCGGGCATCACGGGGATGTGGCGCGGTGGCGGCTCGAATCCTCCTTGGTGCGGACGTTTTTGAAGCGCCCGGACCTTATGGAAAAGCGGCGCTTCAGCGTCGAAGAAAAACGGATTTTACAAAAATGGTCGCGTGCCATTGAATCCATCGTCCGAGAAGACGACCGGGAAAATGAATGATTGACGAACGGTGCAAACAGCTGTATACCATCGCAGCGGTAAAAAACAACCCAGCGGTTTTGTGAAAACAGGTCAGGTCGGTTTCAGTGGGAATACTCAGTATCGCCTTGGTGCATTACCCGGTAAAGGGTAGAAAAGACGAAACCATCGCATCGGCGATCACCAACCTGGACCTCCATGATATTGCACGGGCAGCGAAAACGTACGGCGTGGAAAGATTCTACGTGGTAACGCCGCTGGAAGACCAGAAGGCGCTGGCGGAAAAAATCGTTTCTCACTGGCAAAACGGTGCCGGGGCGGCGTATAACCCGGACCGGGGCCAGGCCCTCGACCTGGTAAAGGTCATGTCCGCTATGGACCAGGTGGCGGCGGATATTGGACGGCACTACCGGACAGAGGTAAAAATCGTCGCCACCAGTGCGGTTCAACATTTGCGCAGCATCGGTTTTCCAGAGTTTCAAACGATTCTGGCGGCCCCTGAAAACGAAAACCGGGTGTATTTGCTTGCCCTGGGAACCGCATGGGGCCTGGCAGATGAATTCATGGAAAGCGCGGACTACATATTGGCGCCCATTGCCGGAAAATCCGGATACAACCATCTTTCCGTCCGGTCGGCAGCGGCCATCATGCTGGACCGGATACGTGGCGACAGGGAATCCGGAATGTAAAAATATTCGTTTTTCTTGTATGAATGCGGGTAACCTTGCTGCGCTGCGGTTTTGCAGGCAGTCCCTTTGGAAACAGGGCGACATCAAATAAAGCGGATCCGGTCTTGTCTCGGACGTGGCAGGAGCCGATAAAACAGTTGAGAGGATATAATACCATGGACGTTATCAAGCAGATTGAAAAAGAGCATCTTCGTTTGGACCTGGAGGCGTTTTCACCCGGTGACCGCGTAAAGGTTCATGTCCGGATCCGTGAGGGGGAAAAAGAACGGGTGCAGGTATTTCAGGGCATTGTCATCCGAAAGAAAAACGGCACAACCGACGCCTCCTTTACGGTGCGCAAGGTTTCCTACGGCATCGGTGTGGAGCGGATCTTTCCCACCAATTCTCCCGCCCTTGACAAGATTGAAGTCGTTGAAAAGGGAAGCGTGCGGCGTTCCAAGATTTACTATCTCCGGGGTCTCAAGGAAAAGGCCGCCCGCATGAAGCTGCGCAGGAAATAGGGGCGGATCGAAAACCGGAATACAATACCCGAACGGAAAGGATTGTTTTCGTCCGGGAATGAAAGACAGGGCCATTCCCATGGAAACTGCCGGGCAGGAAGGCGGGATGTGCCAATCCGCGTGGCTGTATGAGCAAAAGGCCTTTGATGAAGGCTTTGCAAAGGTGGCGGGGGTGGATGAAGCGGGTCGCGGTCCCCTTGCCGGGCCGGTGGTTTCCGCGGCGGTCCGTCTTCCCCGGGATTTTTCCGTTGGCGGCGTCACCGATTCCAAGCGTCTGACAGCGTTAAAGAGAAACCGGCTGTATGACGAAATATACCGGGAAGCAATCAGTATCGGCATCGGTATCGTGGATCCGGTCGTAATCGACCGGATCAATATCCTGCAGGCATCCCTGACGGCCATGGCGATCGCGGTGGAGAACCTGGATCCATCTCCGGACTACCTTCTTATTGACGGCAACCGCGCCATCTCGGCCGCCATATTCATGAAAAAACCGGTTGCCCTGAAACAGGAAACCATCGTGGGCGGAGATGGAAAATCCGTTTCCGTTGCCGCGGCTTCCATTGTGGCCAAAGTGACGCGTGACAGGATCATGGAGGGTTACCACCTGGATTATCCGGAGTTTAATTTTTCCGGGCACAAGGGATATGGCACGAAAGCCCATCTGGCGGCCATAGCGCAGTTCGGCTGCTGCCCCATCCATCGCCGAAGCTTCAAGGGGACGGGCGGCGCGATTTTGAAGCAGGGGGAACTCTTTGCCGTCCGCAATTGATTTTTAAAAAACGCTATCGTCGCGGCACCCCTTGCGAGTGCCCTGTTTTCCTGATCTCTGGCCATACGAAATGATCAATTTCAGTAGGGCGGTGCCGGGTGTTGCCCGCAGCAACATTGCAGGAGGTTGCTTATAGCTCTTGGCGAAGCGCAGACAAGCGACCTGTGGCCCCGCAGTTGATCACAGGGCGCGTCCAAGTGAGCCATAGAGATATAGGCGTTCTCCTGCTGTTGCCAGGGCAATATCCGGTGCCGCCCGGTGGAAATTGTCCTTTGACTGCACGGAAAGTACCTGCGTAGATGCCGCATGAACGACAGCAATACGGACAATTCGGTGAAAATCTGGCCGCAAGACACCTTGCAGAAAACGGGTACCGGATTGTTGAGACCAATTACAAAAACCGTTTCGGTGAAATCGACCTTATCGCAATGGACGGCGAAACCATCGTTTTTGTGGAAGTGAAATCCCGCCGGAGCGGAACCTTCGGAACTGCCGGTGCATCCGTCAGCAAAGCCAAACAGCGAAAGATTTCCATGACTGCGCTGGGCTACCTGAAATCAAAAAACGGGATCCAGCAAAAGGCGCGTTTCGACGTGGTTGCCATCAATGGCTCTGACGCCCACCCGGAAGGCCGCATCAAAGTAATCAAAAACGCGTTTGCGCTCGCTTATGGATGACGGAAAAAACACGGCGGAAAAGGGCGTTCTCTATATTGTCGCCACCCCCATCGGCAACCTCCACGATATGACTTTCCGGGGTGTGGATATTCTGAAGAGCGTCGATGTGATTGCCGCGGAAGATACCCGCCATACCTTGCGGCTCCTCTCCCATTTTCATATTCGCGGCACGCTGACCCCCTGTCACGAGCACAATGAAAACCAGTGCGCAGGCCGGTTGGTGGAACAGCTGGCCGCTGGAAAAAGCGTTGCCCTGGTGTCCAACGCCGGAACCCCTTCGGTATCCGATCCCGGGTATCGCCTCGTTAAAAAGGCCATTTCCGCCGGTATAAAAGTGGTCCCCCTGCCGGGGGCCTCTGCGCTGGTCACCGCCATTTCCGCTTCCGCAATGCCTTCGGACATGTTTTGCTTTGTCGGTTTTCCCCCCAGAAAAAAAGGCAGCCGGTTCGCGCTGCTGCAGGCCCTCTCCCGAAGAAAAGAAACCCTTGTTTTTTATGAATCGCCAAAGCGACTGCTTTCGCTGCTTTTGGAAATAGAGCGGCACATGGGCGATCGGTATGTCGTTATGGCGCGGGAGTTGACCAAAATTCACGAAGAGTTCCTGAGGGGTCCGGTTTCCCTTCTCATAGAAGAACTGGAAAACCGGGCCTCGATCAAGGGGGAAGTGACGCTTCTGGTTGCGGGAAAGCCGGACGAAGAGATGGTGGATAACAATCGGCTCGAAGAAGAAATTCGAACGTCGATAGCGGAAAACCGGCTCTCTCCGTCGAGACTTGCAGCAAGGCTTGCAAAGCGTTACAATGTATCCAAAAACGAAATTTACCAGCAAATATTGACGGTCAAATCCCGGGGCGAAACAGACGGGAGCGACGATGAAAAAGGAGAATCGATGCATGGAAAAATTTGACGCAATATTCAAACCCCGGGCGGTAGCGGTTATCGGCGCATCATCCACCAAAGGAAAGGTCGGGCACGACATTTTTGCCAACCTGCTTCGCGGCGAATTCAAGGGGACGCTTTATCCGGTCAATCCCGGCGCCAGGTCCATTCTGTGCGTGCCTTGTTTTAAGAGCGTGCTGGACATCGACGATGACATCGATCTTGGCATGATCATCCTGCCGCCGAAAGCGGCCCTTGCAGCGGTGAAGGATTGCGTTCAGAAGAACATCAAGGGACTTGTTATTGTATCGGCCGGCTTCAAGGAAGTCGGGGGGGAGGGGGCGGAAATCGAGGAGGAGATCGCCCGTATATGCCGTAAAGCCGACATCCGCCTTGTTGGTCCCAACTGCCTGGGCGTTATCAATCCCCACGGGGATGTACGGCTGAACGCCAGTTTTTCAACGCATATGCCGGAGTTCGGCAACATCTCGTTTATTTCCCAGAGCGGCGCCCTGTGTACATCGGTCCTGGATTTCGCCCAGTCCCGGGGGTTCGGTTTTTCAAAGTTCGTTTCCATCGGCAACAAGGCGGATGTCGATGAACTGGATTTGCTCCGATACTATCACAAGGACCCGGAAACCCATGTCATCATGATTTACATGGAAGCGCTTCGCATGCGCCCCGGCCTTATCGACGAAGTAAAACACATTGTGTCCGGGCACAGGCCGACGCCGATACTGGTGATCAAATCCGGAAAAACCGCGGCCGGTGCCAGTGCCGCCTCATCGCATACCGGATCCATCGCCGGAACCGAGGCCGTCTACAATGCCATTTTCGACGCGTCCGGCATTATACGGGTGGATACCGTTGACAGCCTGTTCGATTACGCCATTGCCTTCGGCGCCGGCCGGATCCCCGAGGGAAACCGCGTGGCGATCATCACCAATGCAGGCGGGCCGGGGATTATCGCAACGGACATGAGCGAAATATCCGGCTTGAAGCTGGCGCGTTTCAGTAAAAATACCGACGAAATCCTGCACCAGTATCTTCCGCCGACGGCCAATTTTAACAACCCGGTGGACGTTATCGGGGACGCATCCAGCGATCGCTACCGGTATGCCCTGGAAGCCGTGATCAAGGATGAAGGTGTCGACTGCGTGTTGATGATTCTTACCCCCCAGTCCATGACGGACGCCATTGGCACCGCAAAAGCCATCGTCTCCATTTATCAGGAGACGACAAAGCCCATCATATGCTGTTTCATGGGGGTCGTGGACGTCTCCGCGGGGGTGAAGCACCTTCATGAGAACCATGTGCCCGTGTATTCGTTTCCGGAAAACGCCGCCAAGGCCATGGGAAAACTCTACGAGGCCACCAAGTGGCTGACCCGGAAAATTCTTCCCCAGTATGATTTGCGTTTTGAGCGGGAAAAAGCCGCCCGGATTGTAGCGCAATCCATGGAAAGCGGAAAAATGGTTTTGGGGGAATATGATGGCGCCGAATTGCTGAAATGCTATGGGTTCGAGCTCCCCCCCATGGAAATCGCCGCCTCGGCGGATGATGCCGCTGCAATTGCCGACAAGATCGGATACCCGGTGGTGATGAAGATCGCATCCTCCGATATACTGCACAAATCGGATGCCGGCGGCGTGGCGTTGGGGCTGAAGAATCCGGAGGCGGTTGTAAAAGCCTATGATGAGATTGTGAAAAATGCGGCCGCGTATAAGCCGGATGCGAGGATTGAAGGGGTGCTGGTGCAGAAAATGGCGCCTGCCGGGCAAGAGGTGATCTTGGGCGTCAGCAAGGACGCGGAATTCGGGCATTTGCTCATGTTTGGGATGGGGGGTATTTACGTGGAGCTGTTTAAGAATGTCACCTTCCGGCTGGCCCCCATCGGACGCAACAACGCCCGCCGGATGATAACGGGCATACAGGGGTTCGAGGTGCTCACCGGTTTCCGGGGAAAGCCCGAGGCGGATATTGAAACGCTTGAAAAAATGCTGGTCAGCCTCTCCAACATGGTCATGGACAATCCGCAGATCAAGGAACTCGATATCAACCCGCTCCTGGTTCATGAAAAAGGCAAGGGGGCAACCGTTGCAGACATTATCATCACCTTTGAAAGCGGCGATGATATGGGATGATTTTGCATCAACGCTACAAGCTGTCTCAAAATAATCTAACACCCTCTGGCGGCGTTGTGAGGCTCTTCAAAATGCTCACATATTACGTATATGTTCCGCTTTTTCATCGCCTCACGCCTTGCCAGCGGGCGCGATCTTTTTTTTGAGATAGCTTGTACGCACAAGCGCCAAAGGAAGAATATGGCCACGAAAGAATCGTTTGCCATTATCGGATGCGGCCGTGCCGGTGCGGCTTTTGCCCGAGCGCTTTCCGCCGCCGGCTATACGCCTTCCGGATTTGCCAGCAGAAGCCTTTCGTCGGCCCGGCAGGTATCGGATATTGCGGGTTATCAAGGCGCAAATGTTTCGACGCTCCCGTGGGAGGTCACCGGGGAGGCCGATATCGTCCTGCTTACGACGCCGGACGATGTTATCCGGCATACGGCCGAAGAAATGGCCGTACACGCCGGCATGAAAGAGGGGGCTGCGGTTCTCCACTGCAGCGGCGCCCTTTCGTCGACCGAATTGGTTTCTCTTGCCGATGCCGGTTTCCAAACGGGATCCATTCATCCGTTGCAGAGCTTCGGGGTGGCTCCTTCCGGAAAAAATCCGTTTGAAGGCATCATGATGGGTATTGAGGGGGAACGGGAAGCCGTGGAAAGGGCCCGGATAATGGCAGAGACCCTGGGGGGGACGCCGTTTCAAATCGATACGGCGGGGAAAATGATCTATCATGCCGCGGCCGTGGTGGCATCAAACTACCTGGTCACGCTCATGAAATCCGCCATGGATCTGCTTGGCGCCTCCGGGGTCGATCCGGAAAAGGGCTTTGCCATTTTAAAGCCGCTGATAATGGGAACCCTTGGCAATATCGAAAGCAGCGGTGCCGTTGATGCGCTGACCGGACCGATCGTCCGGGGGGATACCGCCATCGTCAGGGCGCACGTTGCGACGATACGCCGGGATGCACCGCAAATGCTTGCGCTTTATCATTTGCTCGGAAAGCATACCGTTGAAATCGCCTCCGAACGCGGCAGCATTTCCGATGAAACAAGGCGTGAGCTGCTGTCGGTTCTCTCGGGGTAAGGCGCCGCTACCGGGGCGGAATTTACATTTAAAATTGAAAGCGGATTATACCTGATGGCTTCGGAAAAAGTCGTGATCAGACGGCTTTGAAAAAAGTTCAAGATCAAGGCGCGTGCAATTTTTGAAGAATTGAGCGTACTTCGCCGTACGTGAGATTCTTCAAAGATTGCGCGCAACGCAGATATTGGACTTTTTGCGAAGTCGTCATACCTAAATCCGGTATATCTTCAATCTTTCCCCCAGTTTTTCATTGGCCGCCGCCAGTTTTTCTTCGCTGGATATGACGGCCACGCCCGAAGGGGTGTTTTTGTCTGAAAAATACCGGTGCGCGGTATTTTTTACCTGTTCCATGTCCACGGTGAGCAGTTTTTGCTTGAACTGTCTGCGCATATCGTCGGACAATCCGATCAATTTGCGGTAAAAATCTTTTCTGGCGGCGTGCTGCGGCGGATCCGGATGGTCAATATCCGCGCATACCTGCAGAATCGCTTCCTTGATATCGTCCTCATTGTAGTGTCCCGTCTCGATAAAGGAAAGAACCCCGTCGTACACCGCAAGCGTGTTTTCAATATGCGGGTCCCGGTAAGAGCCGAAATAAAAAAGACCGTTTTCACTCTGGTACATGGAAAAACCGCCGTAGGCCCCGCCTTTTTCCCGGATTTCCCGGTGCAGGTACATGGATTTCAACAGTTTGCTCAAGACCGCCAGCGCCGGCGCATCTTCATGATCCAGCCGGTTGGTTTCCATGACCCTGGCCACAAAGGATACGGCGGTGGATGTTGTCCAGCCTTCGTATGGGATTTCCGGTTCAAGGCGGTATTGCGGCGGTTCAAACCCCGCCATCGGGTCGGTGCCGAGCCGCGTGTAGACGGACCCCGCAACGTCCGCAGCCTTCTCGATATCCGGCTTTTCGCCGGTAAGGACCGTTTTGATGTTGTTTTGCCTGAAGAGCAAGCTGGCAATGCGGCCCAGGTCAAGGGAGATGGCTTCGAGTTTTTCTTTTGAAAGGTCTTGTGTCAGTTTTTTTATGAATTCCAACTGGTAGATGCCGTGCCAGGATTCGTTCAGGGCGCCGGCGCCGGAAAAGTTTCTTGCGGCAAGGGATATGGCAAGACGGTGGCCGTTGTGCACAACGGAAGATTCCATGTCGGAACGAACTTCCAGCAAAAGCGTCTTCAACCGTTCCAGATCGGAAAAATCAAACGCGCACAGAAGGTTTTCGACGATGTCCATCATCGCTGATGTGTTCCTGGAAAGCGCCTTGCCGGAAAGCGTCACCATCGGCAGGCAGGCGTCCCCCTCTTGCCGAAAACTGTTTCCCGCCGAAACGCTCAGACCCAGGCCGCCGGTATACTGGTCGATTCTTCTCGCCATTTCCACGTAGTCAATGTCCCGGCAGCCGATGCGGGTTGCCGTGTGGCAGAAAAACGAAACCAGCGGCAGAAGATCTTCCGGCAGCGATTTGATCCCCATCACGGCAGTGTAGTAGAAGATCCCCGAGGTGGGTTGTTCATAACGGACCATTGAAAGATCGTCTGATGCACTGCTTGGAGAAATTTCCATGATGTCGGGGGAAATATCTTCAAGGGCAAGGGTCGGCAGACAGGACAGGTCTTCCGCTTCATCCTGGCGAGCAGCAAGGCGATGGGAATCCCCCATGATTTTTTGGATATCCGATTCCGATAGTCTCCGGCGCTGTTTTTCGAGTTCCGCCTGTTCCCGCTCGTTCTGCTTTTGTGCCAGCACAGGGTCGGGTTTCAGGAGAATGAGCGTCCGGTGGGGATTGTCCAGCAGAAAGCGCTGGATCCGCTTTTCAATCAATCCTCCCTCTGCAAACTCCCTGTGAAATCTTTCGAGCAGGGAATCCAGCTGAAGGGTGGTCGCCGGGTCGCCATGGTGAATCCAGTCTCCGCAGCATCGCAGCAGAAGCTTCAGCCCGTAGGGAAAAGGCGCATTGGAAACCTCTTTCCGGTGGAATTCGATCTGGTGAAGGGCCGTTTCGACCAGGCGCCGGTCGATTCCCTTTTCAACCAGCGCGTGTAAAACATCAAAGATGATGTTCCCGACGGCTTCTGCCGAATCGGCTTCCACATCTTTTAAGCCGCAGGCAAACATCGTGTCCTTGTTTTCCGAATCGTATCCGGATCCGTCGCTCAGGGTAGATCCCAAGCCGGAATCCATGAGGGCTTTTCTCAAGGGGGACCCGGAATTGCCGATAAGTACCTGTTCGATCACAGTCATTACGAGGACTTCGTATGCGTCCCGTATGTCGGGGCCGAGCCATGCGAGGCATGCCTGGCATTTTTGCTCAAGGTTTTCCGCGGGGTCTGCGGCATAATAATAGGTTGCGGCTTTCGGGCTTTTCCAGCGGGGCTGGGACGGCACTTCGGTATCCGGAACGATGCGGGAGTAGTCGGATAAAATGGTCTCTTCGATAAACCCGAGATGGTTTTTGAGCGGAAAATCCCCGTAGGTGTAAAAATATGCATTGCTTGGATGGTAGTGGTAGCGGTGAAATTCATGCAGGGCATTGTGGGTCAGTTTCGGGATTTCCTCGGGTTTTCCCCCGGAGTTATAGCTGTAGGTGGTGTCCGGGTAAAGAGCGTTCAGGATGGAGCGATTCATAACCTGATCCGGCGACGACATGGCGCCTTTCATTTCATTGAAAACAACCCCCTTGTGAACCAGCCGGAAACCATCCGGCCCTTCAGCGTCCGGTTCAATTTCCAACCGGTGCCCTTCCTGCATAAAGCTCAGGCGATCCAGCCGGGGGTGAAAAACCGAATCCATGTAAACGGACATCAGGTTGTAATAGTCCTTTTGATTCTGGGTGGCAAACGGGTACATGGTCCAGTCCGAGGCGGTCAGGGCGTTCATGAAAGTGTTCAGGCTGCGTTTCATCATTGAAAAAAAGGGGTCCTTCACCGGGTATTTGGCAGAACCGCAAAGGGCGGTATGCTCCAGGATATGGGCGACCCCGGTAGAATCGCGGGGAACGGTTTTCAATGTGACGGCAAACGCATTTTCCGAATCCGGACGGCTGACGTGTATGTGCCGCGCACCCGTGGCCTCATGGGTGATTTCATAATAAAATGCGGCGATTTCCGGAAGTTCCAGTTTTTTTTCAACGACGTATCCGCCGATACGGCTTCCGGTTTCAAGATCGGGATTTCTCGGGTCTGTCTGTTGCATAAAAGGTATTTCTCCGTTATTGTTACGTCTATGAGGTGCGACCGTACGTGTAAAAATGTGTACGATTCTGCCATGCATTCATAAAAAACACAAATCATATCCTGGCAGCAGAAAGGGATCAGAAAGTCGGTACGGTTACTCCGTCGTTTTTACGGCGTTATCCGCTGCCTGGCCAAGCAGAAGGGGGAAAAGCAACAACCATCGGAAGGAAAAACGGTGCTTCCGGTCCGTGTTCGGGGAAAAGCCCCGGCGAGTAACGGCGGTCCGAACCGCCTGTGCGGCGGGATACAATACCGGGCGCAATGGAAAGGGGTTACGCGGGAATATAGACGCCCCTTTTTTTTCTGCGGATTTTTCCCTGCTTGTTGAGCCGATATATGATATTGCGCAGTTTTTTATCGGTAAACTGCGTTTTTTCCTGAATTTCGGCAAAATTTGCACCGCTGCCGATCCCGGCAATGACATCCATCACCGTATCCGTTGCGGATCCATTTCTTGTCGGACACGCATCTTCGCCGGGATTTTTCCCCGCCGGATGCCCGGCGGTCAAATGCCGTTCAAGGTTTTCGATTTTTTGCATCAGGCGGTCGATGTCCTGCTTGGTGGCAAAATTATATTGCCTGAGAAAATGCCTGATCACGGAATCAAAGCTTTGCAGCTGCTTTTTCCGGTTCGCCATGCGTCCTCCCTGGACAAACAATGCAGTATCGATGTAAATCGCTGAAGGCAAACGATGGATTCATCGGATGCGGCCGTATGAACAGACAGATAGATAATTTGAATTGAAAAGTCAAGTGTTTGAGAAAATAGATTAGTCTATACATGAGAATTTTAATTACTTTTTTTACGAGATTGTCAGATATATACCAAAAGGAATGGGGCCATTGACGTCTCCCAGCCGTCTTCTTGCAGCGAAAAAGCTTTTTCCCAAAAAACATATGGGCCAGAATTTCCTCGTGGACCCTTCCACTGCGGAAATGATCGTTCGCCGTGCCGGCGTTTCAGGCGAGGATGCGGCAATGGAGATCGGTGCCGGGCTGGGGGCACTGAGCATCCCTTTGGCACGTTGTGCAAAAACCCTGTACGCCGTGGAAAAAGACCGGGACCTGATCAAAATCCTTTCAGATTTGCTCGCGGAAAAGGAAATCGGCAATACCATACTGATCAACCGGAATATTTTTGATATTGACCTTCCGAAAATCGCGGAGGCAGAGGAAGCCAGGCTGATATTATTCGGCAATCTTCCCTACAATATTTCGTCACAGATCGTCGTCTGGGCTGTTGAACACCGGCAATGGATCGACCGGGCTGTTTTCATGTTTCAAAAAGAAATGGCCCAAAGGATTGCAGCCCCCCCTGGAAGCGGGGATTATGGCCGTTTGTCCGTCATGGTACAGTGTTGCAGCCGGGTGAAACGAATTGCCCGGGTGGATGCGCGCCAATTTTATCCCCGCCCGAAAGTCGACTCGGAGGTCATCGAGATCCGCTTTGAAGATGGGGTCGCCCCGCCGGCTGCGGATGAAGCCCTGTTTGCGGCCGTAGTCAAGGCGGCTTTCGGTAAGCGCCGAAAAACCTTGAAAAACGCCCTCGGAAGCGGCGGCCTCGGACTTGACGACCGGACGGCCGCATGCCTGTGGGAAAAAACCTCTATCAATCCGGGCCGGCGCGCTGAAACGCTTACGGTTTCAGAGTTTGTGGCGCTTGCGAACGCACTGAAAGAAGGCAGGGAGCAGATCCGGTCGACCCCCTGAAAAATACCTCGGGGGAAAGACCGTTTGTAAATTTTCTTTACAACGATTTTTAACGGGGGTATAATAATAAGCTTCGACTTGCGTAAAGGGTGGCCGAAGGACGCTTTTTCAGACAGGAAACAAGCCCCTCCCGGCGCCCGGATTCCAACGCTCGCCGGTTGGTCTCAGCTTTGCAAACAGGATACGCTTTTTTGATACCCCGGAGTAAGGGGGGGCGTCCGCCTGGTTTCAGAATATTTTTTACTCGTTTTTACAATTTTTACAATCAACAAATGGAGTTATCTGTCATGGCAAAAAAAATGCAGACAATTGACGGCAATACTGCCGCAGTCCACGTGGCCTATGCACTGAGCGACGTGGCGGCGATTTACCCGATTACCCCGTCCACATCCATGGGGGAGACCGCCGACGAGTGGGCCGCGGCGGGGCGCAAAAACATTTTCGGGCAAACCCTGAGCATTCGGGAGATGCAGTCTGAAGCCGGAGCGGCCGGCTCGGTTCACGGCGCCCTGTCCGCGGGTGCACTGACATCCACATTTACGGCGTCCCAGGGGCTTTTACTGATGATCCCCAACATGTACAAGATTTCCGGGGAACTGCTGCCGGGGGTGTTTCATGTTTCCGCAAGGGCCCTTGCGGCGCACGCCCTGTCCATTTTCGGGGACCACAGCGACGTCATGGCGGTGCGCCAGACCGGGTTCAACCTGCTCGCGTCCGGTTCCGTGCAGGAAGCCATGGATCTTGCCCTTGTTGCCCACCTTTCCGCAATCGACGGCAGCCTCCCGTTTATCCATTTTTTCGACGGGTTCCGGACCTCCTCGGAAATTCAGCGCATCCATGTTATCGATTACGACGATATCGCCTCTGTGGTCAATCATGACGCCATCCGCGATTTCCGGGAGCGGTCCATGAACCCTGAACATCCGCATGTCCGCGGGACGGCCCAGAATCCGGATATCTATTTCCAGAACAGGGAAGCGGCAAATACCTATTACCTTGCCATTCCGGACATCGTCATGGAAAACATGGAAACGGTCGGAAGGCTTACAGGCCGCAAATACAAACTTTTTGATTATGTTGGGCATCCCGATGCGGAAAGGGTCATTATTTCCATGGGATCGTCCACGGAAACCATCGAGGAAGTCGTCAACCATCTCAACAAGAAGGGGGAGCGGGTCGGACTGCTCAAGGTACGCCTCTACCGGCCTTTTTCCATCGAACATTTTCTGGGGGCCTTGCCGCGCACCGCCGAACAATTGACCGTGCTGGACCGTACCAAGGAACCCGGCGCCATCGGCGATCCCCTGTACCTGGATGTCTGTGCCGCATTTGTGGAATACGGGGAGATACCCGACATCACGGCAGGCCGCTATGGCCTGGGTTCCAAAGAATTTACTCCGGGAATGGCAAAGGCGGTTTTTGACAACATGAAGGCCATTTCCCCCAAGCACCACTTTACTGTGGGCATCAAGGACGACGTCACCTATACCTCCCTTGACGTTGCCGAAGAGCTCGATACCACACGTGAGGGCACCATTCAGTGCAAGTTCTGGGGGTTTGGTTCGGACGGCACCGTCGGGGCGAACAAGAGCGCGATCAAGATCATCGGGGATCACACCGAACTGTACCCCCAGGCGTATTTTGCCTACGACGCAAAGAAATCCGGCGGGGTAACCGTCTCCCACCTGCGGTTTTCCGAGCATCCGATACAGTCCACCTACCGGGTTCACATGGCGGATTTTATCGCATGCCATAAACCCAATTACGTCTGGCTCTACGACATTCTGGAAGGCATCAAGGATAATGGGACGTTCCTGATGAATTCCCCGTGGTCCCTCGCGGACATGGAAACCGAGCTGCCCGCGGACATGCGGCGGACCATTGCCGGGAAAAATCTGAAATTCTACAATATCGATGCTGTCAAGATCGCCGGTGCGGTTGGCTTGGGCGGGCGGATCAACATGATCATGCAGACCGCGTTTTTCAAGCTCGCCAATGTACTCCCCTTTGAAGAGGCGGTGGACTACCTGAAAAAGGATATCCACAAGACATACGGCAAAAAGGGGGACAAGGTCGTTCAGATGAACCTGGACGCCGTGGACCAGACGCTGGCCAGCCTGGAGGAAATCCAGTATCCCGAATCCTGGAAAGACGCCGGCCGGGAAGCGGCAGCGGACAAGGACGTCCCCGATTTCGTCAAGGATGTCATGGAGCCCATGAACAGGCAGAAAGGGGATTTGCTTCCGGTCAGCGCGTTTGAGCCGGACGGCATTTTTCCGGTCGGCACCAGCCGCTATGAGAAGCGGGGCGTGGCGATTACCGTTCCCGAGTGGATTCCGGAAAACTGCATCCAGTGCAACCAGTGCGCTTTTGTATGCCCCCACGCGGCGATACGCCCCGCCCTGATCACCGAAGAAGAGCTGTCGGATGCGCCGGATTCCTTTCCAACCATCGATGCCGTGGGCAAGGAGCTGAAAGAGTACAAGTTCCGTATCCAGGTATATGCGCTTGATTGCCAGGGCTGCGGCAACTGCGCCGACATATGCCCGGCAAAGAAAACCGCTCTTGTCATGAAGCCGCTTGAAACGCAGGCCGAGGAGCAGGAAACCAACAGGGAGTTTTATGAAACCCTGCCAAACCGCAGCGAACTGGTAAAAGCGACGACCGTCAAGGGGAGCCAGTTCTGCACGCCGTTGATGGAGTTCTCTGGCGCGTGCGCCGGCTGCGGCGAGACGCCTTACGTGAAGCTGCTGACGCAGCTCTACGGCGACCGGATGGTCATTGCCAACGCGACCGGCTGTTCGTCCATATGGGGCGCATCGGCGCCCACCGTGCCATACTGCCAGGACGAAAACGGCTATGGTCCGGCATGGGGCAATTCGCTCTTTGAGGATACGGCCGAATTCGGCTACGGCATGATGCTTGCCTACGTGCAGCGCAGAAAGAAGCTTGCGGATATGGTTTCCGAGGCCCTGCAGAAAGATATCGACGACGGGCTGAAAAAGGTCATGAAAGACTGGCTGGACAACATGAACGATGCCGGGCTCTCCAGGACCCACGGCCAGAAAATGGAGATGCTGCTTGCAGCCGTAGAGCTTGACCCCCTGCTGGAATCCATTTACGACATGGCGGATATGTTCGTTAAGAAATCCGTATGGGCATTCGGCGGGGACGGCTGGGCCTATGACATCGGCTATGGCGGACTCGACCATGTCATTGCCTCGGGGGAGGATATCAACCTGCTGGTAATGGATACCGAGGTTTACTCCAACACCGGCGGGCAGTCTTCCAAGGCTACGCCGACCGGTGCCGTGGCCAAGTTTGCTGCATCGGGTAAAAAAATCACCAAGAAGGATCTCGGCCGGATCGCCATGACGTATGGCTACGTATACGTGGCATCGGTTTCCATGGGCGCCAACAAGCAGCAGTTGATGAAGGCGTTTACAGAGGCGGAAAGCTATCCGGGCCCCTCCCTGATCATCTGTTACGCGCCCTGTATCAACCAGGGGCTTCGGACCGGCATGGGCAAGAGCCAGGACGAGATGAAAAAGGCCGTGGAATCGGGGTACTGGCCGCTCTACCGGTTTAATCCGCTTCTTGAAAAAGAAGGGAAAAACCCGTTTGTCCTGGAATCCAAGGTGCCGGACGGCACGATCCAGGAATTTTTGTCCAATGAAAACCGGTTTGCCAGCCTTGAAAAAACCAACCCGGAAGAATCCAAAAAGCTGCGTGCGCAGATCGAAGAAGAAATCAAGGCCCGCTACGAAGTGCTGCGGCTGAAGGCGGATCCCAAATCCATCTGCGAGGAAGAAAAGGAAGATAAATAACCTTCAGGATTCACGCATCCGAAAAAAGGCCGCCCCGGGCAGATCAACGGGGCGGCCTTTTTTACCGTTGCCGAGAAAATATCGACGCTGCCCCTGAGAGAATCAATGGATATGAAGGATTCCCATACGGATCAAAGTCAATTTGAATGCCGGCGGTGTGGTACCTGCTGCAGAAAAGGGGGACCGGCACTCCATGATGCCGATGCCCGGCTTGTCTCCGAAAAGTGTATACCACCGGCAGACCTCTACACCATCCGTGCCGGGGAACGGGTCAGGGATAATATAAACGGCGGGTTGATTTATACCGATACGGAAATCATCAAAATCCGCTCGGTCCCTGCCTCGGCTGCCTGCATGTTTTTCAGGGATTCTGAAAACGCCTGCGGAATATATGACAATCGCCCGTCGGAGTGCCGTGCCATGCAGTGCCGGGACACAACGGCCATCGTCGGCATCTACGGCAAAAACCGCCTGTGCCGGAAAGACCTTTTCGGGGATGTCGGCTGGTTGTGGGAAATCATCGAAGCCCATGAATCGGAATGCGGCTTTGGAAAAATCAACCGGCTTATCGAACAGCGCAGGGGAGGGGTTTTCTCTGCAAGCCGGCAGCTTTCGGAACGGATCTCCTATGACCGGGCCGTCAGGGATTTGACCGTTGAAAAGGCGGGCCTGGAAAAAGGGATGCTGGACCTTGTATTCGGGCTTCCCCTGGAAAGGGTGCTGCAAGACCGGTACGGCGTAAAAATAAGAAGAAACGATCCCCTTTGACCCCGAATTTGACCCGAAATCAAGGTGATTGCGCTACCTGTAGAGATCGGGGCGCCGGTTGGGGAAAAAATACCGCATCCGGTGGTTTCTCACGCCGTCTATCATTTCCCGCGTAAGATCGGCGACGATCATGGCTTCCTTTTTTCCGCAATGGCTTTCCATGAGTTTCCCTTCCGGGGAAAGGACAATCGCGCATCCGGGGAAATGAAGGCCAAGGCCGTTATCGCCTGCCGGGTTTACCGCAATGACGAATATGCTGTTGTCATATGCCCGTGCCGGGAGATGGCGCATCCATGACGTTTTTTTCTCCGTTGCGGACGTTCCCGGTGACGCGTGGGGGATGAAAATCGCATCGGCGCCATGGGCCGTCATGTGGGTAGCAAGCGCGGGGAAATGGGCATCGTAGCAAAGCTGGATGCCGAAGGTAAAGCCCTTTACCGTAAAAAGCGGGCCGATTGCATCGGCAGCAGCAAAGATTGTTTTTTCCGGCGGGGCAAGGTGGACCTTTCGGTACGTGGAGCGTATGCCGCTGCTGTCGCATGCAAACGCGGTGGCATATGTGCGACCATCCTTCCCCTTTTCCGCGAGACCGGCAACAATGGCAACCTCGTGTTCGCCAGCCATTTGTACTACCGCTTCCACTTCGGGAGCGTTCATGGGAAGCGCGGCATTGACCATTTCTTCGCGGACATGGTAGCCGGTGATGCACAGCTCCGGAAAGCAGACAATATCGGCCTTTTCTTTTGCCGCCGTCGTTGTCCATGCCGCCATTCTCTTCAGATTTTCTTCTGCATGCCCCACAAGGCATCTGCACATTACGGCGGCAACGCGTATGTCTGTATTCATCACTGATCCAACCGGTTAGAATTTCAAGTGGGGGGCGGGTGTAATCGCTGATTTGCAGTGGGCAGGATCGCCAACCGCAGACGACGGGAACCCGAACTGTATGTGGCGCTAAACGATCCTCTCTACCGATTGATGGACTCGTAAAAAGTCGTTTTTAGACGGCTTTGTAAATGATCAAGATCAAGGCGCGTGCAATTTTTGAAGAATTGATAGTACTTAGCCGTACGTGAGATTCTTCAAAAATTGTGCGCAACGCAGATATTGAACGTTTACGAAGCCGTCAAAGATTGAAATGCGCCCGTATCTTATATACATCCGTCGCCGGGAGATTGAGTATGTCGCTGATGCCGGTTTTTTCGGATATTTCAGCCAGGGATTCCGTTATGGATTCCCTGGACGGCGCGATGAACGTGAACCAGACATTGAAGGTATTGGCCCGCAGATAATTGTGCGTAACACCGGGATAGGAATTGACCACTTCGGCAAAGTGCTCCAGCTTTTCCGGCGGCACCCGGCCTGCGCACAACGTGCTTACGTACCCCAGTTTTTCCGGCGAAAAATTTCCGCCGATACGTCGTATGATGCCGTTTTTCCTGAGCCTGCGAACCCGCGCAATCACTTCATTTTCGGAAAGCCCCAGTTCGTCACCGATCGCTGCAAAAGGGCTTTCCGTAATGGGAAAATCGGACTGGATGCGATTTAGGATTCGCCGGTCGGTATCATCGATGGAAGACATGATGGTTTTATCCGCTGCTTGAAAGATAATGGATATCCACTCGCCGTACTCTCGGGCCGTCAAACTCGCAGAAAAAAATGGACTGCCATGTACCCAATACCAGCTTGCCGTCGTCGACGCCGAACAAAACGGATTGGCCCACCAGCGAGGCCTTTATATGTGCGGCCGAATTGCCTTCTGCGTGGCGGTATCCGGCCTTTAAGGGCACCATCTGGTTCAGGATCATGAGCATGTCGCGTTTAACGTCGGGATCCGCCCCCTCGTTGATGGTTATGGCGGATGTGGTGTGCGGTACGTAGGCCATGACCACGCCGCTTTTATAGCCCGATGATTTGATTTTATGCGCAATGTCGGGCGTTATATCGACCATTTCAATTTTTTGGTTGGTTTTGACCCGGATTGTTTCCGTTTTCATCCATCCCCCTGAAAAAGAAAAGAGCCCTGCTGTCAAGGCAGGGCTCTTTCAATAAAACACAAGTACGCCCGGAGTCGGCGTGAAGGCGGTATTACACGCATCCGGTGGGTTTCGGAAGACCGGCCATTTTACATGCGCCTTTGCCCGGGCCGGAGGGAAACAGTTCATAAATATGTTTCAGCTTGTACCCGGTAAGCTTTGAAAGGACGCGTACCATGGGCGCGATTCCGTTTTTCTTGTAATAGTCCTGAAGAACGTCGATTACCTGCCAGTGTTCTTCGGAGAGTTCATCAATCCCTTCCTGCTGCTTTACATACTGAACCCAGTCCTTGTTCCAGTTTTCAAAAGAATCGATGAACCCGTCTTCGTCGATAGCAAAGGTGTTTCCTTCAAATTCCACTGTTGGCATGTAAGTATCCTCCTTTAATTTGTTTTTTTCCTATACTGCCCGATAATAATATTTTTTGTCCGGGATGCTGACGTACGTAACCTGTAAATTGCGTAATTTAATCGACACGCCCTGAAATGTCAATATTAAAATAAAGCATATGACCGTATCAGTATTCTTTTGGCGTTTTGTTCAGCTGCTCCAGGGTAAAGACTGGCCCGTCCTTGCATACCAGCTCCTTGCCGATATTGCAGTGGCCGCATATGCCGATGCCGCATTTCATACGGTTCTCCAGGGACATGATGATCTGGTCGTGCCCGTAGCCGAGCTTGTCGAGAACCGGCTGTGTAAATTTGATCATAACGGGCGGCCCGCAAACGATGGCGTATGTGTCCGCATTGCCCGGCGGAGCCTCCTGCTCCGTGATTGCCGGAACAAAACCCTTGTGGTACTTCCAATCCGGATCATCCGTACCGTCGACGGTGATGTGCATATGGATGTCATCACGATCGGCCCACGCCATGAGCTCCTCCTTGTACAGGAGCATGCCCGGTGACCGGGCGCCATAGATGACATGGATGTCCTTGAACTTTGAGCGGTTATCCGGGTGAAGCATATGAACGATGGAGGACCGGAGCGTTGTAAACGCAAACCCGCCACCGATGATGACGACGTTTTTCCCCTCGAGCAGCTCCCATGGATAAGAATTGCCCATGGGGCCGCGCACGCCCATGACATCCCCTTCTTTCATGGCATGAAGATAGGATGTCACCTTACCGGTCTTAAAAACGGTGAATTTGACAAACCCTTTTTCCGTCGGAGAAGAAGCGATGCCGATGGGGATTTCACCCAAGCCGGCGATTGAAAGTTCGGCAAACTGCCCGGCCCGGTACGCGAATTTTTCTTCGTCCTCGGGATGTAAAAAAACGAACGTAAATGTTTTCAGACTTTTATCTTCGGTTTCGACCGTAATGTCATCGATTCGAACCGGGTATGGTAAATACGGATTGTGCACAATATCCCCCTTTATCCTATCACGACGTGACTGCGCAGCTACATGTCTCGGGATCATAGCTGTTCATCTTGTTGCAAATCCTTCGGATGTCAATGTTGACCGGGCACAGGCGGACGCAGCGGCCGCAGCCGGTGCACTGTATCCCTTTTTCATACTTGTCCACGTAATATTTGAGCTTGTGCATGAAGCGCTGGCGGATCCTTGCGATTTTTGTCCCCCGCGGGTTGTGGCCGGATGCATGCACGGTAAAGAGCGGGTACATGCAGCTGTCCCAGTTTCTCATTCGAAAGCCGGCCTTGCCGTATGTTTCGTCCTGCACGTCAAAGCACCAGCAGGTCGGGCAGGCATGGGTGCACGTGCCGCAATTGATGCACGCGAACGCCTCGGGTTCCCATATTGCGGCTTCCGCTTCATACAGATCGATCAATGCCTGGCTCGCCAGGTTGTCGGTGGCCACCTCGGATTTGATCTTCGATTCCGCATCCAGCTTCATTTTTTCGATGGTTTCGTCGGCATTTTCCGCAGGGCGGTTCCACCCGGCGGATTCTGCCAGTTTTTCCCCTTTTTCCGTTACCAGCCGCGCCAGGTAGTGATCGCCGTTGTCAACCAGCAGGATGTCTACGTTTTTTTCTGAAAAGGGTCCGGATACGGCGCTGGTACAGAAGCAGGTCGGGCAGGGCTTGCTGCATGCCAGCCCTACGAGCGTTGTGGACTCATAATTCTTAAGCCAGTACGGGTCCTTGTACTCCGGGGTGTCGAAATTCCGCCGGACAACCTCGTATGCGTCGGCATCGCAGGGGCGTATGCCGATAACCGCCGTCGGCTGCCGGTCTTTTTGCGGTTCCTTCAGCACCGCATAGTTCTCGTCGTTCTTATCCAGCGAAAACTCAAACATGACCTCGGACTGGGGATAAAGAATCGACCGGGCGGAAAGCCGGGTGTTGATATACTCAAGATCGGGCTTCTGTCCGGGGGTTAGCGTTGTAAACAGGTGATAGTCTTTTTCTTTCACAGGACCGATGAGCCGGAATTCGCTTTCCAGTTTTTCCAGACCGGCATCCAGTTCGGATTTGTCTATCTGTATGACTTTCATGGTATATGCCCTTGTCACTGAATGATATTCATGCGCCTGTCAACCAAACTACTTGATAAACTGTTCCGGATCGTCCGGCTTATAGGTATCAAGCGGGGGCCTCTGCTCCGTGGTCAGGCCGGCTTCCCATCCGAAATATTCCAGGGAGTCTTTTTCAAGCTTTTTTGTCAGCGCCCGCACATTGATTCCCATGGGGCAGCTTCGGACGCATGCGCCGCAATCGGTGCAGCGGCCGGCGCAGTGGTATGCCCGCAGGAAATGAAATATCCGGATGTCCGAGGGGTCGATGCTCTTGCCAACCCACTGGGGCTTTGATTCATCCACAAAGCAGGTGGGGCAGTAGCAAAGCGGGCAGGCGTTCCTGCATGCATAGCACCGGATACAGTCGGAAAACAGATCGTCGAAATAGGCCCATTTTTCCTCGGGGCTCATTTCCTCTACTTTGCGGACCGCTTCGTAGCGGTCCACACTTTCTTCGGTCTGCTCGGGAACCTCCTCGGCGATAAGTTCGTCGTAAATAACGGGGTTCCGGTGCATGCACAGCGCGCAGTTTTCCTGGAGGACATCCACCCGGTCAACGGTTTCGGAAAAATCATTTCCGGAGATGGTAACGGTTTTTCCGGCCGCATCTTCTTCGATGGCCTCGATTTCACCGCCAACGCTGGCCGTGAGCTTATGCCGGTCCACCATGCCGGTGCATGGGACGCCGATGATATAGAGCTGATCGCGTTTGATCTTGTTCTCAACGATATGGACCGCAAGATTCCTTGAATCGCAACCTTTGGCAACAATGCCGATTTTTTCACTGCGGCCGGTGACGTAATTGGCAAGATTGATCCCGCAGTTGCCGTCCCACGCAAAACCGTCCACATCGTTCTGGTTTCGGGCAAACATGGGTTGATTCATCATCGGGACGCTCCCTTTGGTAAACCCGATAACCATATCGACCTTGCCTTCCTTCAGCAGGCGCTTCGAGATTTCCCTGATCTTATCCGTATACGATGTCATCTTATGCAACCTTCGGTTTTGTTTTCATGTATTTCTTTTCCTTCGACTGCAGGGCCATAACCTCTTCGGTGACATTTTTCGCCACTTCTACAAATTTCGTGGATTCAGCCGAAGAAATCCATGAAAAGTGCAGCCTGCCCGGGTCGATGCCCATGTGTTCCAGGAGGTTTTTCATAAGGGTGAATTTTCTGCGTGCATAATAATTACCTTCCAGGTAATGGCATTCACCGGGATGTCAGCCGGATACCCAGACAGCGTCGGCTCCCTGGCGCAGGGCCGCCAGGACGAACTTGACGCTCATTCGCCCCGTGCAGGGAATCCGGATGACCCGGATATTGGCGGGGTATTCCATGCGGCTGACCCCGGCGAGGTCGGCGGCTCCGTAACTGCACCAGTTACAAAGAAAGCTGATGATTTTCGGTTCTTTTGTGGCCATTTATCGTACTCCTTGTCCGCTTGTCCAGTCCATGTGGCACGTATCTTGTAATCGGGTTGAGCCCTGCCGGGAAACCCCCTGCCGATCTGGCAGGAACCCCCTGCCGATCTGGCAGGATATTTACAGGCAGGCTGTTTTTTCTATTATACGGCTTCATCCATTTCAAATATCTGCGTAAGGATCTGGTCGGTATCAAAACCCTTGAGATGAATGGCACCGGAGCGGCAGGAGGCAACGCAGAGGCCGCATCCTTTGCACAGCGCCGGGTTGACTTCTGCTTTTCCTTCAAAACGACCTTCCTCGGTAAATTTCGGCGCAGAATACGGGCAGATACTGACGCATACGCCGCAGGCGGCGCACAGCATCGGATCGACCATCGCAACGGTTCCACTGGAGAAAATGGTTTGTTTTGCCAGCAGGGTTACCGCCCTGGCAACAGCCGCTTTTGCCTGGGCAATGGATTCATCGATGGGCTTCGGATAATGCGCAAGCCCGCAAAGGTACACGCCGTCCGTTGAAAATTCGGAGGGCCCGAGCTTGGCATGTTTTTCTATAAAAAAACCGTCCGCATTGGTGGCGACCTTGAAAAAATTGGACAATTTTTCATCCGTGTTTGGGATAATGGCCGTGGCCAGCGTCACCATGTCTACGTTCAGTTCCAGCGGCATATTCAGGATATGATCCATCACGTGTACCGTGAGCTGGTCCTTGTCCGCCTTTACCACCGGTTTGTTCTCCAGGCTGTAGCGAATGAAAATGACGCCCAGTTGGCGCGCCTTTTTGTAGAGCAGTTCCTTCTCGCCGTATGTCCGGATATCCCTGTAGAGGATGTAGACGTTCATATCCGGATTTTTCTCCTTGAGCTGGATCGCGTTTTCAATGGAATGGGTACAGCAGATCCGCGAACAGTACATCCGCTCCGGCTCCCTTGACCCGACGCATTGAATGAAAACCGCGCCGTTTAATGTTGTAAGGGAGGGATCATCATCCATCAGCTTTTTATCGAGATCCAGGCTGGTAATGATCCGCTCGTCCGTTCCATATCCGTATTCGGACGTTTTATGGGGGGAGGCCCCGGTTGCAAGCACAGCCACGCCGTGTTCAAGAGTGGTCTCGTTTCCGTTGGAAGAGAGGGTGGTCTCGAAATTGCCCACGAATCCGTCCACGTGCGACAGCTCCGTGTCGAGGTGCAGGTGGATGCGTTTGTCCGCTTCCACGGCAGTGATCATTTCGGCCAGCTTCTTTTGGATGGATTCCCCCTTGGCCGTCATGAACAGCTGGCGGGCCTGCCCGCCCAGGCAGTTGCCTTTTTCCACGAGATGTGTTTCATATCCCTGTTCCGAGAGGCTTTTTGCAGCGGCCATACCCGCAATACCTCCGCCGACGACCATTGCCGTCTGGTTGACCGGCAATTGCACTTCTTTCAGCGGTTCCTGCAGGGCAACCTTGGAAACCGCCATTCGGACGAGGTCCTTGGCTTTTTCCGTGGCCATTTCCGGGTTGTTTTTATGAACCCATGAATCCTGGTTGCGGATATTGGTCATTTCAAAAAGATACTTGTTCAATCCCGCGGCTGTGAGGGTGTCCTGAAACAGCGGCTCATGGGTTTTCGGCGTACAGGCCGCGATAACAATCCGGTTCAGCCCCTTTTCCTTTATCAGTTCGACCATGTTGTCCTGGGCGTCCTGGGAACAGGCGAACAGTTTGTCCGTCGCCAGCTCCACGTAGGGGAGGGTGGCGGCGTAGTCCACGACCTTTGGCACGTCAACGACGCCGGCAATATTGGTCCCGCACTGGCATATGAGGACGCCGATTTTGGGGCGGTCTCCCAGGACATTCACCTCGGGGACGATTTCCTTTTCCTTTGTGCAGGTGTTTCGTACATCCGCCAGCAGCTCCGCTGCGGCAGCGGATGCGGCGCTGGAATCGACCACTGCCTGGGGGATGTCCTTGGGCCCCTGAAAGGCGCCGGAAACGAAGATCCCGGGCCGTGATGTGGCCACCGGGGAGAACGTCTCCGTATCGGCAAAGTTTCCGGCCGATAGGGAGATCCCCAGTTTTTTGGACAGGTCGACCAGGGCCTTCGGCGTCTGCATGCCCACGGAGAGAACGATCATGTCGAACACTTCCGTTTTGAGCGTGCCGTCCTCGGTCACGAAGCGGAGTTCAAGGTCATCGGACCCGGGCACCGGGGTAACGGTATGGACGCGGCTCCGGATAAACCGTACGCCGCTTTTTTCTCTGGCGTTGTCATAAAACCGTTCGAAGTCCTTGCCGTGGGTGCGCATGTCCATGAAGAAAATTGCGCAATCCAGATCATCGCCTGCATGCTCCTTGGCAATGACCGCTTCCTTGATTGCGTACATGCAGCAAACCGAGGAACAGTAGGCGTTGTCGCACCGGTTCATATCCCGCGATCCCACACACTGGAACCAGGCGATTTTTTTGGGCTCCTCATTGTCGGAGGGGCGTGTTACATGCCCCTGGGTCGGGCCGGACGCCGATAAAAGCCGTTCGAACTCAAGGGATGTGATCACGTTCGGATGCTTGGCATACTGGTAGTTTTCAAAAGATTCCGGTGAAAATGGTTCGAAACCCGGGGCCAGGATCACCGAACCTACATTGACGGTCCTGTTTTCGGGTTTCTGATCGAAATCAACGGCATCCACGGGGCATTTTTTCTTGCAGACCCCGCATTTGCCTTTTTGCAGGTATATACAATTGTCCTGATCGATCACGTACTTCAGCGGAACCGCCTGGGGGTATTCCACATAGGCGGCTTTGCGTTTTGAAAGCCCCGCATTGTAGGTGTCGGTAATTTTTTTCGGGCATTTTTCAGCGCACACCCCGCAGGCGATACACTTGTCTTCATCAATGTATCTGGGGTGCTTGAGGACGTCCACGGAAAAATTTCCGGCCTCCCCGCTGATATCCTGAATTTCCGCCAGGGTGATGATCTCTATGTTCAAGTGCCGGCCGACCTCGACCAGTTTCGGCGAGATAATTCACATGGCACAGTCGTTGGTGGGGAAGGTTTTGTCCAGCTGCGCCATGACGCCGCCTATGGACGGTCCTTTTTCAACAAGGTAGACATAATATCCGGCATCCGCCAGATCAAGGGCCGATTGCATCCCGGCGATACCGCCGCCGACAACCATTACCGAACCGATTTTATTTTGTGTCATGCTTGTACTCCTGTCAATGGTTTGCATGGGATTTGCATAGGCATATACGTATAGTCCGCATACGAACGAAATTTTTTAGTCAAATTATCTTGATATCCATTTAATAATGTGATGTCAATATAATTTTAAGCGGCCAGTCTTTGGGTCAGCGGCGGGAAAGGCCGGGTTTTCGCAGGTTACCAGGTTTAAAGGGCCCGGGAGCAATAGGGTTCTGAAACGTGTCTGTTTTAGAGCGGCAGGCGGTATGGAGGAAATTGCTGACAGTGGAATGCGATGTCAACGACAAGCCGAAAATCATCCTGATCTGCGGGCCCACGGCGATCGGCAAAACGTCCGTTGCCATCGACGCTGCCGAACGGATCGGCGGTGAAATTGTGGGCGCCGATTCAATGCAGATTTACAGGTACATGGACATCGGCACGGCCAAGCCGACTGCCGAAGAAAAGCGGCGCATCAGGCATCACATGATCGATATCGCCGACCCCGATGAACCTTATGATGCCGCCCGTTTCACCAGGGAATCCAGGGCGGCGGTCGATGCCATTCTGGCACGCCGCCGCATTCCGGTGATAGCGGGGGGCACCGGCTTTTACATTAAGGCTCTTCTCTACGGGCTTTGCGATGCCGTACCGGAAGATGAGACGGTCCGCCACCGGTTGAGGGAAGAGGCGGCGCTTTTTGGGGGGGAGCCGCTGTACCGGCGCCTTGAGGCCTGCGATCCTGAGGCAGTGGGAAGAATCCACCCGAACGATACCTACCGGATTGTCCGCGCCCTTGAGGTTTACGAGGCAAGCGGGATGCCCATGAGCGAATACAGGCGCAGGCACGGGTTTTCCGACGCACCGTACACTGTTTTGAAAATCGGCCTTTACATGGACCGGCAGGCGCTTTATGCGCGTATTGATCAACGGGTGGAAGAGATGGTCCGACAGGGACTGCAGGATGAGGTCAAACAGCTTTTGACCACTGGATATCACGAAAGCCTCCGTCCCATGCAGGCGCTTGGCTACCGGCACATGGCCGCATTTATCACGGGAGAGGCCGACTGGGACGCGACCATCGCCACGCTGAAACGGGATACCCGGCAATATGCCAAGCGGCAGTTGACGTGGTTTCGCAAAGATCCGGAAATACAATGGTTCGAACCGGAACAGGGAGAACGGATTGTTTCGTGCGTGCGGGCCTTTTTGGGCGAATAAACGGAGGGCACTTGCGCCGCATCCTTCCCCCTGCGTTCACACCGGTTTAATATGGATCGATCACGCCGATCTTTACGGCGTAGCGTACAAGGGAAGCGACATTTTTCAGCGCCATTTTCTCCATTATGTTCATCCGGTGTTTGGCCACCGTCTTGGGGCTGATGCTCAATTCTTCGGCTATTTCGTCGGTTGTGGCGCCTTCTGCGATCAACCGGAAGACCTGCCTTTCCCGTTTGGAAATTTTTCCGTAGCCGGTTGTTTCCGATTCAACGCCGCGTTTTTTGACAAACGTATCAATGATGTCGGCGCTGATTTCGGGGCTCAAATAGTACCCTTTATGGTAGGCGGCGCGGATCGCCGCCAGCACCTCGGCAAAGGCGCTCGTTTTCAGGACGTACCCGAGGGCGCCTACCTGCAGCGCATCGCGCACATGCGCCTTTTTCTGGGGCGTTGTCAACACCACCACTTCGGTTTCGCTGTTTGCTTCCTTGACCATCCGAACCAGGTCGACGCCGGCCATTTTTGGCATGGCGGGTTCCAAAAGCACGATATCGGGCTTTATTTTTTTCACGGTCTCAACGGTTTCCATCCCGTCGGATGTTTCCGCGACCACGTCAATATCTTTTTCCTTGGACAACAAGTGGCAAATCCCCTGTCGCACAACGGTCTGGTTGTCCGCAAGCTGCAGTCTGATTTTCATGCCTATTCTCTCCCTTATTCATAAAAACACGTACTGACGGCCTTGTAAAAAGTCCAATATCTGCGTTGCGTACAATCTTTGAAGAATCTCACGTACGGCTAAGTACGCTCAATTCTTCAAAGATTGTACGCGCCTTGATCTTGAACTTTTTACAAGGCCGTCCAAAATCGACTTTTTACGAGTCCATAACGTACTATCGGCGTACAAAAAATCTTATCACCTTTATTTTTACAAGCCATCCCAAAAAAAAATTTTGAGATGGCTTGTATTGATTCTATCGGATCCGTTTTACTCTTGTTGCGGAAACCTATCTTCTTTTTTTACTGCTTATTTTTATATTAAAATTTTAAAAATTACCAATAAAATCTACATAAAAATAGGACTATAGTCAAAAAAACAGTTGTTTTTTTGACCGGTGATCGGTAAAAAAATGCCATAAAAATGGACGTCTCACCAAAACCAGCAGCCAGGAGAGTGCGACATGAACGGAGACAGGCCGTATATCGGGGCAATTGACCAGGGAACAACCAGTACGCGGTTTTTTGTGTTCGACCGGAAGGCGAATATGGTGGCCATGAACCAGCTCGAACACCGGCAGATTTATCCGCATCCGGGACGGGTGGAGCATGATCCCATGGAAATCCGGGACAGGACCTACGATGTCATTTCCAATACGCTTTCGACCTCCGGGATAAAGGCGCAGGATCTCTCGGCCATCGGGATTACGAACCAGCGGGAAACAACGGTAGTCTGGAATCGGAAAACCGGTGTGCCTTATTATAATGCCATTGTCTGGCAGGATACGCGCACCGGTGATATATGCCGGGAGCTCGCCGAAAACGATGACATGTGGTGTTTTCGGGACAGGGTGGGGCTTCCCTTGTCCACGTATTTTTCAGGGCCGAAAATCAAGTGGATAATCGATCACGTGGACGGCCTGAAAGCCGACGTAAAATCCGGGGATGCGGTTTTCGGCAACATGGATACCTGGCTGATCTGGTGGCTGACCGGCGGGCCCGGCAAAGGGGTTTTTATTACCGATGTGACAAACGCCGGGCGCACCATGCTGATGAATATCCATCGTCTCGAATGGGACGACATGATGCTCGACAGGATGCAGGTTCCGCAGAGAATGCTTCCCGAGATCCGCTCCTCGAGCGACATCTACGGCTATACGGACAAAGACGGCGTTTTCGGTGCGGAAGTACCCGTGGCAGGAGACCTTGGCGATCAGCAGGCGGCCTTGTTCGGCCAGACCTGTTTCGACGTGGGGGATGCGAAAAATACTTATGGAACCGGGTGCTTTCTTCTGCTCAATACGGGGGAAACGCCTGTAGTATCGAATTACGGTCTTTTAACCACGCCGGCCTACCGTATCGGGGATCAGCCGGCGGTGTATGCCCTCGAGGGATCCATTGCCATTGCCGGTTCCCTGGTGCAATGGATTCGGGACAACCTGGGAATGATAAGTACTTCGGAAGAAATAGAAGAAAAAGCAAGGGAGGTGGAGGACAACGGCGGGGTGTATTTTGTACCGGCTTTTTCAGGGCTTTTTGCGCCGCACTGGAGAAGCGATGCCAGCGGCATTATCACCGGTCTTACGCATTATGCCAAAAGGGGGCATCTGGCCCGTGCGGTGCTGGAGTCCACCGCATTCCAGGCAAAGGAGATTTTCGAGGCCATGGAAAAAGATGCCAACGTTCGGCTCAACGATCTGAAGGTCGACGGCGGCATGACGCGAAACGAGCTGTTGATGCAGTTTCAGTCCGACATTTTAAATGTTCCGGTGATACGTCCGAAAAATATGGAAACCACCGTGCTGGGCGCAGCCTATGCCGCCGGCCTGGCCACGGGCTTCTGGAAAAACATCGCCGAATTGAGGGTGCATTGGGGCAAGGATCGTACCTGGACGCCGGCCATGTCCCCGGACAAAAGGGAAATGCTGGATCGGGGCTGGGGACGGGCGATCGTTAAAAGCTGCTGCTAGAACCTATCTCAACATTATCTTTCGGCCCAATATCTTTGTTGGCGTCTTATTTCAAATCCTCGAAATACGCGAGTATGTCTGCGGTTTGAAATAATACGCCGCCGCGATCTTGAACCGAAATCCGAATTTTGCGATGGGTTCTAGAATTGTTGCGATGGGTTCTATCTGTTCTCAAACTTGAAGATTATTTCATCCGGTGCGTTCATCTGGAGCTGTTTCCGGATGACGTGCTCAATGTATACGGGGTCGTTTTTGAGGCGGTTTACGGTGTGGTAGAGTGCGTTGTTTTCTTCCTCTATGGATGCGTTTTGCGCTGTAATCTGCTCCAATTCGGTCTGCATCCGTTGCAAATGCAGGAACCCGCTGTCGCCGAAAACAATGACGCCCACATACACGACAAGCAGCACCGAAAGCGCATAAAACGCGGCGGCCACGATTTTTGATCGGTCTGTGGGTGCATTGTTCATGGTTTTTTCACCATATTTGCAACCGCTTTCATCTCGTTTTTCTGCAGCAACAGGGAAGTGCCCAAATAAATGACGGTTCCTGCCATAATGGCGGAAACGACATAGAAAAGCAAGGATAAAGACGCTCCCTGGTAGTCTGGTGGAAAAGATCTTAAAATGCAAAGCAGAATTATGCCCATTGCTATGGAGCATAACACGGATCGGGCAGCGGTAACAACAATATTTTTCCATGCCAGTCCGCCGATTCGATTTTTCAGGGCCCTTGTGAGCAGGACCAGGTTGATCATGGAGGCAAGGGAAGTGGCCAGTGCCAGGCCGCCGTGCTTCATGGGGCCCATGAGTGCGATCCCCAGAAAAATGTTTGCAATGATGGAGATCGTGGCCATTTTGACCGGTGTTTTTGTGTCCTGAAGCGCATAAAAGGTGGCCACAACGATCCGGACGGCGGAAAATGCGCAAAGGCCAATGGCGTAGTATAAAAGCGCGTATGCCGTCATGTGTATGCTCGCTGTGTCAAACGCCCCCCTCCCGAAAAGAAGAGCGATGATCGGCTCTTTTAGCACAATGAGACCGATGGTCGATGGAATGGTAATAAAAAAGACGAAACGCATGGCAAAGGAGAAAGTGCTTTCAAGCGCGGCAAGGTCTTTTGCCGCCGCCTGCCTGGAGAGACTCGGCAAAATTGCGACGGACGTGGAGATGGCAAAAATTCCCAGGGGAAACTGGACAAGCCTGTCAGCGTAATAGAGATAGGAAACACTCCCCTCTGGGAGCAGTGAAGCCAGCATGGTTCCGACCAGAATATTGATCTGGTATACGGCCGCGCCGAAGACGGCCGGTCCCATGAGAAGGGCGATTTTTTTGATTCCCGGGTGATAGAGGGGGGCGTATTCCCAGAAACGGAATCCCTTTTGTTTCAAAAAGGGAACTTGTAGTGCAAGTTGAAGAATGCCCCCGAGGAGCACGCCTGCAGCAAGACCGTTGACCGGGGTGCGCATCATCGGGGCAATCATCAGTGCACCGGTGATGATGCCGATATTGAGCAGCACCGGCGCAAATGCGGGAGCCGCAAAATGCCCCATGGTATTGAGGATTCCCATGGCAAGGGCCACCAGGCAGATAAAAAATATGTACGGGAACATGATGCGGGTCAGCAGGACGGTAATATCGTACGCCTCCCCGGAAAACCCGGGGGCGACGATGTATACTATGATGGGAGCCCCGAAAACCCCTAAAATCGTTATGATCGCAAGGACCACGGAAAGCATGCGGATGGCCGACCGGGCCATTGCAAATGCTTCGTTCCGGCCTTTGTTTTCCAGATATTCGGCAAAAACCGGTACAAAAGCCATGGTAAGGGTTCCTTCCGCCAGCAGGCGGCGCAGCAGGTTGGGGATCCGGAATGCGACAAAAAACGCATCCGACAGCTTGCCGGCACCGAAAAACCATGCAAGGATCATGTCCCGCACAAATCCCAGAATACGGCTGGCAAGCGTGCCGATCCCGATAATGCCCGCTGCCCGTGTCACTTTTCGGTTTTCGTTCATACATTCCTGTCCGCGAAGATAATATTTCCCCTGCAATGTTGCGGATATTCTACAGTCCGGACCCTTTTTCGGACACTTTCATCTTGACAATGCAGAATCGATCGGTTATCAGAAAGTTTTATAATTTTATTCGCAAAACCATTTGGCCGAACAATATCAACGATATTCAGCAAGGAGTGTTACCATTGGCAAATCACAAGTCCGCGATCAAGCGTATTGCCCAGAGTGAAAAAAAACGGCTCCGTAACCGGATTGTTAAAACCCGTGTCAAGAATGCCGTTAAAAAGGTTACTACCGCTGCCAAAACCGGGGAAGACCCGGCAGGCCAGCTCATAGCGGCCCAGTCCCTGATTGATAAAGCAGCAAAGAAGGGCGTAATCCATAAAAGAACCGCCGCAAGAAAGATTTCCCGTCTTGCTTCCGGCATCAACCGGATGGCGGAGTAATCCGCCGAGAAACAAACCGCTGCGGAATCCTTCGGTGTCAGAAACGATCTGTCATCGCATAAAATATCCGCTGGGCCAGTTTTCCTGAAAGATCGGCCACAGCGGATTTTTTGTTCTGACTGGTGATGATTTTTTCATCGGAGACCGCATAATCGGCCGATGCATCAATGCCGCTGGCGGACCATACGATTTTTCCTGCAGGCGTTGTCAGTGACACATCGACCACGATGGTGATTTCCCTTTCTGCAGTGGCATAGACAGAGCGGTGGGATATCGACCGTATGCGGGCTGTCCGGATCACTCCGGTAAGCACTGCTTCGGCATCCTCTTTTCCGGTAACTTCCGCCACGGGGTTTCTGGTGAATTCGTTGATGACATCATTGGTGATGATGCTTTCAATCCCTGTTTCCCCCGTGCGGTTGTCAAAAATCTCGATCGCAATGCGCCGGATACCTTCCGGCATTTCCCCGCTTCCGGAAAACCGGTAGCCGCATCCACCGGCAACAGCAGCCAAAAGCGTCAGAAAAGCCCAGACCGCGGCAAGCTGCACGCTATTCCGGCAATCGCAATACGGTCCGGACCGCATAAAAAAAAGATTCATTTATCTTTTCCACCCAGAGCAATTACGGCAAAGCATATATTCAGGATATCGATTCACGATGTCCCCGGTATCAGGGCCGTTTTTTGACATTTGACACTGGATCCCGATACCGACCCCGACCCCGACCCCGAAATAACCCGTCACAGGCAGGGGGATCACAACACAATATTGACAAGCTTGTTTTTCACCACGATGATCTTTTTGATATCCGCCCCCTCGATAAACCGGACGACGTTGTCGTCTTCCAGGGCGCGCGCCTTGATTGCCGCATCGTCCGCACCTGCGTCGATTTCAAAACGACCCCGCAGTTTTCCGTTCACCTGCACAACGACCAACCGTTTGTCTGACGCGAGGCAGTCCTCCCGGTAAGCAGGCCATTGCCGGTTGCAAAGTGTTCCGGGTTCATTGCCCATGGCTTCCCAGAGCTGCTCGGTAATGTGCGGCACGATGGGGGAAAGCAGAACGGCAATGGAATCGAGGGCGAAGCGCATGACGCCGTCAACAGCCGCATCGTTTCGTTCCGGTTCGACCAGGTTCAGCTGGTTGCTGAGTTCCATGACGGCGCTGATGGCCGTGTTGAAATGAAAGCGCTGCTCAATATCGTCGGTCACCTTTTTGATGGTCTGGTGCGTCTTGATGTAGAGCTCCCGCGCATGCTCCGGCAAAGCGGCAGGGTCTTTGGTATAGGGTTTTTGTTTTTCCAGACGTTCGACCCACCGGGCATAGAGGCGCCATATCCGGTGTAAGAACCGGAAGGAGCCTTCAACGCCTTGTTCGCTCCATTCCAGGTCGCGTTCGGGGGGTGCGGCAAAAAGGCAGAAGAGCCGGACCGTGTCCGCACCGTAACTTTCCACGAGAGCGTTCGGGTCGATCACGTTTTTTTTGGACTTGGACATCTTTTCGACCCGTCCGATCTCGGCCGCTTCCCCGCACTTCGTGCAGTATGGTATATCCTGCCGGTATTGGGTCTCTTCCGGGTACAAGTACCCGTGCGTCTTGCAGTGAACCGTTTCCTTGCATACCATGCCCTGGGTCAGCAGACGGGTAAACGGCTCCTTGAAGTCCACGAGTCCCAGTGTATGGAGAACGCGTGTGAAGTACCGGGAGTAGAGCAGGTGCATCACCGCGTGTTCCACGCCGCCGATGTACTGGTCCACCGGCATCCAGTATTTCACGGTTTCGGGGTCGAATATGGCCGTGTGATGGTCCGGGCTGCAGTAGCGCTCGAAGTACCAGGAGGATTCCACGAACGTGTCCATGGTATCGGTTTCCCGCCGCCCCGGGGCGCCGCATGCGGGGCAGTCGACATTGACAAAGGAATCCAGCCGGCCCAGGGGGGATTTGCCCCCTCCCACCAGGTCGGCATCTTCCGGCAGAATGACCGGCAGGTCGTTTTCGGGGACCGGCACCGTCCCGCATTTTTCGCAGTGAATGATGGGGATAGGGGCTCCCCAGTATCGCTGGCGCGAAATTCCCCAGTCCCGCAGCCTGTAGGTAATTGATCGGCTGCCGATCCCTTTTTTCTCGAAATATTCGATGACGGCGCTTTTTCCGGCAGTATTTTCCATCCCGCTGAAATCCCCGGAATTGACCATGACGCCGTCCCCTGCGTACGCCTCGGTTTGGGCGACGTCGGCTTCATCCACGCCTTCCGGAAGAATCACCACGATAATGTCCAGCCCGTATTTTTTTGCGAATTCATAATCCCTTTGATCGTGGGCCGGCACGGACATCACGGCGCCGGTCCCGTATTCCATGAGGGCGAAATTGGCAATATAGATGGGCATGCGGCGGCCATTGACCGGGTTTTCGCACCATGCCCCGATGAAAACGCCTTCTTTTTCCTGGTTGTCCATTACGCGGTCCGCATGGCTTTCGCGCGACATCCGATCAACGAATTCCGCGACCGCCTGCTGCTGGTCTGTGCCGGCCGAAAGGGTTTCCACCAGCGGATGCTCCGGCGCCAGGCACATGAACGTTGCACCGAAGATGGTATCGGGGCGGGTCGTAAAAACCCTTATCACCTCGCTGGTGCCGGCTACGGGAAAATCAATCTCGGCCCCCGTGCTTTTGCCGATCCAGTTTTTCTGCATGGTGGTGACTTTTTCCGGCCAGCCGGTGAGTTTGTGGCAGTATTCGAGCAGGTCTTCCGCATATTCCGTGATCCTGAAAAACCATTGCCACAGCTTTTTCTGCCTCACCGGGTCCCCGCATCGCCAGCAGTCCCCTGCCTCCACCTGCTCATTGGCCAGCACGGTCTGGCAGCGGTCGCACCAGTTGACATAGGATTCCTTTCGATAGACCATGTTCTTTTCATACATCTTGACAAACAGCCACTGCTCCCACCGGTAATAGTCCGGTGTGCAGGTGGTTATTTCACGGTCCCAGTCGTAGCTGAATCCCAGCTGTTTAAGCTCCCTTCGCATGGCCGCAATGTTGTCATACGTCCATTTCGCCGGGTGCGTATTGTTGGCGATGGCAGCGTTTTCCGCGGGCATGCCGAACGCGTCCCATCCCATGGGGTGGAGCACGTTGTAGCCGCACATGCGTTTGTACCGGGCAACCACATCGCCAATGGTATAGTTTCGCACATGTCCGATGTGAATCCGCCCGGAAGGATAAGGGAACATCTCCAGGAGGTAATATTTTTCCCTGGCCGGATCGGCCGTTACGGCATACGCCTTTGTTTTTTCCCAAATGGATTGCCAGCGGGCTTCGATTTTTCCGGGATGGTATTTCTGATTCATGACAACAGCCGTTTCTTTATCGTTACGCTATAATGTGATGGTATGGGAAATCGCCGGTTACCCCCTGCCGCCCGGGTTGCCCCTGCCGCCATAAACGGGATACGGCTTTTTCCAACGTTTCACCTCAACTTCTCATGCCACAGTCCGGGATAAATATCAAGGTTGCCGGTAAATCCTTCATGCCAGAAATGATTTGACTTGTCACCTGCAATTTTATATTACCATGGATTTGAAACATATCGTAAATTCCTGACCTTATAAACCCTCACATCATCGTAGAGACCATCAGGGGCAAAAAACATATGGCAAGTAAAATTTTAATCAATGCGGTTGATCCGGAAGAATCCCGGATCGCCAAGGTCACCGACAACCGGCTTGAAGAATTCAGTATTGAGACCACGGCGCGGGAAATTACCCAGGGAAACATTTACAAGGGGATCGTATCACGGGTGGAACCGAGCCTCCAGGCGGTTTTCGTGGATTACGGGGCGGAAAAAAACGGATTTCTCCAGAAACAGGAAATTCATCCGGACTACTTCATCGATGATCCCTCCGGCGGACAGTCCCTGAAAAATATCATTCGACGGGGGCAGGAACTCCTTGTCCAGGTGTCCAATGACCCCATCATGGAAAAGGGCTCCATGCTGACCACCTACATATCGCTGCCCGGAAGGTACACGGTACTGATGCCGGGGGGGAAGACAAGGGGCGTTTCCCGGAAGATCGCCGACGAGGCGGAACGCAAGCGGATCAAGGAGATCGTGGACAGCCTGAAAATCCCCGAAGATTACGGCATTATCGTCCGGACAGCGGGGGAAGGATGCAACAAGACCACCCTTTCGGGGGATATTCGCTATCTCATGCGCCTTTGGAAAAATATCCAGAAAAAGGGCGTTGAAGAGAAATCCCCGACGATCCTTTACAAGGACCGGAATATCGCTGTCCGCGCCATACGGGATTCCTTTACATCCGATGTCAACGAGATACTGATCGACGACGATACCATATACCATGAAGTCCGGGAATTCATACAGATCATCTCTCCCCAGCACAAAAAAATCATCAAGCGGTATCATGCAGACAAGCCGCTGTTCACCAAATATCAACTGGAAGAGCAGATCGCTTCTATCTTCGATAACCGGGTCAAGCTGAAATCGGGCGGCTCCATCGTTATCGAACAGACCGAGGCAATGGTCTCCATCGACGTCAACTCCGGAAAGGCCACGCAGAAAAGCTCTTTCGGCGAAACGGCCCTCATGACCAACCTGGAGGCCGCCGAGGAGGTGGCCAGGCAGCTCCGCCTCCGCGACTTCGGGGGTTTGATCGTCATTGATTTCATCGATATGCGCGACCGGAAACACAAACTCAAGGTGGAACGTACCTTGAAGGACAATTTCAAGGTGGACAAGGCCAGGACCAAGGTGGGGCGGATATCCCAGTTCGGGCTGCTGGAAATGTCCCGGCAGCGCATCCGGCCGTCCATCCGGTCGATTAATTTTGAGCCGTGCCAATGCTGCCAGGGGAAGGGGGTTACCCCGTCGGTCGAATCAACGGGCCTTGCTTTTTTACGGCGTCTTCGCCTGGAAACCATGAAGAAGGAAGCCAGCCGCGTTCACGGGTTTGTCCCGCCGTACGTCGCCTCCTACCTGCTGAATCGGAAGAAAAGTGAAATTCTCGACCTTGAAATTCGAAGGAAAATATCCATAACCATTGAGGGGGACAGCAGTCTGCTTCCCGATCAAAGCCGTATAGAATCCGAGTAGCAGGTGTTTCTGTGCCGCAGTCCGGGGGCGTGTTCTTACAGTGAAGGGCCAGATCCCAAACCTCAGGTAAAATGCCCGGCTGCCGATCCGTCCTATACCGGCTCTTTTCCCGGCAGCGCCTGAAATGGAGAGGACCATCCGCCGCGGCGAAGAAAAATTTTTACAGATACGATTGACGGCTGGCTTTTTTTTGCATATAAAAACCTGACATTTACTTTATGTGGTGCGGTAAAAAGAGCCGTTGTTGAGGTGGAGACCTTTTCGGCGGCCATCTGAATCAAAGGGACGGATTTTTCAAAAACGCGCCCGGTGAGTAAACCGGGTTTTTTTTGACGGTAATAAGAAAAGAACAATGCCCTGTAACGGCCGCTGGCCTTTAAAACGTCAACGATGGCCGATGGGAAAGGCAATGTTCACATACATCCAATATTTTTTGTTTATTTACAGGGAAAAGGAGGTATCGTTTTGGTCGATATAGCATATGCACTGGGTCAATCCGGACAGGCGGCGGAAGGCGCCGGTGGCGGTCTTACGGCGTTTATACCCATCATCCTGATGTTCGTGATCTTTTATTTTCTTTTGATCCGCCCCCAGCAGAAAAAAGCCAAAGAGCACCAGAACATGGTAAACAATCTGAAAAAAGGGGACAGGGTTATCACAAGCGGCGGCATTTACGGTGAAATTACCTCCCTTGACGAAAACACGGTTACCGTGGAGATTGCCGACAAGGTGCGCATCAAGGTATCCAGGCCGAGTATCTCCGGTCTGAGCGGTCCGGCGGCGGAAAAAAGCAAATAAGCTTCCTGTTTGTAAACGCAGCTGCGGGTATTTTGTTGTAATACCGGGCTGCGAATGACGGGTTCATCGATGTTCCGGAAAAACAGACATCTGAAAGGGCGGTTGTATTGAAAGGGCTATCCTGGCGTATAATTGTAATGATCGCGGTGATCATACCGGCGGTGGTGTATGTGATTCCAACATTCATACCGTCCATGTGGCCGCACAAGCAGATCAACCTCGGGCTCGACCTGCAGGGGGGGATGCACCTCGCACTGGAGGTACAGACGCAAAAGGCTGTGGAAAGCACCGTTGAAAGGCTCCGGAATGACCTCCGGGGCAGCCTGCGCAGCGAGCGGATACGTTCTGTCGAAGTGACGGATACGGATGTCGGCGCCTCGGAATTGGCCTTCCGGCTGATCGATCCGGAGGATCTGCCCGGGTTCAAGCGCCTGGTTGACGACGAGCATGATGAATTGACGCTCCTTTCCGAAAGGGAAAAGGACGGTGAAGTCATTGTCCGGGTCGGCCTGGCCGAAGACGTGTCAAAAGAGGTGCAGCGCCAGGCCGTGCGGCAGGCACTCGAAACGATACGCAACCGGATCGATGAGTTCGGCGTGTCAGAACCCGATATCCGCATTGAGGGAGACAGGCGGATACAGATCCAGCTTCCGGGCATTACCGATACGGACAGGGCCAAGGAGCTTATCGGAAGGACCGCTATGCTTGAATTCAAGCTCCTGGATGAAGCGCACAGCCCTTCCCGGGCGCTTGAAGGCGATGTACCGGCGGGAAGCGAAATTCTTTACGGCAACAAAGAAGGGGACGAGGGGCGGGAGCCCTTCCTTGTCCAGAAAAGAACCCTGCTTACGGGTGCCTACCTTGACAACGCCCGCGTACAGATCGATCAGCAGTACAATGAACCGTATGTATCCATCGACTTCAACCGGCAGGGGGCAAGAATATTTGAGCAGGTTACCGGGGATAACGTAAAAAGACGCCTGGCCATCGTGTTGGACAACCGGGTATATTCCGCGCCTGTCATACAGGAGCGCATTCCCGGCGGAACGGCAAGGGTTACGGGCAATTTCAGTATTCAGGAAGCCCGTGATCTTGCGATCGTGCTGCGGGCGGGTGCACTACCCGCGCCGGTTGAAATCATCGAGGAGCGGACGGTGGGCCCATCTTTGGGACAGGATTCGATCCGGCAGGGGCTTTTGTCAATGGTTGTGGGCAGTTTGCTGGTGCTCGTTTTCATGGTTCTTTATTACCAGTTTGCCGGGGTCGTTGCCAATCTCGCCCTGGTTTTGAATATTCTGCTGATCGCGGCCGGTCTTGCCGCCTTTCAGGCGACGCTGACCCTGCCGGGCATTGCCGGCATTATCCTGACCATTGGCATTGCCGTTGATGCCAATGTGATCATTTTTGAGCGAATCCGGGAAGAACTCCGGCGCGGCAGGAAGGTCGCCTCCGCGATCACATCCGGTTTCGACCGGGCCACGTTGACCATTATGGATGCAAACGTGACCACGCTCATTGCAGCGATTGTGCTGTTTCAATTCGGAAGCGGACCGGTGCGCGGGTTTGCGGTTACGTTGAGCCTCGGCGTTGTGGCCAGCATGTTCACCTCCCTGATTGTTTGTCGTCAGGTGCTGGATCTGCTCTATGTCTCCCGCCGCATGAAAACCATAAGCATATAAGGATCATGGTGAATGGAGATCATTAAACCCGGTATCAATATCGACTTTATCGGAAGACGGAAAATCGGCTACATTATTTCCCTGGTGTTGATTGCGGCCAGTATCCTAACGCTTGCGGTCAACGGGGGGCCCAACTACGGCATCGATTTTGCCGGGGGGACCATTGTACAGGTGCGCTTTGACACGTCCGTCGACATCAATGACATCCGCACGGGACTGGACGCTTCCGGCCTTTCCGGCGTCTCCATCCAGGCGTTTGACGACGAAGACCGGAATGAATTTCTCATACGGACACCGGAAGTGTTGGCCACCGGGGATGAATTCGCAACGGAGATTACTGCGCAACTGGCCGGGGCAACCGGGGCGACGGCCGAAATCCGAAGGATTGAAATGGTGGGGCCGCAGGTAGGGGAAACCCTCCGGGAAGGGGCCCTTTTCGCCATGTTTTATGCCCTTTTGTTTATTACCATATATATTTCCGGCCGGTTTGAAATGAAATGGATGGTCTCCGGCGTTACGGCAGGAGTACTTATCGGTGGCGTCGTTTTTTTCTCCCGGCTGCAGTTGAGCATCCCCCTTCTGATACTGATCGCCATCATTCTCACCCTGGTATTGTTCTGGCAGCTGCGCCTGCGATACGCTATGGGGGCGATCGTGGCGCTGTTGCACGATGTGACAATCACCGTTGGCATTTTTACGCTTCTGGGCAAGGAATTCTCCCTCCCGGTTGTCGCGGCCCTTTTAACCATTATCGGATATTCGCTCAATGATACGATTGTTGTTTTTGACCGCATCCGGGAGAATTTGCGGCTTTACAGCACCCGTATTCTTGAAAAAAACATCAACAACAGCATTAATGAAACATTGAGCCGGACGCTTCTGACCTCTTCGACGACACTGCTGGTCCTTTTGTCGCTGTTTTTCCTGGGGGGCGACATTATCCATGATTTTGCCTTTACCCTTATCGTCGGCGTTATTGTGGGGACGTATTCCTCCCTTTTCGTGGCAAGCCCCATGCTGCTGGTGCTTCAGGGGACCATGCCGCCGCCGGAGGACGAAGAGGGGTATGAACCGGGAAAAACCGAAACCGGAACCGCAACCGCTGCATAACCTGGCTTCCAGTCGCAGGCCAGCCGGTTTTTGATTATGCCACACAACAGTGAACCTGACGATACCAAAGATTATCTTTACTGGATCGCCCTGAAGAAAGTGCCCGGCGTCGGAAACCGGATCTGCAAACGCTTGGTGGATCGCTTCGGGGATCCGGCGAAAATCGCAGCAGCTTCCAGGGAGGCGCTGCTTTCCGTTGAAGGGGTGAATACCCGGATGGCAAATGCCATTCACGGCACGGTCCGGGCCGGAAAGTTTGCCGACGCTGTCCAAAAGGAACGCGACCTGATTGTGCGCCGGGGCTACCGGCTGGTTACGCTGCTGGATCGCGAATACCCCCGGCTGCTGCTTGAAATTCACGATCCTCCGCCCTATCTGTATGCCCGCGGACAATCTTTTGATTTTTCACCGGCCGTTGCCATCGTGGGTTCCCGTCATCCTACCGGTTACGGCGTTTCCATGGCAAAGCGGCTGGGCGCTGATCTTGCCGCAAGGGGATTTGTCGTGGTAAGCGGGATGGCAACCGGCATTGATGCGGCCGCCCATCAGGGGGCGCTGTCTGCCGGCGGCAAAACCGCGGCTGTTCTGGGCAGTGGACTTGCGGTAATATATCCCCCGGAAAACAGAAAATTGTATCATGATATTGCCGATTCCGGGGTTGTCCTGTCTGAACTGCCGGTCCTGGAACCCCCCAATGCGTACAACTTTCCTGCCCGGAACCGGATTATTTCCGGCATGACCCTTGGCACCGTCGTTGTGGAGGCGGCCCAAAAAAGCGGCTCCCTGATAACGGCGAAGCTTGCCGCGGAACAGGGCAGAGAGGTCTTTGCCGTCCCGGGCAGCATAAAATCGTGCAAAAGCGCCGGCGCGCACTTTCTTCTCAAGCAGGGGGCAAAGCTGGTGGAAAAAGCCGACGATGTCATTGAGGAATTTACATACCTGGCCGGTATGGTGGAGAACCGGCAGCCTTTTTTGCAGGGGCAGTCCGTACCGGAAAACGGCAATAATGCATCAATAAATTTGACACGGGCCGAATCCGATGTATATTGCCTGCTTGAACCCTACCCGGTCCATATTGATGCGCTTGCATGCAGGACCGCCATGGATGCGGCCGGATTGTTGGCAGTTTTGTTAAAACTGGAGCTGATGGGCATGGTCGTCCAGATGCCCGGTAAATTTTTTATGTCAAGCGGAGAATGATCGTGGCAAAACCGCTCGTTGTTGTCGAATCACCGACCAAGGTCAAAACCATTAAAAAATATCTTGGCGACAAGTATAATGTGGCCTCTACCGTCGGGCATATCAAGGACCTCCCCCAGAAAGAAATCGGGATTGATATTGAAAACGATTTTATGCCGAAATACGTCACGATCCCGGGCAAGCAGAAAGTGATCCAGGCCTTGAAGCAAGCTGCCGGAGAGGCCGAAGACGTCTATCTCGCCCCCGACCCTGACCGCGAAGGGGAGGCCATTGCCTGGCATACGTCGGAAATTCTTAAAAAAAAAGGACGCCGGTTTCATCGCGTATTGTTTCACGAGTTGACGAAAAAGGCGGTATCGGAAGCGATCGGCTCGCCGGAAGCGTTGAATCAAAACCGGTATAAAGCGCAGCAGACCCGGCGGATTCTCGACCGGCTGGTGGGATACCAGATCAGCCCGATTCTTTGGAAAAAAGTCAAGTACGGGTTAAGTGCGGGACGGGTCCAGTCCGTGGCCGTGCGGATGATCTGCGAACGGGAACGCGCCATTTTTGCCTTTGATCCGGTAGAGTACTGGTCGGTTACCGCAACCCTCGAGGGGGCCCATCCCCCTGCTTTTGCGGCGAAGCTCGTAAAAAAAGGGGGGAATAAAATCTCGATTCCCGATGAAAAAACGGCAACGGCAATTCACGATGAATTGGCGAACGCCCGGTATTCGGTAGAAAAAATTGTCAAGAAAACGGTCCGGCGACGCCCGTACCCACCGTTCACCACCAGCAAACTCCAGCAGGAAGCCATTAGAAAGCTGCGTTTTTCTGCCAGAAAAACCATGACCGTGGCACAGCAGTTATATGAAGGGATAGATCTCGGGGGGGAAACGGTGGGCCTTATCACTTATATGCGGACGGACTCCACCCGGATATCCGCAGAAGCCGCAGGCGAGGCCAAAGATCTTATCCTGGAGCGCTACGGCAAAGAGTATGCGCTCGATAAACCGCGTTTTTTTACGAACAAGAACCGCACCCAGGACGCGCATGAGGCGATCCGTCCCACATCGGTCTACCATACACCCGAAAAAACGGCTCCGTATCTGTCAAAGGACCAGCTTGCCCTGTACAAAATTATCTGGCAGCGATTTGTGGCATCCCAGATGGCCGAGGCGCTGGTCGACCAGAAAACCATTACCATTGCCGCAGGAGAATTCCTTTTTTCCGCCTCCGGTTCCACAGTGAAGTTTCCCGGTTTTTTAAGTTTATATCAGTCCGCCGACGACGCCATATCCGCTGAGAATGAAAAGGCAAAAGGGCAGCTTCCGGATCTGGCGGAAGGCGCGGCACTGACGCTGCTGTCGTTGGCCCCGAAACAGCATTTTACCCAGCCCCCGCCCCGCTTTACCGAGGCGACACTGGTAAAGGAGCTCGAAGAAAACGGTATCGGCCGTCCAAGCACCTATGCGACCATCCTCTCCACGATCCGGGAAAAAGGGTATGTGGAACTGGAAAAAGGGATCTTCAAACCCAATGAGCTCGGATTTATTATCACGGATCTGCTCGTACAAAATTTTCCGGATATTGTCGATGTCGATTTTACCGCCAAGCTTGAAAACGATCTGGACCGGGTCGAGTCCGCCGAAATGAATGCCAAGCAGCTTCTGGAAAAGTTCTACGAAGTGTTTGAGACCCGCGTGATCGCTGCCGCCGAGGAAATGCTGAGTGTAAAAGGGGTAGGTCTCCCCACCGGCATCGATTGCCCTGTATGCGGCCGGGAAGTCCGTGTAAAGGTCGGGAAAAACGGCCCTTTCCTTGCCTGTGAAGGATATCCCGATTGCATGTATTCCCGCAATTACGAACGGGATGAAAAGGGGAGGATCCGTCCCGTAGAACCGGTCCATGAACTGGCCGAGGGGGAGATTTGTGATAAGTGCGGCCGGAACATGGTCGTAAAGCAGGGCCGGTACGGGGACTTCCTTGCCTGCAGTGGGTATCCCGAATGCAAAAATACCCGTTCCGTTCATGGAAACGGCAAGGGGAATCCCACCGGTGTGCCGTGTCCGGAGCAAGGGTGTACCGGGGAAGTGATTGAAAAACGCTCCAAACGGGGCAAGGTGTTTTACGGTTGCAGCCGGTATCCGGACTGCACCTTTGCGTTGTGGGACAAGCCGGTACAGCGGCCTTGCCCCGATTGCGGCGCCCCCTACCTGGTGGAAAAGGAAACCAAGAAAGAAGGCAAAATGCTGCGGTGCGCCACCCGTGGCTGCGGATACAAAGAAGCCCCGGATGCAGTGCAGGAGCCGACGAAGGAGCCGGAGGCGGATACGGAGGCGGACCGCAAAACCGAATAAGGCTATCCCGTGCGGTCCAGGTAGGCCAGATCCCTGGCCTGTGTGTTCTTGGTCCCCACCGCCAGCACCTCGATTTTCTGATCCTCTTTTTTCCTGAAATACAAGCGGCCGTTATACGCAAACACCGCTTCGAAAGCGGTGATTTTACCTTTTTTGGAGAACACTTTCCGTTTGATGGGTACGGCGGACTTGTCGGCGTTGAGCTGGTGTATCAGTTCCTCGGCCTTGAGGGCCATATCTTCCGTCAGGTCGGACATGCCGGCCAATGCCCGTTCATGAATATCGATGTTTTTGTATAATGTTTTGTACCGCCGCGCCAGTTTTTCGACGTGTTTTTCTTTTTGCCTGTTGATGTTTTCCCTGATTTTTTCGAGATCGCTGATCTTTTCCTCCAACTCGAGGATTTCCTCCGCCTGAAGTTCCTGCTCTTCGAGGTTTTCCGCGAGCCGCTCCTCCAGTTTTTCGATTTCGCCGAACATTTCTTCTTCGTTCTTTGCGGCTTTTTCTTTCTGCTCATGAAGAGACGATTGCAGGCTGTGGTATTCCTGCAGCAGTTTTTCCCTTTCCGTTGTCAGGTGACTGAATTGTTGGTTGAATTCATCTTCAAGCCGGTGAAGCCTCTCGAGTTCTTCCGCCTTTTCCTGCTCTTCGCGGCGGGCCTTGAAAGTGGCAGAATTGAAATAGAAATACAGGATACTCCCGTCGATCAGGATGTAAAAAAGGAGAATGGAAAGGGCAATTGCCGAATATAATCGGATCATCGCGGAAACTTCCACCGTTAGCCCATTCTGCAGGGTCTGGAAATTGTCCCTTGCCGTTTCCATGGGGTTATCATTGACGATGTCGGCCGGTGTTCCGGGCCGGTAGCCGGCCGGATACAGGATGATCCCGTCTTTGGTGGCAACCGTGACATCCAGGTCGATTCCCAGCTGTATGAGCATGTCCTCGTCCATGAACCGCTCAATGGACTCCCTTACGGATTCCTGGAGCATCACATCCCCGCTGAGGATACTGTTCATGTCGGAAAGGTATATATTTTCGATTTCATTCTGATAACGGGACTGCAGATAATACGCCTCCAGTCCGCGAATGGTGCCCAGGTACAGCAGCGGCGGCATGAGAATGGTAAGGATCAGAATGTTAAATGACAAATATTTCATGTGGATATCTGTTTTATAAGGGCTGCTGCCGCAAAGGGGCCACACAGCGGCGTATGGAACGCTGTCCAGAATCGGCTCGAATGCCCCTTTACATGGTAAAAACGTTTACTGTGCGTCGTCGGTTTTCCTGTCAATCCTGCCGAGAATCTCCTCTGCTTTTTTCGCGTCTTCAAGGTTCGGGTTAAGACGGAGCGCTTTTTTGAGGGCGTTTCTTGCGCTCTCCAGGTCTCCTTTCCGGTATAGACTTTTGCCCAGGTGAAAATGAATGGTGGCATTTTCGGGAAGTTTTTCCAGGGCCTCCGTAAATTCGCGGATGGCTTCATCATACAATGCAAGGCGGTGATAGACCCAGCCCAGCGTATCCTGGATTCTCGGGTCATCGGGCATCTGTTCCCGCGCTTTTCTGGCCAGCCGGAGCGCTTCTTGAAGGTCGGTCTTGTTTTCCGCAAGAAGATAGGCCAGGTTGTTGGCTGCGGGGACAAAATCCGGGTTCATGGAAAGAACTTTTTTGTAGTGTTCGATGGCAAGGTCTGTTTCTCCTTCCTGGGAGTACATAACCGCCAGCATCATGTGGGGCACTTCCTGGTCGGGTTTTCTGTCGATGGCCATCTTGTAATGCGCGATGGCCTGGTCCCGTTTTCCTTCCATCATGTAGGTTTCCGCCAGCGAGTAATAGGACGGCAGAAAATTGGGGTTTTTTTCAATCGCTGTTTTAAACAGCTCTTCGGCCTTTTCGAGTTCGTTTTTCGCGATGTAGAGTTTCCCCTTGAGGTTGTAGAGGACCGCGAGCATAGATGGCTGCCCCTGGAGCGCGTCAATTCGTTCGTTGCACTGGGCAATGGCCTCGTCGATCTTTTCCTGTTCGGTGAGCACCGCAACCAGGTTCACCATTGCCTGCTGGTGGGAAGGATTGAGGGCCAGGACGTTTTTAAAAGCCTTTTCCGCTTCTTCGTAGTTGCCCTTGATCCGGAAGAGCAGGCCGAGGTTGAAATGACCCTCCGGGTTTTCGGGATTCATATCGGTTAACGTCTGGAAATGGTGCCTGGCTTTATCGAATTCCCCCTTCTGGATGTAAATGCTGCCGAGCAGCGTACGGGCCTGATAGTTGTCCGGGGAAAGATCCAGAATCCCGCTCAGGATTTCCGTGGCGCGCGTCATTTTTCTTTCGCTCATATAAATGCCCGCGAGGATCAGCTGCGCCGGAATGAATTCCTCGCGATTTTGCTGCACTTTCAACAATTCCTTTTTGGCCGCGTCGGGCAGATTGGTTTTGAGATAGGCAAGTCCCTTGTAATAAAAGATGCGGCTTTCATCCGGGTATTTTTCAGCCAAAAGCGACAGTTTGGAGAGGGCGGTTTCCGGCTCGTTTTCCGTGATATGGATTTTTGCCTCAAGTATCCGTGCCTGCAGGTAATTGGGATAGTTCTTCTTGATGGCCTGAAGGCTTGACTTTGCTTTTTCCACCTGGTTGAGTCCCAGATACAGATCGGCGATTCGAAGCAGGAGCTTGGGGTTTCCGGGTTGTTCCTCAAGGCCGGATATATAAACCGCCAGTGCCTTTTGCGGCTGGTTGATGGCCTTGTAAAACGATGCCGCCACGATATACAGGTTTTCCGACTGCGGCCTCGTCTCGATGGCCTTCAGGTACGCGGCTTCGGCTTTTTCCCATTGCCTCGTGTGAATATAGAAATTGCCGAGCAGGATATAGAGGTTGGGTTCATCCTCTTTGATGGCGATGGCATCCATGAGGATCTTTTGGGCATCATCAAAGTTTCTTGTCTGCATGTGAAGCCCGTAAAGGGCGATATAGGGCTGGATGGAAAGAGGGTTGTTTTCAATGGCGGCGTTCAGAATGCCCGTCGCATCGGCCCCATTTCCCCGGTGCAGGTGGATGCGGGCAAGGCTGAGGTACGCCTGCAGTTCGGCCGGATTGATATCGATGATCCTGTTGAAGACTTCGATCGCCTTGTCATATTGTTCGGTGGAAACATAGGTGTACGCGGTCAACGCCAGGGCGTGGAGGTGGTCGGCATCGTCTTCAAGGATGTTTGACGTGATTTCAAGGCTTTTATCGTACTCCCGGCTTAAAAGATAAAGATTGGCCAGGCGGAGCCGGGCTTCGGTCAAGCGCTTGTCCTGGGTTGTCGCGGTTTTAAAGGCTTCAATTGCCTGGTCGATATTTCCCAGCTGGAGATAGACTTCGCCCAGTCTGGCGTATGCCTCGGTAAATTCAGGATCGATTTCAATCGCCTTCAAAAGCATATCCCGGGAACAGGTATACTGCTGGTTTTCAAAACAGCTCTCCGATTTTTGAAAATATTCGTTTTTGCTGTTTTTTTCGTCTGCCGTGCACCCAAGAACAAAAAACATTGCAAGAAGACATGCACAGGCAGCTTTCACGATACCGTCAAACCGGAAGTCTCCTGACAGGCGGGCGGTTACGCCGGATACGGGCTCTACGGTACCGGTGTTGAAAGTGTTCGATGAATGTTTTCTGGAAAAATTCATTTTGCTCGCTCAGATTAGATTGTAAAAAACGATTGCCGGCGGGCGGCCTGCATAAACATAAAAACATTTACACGCTTTGCGGCAGGTAGTATAAACGGTATCAATAACCCGGGTTTTTTGACTGCTGCATGTTGTTTTTATCAGATGACAACCTGCAATAAAAGTGTTTTGTGCGGCTCAATGGAGACGGAGCAAATGTGGGGGGAAAATCTTCTTTCAGGCAGACGCATCCTTTTGGGGGTCAGCGGCGGAATCGCCGCCTACAAGAGCGTGGAGCTGCTGCGCCTGCTCCAGAAATCGGGCGCTGATGTCAGGGTGGCAATGACCGAAAGCGCACAGAAATTCGTGGGGCGTATTACCTTCGAGGCCATTTCCGGTCATCCCGTATTTGAAAGGATGTTCGACGACGCGGCGGGTCATGAAATCCGGCATATAAACTGGGCAAAAGATGCCGATGCGGTGGTGATTGCGCCTGCAACGGCGAATATTATCGGAAAGATTGCGTGCGGCATCGCCGATGACGCATTGTCCACGCTCATGATGGCGGTTACGGCGCCGCGCCTGGTATGCCCGGCCATGAATACGCACATGTTTGAAAATCGGGCGGTCCAGCGAAACCTGGAGACCCTTGAAAAAGACGGCATTTCCGTTGTGGCGCCGGGGTACGGGGAGCTTGCCTGCAAGACCACGGGGCCGGGGCGGCTTGCCGACCCGCAGGAAATTGCCTGGCGCCTCGTGGATGTTTTTACCGCAAAAGACCTGGCAGGAAAGCGCGTGGTCGTTTCCGCGGGTCCCACCCGGGAGCCCATTGATCCGGTCCGGTATATCAGCAATCCGTCTTCCGGCAAAATGGGATATGCCGTGGCACAGGCCGCAGCCTTGCGGGGGGGCGACGTTGTGCTCGTTTCCGGACCCGCTGTTCTGGCCGACCCTCTGGGCGTGCGGGTAAGGCGCGTATCGACGGCGCACGAGATGGCCGAAGCCGTATTGGAGGAATGCGACAGTGCCGATATCGTGGTCAAGGCGGCAGCGGTTTCCGATTACCGTCCGACCGACGCATCGGCGCACAAGGTCAAAAAGGAAAAAGACCACCTCGTTCTGGAGCTGGAAAAAACAACCGATATCCTGGCCGAACTGGGGCGCCGGAAAACCCCGGGTCAAATATTGGTCGGCTTTGCAGCGGAAACCCGGGAGCTTGAAAAATATGCCATTGAAAAAATGAAGAAAAAAAATCTGGATATGATTGCCGCCAATCTTGTGGGGGGAAAAGACGCCGGGTTTGACGCGGATACCAATACGCTCCGGCTGTTTTTCCCCGATGGCAGAAACGAGAAACTGCCCATGATGGATAAGTTTACGGCAGCGACCATTATCCTGGACCACGTAGCGGCCATTCTTGCCCGAAAGGGTGGAAACGGCCCAATGTAAGGGTATTGGTCAGAGGTGTTTTCACGGTCATGAGCATGAAAATAAATGCAGACGAATTTGACGCACTCGTGGGGGAGGTCCAGAAGCATCTCGGTTTTTTACAGGCGGTGGGGTGCGAGGGCGCCCATTTGAATCCGGAAAGCCTCCGGATCGTCCGGTCGTGGGAAAACCCCTTCCCGGCATCTCTGGCCCAAGTGTTTGACGAATATCTGCAATGCCGGCGATGCAGGCTTGCTTCGGAAGGAGAAGCGTCCGTATTCGGGGCGGGGTCGGAAAATGCAGCCTTGATGTTTGTCGGTTTTGCCCCCAGGCGGGAAGACGAAGGGAGGCGCCACCCCTACACGGGAAAAGAAGGTGCGCTGCTGACCCGGATTATCGAAGCGATGGCGATGGCCCGGGATACGGTGTATATCTGTCATGCCGTCAAGTGTCTTCCGCCGGGAGGCGTTCCCCCGGGCAAACGGGAAGCAAAGGCTTGCCGGTATTATCTTCTTCGCCAAATACAGGCGATCCGGCCTTCGGTAATCTGCGTTTTGGGTGAAGCGGCTGCCGGTACCCTTCTTGGAGAAAGCATGCCTTTCGCCCGGATCCGCGGACGATTCATCGATTACGAGGGGATCCCCGTGATGCCCACGTATGACCCGTCCCATGTTCTGACGGACCCGTCCGCCAGGCGCCCCGTATGGGAGGATATGCAAAAAATAATGAAAAAACTGGACGGATCGGGATAAGCGCCGCAAGGGATTGGCGTATATTTATATATTGACAATAAAATCGGATTTGTTTTAATATTACAGATTCCAATATTTTGCTGGAAATGCGGGGGCCGTGTCCCTCGCTTTGTGTTTTGTACGTGTTGATTTTTATTGCGCAGATCTGTGTCAATCCGTTGTTTCGGATTCTGCCTGATTCCCAACGCAAATGTCTATACTGCAGTAAAAGGAGATGAAAACACCGATGGGTAAAAAACAGAAAGAAGAAAAGGAAAAACCCCTGGAGAAAATGACGGCCACCGAGCTCAGGGAAAAGGCCAAGGAGATTGATGGCGTCACGGGCGCTTATGGAATGAACAAGGCTGAACTGATTTCCGTGATTAAAAAATCAAAAGGCATAACCGACACCGACGTCAGTAAAAGCGCCGCCGGAACGGTCCGCGAGATCAAGGCAAAGATCCGCGAGCTCCGTAAAAAGCGCCAGGAATATATCGACGCCGAAGACCGGAAGATGGCCGATATTTTCCGTCACCGGATAAGCCGGTTGAAAAAGAAGACCCGCAGGGTATAAAACCATGCCCTGAAAAATGCTCCGTATAGAGACATGGGGCAGCAAGCAGGAGATCGACCCCTGTTTGGCCTGCAATGAATAAGGCGGCCGTGCCGCAGAAACCGGATACCCGAGCTCGTGAATGAGCCCTTTTGCCTTGACGAAACTCATTGATTCGTTTGTCGATTTCCTTGCAGCGGAAAGAGGGTATTCCGATAACACCTGCAGGGCCTATGCGCGGGATTTGAATGATTTTCTGAGCTATTTCACAGCCAACCGCGACATGGTGGCCGGTGGAGCGGACAGCCGGACGGGGGCGGCATCCCCCAAAAAACGGCGGGCGCCGGAAAGTGATGATATCGAGAAGGTCAGCGCTCTGGTGATCCGGAGCTACCTGGGATTTCTTCACAAGCAGCAGGTCAAGAAAACATCGATTTCGAGAAAGATCTCAGCGATTCGATCGTTTTTCAAGTATCTGGAAAAACACGGGGTGGTGAGGGAAAATCCCGCCCTGCACGTCGTTTCACCGAAACTGGAAAAGCCGATTCCGACCTATTTGACGGTGGACGAGGTGTTCCGCCTGCTCGATTCCATTGAAACGAAAACCCTTGCCGGCAAGAGAAACCGTGCGATTTTTGAGCTTTTGTATTCAACCGGCATACGGGTCTCCGAGCTCGTGGGGCTCGATGTGGAGGCTGTCGATTTTGAAAGGCGGATCGTAAAGGTCCATGGGAAAGGCAAGGTGGAACGGATCATCCCCTTTGGCGAAAAGGCGCTGTTGGCCATCCGGGAATACCGGGAAAATCTGCAGGGAAATCAGCGACAGGCACCGGATATATGGAAAGGCCCGCTTTTTTTGAACAAAAACGGCGGCCGGCTGACCGACCGTTCGGTCGCCCGTATCCTGAACGACACCGCCGTGAAAGCGAACCTGACCATGCCGGTTTCCCCCCATGATCTCCGGCATACCTTTGCCACGCACATGCTTGATGCGGGCCTCGATCTACGGATGGTGCAGGAGATGCTGGGGCACAAAAGTCTGTCCACTACGCAGAAATATACCCATGTCAGCATCGATCGATTAATGGCGGCATACGACAGCGCGCATCCGAGAAAGTAGCCTGCCTTTCTTCGACCCGAACGCCGGGGGGGGCGGCAGGACGAATCATTGTGAAGCAAAAAGGATCCAAAAGGCATACGCAAATGAATTTTCACGGCACAACCATATTGGCGGTCCGGCACAACGGCAGGGTAACGGTTGCCGGCGACGGTCAGGTGACGCTCAATACCACGGTGATCAAACACAAGGCCAGAAAAGTTCGCAGGATCTATAACGACAAAATTATCGTGGGGTTTGCGGGTGCAACCGCCGACGCGCTGAACCTTTCGGAAAAACTCGAGGGAAAGCTCGAACGGTATAACGGGAACCTGATCCGGGCGGCTGTGGAACTGGCGAGGGACTGGCGTACGGATAAATTCCTGAGGCGGCTGGAAGCCATGATGATTGCGGTGGATGCGACCCAGATGCTGCTCATTTCCGGCAATGGCGATGTGATTGAGCCCGACGATCCGGTGATCGGCATCGGATCCGGCGGAGTTGCGGCAACTGCGGCTGCAACGGCGCTCCTGGCGCATGCGGACGTGTTGGGACTGGATTCCGGTACCATTGTCACCGAGGCCATGCAGATTGCTTCCGGGCTTTGCATCTATACCAACACAATCTTCAGCATCGAGGAAATCCAGGCGGGAACCGGCGTGTCGGCATGATCCCTGCTGCAGGATGCGCTCAGACGCACCGGGGGGGGATAAATAATATATATAAACAGCAAAAAGGCATTATTCAGCACCATGAGTGACCTCAAGCCATCTGAAATCGTCGTTGAACTGGACAAGTATATCGTGGGGCAGGACAAGGGGAAACGGTCCGTCGCCATCGCGCTCCGCAACCGGTGGCGCCGGCGCCAGGTTTCACCGGATTTGAAGGATGAAATCGCCCCCAAAAATATTATTTTGATCGGCCCCACGGGTGTGGGAAAGACGGAGATTGCCAGGCGTTTGTCCAGGCTGACCGATTCCCCTTTCTACAAGGTTGAGGCATCGAAATTCACCGAGGTCGGATACGTCGGGAGGGACGTGGAGTCCATGGTCCGCGACCTTCTGGAAGTGACCATCAGCATGTTGAAGGAACGGGAGCAGGAGGCGGTATCGGGCAAAGCCATGGAGATCGCCGAGGACCGCCTGCTTGACATCCTTCTGCCGGATTCCGATCCCCGGAAAAAGGCCGCCGCCAATGACGGCCGGCAGGTTCAGGGGGATACATTTGTACTCGAAGGGGAAAACGGGGAGCAATCCGATGAGCCGGCCCCAAGCGCCGCTTCATCGCCGGCTACCCGGGAAAAGCTCCGGAAAATGCTGCGCGAAGGGAAACTGGACAACCGTTTCGTGGACCTGGAAACCCATGACCGGTCCATGCCGATGCTCGAAATATTTTCCAATACCGGTATGGAGGAAATGGGGATCAATTTCAAGGATATGCTTGGCAGCATGCTCCCCCGGGGTGCTCCCCGAAAGCGCCGCGTCACGGTCGCCGATGCACTGCAGATCCTCGCACAGGAAGAAGCCCAGTCCCTTGTGGACATGGAAAAGGTGACCCGCGACGCCATCGAAAAAGTGGAGCAGTCCGGAATTATCTTTCTTGATGAAATCGACAAGGTGACCGGAAAGGAAGGCGGACACGGGCCGGATGTTTCACGGGAAGGGGTCCAGCGGGACCTGCTCCCCATCGTCGAAGGGAGCTCGGTCAACACCAAGCACGGCCCCGTGAAGACGGACCACATTCTTTTTATCGCCTCCGGTGCGTTTCATACGAGCAAGCCGTCGGATCTGATCCCGGAGCTCCAGGGGCGCTTCCCGATTCGCGTGGAGCTGCACTCGCTGGGAAAAGACGATTTCGTCCGCATCCTGACCGAGCCGAAAAACGCCCTGTTGCTACAGTATATCGCCCTGCTCCGGACGGAAAAGGTCATGGTCTCTTTCAATGAAGAAGCGGTGAAAGAAATCGCAAGAGTGGCCGAAGAGGTCAACAACCAGACGGAGAATATCGGCGCCCGGCGCCTTCATACGCTGATGGAGCACCTGCTCGAGGATATCCTTTTTGACGCCCCGGAAATGAGCGGCAGGGAAATTGTCATCGACCGTGCGTTTGTGGATGAGAAGCTGCGGGATGTGATGGAAGACCAGGATTTGAGCCGATATATCCTGTAATAAAGGAATGCGGAACCGATGCTTCAGAACCAAGGGGGGAGAGAACAATCCGTTCTTTCGGTGTCGGTGTCGGGGTCGGGGCCGGCTTTTGAAAATCGACCCCGATACCGACACCGACCAAGGGAGGAGATAAAGGTATGACAATGAACCCCAATGTCGCAGACATACTCATCGAGTCCTTGCCCTACATCCGTTTTTTTTACGGTGCGACCATCGTTGTGAAATACGGCGGGCACGCCATGGTGGATGAGCAGTTGAAAGAGGATTTTGCACGCGATATCACCCTGATGAAATTTATCGGCATGAATCCGGTGGTAGTCCATGGCGGCGGGCCGCAGATCAACCAGGTGCTCGACCGGATGGGCATCAGCCAGCGGTTTGTCCGGGGGATGCGGTTTACCGATGAGCAGACCATGGACGTGGTGGAAATGGTGCTGGGGGGGAAGGTCAACAAGTCGATTGTCGCCCAGGTCAACCGCCACGGCGGCAAGGCCGTGGGGCTCACGGGAAAGGACGGCAATCTCCTCGGGGCGGAGAAGCTGCAGATTACCTACCAGCCCGATGAAGACAAGCCGCCGGAAATACTGGATCCCGGCCTTGTGGGGACGGTTACCTCGGTCAATGCCGAGCTGATCAAGACCCTTTCCGGCCAGGGGTTCATACCGATTATCGCTCCGGTCGGTGCAGGACGGGAGGGAGAGACATACAACATCAATGCCGATCTGGTGGCCGGCAAGGTGGCCGGTGCGTTGTCGGCCAGCCGCCTGATGTACCTTACAGATGTGGACGGCCTGATGGATGCGCGGGGGAATCTGGTTTCGTCGGTCAATGCGTCCCTGGTTCGCAAAATGATTGCCGACGGCACCATATCCGGTGGAATGATTCCCAAGATCGAATACGCCCTGGAAGCATTGAACAGCGGTGTGGAAAAAGTTCAGATAATCAACGGCACGCGCCGGCACGCCCTGCTTTTGGAATTGTTCACCGACAAGGGCGTGGGGACGCAGGTTACAGGATGATACCAATGGACGAGAATACCTTGATCGAAACGGCTAAGCGGGTCATTGCCAATACGTATAAACGCTTCCCGATCGTGTTTGAAAGCGGGCAAGGGGCTGTCCTGAAGGATGTGACAGGAAGACAGTACATCGATTTTGTCGCCGGAATCGCGGTCTGCAGCCTGGGGCACGCCAATGAAGGCGTGGCCGCTGCACTGGCCGACCAGGCAAAGAAGCTGTTCCATGTGTCCAACCTGTTTTATACCATTCCGCAGGTGGCGTTGGCCGAATGGCTTACTGCGCACAGCTTTGCCGACCGCGTTTTTTTCTGCAACAGCGGCGCGGAGGCAAATGAGGCCGCCATCAAACTGGCCCGGAAAAATTTTTTTGACAAGGGCAATTTCGATCGCTGGCGGATCGTGTCCATGGAGCAGTCGTTTCATGGCCGGACCTATGCCACGTTGTCGGCGACCGGGCAGAAGAAAGTGCGGGAAGGATTCGAGCCGATCCTTGAAGGGTTCGATTTTGTGCCGTTTAACGACATAGAGGCCCTCAAGCGACGGGTTTCTGAAAAGACCTGCGCTGTGCTGCTTGAACTGGTCCAGGGGGAAGGGGGCGTGCTCTGCGCTTCTCCAGACTATATTGAAGCCGTGCGCCGGTTGTGCGATGAAACCGGGACGATCCTGATTTTCGATGAAATCCAGACCGGCATGGGCAGAACCGGCAAGTTGTTTTGCTATGAGCATTACCATGTGACTCCGGATATCATGACCCTGGCAAAGGCCCTGGGCAACGGGCTGCCCATAGGCGCCATGCTGGCAACGGAAGACATTTGCCGGGCATTTACGCCGGGTTCCCATGCATCCACCTTCGGGGGGACGCCGGTGATTACGGCGGCGGCCCTGGAAGTGGTCCGGCAGATGGAAAGGGAAAACATCCTTGATTCCTGCCGGGAGACGGGGAATTATTTTAAATCCCGCCTGGAATGGCTTAAAGGCCGCCATGAGATCATAGAAGATGTCCGGGGCATTGGGTTGATGCTGGGGATGCGCCTGAAAACCGCCGGTACCCCCATCGTGGAGATGTGCATGGAAAGGGGATACCTCATTAACTGCACCCAGGAAAACATCCTCCGTTTCATCCCTCCCCTGGTGATCACCAGGGATCAGGTCGACGGTCTGATTGAAACCCTTGACGATATTTTCAGCCAGGTCAATCAATGAGAAAGGCGTCTCCGCGTAGATGACCTTGGAGGTTATTTTGAAAAAGGACATACTGACCCTTTCCGCACTGAATCCATCGGATTTCAGCGTGCTTTTTGAAAGGGCGAAAGAGCTGAAAAGCAGACATAAAAAAGGGATATGCGAGAAATCCCTGGCCGGGAAAACCGTGGGGCTGATTTTTGAAAAGCCCTCCACCCGAACCCGGATCTCATTTGAAGCGGCAACCGCCCAGCTGGGAGGCATGCCGCTGTTCATAAGCGCAGGCGACACGCAATTGTCAAGAAGCGAGCCCATCGCCGATACCGCACGCGTGCTGGAACGGTATCTTGACGCGCTGGTGCTGCGGACATACTCCCATGCCATGCAGGAAGAATTCGCAGGCATTGCATCGATTCCTATTATCAATGCCTTGACCGACCGGTACCACCCCTGCCAGGTATTAAGCGACCTTTTCACGGTGATCGAGTACAAGCAAACCCTTGCCGGCATCAACATCGCATGGGTTGGCGACGGCAACAATATGGCGCATTCATGGATAAACGCTGCGGCAAAGCTCGATTTCTCCATTACACTGGCCTGTCCGGCAGACTATATGCCCGATGAGAAAATCCTGTCCGCTGCCAAAGAAGCCGCCGGGGACCGGATCATTGTGACGGAAGATCCGGTGGCTGCCGTTTCGGGCGCGGACGTGGTCAACACGGACGTATGGGCGTCCATGGGGCAGGAGGCGGAATCCAATAAACGCCGCCAGGCATTCACCCCGTTCCAGGTGAACCGGGAACTGATGTCGCACGCGGCCAAAGACGCCATTGTCATGCACTGCCTTCCGGCACACCGGGGGGAAGAGATCTCCGCCGAGGTGCTCGACGGCAGCCAGTCCGCTGTATGGGACCAGACGGAAAACAAGCTGCACATGCACAAGGCCATCCTGGAGATCCTGATTGCAGGGTAGCTGTCCGGATGGACCGGCCAATGCGGTTATTTCCAAACAGACATCGATATCAGAAGGAGCAACTCTTGTTTACAGACGTTAAAAAGGTGGTTCTTGCCTATTCGGGAGGGCTGGATACCTCGGTTATTCTCAAGTGGCTGGTGGAGACGTATCGTTGCGAGGTGATCGCCTTTTCCGCGGATATCGGCCAGGCGGAGGAATTGTCCGGGATCGAGGAAAAGGCCATGAAAACCGGCGCAAGCAAGGTCTATATCGACGATTTGACGGAGGATTTCGTTTCCAACTTCGTTTTTCCTGCATTTCGGGCAAACGTGATATACGAGGGGCAGTATCTCCTGGGGACCTCCCTTGCGCGCCCGCTCATTGCAAGGCGGCAGATGGAAATCGCTCGAAAAGAAGGGGCGGATGCCGTCAGCCACGGGGCAACGGGAAAGGGGAACGACCAGGTCCGTTTCGAGCTGTCGTATTATGCCATCGATCCCCATATCAAGGTGATTTCCCCGTGGCGGGAGTGGGACCTCAATTCCAGGACGGCGCTCATGGCCTTTGCCGAAAAACATGGAATCCCCGTTACCTCAACGAAGGAAAAGCCCTACAGTACGGACCGGAATCTTCTCCATATCAGCTATGAGGGGGGGGTCCTTGAAGACCCGTGGAATCCGCCGCCCGAAGACATGTTCACCCTGTCGGTGTCCCCCCGGAATGCACCGGACGAGCCTGAAATCATCGATATCGACTTTGTCGGCGGCGACGCCACAGCCGTTAACGGAGAGCCGCTCAGCCCGGCCCGGGTGCTCTCTGAACTGAACCGGCTGGGCGGCAAGCACGGGATCGGTCGCTGCGATATCGTGGAGAACCGGTTTATCGGAATGAAGTCCAGGGGCGTGTACGAAACGCCCGGGGGGACCATCCTGCGGATCGCGCACATGAACATGGAATCGATCACCATGGATCGGGAAGTCATGCATCTCCGGGATTCCTTCATGCCCCGCTACGCCGAGCTGATTTACAACGGCTTCTGGTTTTCCCCCGAGCGGGAACTATTGCAGACCATGATCGACCAGACGCAGGAAAACGTCAGCGGGACCGTCCGCCTTGAACTTTACAAGGGAGGCTGCCGCGTCATCGGCCGCCGCTCTGAAAAATCGCTTTACAGCGAGGCGTTTGCGACATTTGAAGACGACTCGGTGTTTCAGCAGAAAGATGCCGAGGGGTTTATCCGCTTACATGCTTTGCGGCTGCGCATTCGCAAACTCATGGAGAAAGCCGGCCGCTAGGAAAAAGCCGGGGGCCAGGGGAGTGTGCCCAGCTGCAGGGCAGCGCCCGGTGTTATGCAAACCACACGCATCGGATGGATACAATGAGCCAAAAACCATGGGACGGACGATTTTCCGAACAGACGGACCGGGCGGTGGAAGCGTTCACCGCCTCGATCGATATCGACCGGCGTCTGTATCAATATGATATCGACGGCAGCATCGCCCACTGCAGAACTCTCGCGCGGGCCGGGATCCTGACCCCTGAAGAGGCCGATGAACTGGTTTTTGGTCTTGAATCCGTCCGCGGGGAAATTGAATCCGGAACCTTTAGCTACAACGACAGCCTGGAAGATATCCACATGCATATCGAGGACCGGCTGTTCTCCCACGTCGGAAATTTATCCAGGAAGCTCCACACCGCGCGGAGCCGGAATGACCAGATTGCCCTGGACACAAGGCTTTACGTAAAAGACCAGGGGGGAAAAATCGCCGGTCAACTGCTGGATCTCTGCAAGGCGTTCATTGATCTGGCCGAAAACAACATCGACGTGGTCCTTCCCGGCTATACCCACCTTCAACGGGCGCAGCCCGTATTGTTCGCCCATCACATGATGGCTTATTTTGAAATGTTTGCAAGGGACAAGGCGCGCTTTGAGGACTGCCTGAAAAGGGTCGACGTCATGCCCCTGGGGAGCGCCGCCCTTGCCGGAACCACGTATCCCCTGGACCGTTCGTACACCGCGGAACTGCTGGGTTTTTCATCCGTTTCGGAAAACTCCATGGATGCGGTATCCGACCGGGATTTCATCATGGAATTGCTTTCGTGCGCGTCCATCTGCATGGTTCACCTGTCGCGTATTTCAGAAGAGTTGGTGATATGGTCGTCGACCGAATTTTCTTTTGTGGATTTGCCAGATGCGTTCTGCACGGGTTCCAGCATTATGCCCCAGAAGAAAAATCCGGATATTCCCGAGCTGGTGCGGGGAAAGGCCGGCGGGGTATTCGGCAGCCTGACCGCCGTGCTGACGCTCATGAAATCGCTCCCCCTGGCCTATAACAGGGACATGCAGGAGGACAAAAAACCGTTGATGGACGCGGTCGATACCCTGCGGACCTGCCTGGACATATACGTCCGGATGCTGCCAAAGATTACTGTTAACCGAAGCCTTACCGAAGCGGCGGCCGACCGCGGCTACCTGAACGCCACGGACATGGCGGACTACCTGGTGGAAAAGGGGATGCCCTTTCGGGAGGCACACGGCGTCGTGGGCAAGGCGGTCGCTTACGCCCTTGGGGAAAAAAAGGAGCTCCATGAACTGGACCTGCCGGAATTGACATTTTTTTCCAGCCTGATCGAAGACGATATTTACCCGGCCCTATCGGTCAAGCAGATGATCGACCGCAGGAAAACCTACGGGGGGACGGCCACGCAAAACGTACAGGAGGCCATTGAGCGGGCCAGAAAACGGCTGTCGTAATTTTTTTCAAGTTCCGGACAGGCAAAGAGAAGCGGATGAGACGCAGGGGATGGAGGTTTTGATTACACCCGGTATACGCAGGCAGGCCATGGGTGCGGTGGTTTTCGCCGTTGCGCTGCTGCTGGCTTTTTCCGCCGGATGCGGCCGGAAAGGTCCGCCGGTGCCCCCGGAATTGCCCCGGCTTCCGGTAGTTGAAAACCTCCGGGCGCAGCGGGTAAACGGACAGGTCGTTTTGTCCTGGGGCATTTCCAAAAAGGAGCAGAACCGTTCCGACACCATTGCCGGCTTTTATATCTACCGTGCGGAGGCCGGCGCCTCAGGCGCCGATTGCGGGGTCAGCCCCCGCCGTTTCCGGCAGGTGGGGAAAGTCCCGCATGACAAAGGGGGCACCGATCCGGAAACATGGCATTTTGATGACAAACCGCCGCTGGAAACCGTCGTTTTCTACAACATCCGCAGTTTCAGGATGACAGGTGAACCCGGGCCAGAATCAGAGACGCTGTGTTTGCCATCGGAGAAGGAAAGCCCCGGCCGATAATGAATACCGCCTATATATCCGTTGGATCCAACATCGGCGACAGCCTGCAGCAGTGTAAAAGTGCCGTTTCCTGGCTGAACGGCAAGGACGGTGTCCGGGTGGCCGCGCATTCCCGTTACTTCAACACCGAGCCGGTCGGTTATCGAAACCAGCCATGGTTCGTCAACGCGGTTTTTGCTGTTGAAACGACCCTTGCCCCGTTTGCGCTGCTGGAAACGCTGCAGCTTGCCCAGCGCGTCCACGGCAGGGAAAAAAGCAGGGTGCGTTTCGGTCCAAGAACTTTAGACCTTGATATCCTTTTTTATAATGATATGATCATAGACGATCCTAAGCTTGTGATTCCCCATCCCCGGCTCATTGAACGGCGTTTTGTCCTTGAGCCGTTATGCGACATCGCCCCGGAGCTGGTTCACCCCGGCCTCGGCATCACGGCGCTCGGCCTGTTGCAAGGCCTTCCGCCGGGAGGCCCCGGATGCATACCCGTGGATATTGGGCAATAGCCGCTGTTAACAACACATTTCAGCAGGAGATTCGAATATGAAGTTTTTCATTGATACGGCCAACGTGGATGAAATCCGGGACGCCCATGCAATGGGCATGGTCGACGGCGTGACCACAAATCCGTCGCTGATTGCAAAATCAGGCCGGAATTTCAGGGAAGTGATTACCGAAATCTGTGAAATCGTAGACGGGCCCGTTAGCGCCGAAGCCGTAAGCCTCGATGCCGAAGGCATGGTCGCGGAAGCCCGCGACCTTGCAACGATTCATAAGAACATCGTCGTCAAGATTCCCATGACCGTGGACGGCTTAAAAGCCGTCGGCGTGCTTTCCGCCGAAGGCATTGCCACCAATGTCACCCTGGTGTTTTCCCCCCTTCAGGCGCTCATGGCGGCGAAAGCCGGCGCCACATACGTGAGCCCGTTTGTGGGCCGCATAGACGACCTGGCCGCCGACGGCATGGAGATCATTGAACAAATTGCCACCATTTACAGCAACTACGGCTTCCAGACGGAAATCATTGTTGCGAGCATCCGCAACCCCATACACGTGCTCGAATCGGCCCTGATCGGTGCCGATATTGCCACGATCCCGTACGACGTGATCAGCAAGCTGGCATCCCACCCCCTCACGGACAAGGGGATCCAGGCATTTCTGGCGGACTGGGACAAGCGCAAAAAGTAATCCAAAATCACCAGGGGCGGAAAGGACGGCAAATGGCGGCACCGGAGCAAATAAAGGGGAAAATCAGCAAGGTGCTGATCCACCCGAACAGCCTGACGATGTTCAGGGTCATGGCAGTACCCCTGTTGATTGTTCTGCTTTTGTTCGACAACCGGATAACAGCGGCCCTGGCCGCATTCGTGTTCTCCGTTGCAGCCATCACCGATTACCTGGACGGCTATATCGCACGCAGATATGAGCTTGTGTCCAACCTCGGCAAAATTTTGGATCCGCTGGCCGACAAAATGCTCGTTTCCACCGCCTTTATCATGCTGATTCCCCTTGAGCGCGTACCGGCGTGGATCGTATGCGTCATCATCGGTAGGGAGCTTGCCATTACCGGTTTTCGAAATATCATCAGCGACCACGGGGACGACGCGTCCGCATCCATGCTGGGCAAGTACAAGACCGGCTTCCAGATCGCGGCGATCATCCCCTTGTTGATCCATTTTACGTATTTCCGTATTGACTTTCACATGGTAGGCAGCCTGCTGCTCTGGATTGCACTGGTTTTTACGGTCTGGTCCGGTGTGGATTACATCGTGCGGTTTCGAAAATATATCGAGTATTAAGGAGGTCTGCCGGAGGCTTTTCCCGGATTCCCAACTTCGCCACGTCGCGCTGCTGACGCGTAAAAACAAATCGTTTTACGTATTATCGCACAGCGGAAGACTTTTTCGGATTCCCCCAATTTTTTATTGACAAAAAAAGGAAAAGACCTTAGGTATGGGATAAATTTTTTCAGTGAGCGGGAATAACTCAGTGGTAGAGTGCAACCTTGCCAAGGTTGAAGTCGCGAGTTCGAATCTCGTTTCCCGCTCCATTTTTTTTTCTTCCCCCCCCACCCCCGGCGGCATAGCCAAGTGGTAAGGCAACGGCCTGCAAAGCCGATATTCTCCGGTTCGAATCCGGATGCCGCCTCCAGTATTTCTCCTTTATTTCAGAATGGTATGCCTCTTAAAAGTCTGAAAAGGATCCTGACTTTTGCCCTTTTATTTGTCTAAACCGACCCATCTTGTCGGCGGTCCGATTAATACAAAAGGGGCCGGATTGATCGGGCCGCCGCCAAGCCCCATATAACCCGCTCCGATCATCAGGTCCTGATTGATCTGCCGGATTTCATCCCGCATGGAATGTACCGCCCCTTTGTTGTCCCAATGATAATCCACGAAAAAGGACGGCTTGCCGTCCTTACCGATTTTTGACGGGGCAATGCAGGTTTTCATTGGGCGAAGCCGCAGCATTTTATTCGCCCCGCCGCTCGCTTCTTCCTTGAAAATATTGTAGCCATGCCCCCGGTCTTCACCGCTGCTTGTAAACGCTTTTCCGGTCCAGCCGGTATGGCGGGTGAATTTGCCGGTGGGAAAAATGTGATGCGTAAAAAATGCCGACGCACCTCCCAGGATGCCGCCGCGTAAGAGCTTTGCCTGGTATTCTCCGCAAAGTTTTGAATGGACCGGGGCACTGGCAGCGTAGAACAGCTGCATGGTGTCCTTTCGGGAGAGCTTTTCAATATCTTCAAATGTCGCTTTTTCCGGATCTGCGCCCAGGATTTGTCCCATGGATCGCCCGTCCGGTCGTTTGCTGCCGGCCTGGAAAATATGGATGAGATTCGCCAGAAGCATCAGGCCGATAAGAATCGCAAATCCTGTGAGCAAAAGGTACATGGTTTTTCCCCCTGGTGCGATCGGTTATAAATTGGCCGGAATCAGGTCGACGGCCCTCTCGGCCATCGCAGTGATGGTGAGGCTGGGATTGGCCCCGATATTGGCCGATACCGAGGATCCGTCTACAATATACAATCCGGGATAACCGAATACCTGGTGACGGGTATCGATTACCCCGGTTTCGGGAGAGTCGCCCATATGGCATCCGCCGAGTATATGCGCAGTGGTTGACGTGTTGCAAACGGTTTCGGTTAAAATATTGGCCGCATCGCCGCCGGTTTCCGCTGCCATGACACGCGCGGCCCGATTGGCTACAGGCAAATAACTGGGAGCGGATTGTCCTTCCACTCTCGCGGATGTAAGCCCGTACCGGAAAAAAGCGGACGCCTTGCGGCGGTAGTTGAACACCAGGCGGTTGTCAAGATGCTGCATAACGGTCATCACTGTCACCCGGCGGTGCCAGTTTTGCGCCCGCCAGTGCCTGCCAAGGGCGGACGGTCGTCGGACAATCGCTGCCAGTGTCTTTAATGATCGGATTTTGGGGTTTTCATGATCCACGATGGGTCCTGTCAGAAATTTCATGAAGGTGTAGCCGCGTGGAAAGCGATTTTGGGTAATATGGGTGTTTGCGTCCGGATAAAAGTGCGATGATATGGCCGTCCCGTAGCTCAGGTCGCGCGCCGGATCTTTGGAGAGTACACCTACGATGGCTTCACTGTTGGTTCTTACGCGCTGGCCGAGCTGCCTTGATATGTTGGGGAGGGTCCGATCCAGATCCCGGCAGCGGTATAGCAGATCAAGGGTGCCGAGGACGCCTCCGGCGAGCACTACCTTGCTGGCGGTAAGAGATGGATAGTGCCGGTGTTTTATGGGGTGACGAATGGCCAGCTCATAGCCGCCGGTTGTCAGTGCTTTGATGCCCTTTACCTGGCGGAACGGCAAAATGTTCGCCCCCAGGCGCTGGGCCAGGTAAAGATAGTTTTTGTCCAGCGTATTTTTTGATCCGTGCGGGCACCCGGTCAGGCAACGGCCGCACAGATGGCATCCGGTGCGGTGGGGGCCGGCGCCGTTGAAATATGGATCAGGTGCCGTTACTTCCGGCGCGCCAAAGTAAATACCGTTTGGTGTTGGGCCGAAAGTGTCGTCAGCGCCCATGGCGAAGGCCGTTTTTTTCAGATATTCATCCTGAATATCCTGGCAAGGATTTTCGGTTACACCAAGCATCCGGGCTGCTTTTTCATAAAAGGGTGCCAGTTCCGCTTTCCAGTCAATACCCAGGCCTGACCATGCGGGGTCCCGGTAGAATTCATCCTTCGGCTGTAACAATACCGAGGCATATACGATGCTGCCGCCGCCCACGCCAATTCCGCGGACCAGGGTGGCATGACGGAAAAAATCCTGGGAAAAGTAGCCGGAAAGCCCCAGCGCAGGGAGCCAGTTGAGGCGACGCACATCTGCGTCTCCTTCTTCAAAATCTTCCGGTGTAGACCAGTTGCCCTGCTCCAGGACCACGACCTTGTAGCCTTTTTCTGAAAGCCTTAAAGCGGCGACGCTTCCACCGAAACCACTGCCGATCACAGCCACATCATAATCCATCTTCACCTCGCCATCTGTTGTGCGAATCACAAAAACCGGGAAATATCAAAAAGACGGTTGAGAGGGGCTACCGTTTTGATCAACGATGCAATTTCTGCGGTACTTGAATTACCCAATATCCGCAATTAACCATCGCCCTTTTTCTTTTTTCAATCGAAAGGTCATACGATCTCTTTTTTGCACCGATTCATCGAATGCAGCCCTTTGTCCAAAACCCACCACGGTATACTCAATTATTACCCGCGCCGTTTTTCCGTCAACCCTTTCTTCTACGAGTTCCACTTTTTCCAAATCCAGCATCATCAGGGGAAATACAATCAACTTTGCCTTCCTTGGATGCAAAAAAGTGTTTTGCAGGGAAGCTCTTGATTCGGCAAGTTCTCTGGCGGCTTCTTTAGAAGAACCTTCTTCCTTTGTTTTTTTCACGGCATCCTTAACGTTGGCTATTCTTACAAATACCGTTTCCACAACAACCGAGGGGGACTGTTCTTTGCTCCAAGGGAAAACGGCGGCAAGAGCAAGCAAAAGGATTCCGCCGATCAGCCATTTTTTCATACGTACCTCCCGGTTTTGAATGGAGATTTGAAACATTCCTTTTTGGTTGCTCGGCAGCCCTTTTGCACATTGGGATTACAGAATCAAGAGCGGACGATAGGAGCCAAAAAGCCGGGTTGCCGGGTACGCATGGCGCCCGGTGTTTCTATGCGTTTGCCGGTGGAATTTGCGTCAAGGGCCTTTGGGGCATTGGTTTTTGTGCTTTTAAATTAGTTGGTTGAAATTTTGCTGTCAAGTCATATCGGTTCCTTGTACATCTTTTTCGAAATGTTCTTGACGGTTCGGAAAAAAAAATTTAAATAAACAATTAAACAGTTTGTTTATTTATTTAAAGGAAATGCGAATGAAACCCCGGGAGGACATCCAGAACATTTACCAGACCGCTCTGGCCGTGTTTTCGGAATACGGATACCAGAAGGCCACCATGGAGGACATTGCCGGGCGGCTGGGCATGACCAAGGGCAACCTGTATCTGTATGTGAAAAACAAGAAGGACCTCTACCGCAAAACGGTCGCCAATGCCCTGCTTTGCTGGCAGTCCCGGGTTCTGGAGGCCGTCGGCGCCGAAACGGATGTGAGGGAAAAATTCCGGATCATGTGCGCCAAGGCCGTCCAATACCTGTCAGAGGACAACCTGCTTCGAAACCTGTTGGTCCGGGATCCGGAAATCTTTCCCATGTTTGCCGACAGGGACCCTTATGCCGGGATCAATCGGAATTCCGTGGCCCTGATTCGGTCTATTTTACAACAGGGCATTGACGAAGGTGTTTTCCGGCCCATTGACCCGGACCGGATTTCCGAGGTGATTTTCATGATTTACAAGATGTTTATCATCCGGATGTACATCCGCGCCGAAGACGACCGGCTTCATGCAATGTTTGAAGATACGGTTGATTTGTGCACACGGGGGCTGTTTTCCGAAAACGCGTAAGGGTTTTTTACGTTTGCCGGTTTTCGTCAATGTCCATATGCCAGTTACTTCGCGACATATTAACCCCGAAAAGGAGGATTTGCCATGACCCGGACATATCCGTATTTAAGCCAGCAGTGGCGGGACGAGGCGGAAAAACGCCTTTCCACCGAACTCCCCCCGGAACGGATGAATTTCGTCACTTCGTCCATGAGCAACATTTACCGCAACTGTCCGCCGGACGGATCGGAAAAATATCTTTTCTTCCAATTTGTTGACGGCAAATTCGTCGAGATACAGGTCGGAACCGGCCAGCCACCCAAGGCCGAGTTCTCCATTTCCGGCGATTACCAGACGTTTGCCAAAATTACCCGGGGGGAGTTGGGCGCACAAAAAGCCCTGATGACCATGAAGCTTAAACTCAAGGGGAACATGGTCAAGGCGCTCAAACTCGCGTCGCTGGCCGACCGGCTCAACAAGGTGCTGGCGACCATTCCAACGGAATATTGATGACAAGGAGACCTTTCATGACGCATCATACGAATACGAACGACCCGTATTTCATCGATTTTCCCGGGCGAATAAAGGAGATCCAGGCGGAAATGGGGACCCGAAACATCGACCTCTACCTGGGTTCCCGGCTTCGAACCCTGTCATGGACCGCCGATGCCTTTTGTCCGTGGCGGAGCTTCGTGGTGATTCCGGCCGAAGGCCTGCCCACGGTCTTCACGTTTGTCATCGATGCGGCCCGGGTGGCTGATGATTCCTGGCTGGGCGAGGACAACGTCATGGGATTCGCCCCCATGGGGGGGCAGGACCAGATTGAACAGATATCTGAATTTATATTGGAAAACCTGAAAAACGGGCGGGGCAGAATCGGCGTGGAAAGCGGCATGTCCAATTACCTGCCCGAAGGGTGGCTCACCCATTATGAATACAGTCAATTCCAGGCGGCCCTGTCCGGGTGCGAACTGGTCAACGCCCACACGATCATCGACAAGCTCGCCCTGATCAAGGACGAAGGGACCATCAACCGGTTCCGGGAAGCCTCCCGCATCGTGGATGTCGGACACCAGGCCGTTTTCGAGGCCATCCGGGACGGCGGGTACAAGAAGATGACCGAAACCGAAATCGCGGGCATCGCGGCCCTTGCCATGCGACGCGCCGGCAGCGAATGGGAATGGTCGTTTACCGGCGGCAATGAAATCGCCAGCGGCTACCGGACGGGATTCGCCGGCGGGGCCTGCACCCCGGCATCGCGGCGCGCACTTCAAGCCGGGGAACCGCTCATGGTGGATATCCACGCCATGTTCAAGCTGGGACTGGGGGACCACTCCCACAACTACCTGATGGCGCCGGTCACGGACCGGCAGTGGTGGCACGCAAACAACTTTGTCGATATTGTCACAAAAACCCTGGAAACCTACCGGGCGGACATGACGCCGTCACTGATTGCGGAAAAGATGATGGGGTTTGCCGAAGAGCGGGGGTTTGCCGACTACATGGTGCCGGGCTTCGAGCATGGCATCGGCATGGCCGGCGATGAATGGCGGATCGGGTTGAATGACGGGCCGTTCCCCTACTGGACCAACCCCGACCACGTCTACCGGGAAAACGAACTCCTGATCTGCGCCATGCAGTATGCCTGCCCGGAGGAAGGCATCGGGTTCCGCTACGAAAACCCCATTATCATCCATTCGGATCACTGCGAGCCCCTGTCCAAATTTCCGCTGGGGGTGGATGAAATCAAATAGCGTGAATGAATCCTTTCCCTGTGCGCAACCAAAAAGCCCTGCCGAACCGGCAGGGCTTTTATGTGATGGCAGATATCGGGTATTCCGGGAATTCAGGTTTCTTCATCACTGACCAGCAGCTGTTTCAATACGGGCAGAACCATAAATGTCAGGGATTCTTTGACCCATTTGAGATATTCGGGGCTGCCGGGGGTCATTCCAAGGATGCCGGCATAGTATGCCCCCGCCCCCAGGTAGTTGATGGCCAGCGTGTTGAAATTGGTGGTGAGCATCTCGATGCTGTTTCTGGGTCCCTGCAGGGGGGCCGCCGTCATGAAGGTCCGGGTCATTTTCGTGAAAAGCGACTGGAGGCGCTGGTATCCGGGAACAATGTCCAGCCCCTGGGCCGGGACCAGGTTAAGGGCGATGATCCGGAGCGGTTTGGGATGTTTGAGGGCAAAATCGAGAAAACGGTCCAGGTACAGGGAAAGACCGGCCTCCGGGTCCAGTCCTTCCAGTCCTTCAAACCAGGAGATGTTTGCCTCGTAATAGACGGCCGTGACGGTTTCCAGCACTTCCTCAAACAGCGCTGCCTTGGTCGGGAAATAATAATTGACCAGTGGGTGATCGATTCCGGCGGCTTTTCCGATCCTGCGGATGCTGGCGGAAGAATACGGATAATCGGAAAACACCTGTATCGCCGCCTCGATAATGGCCTCCCGGGTCTCTCTTTTATGGGTTTTTCCCGTGTTTTTCATGGCTGCGATTATGATGGGTCCGGGCAATGCTGTCAATAAAATTTTACCGATCGTTAAAATATGCTTGACACCGCATTCCCGTTTCATTATCGTTTTTAACGATCGTTAAAAAAGTCACAGCACTCATCCTTCAACCCGGGAGGTATAGCATGGATGCAGGCGAATGCAGAAATCTTGGCGAGTCTTTGTACCATCAATTGCACCTCCCGACCTGGCCGGTGGGGATCTTCTACATCAAGGATACGGAAGAAATACCCGAGACGGCGATCCGGCCATCGGCCATCGGGCAGAAGTGGAGCCTCTGCCAGGGAGTCACGTATGCGCGCCGCCACGGCTGGCACGTGGCCATGACCGCGGATGACAATTTCTGCACGCCGGCGTCTGCTTTTCATAAATGGGTGAAGGTCTCGGATGCGGATCTCATTGAGAGCCAGGTCCGCCAGGGCTGGCATAAGGACCGGAAGGCGGAGCAAAACCGGTTTGATTTTTTCAATGACCTCTTTTCCGGACCGGGAAAAGAGCAGGCGCTTGCCAGAATGCAGGAATATATCGGATTTGTCTGTTTTCCGCTTCACCTGGCCATCCGAGAGCCGGATTCAATCATGGTTTTCGGAGACGGCACCCACCTCAACCACATGATCCAGGCGCTGTGCTATGAATATACCACGCCGGTGATGTCTGCCTTTGAAGGATTCGGGGAAACCTGTTTCAAGGGCGGACTGGTGCCGTTTATTACCGGCCGCCCCCAGGTCGTCATCCCCGGCATGGGGGACCGGGCGTTTGCCGGGATCACGCCCGATGAGCTCGCCCTTGGCCTCCCGGCCTCCCGGTTGTCTGCGCTGGTTAAGAACCTGTTCAAGTCCGGTGGTGACCTGAATATTGGCCAGCCGGTGAAAACCCTACTCCCCATGGGGCTGGATGAATCCATTACGCCGGGATTTGTGTATCTGAAGGATAAAATGGAACCCAATACCCCGGGCGGCGGAGCCAGCTGAGACCGGGGTAGCAGAAACACAACGGCCGCAGGAGCAGGGAGAGTAACCATACACGGATCAAGGGCAGGGATGATGCCAATCTGCCGTCCCCCGCAACCGTGCGCGTGATATGGCGGGATGCCGCCACAGGCAGGGAGCTGGCAAAAAGCCCCGTACTCCCTCAGGGATTCGGACTGCCGATCACACCTGGATTTGACGGCGTCATGTACTATCCGTCCCATAAAGGGATGCTTACCGAACTGCGTATCTACTGATATGAATACGTTTATGCTTTTTCTCTGCGTCCTCTGTGGTAAAAGCGTTGCTGAAAAAAATATGTCACTCGAAATTTTTACCGTGCACCCCCCAAAAAAACGCCGAAAACAGGAGGAGGAAACAATGAATATCGCGCTGATTATCATCGCCGCCGCGCTTGCGGTTTTTTTGTTCGCGTGGCTTGGCCTTCCGGCCGTATTAAAGGCCCTCGGATTCCACCCGCCGTACCCGGGGGACAAGGTTTCCTTTCCGGGGGGCAGGGCCCTGATCGTTACCACCAGCCATGACCGGCTTGGAGAGAAAGGATCAAAAAAGACCGGCGTTTTCGGCTCCGAAATGACCGCACCCTACTACGTGTTCAAGGACGGCGGGATGGACGTGGATCTGGCCAGCATCAAGGGGGGGCAAATCCCCATCGAGCCCATGTCGTTCAAATGGTTTTTGAAATCAGAACCGGACGATCGGTATCTCAAGGATTCTGAATTCCAGGAAAAAGCCGCCCGATCCCTGCGCATCGATGATGTTGACGTCACCGCCTACGATATCGTTTATCTTGCCGGGGGGTGGGGGGCGGCATATGATCTGGGAACTTCCGGTGTGCTGGGGGAAAAAATCAGCCAGGCCTATGCCGCCGGGAAGGTGGTCGGCGGGGTCTGCCACGGGCCCCTGGGTCTACTCCAGGCAACGGATGAAAACGGTGATCCGCTGGTAAAGGGGCGCCGCGTCACCGCGGTTTCGGACAAGCAGGTAAAGGAGCTTGGGATCACCATGACACCCCAGCACCCGGAGCGCGAACTGCGAACGGCAGGGGCGCTGTTTGAAAGCAGGGCGGCATTTCGGGACATGTTCGCCAACCATGTCGTTGTAGACGGCCGCATGGTCACCGGGCAGAACCAGAATGCCGGCGCGGAGGTGGCCCATAAAATGATGATCGCAGCCAAAGGAGACAAACAATGATCTTCCGTATTCTGGCAGGGTTGATCGGCTTTTTGTTTCTAAACATCGGTCTTGGGTTTGTGGCTTTCCCCGATATTCTTGCGACGGCGTTTTTCGTCCAGCCGGCCCATGCCCAGGGGCTCAACGCCATCCGGGGCGACTTTGGCGGCCTTTTTCTGGGAATGAGTTTTTTCTGCTTTCTCGGGGCGGCCGCCGGGAGAGCCCGCTGGCTTGCCGTCCCGGTTCCTTTTCTTCTGTTTATTATTGTCGGGCGAATGGTCAGCCTGGGCCGGGACGGGTTTTCTGCGGCAGGCGCACAATCCATTATGCTCGAGGTCGTTTTCGTCATCGTTTTGACGGCCGCGATCGCGGTTTTGGTGCGAAAAGACAAACCCGGGCAAAACGACTTCCATCCGGGGGAAATGATCAACGCAAGGGTCCTGGCCGTTGTGGCGGCAGTCGCTGTGATCCTAGCCGGACTGGTTTTCTCCCAGAAGCAAATTGGATTGACCCTGGCGCGTTTTATTGCCACCGATTTTATGACCTCCAATGTCATCGATGACCTGCCGGACGGGCTTCACGTAGCCCTTATCGGTTCCGGGGCGCCCCTGACCGATCCCCGGCGGGCTTCCCCCTGCACTGCCATCATCGCCGGCAGGAACCTCTACATTGTCGACGCGGGGCCGAGCAGCGTAAGGAAGCTGGAGGTCATGCGGTTTAAGCCCGAAGATATCACGGCGTTACTGTTGACCCATTTTCATTCCGATCATATCGGAGATTTGGGGGAGCTCATGCTCAAGCGATGGGCGGGCGGAGCAATGAGGCGTCCGCTGGATATTTACGGGCCGCCCGGCGTAGAAACCGTTGTAGACGGTTTTTCCCTGGCATATTCCCTGGATACCCAATACCGGGTGGCGCATCATGGCCCCGAAGTGGCACCGCCTGCCGGCGCCGGCGGTGCGGCCAGGGAGTTTCTCTTTGCTTCCGGACAAACAGAAAAGGTCATCATCGATGCGGATGGGCTCACGGTGACGGCATTTGTGGTCGATCATCGGCCGGTGGACCCGGCAGTGGGGTATCGCTTCGATTACAAGGGACGTTCCGTGGTTGTCAGCGGGGATACCGTTCCCGTGGAACCGCTTTCCCGCCAGGCAAGGGGTGCAGAAATACTGGTCATGGAAGCGCTTCAGCCATCCATGGCCGGGGTTCTTGCGGAGGTGGCCCGAAAAAACGGCCGCCCCAACAATGCCCGCATTTTTGAGGACATACTGCTGTATCACACCTCTCCGGAGGATGCGGCCCGGATCGCCAGGGAAGCGGATGCGCGGCATCTGCTGTTGACCCATATTCTGCCCCCGCTTCCGGTAGCGAGCCTCAAGCCGGTTTTCCTGGGGGATGCCGGTAAGTTCTTTTCCGGACCGATCACCATCGGGGAGGACGGCATGCTTTTCAGCCTGCCTGCCGGCAGCGACCAAATACAGAAAAAGTGGCTGTTTTGAAACGCCGGTGAAACGCCGGGAAAGCCGGCAATCCGGAGAAAAAAACAAAAAAGGATCGGGCCCGGGCCCGATCCTTTTTTACTGCCGGCAGCTGCTATGCCACCGGTTTACATGAATTTGTACTGTACGCCGAATGCACCGAAATAAATGGTCTTTTCGTAGGTAACGTCTCCGATTCCCTGCACGCTGATGTCGTCATCAATGTAGAAGACAGCCCCCGCCCCGAGATTCAGATCCAGGTTCGGGGTGACTGCATAGGCGCCTCCAAGGCCGACGGAATGGGAATCCAGATTGGGATTTTCCGGCAGGTTGATGGTGATGTTATTGGCATGTTTGCTCTTGATCCCGTTTTTGGTGTACATGTAGCCGATACTTCCCAGCAGTTCCGGCGTGATAGCATATTCAACGGCCAGGCCCGCGTCAAATCCGTTGTTGAAATATTTCTCGGCCCCTTCCCAGTCCGCATCCTTGTTGAAATAATAGGTCAGGTTGGTTTCCATCCGGAGCTTCGGGTGAAGGCGCTGGGATACACCAAGGCCTAACGTGGCGGGATGATCCTCGTTTTTTGTCGCGCCGTTGGTAATTCCCCGCTGTGCCAGAACACCCAGGTTGTCCTTGTTCACGGTGTAGCTGTACCGGAGGGAGGTTTTGGATTCATACCGGGCGGCAATTGTCGTGTCCCGGGAAGGGGTGAAGTTGAATCCAAAGATGGCGCCAACCCCCTGGGCGTCCCATTCATAGTCGACATTTCCGGTGAGGTCATCGTTGACGTGGGGGATCGGGTTGCCCCGGTTGCCAATGGTTACGCTCCCCTTGGCTTCCTTTTGTGCGTCGATGTAGCGGATCCCCATGGAAAGCGAAAACAGGTCGTTTACCTTGTAGGCGCCGCCGATCATATATCCGGGGCCCATCTGCTCCCCCTCGATTTTCTGGGATTTGATCGTGTTGTAAAAACCCGACTGCGGTACTTTGTTGCTTGCGGCCAGTTGGGCGTTGGCCGTCTGCATGACGCCTGCGCCGATGGCCACCGTGGTCAATGAACCGTCGTCATAGATGACTTTGCCGCCCCCCACCGTATTGCTTACGCCGAAAAAGAGGGCCCACCGGCTGGCGTTGTACACCGTGAACAGCCCGGGCACCATGGATGGTTCATCGCTTTCGTAATTGCCCGCAAAAGGTCCCGAGGTGATTGTGGTTTCGTAAAGCTTTGGAAAATAGTGGGCCGAAATATTCACATAGCCTCCCTCGTCCATGTGAACGGTTCCTGCCGGGTTGTAAAAGACAATGTCGGCGTAATCCGTGGCCGCGTTACGGTTCATGGTCCGGATATATTCCGCACTCCAGTTGGTCTTGTTGACGACGCCGCCGGCAAGCGCCGATGACGCGAGCGTCATGACCAGAAAACATGCACCCAAAAACCCCAATTTTCTTTTCATTCCGCCACTCCCCTTTTGTTTCAGGTTTACCCGTCATGAATGGTTTTTGTTGATGTTGCAGTTGGTTGCAAAAATGCTATAAAGGTTAAATGCGTCTTATTGATTCATAGGGCAATACCCGAATGAAGTCAAGAAAACTCGAGCATCCCTGTCTTTTCATGGGTTTGCAGGGTTGCAATAGTTGCAATGCAGTCGGTAGAACTTGACACGGCTTCGTCTTGAGAAATATAATGCGATTTTAATCGATTCTTTACAATGTGTCCTTGCAAATAAATTCCATAGGGAGAAAAGCATGCGGTTTCGTTTATTGTTTCGCCGGATCATGGTCCCGGTCTTTATTATTATATTGATTCTTTCGTTCGCACCAGCTGCTGTCAATGGAGCGGAAACGACAGGGAAGGAAGTTGATGTTTCCGGGGAACAAATGGATGCCGGCGGCGCCGGCGGCCGCCTTCTCGATGCCGTATCCGCACGCATGCAGGAGGTGCGCGAACAGTTGTCTGAAGCGGGGATGGGGATCATGGCGGTTCCTGAACGGGCAAAAGAGTTGTATATCAAGGCCCAAGACCCGAAAACGATAGCCGTCTGGGGAGAAATGGCAGGAAAAGTGATTCTGGTGATTGCTGCCGGAATCCTTGCTGCATGGCTGGCCGGACGCCTGCTGGCCCGTTTGCGCAGGCGGATGGCGGATCGCGAAACAGACGCCCTCCTGTTCAGAGGGCTTTTCATGATGATCCGCACGCTTCTTGACATCATACCGGTCGCCGTATTTGCAGGGGCGGCATATGCGGTGCTTCCGTTCACGGACCCGCGCCACGAGACCCGGCTCATCGCGCTGACGCTGGTGAATGCCGGTGTGATTTCACGGGTGATTGCAGCATTCGCCCGCCTCGTTTTGATACCGGACGTGTCCGGCTTCCGCCTGGTGCCCGCTGGTGAGGAATCCCTCCATTACTTCTATATTTGGATTCGTCGGTTGGTCAACCTCTGCGTATACGGCTACTTCATACTGGAAGCCGGACTGCTGATGGGCGTTCCTGCGGGGCTTTATGCATTGTTGATGAAGTTTCTCGGGCTGGGCGTAACCATCGTTTTGGTTATCCTGGTCCTGCAGAACAAAAACGACGTTGCCGGCTGGCTGCGGCAGGAAAGGGGCGCGCCGGAAAAAATCCATGACGCCGGGGAAGATCGATTGGATGCGGGGAAACGGGGCGTTTTCAGGCGCCGTTTTGCGGATCTGTGGCATGTGCCGGTGATTGCCATTATTGTCGGGACGTTTTTCATCTGGACACTTGAGGTAGAAGGCGGCATGGCATTTCTTCTGTCAGGGCTCGCAATGACGCTGGTGGTTATTCTCATTGCCGGCTTGCTGGTTCGCCTGATGCATCATGGCATTGATCGGTTGTTTGAAATCAGCGAAGAGATAAAAACAGCCTTTCCCGGCCTTGAAGTCCGTGCAGACCGATATAGACCCTTTTTGAACAATATTCTCAAGGTTGTCATCTATGTGGCCGCTGTTTTTTCAATACTTGAAATATGGGGGTTGGGAACGCTCGGTTGGCTGCTTTCGCCTGCCGGCGGAGCAATCCTTGGAGAATTGCTGTTGCTTGTGCTGATTATCGCCGCTGGTTTTTTACTGTGGGAGTTTGCCAGCGCCATGATAGAGCGCGCCCTTGAACAGGAGGCGGCGGAAGGGACGAGTACCCGGAAAATGACACTATTGCCCCTGCTTCGAACGGTCGTTCGAATCACACTGGTGGTGATTGCGTCAATGCTGGTGCTTTCCCAGATTGGCATCAATATCGGCCCGCTCCTTGCCGGCGCAGGTGTTGTCGGCTTGGCGATAGGTTTCGGTGCGCAAACCCTGGTGCGGGATGTGATCAGCGGAGCGTTTATTCTGCTGGAGGAAGCTGTTTCCGTGGGAGACTGGGTGGAAGCCGGCGGCCACAGCGGTACGGTAGAGCGTCTTACGGTTCGAACGCTGACGTTGCGGGATCTGGCTGGAACCGTGCACGTGATTCCTTTCGGCGAAGTTGCCACGGTGACGAATTACAACCGCGATTACGGCTACGCCCTGATTGACGCGGGGGTCGCCTACCGGGAGAGATACGGCGACGTGGTGCAGGCACTGCAGGATGTGGCCGTGGCGCTTCGCCAGGACGAGGTTTGGGGGGCGCATATCACGGGCGATCTGGAAGTATTCGGTATGAACAATCTGGGAGACTCGGCGGTCGAAATCCGGGTCAGGATCAAAACGCGGCCCATGCGCCAGTTCGCCGTCAGGCGCGTGTTTCTTGAAAGGATGAAGCGCGTGTTTGACGAACGGGGCATCGAAATCCCGTTTCCGCATCGCACGGTCTGGTTCGGCGCCGACAAGGACGGGACAGCCCCCCCCATGTACCTGGTTAAAAAGGATCCGGCGGCTGCCCAGCTGTCCGACCAGCCTTCCGCAGAAGAATCCACGGTTCGGATTGCATCGGAATCCGATGCGTCCGAAGAGGTTGCTGCCCAGGAAAAGCTACGGGATGAATCAGAGGAAGAACCTGGAAAAGGGGGAAAGGGCTGATAGCCGGCGTCTTTTTTTGCCTGTTCAAACATGACGGCTTCGTAAAAAGCCCAATATCTGCGTTGCGCACAATTTTTGAAGAATCTCACGTACGGCTAAGTACGATCAATTCTTCAAAAATTTCACG
>JAABTJ010000012.1 GCA_011389935.1 Desulfobacteraceae bacterium
CATGTACGGATAAGTACTATCAATTATTCAAAAATTGCACGCGCCTTGATCTTGAACACTTTACAAAGCCGTCTGAAAACAACTTTTTACGAGCCCATCAAATTTGACTTTTTTGCAACCGCCAATATTTTTACAAGACTTATGTTGTTTTTTTACGCATCGACCATTGCAATAATGACCTCAAGATAAAGGACACCCCGTGAGACGATTGATTTTCGTGGTTCTTCTGTCCGGCACGCTGTATATGGCCTCTTCCTGCTCATGGACCCCGCCGGACTTTGACGAAGATACGTGGCGGGAAAAGGTCATGGCGGCCAAAACCGAGGATCTGTATGCGATCAATCATGACGGCAGGCAGTTTTTCAATCCCTGGATGCCCATGGAAAATAAGGGGTTTTTCACCCTCCTCCGGTGGCGGATGTCCCCGCGCATGGAATACACCGAAAAAGAGTGGGAATACCTGCCGGATGTCATGGACAAACCCGCAGCCCGAATCAGGGCCGCCGGCGATGCGGATTTTATTTTCTGGGTAGGTCACGGCACCTTTTTCATGCGCCTGGGCGGGCAATACTGGCTCACGGACCCGATGTTTTCGGACAGGGCCCTGCTGCCAAAACGGAAAACACCCCCGGGGATGACCATTGACGAGATCCTGTCCATCACGGATACGGAAACGATCCACGTCATTATCAGCCACAATCACTACGACCATCTGGATAAAAAAAGCATCGCTTCCCTTCCGGACGATACCCGGTTTTACGTGCCCCTGGGATACAAGGATTTTATCGCCCGGCTGGGAAAAACCGAAATTGTGGAGATGAACTGGTGGCAGTCCATCGACCTTGAAGACGGAACGCGGCTGGTCTGCCTGCCCATGCAGCACTGGTCAAGAAGGATCGGCATGGGGTTCAACGAGGTCCTGTGGGGAAGCTTCCTGATCGACGCGCCGGACGTGTCCGTTTATTTCGACGGCGACGGTGGCTATTTTATCGGGTACCGGGAAATCGGGCGGAAATTTCCCGGGATCGACTACGCGCTGATTCCCACCACCGCGTATCATCCCCGCTGGTTCATGCACTACGCCCACATGAACGTCAACGAAGCCATCGACGCCTTTGAGGACCTGGGGGCGTCTTTTTTCATCCCGACCCAATGGGGGGCCTTTCACCTGGGGGACAACCCCCCGGGATACCCGGCACTCGATCTGAAACGAACCATTGACGAGGAGGAACTCGACCCGGAGCGATTCCTGGTCCTGGATATCGGCGGCCTGCACGTGATCGAATAAGGGGATCGCTCAACTGCGCAGATGCTGCTTTACAAATGCCGCAAAACCGGCCCGCTCATGGGCAAAGGCGTCGGCCAGGGGAGCGGTGTCCCGGAAGTTGATCAAATCCCTTACCACCTTGAGCAGTTCCGGATTGCCCTCGCAGATATCGGCTGCGATTTCCATCGCTCTCGGCATAAGGCGCTCAGGAGGCACCACTTCGTTGACCAGCCCCCACTCGTATGCGGTCTGGGCGTTGATGAATCTGCAGGTGAATGACATCTGACGCGCCCGCCTTCGCCCCACGGCCTGCTGGAGCAATTGGGTCATTCCCCAGCCCGGATGGATGCCGACCCGCGCGTGGGTATCGGCAAAAGAGGCGGCCTCGGAGGCGATCAGAAAATCGCAGTTCAGGGCGATTTCAAATCCGCCGGTAATGGCATGCCCGTTAATGGCGCCGATGACCGGTTTGCTGCAGGCAGCAAACAGATCCGGCAGGTCCGATCCGTCGCCGCGGGGATTGAACAGGTTTTCCGTTTGCACGATATCCAGGTCAAGCCCGGAACAGAAGGATTTCCCGTTTCCGGTGATGACCGCCGCACGGATGGCATCATCCCGGGTGACTTTCTCCAGGCAGTCATACAGGTGGATCAACAGGGCCTGGTTGATGGCGTTGCGGCGCTCGGGGCGGTTCAGGGTGATCACGGCCACATGGTTTTCAACGGCAAAAAGGACGGGTTCAGTCATTTCGGTTCGCTCTCCTTGTATGGATGAAGTTTTTCAGCTGCAGGTTTCAATTGACCGCGCAGCTTGAGTCGCTCATTATACCGGTTGGCAAGCGCCGGTGCCCGGCCGAAGAGAAAAACGCCGATAAAGGCGGTGATGACGATGTAGATACCGCTGAAAATCCGCAGCTGGGGATGCGCCAGGCTGGCGATAATGGCCGAAAATTCCCCCCGCTGCACCATGGAAAAACCGGCACGGAAAGACACTTTCGGGCTCAGTCCGAACATGCGGCTCCCGGCGTAGACCGTAACGATTTTGCCGATGACACCCCAGGCAACCAGCACCACCATCATGGGAACAAAGGAAACGCCTTCCCCCAGGGAAATACTCGTGCCGAACCAGAAGAAAAAAAACGGCAGGGTGAGATTTCGAACCGGGAGGATCAGGTGTTCCAGTTCCGAGGCCCGCCCGGTTTCAGAGAGCATGACCCCGGCCAGAAAGGCGCCCAGAATTTCGGAAAGCCCCAGAGAAATGGCCAGGCCCGCATAGCCAAGGGCAACCCCCACGGTCAGCAGCGGCATGAAGTCCTGCTGGATATACTTGGAAACAAAATGATTGAGCCGGCGGAAACCGTAATGCCCCATGGCGATGGCGCCGGCTACGAGCAGGAGGATCTTGAGCAGCAGCAGGCTCATGAATGCAAAAGAAACGGATTCTCCCAGGTTGATGCCGGCGATAAAAGAGACCAGCACCGGGGCCACCAGGTCCTCGAAAATCAGCAGCGCAAGAATAAATTCCGCCTCGGGATTGGCCAGTCGTTTCTTTTCTTCCAGCATTTTGGCGGAAATGGAGGAACTGGTCGCATAGGCCACCGAACCGATAATAAACGCCGGGGTCCATCCAAGGCCGAAGACCAGAACAATCGCCATGGCGCCGCCGATATTCAAAAGGATATCCAGAAAGCCGGCCGGCCAGATCTTTTTTGAAATGCTGACCATCCTTGCCAGCGGAAATTCCAGGCCCAGGATGAAAAACAAAAGGACGATGCCGATTTCGGCAACCGTATGGATCGCTTCGATATCGGAAAAATACGACGACACGGCCACGCCCAGGACAATGTACACCAGAACGGACGGGAGCCGGAACTTATTGGAAGCGAAGCTTACAATGAAAAATCCGCATAAAATCAGCCCGGCAAACAGCAGGAAAGGAATGTTTTCCACGGATTACCTTTTTTCTGTATCGGATTCGGCCGGCATTTCCCTGCCCGGCGGCGGAAGCGGGCGCATCATCCTTTGCACATATTCTCCAGGCTCTTGGTCTGCTCCCGGTTCCCGATGGCCATGAGCACGTCACCGGGCAATATGACCTCGTTGACATCCGGGCTGCCGATCATGGTGTTTCCCCGCTGAATGCCGATAATCGTTGATCCGGTCATTGTTCGAACCTGGGCGTCGATAATCTTCTTGTTGGCCATACAACTCTCCGGTGTCACGCGCAGCCACTCAAGACGAATATTTTTCAAAAACAGTTCCACGCGATCATCGGTCACGGGCTGATAGTCCACGCCCAGCAGAATGGTGCCGAGCTGTCGGGACTCCTCGTCCGTCAAAGAGAGGGTGAAATCCGGATCATCTTCATCTTCGGGGCTGAAATGGTAAATTTCCCGGTTGCCGTTGTGGTGCAGGATAATCGTAACCTGGTCCCCGTCGACCGTCTTGAATGAATATCGCTTTCCAATGCCAGGCAAGTCACTGGTCTTGATTTCCATACGTCATCTCCCCTGCAATTATTGTTACATCGTGCCGCATTTCTTTTGCGCTGTCAAAAAACAACTTCCTTCCGGGCCGGTTTTACGAAGTTGAAAAGGGGCGCCAATACCATTTTTTCAGGCGCATGTATTTTTCCGCGATCCACCCCGGGGCTTCGGCAAATAAGGAGTAGAGGGTCGGTACGACCAGCAGGGTCAGGATCGTGGCCAGCATGAGCCCGAAAATAACGACCACCGACAGGGATTGCCAGTACTGGGAGGTCTCACTCACGAGCGCGATTTTCAGGTTTCTGAAATCAACGGATATGCCGGTTACCATGGGGATTAGGCCGAGGGTCGTGGTAATGGCCGTAAGAATCACGGGGCGGAGCCGTGTGGCCCCGGCGCTGATAATCGCGTCATGGAGGGGCATTCCCCGCGCCCGCAGCTTATTGGTATAATCAATGAGCACGATGGCGTTGTTGACCACCACCCCGGCCAGGGAGATCACGCCCACGCCCGTCATGATGATCCCGAAGGGGAAGCGCATGACGGCAAGACCAAGGTAAACCCCGCCCAGGGACAGGACTACGGATACCATGATAATGATCGGCTGGCTGATGGAATTGAACTGCGTAACCAGCACCAGGAAGATCAGGAAAAGCGCGACCATCAGGGCCCTGCGCAAAAAGTCCTTCGATTCCTGCTCGTGCTCGTGCTCACCCGTAAACGCAATGTCGTATCCCGGCGGCAGGGTTAAATTCTTCAGGAGCGCCTCGGCCTGCCGCTTGGCCACCGCCCCGGGAATTTTCGTTTCATCCACGTCCGCCTTCACGGTGACCACCCGCTGGTGGTTGATCCGGTTGATATCACCGATAGTCCCGGCATAGCGGATATCGGCGAGGGTGGTCAGGGGCACGAGCTGCCCTGCAGGCGTGGGGATCATTATTTTGCGGAGCACGTCTGCCACGCGGCGGTCGTCCTCGGTGAATTTGACGGTGATGTCGTAATCGTCCCCCTCCTCCCGGTAGGTGGAGACATTGAGTCCGTTATAGGCGGTTTTGAGCGCAAAGCCGATGGAGGATGTGGTCAGGCCGAACAAGGCGGCCTTCTGCCGGTCAATATCCACGCGGACCGAAGGCAGGGCATCCATGTGGTCATCACGAACATCCTTTACGTGGGGAATTTTCGAGACGATTTCCCGGATCTCCCTGCCGATGGCCCCCAGGATCCTGAAATCATCGCCGGAGATTTCGATATTGACGGGCGCACCCGTAGGGGGACCCCCCTGCTGATCCGCCACGGTGACATCCGCGCCGGGAATATGCCTTACCCGTTCGCGGATCCGTTCGATATCATCGGCGGAAGGGGATCTTCGATGCTCGAAATCCACGAACTCGATGCCCAGCCGGTTGTCCGAATATTCCGAAAACAGAGAGCTGCCCGCTTTTTTCTTTGCTGTGGCATAGATATGTTCAACATTGCCGATATCGCTTGGCCCCATGACGGTTTCCCCTCCCCGCATGACATGCGCCTGCGGCCGGTAAGCGGCTTCATAAGCGCTGATCGGACAACTTCCGCTGTTGATCTCTTCCGCACTGCACGCGCCGGTAACGGCCAGCTCGATATTGCGGATGACCCGGTCGATATAGTCCAAGTCGGCCCCCTCGGGCGGATCCACATTGACGTAGGCGCTTCCCGGGTCGGTGCTCGGAAAAAATTCCACCGGCTTTTCAAGGCCGATGACCAGCTGCCAGATCTGCATGAGGATGACCAGCAGCAAAAAGGAGGACGCTACCACCATCATGCGATGCCGGAGCCCATATGCCAAGAGATAACGGTACGCGAGAAGCACCCTCCCCTCAATGGCGATGGGCCGCTCCCCCGCGGCCTGGATGTCATCGGCACGGGCATCGCTTCCGGGCGCCTCGCCGTTTGGTTTCACCTTCATGAAAAACGCGGCCAGGGCGGGATTGATCACCATGGCAACGAACAGGCTGGAAGACAGGGTAATGATCAGCGTGATGGGCAGGTACTTCATGAACTCGCCCATCACCCCGGGCCAGAAGATCATGGGGAAAAAGGCCGACAGTGTCGTAAGCGTCGACGCGATGACCGGGTAGGCCACTTCGGAGGTAGCCCGCATGGCCGCCTCGACCCGGGGGACCCCCTGGCTCATGTACCGGTAGATATTTTCGACAATGACGATGGCATTGTCCACCAGCATGCCAAGGGCCAGCACCAGGGAAAACAGCACCACGACATTAAACGTGATGCCCAGGGCATAGATGGCAATAAAACTGAGCAGCATGGAAAAAGGGATGGCCAGACCGACCAGGGTGGCATTGCGGGCCCCCATGGAGAAAAGAATCACCGCCACCACCAGCACAAGGCCGGTCAGGATGTTGTTTTCCAGGTCGTTTACCATCAACCGGATATCCTCGGCCTTGTTCATGAGCTTGATGACCTCGGTATCCGCCGGCCAGTAAGAGCGCCGTTCCTCGATCAACCGGTCGATGGCATCCACGATCTCGATAATGTTCTCGCCGGAGCGCTTTTTCACCGAGAGATTAACGGCCTCCCGCCCGTCCAGGCGGGACCGGCTTTCCTCGTCCTTGAACCCGTCCACCACCCGGGCCATGTCCTTGAGGTAGACCGGCCGCCCCCCGAAATTGCCGACCACCAGTTCAAAAATCTCATCCGGATTGGCAAACTCACCGGGTACCCGAAGCTGGTATCGGCCGTCCCCCAGCGTGATCGCCCCGCCGGACGTATTGACATTCTCCCCGGTGACCACCTGCTGGAACGCGGTGATGGGAATCCGGTAATAGGCCATCTTGTCGGGATCGACCTCGATGAGGATTTCCCGGTCCCTGCCGCCGGCGACAACGGCCTCTAAAACGCCGGGAATCGCCTCGATATCGTCTTTCAAATCATCGGCGATTTTTTTCAGGACCCGCATGCCGCCGGTGCCGGACAGGGAATAGACAATAATCGGCAGCTCGGACAGGTTGACTTCAAATACCGACGGATCATCCTCGAGATCCCCCGGCAGGTCCCGCTTGGCCTCGTCCACCTTGTCCCGGACCTTTTGAAGCACGGCATCAATATCGGTTCCCGGAACAAACTCGATGTTGATATTGGAAACCCCTTCCGCGCTGACCGATTTGACGCTCTTGACCCGGTCAAGGCCTTTGAGCTTTTTTTCAATGGGAATGGTGATGGCGGTTTCGATATCGGCCGATGATACGCCGGCATACGGGGTAGATATGAACACGTAGGGAATCGTGATGTCGGGTTCGGCTTCCCGGGGAATGCCGTTATAGCAATACACGCCCAGGATCAAGATAATGACCGCCAGGACCATCACGCTGACGCGGTTTTTCACCGCGGTGTTTGAAACGATCACTTCCTTACCGCCTCCTGGTTCGTTGATGGCGTTGCCGACTGCGTGCCGGCCGCTTTACTCCCGCCCATGAAAGTCCAAAAACAGGAAAACAGAGAAACGCCAATGCACTACAGTTCATCCATATTGCTCAGCGTGCGCACCACGTTGACTTTCTGGCCATCGCTGACCCCGCGGTGCCCAACGACAATCACTTTCTCGCCCGGACGCAGCCCCTCTGTCGCCTGTATCATCCAGCCTTCCTGGATGCCGGTTTCAACCGGCACGGCTTTGGCCTTGCCGTCAGACAGGACGTAAACGGTCTGGACCTCATTGATGGGGACAATGGCATATAACGGCACCGCCAATGCGTCCTTCACCTGTTTTTTAACGATCTTCACCCGGGCGAACATATCCGGAAGAATTTCTTCGTCCGGGTTGTCGATTGCAAGCTCCAGGTCATAGAGACGCGCCGCAGGATCCCCGGACCGGGCCAGAAAATGCTTGCGAGCGGCAAACACCCTCCTTTCCAGCGCATCAATCGTGACTTCGAAATCATTGACCATCCTCACGGCGGTCACATCCGATTCGGGAATCCCCACGCTCACCTTTACCTTGTCAATCTCCATGATTTCGGCTACCGGATCGGCAAAATTCAAATACTGGCCCCGATCGATATGGACATTGTTGACGATCCCGCTGATGGGGCTTCGGATGGTGCACCGCGAAAGGTCGAGCTGGGCGCCGTCCAGTTCGGCCTTGAAGCGTTCCATCTGGGCCGTGATATCATCGAGCTGGGAGAGCGGGGCAAGCTGCTGCCGGTACAGCTTTTCAATACGGTTTTTTGAAGCCAGGGCCACATTATAAGATGCCCGGGCCGCATCAACGGCAATCTGGTAGTCGCGGGGATCAATCACGGCAATGACATCCCCTTCCCGGACATGGGCCCCTTTTTCCACCCGCTTTTCAATCACCTGCCCCCGCACTTCCGCGACGATATTGAATTTGATCCAGGGGTTTACCACGCCCGGCAGATTGATCCGGTCGGACATGACGACCGGTTCCAGGGCAAGGACGATCACATTCACATCCGGCGGAGCAGCAGGAATATCGTGTTTTCCGGCCGCAATCTGTTGTTCAAGGTGAGCGATCCGGCCGGCGAGCCTTTCCCGTTCAGCGCGCACCAGGGCGGACAGCGGCATCTGAAGCACAGCCTTGGCCTGGTCCTCGGTGATGTCCAGTTCGGCAGCCAACGTGCGGGCGGCCTCCCCCTGATCATCGGATGCCGTCAGGATGCCGGTCACGCGTTCGATCCTGGACGCGGCCGACTGCATCCCCTCAAGGTTTTGCAGACCTTTCTTGGCGGCGTCCAGCCGGTCGGTTTTTGCGGTTATCAAGGCCGACAGGCCGATGATAACCGCGACAAGGACAAGAATCGGCAGCAGGCCCCAGACCCGTTTCAGCAGGATCCGGATTTTTGTTTTGTTGTTTTTGTCCTGATTTTCATTGGTCATTATCCGTCTTCCCGACTACCAGATTGTTGGAAAATTGATCCCCGGGCCTTTTTTTATCAACACGGCCGGTTATCAGCCACATCGACGTTTCATGTCGATATTTTCAATGAGCGCGTCAAGGCGGGTAAACGTATTTTCCCGGCTGTATTTGCGGACATCCGCGTGGTCCACGTCGATCATGACCGAGGAGGCGCCGAATACCCCGGCCATCTTTTGCTGCTGGCCGAACTGCGTAATGGAATACGGCTTGCAGCTCCGGTTGCCGGCAAACACGATACCGTCGATATTGAGCCGTTTCACCGCATCGGCCATGGCAGCCGTGCGCAGGGCCATGCCGTGCGGACAGACATAAGCGTTCTGCGTCCGCGCCAGATGGGCCAGCGGATCTCCGCCGCCATAGGGAAAATGGTCAAAACTCCCCTCAATGCCGCCGATGCAGGAAGTATAGGTGGCGCCAACGATATTGGCTCCTTTCTCCTCCAGGGTTTCCGACATGTCCCGGAGCTGATGCCACGGCGCAATATTGTCCCAGAAAAGCCTGTATTGTTCACCGGGCACGGGAAAATCCCCGGATGCCACCCTCCGGGCGGTTTCTTCGGCCAGGAGCCGGTAATGCGCCACGAACTGCTTCGTCCCCCTGGCAATGAGAAACGGCGCCATCTGGACAAAAGAATCAAAGGCCGTGATCCCGGACGGCCGGTGTTCCGCAAATCCCAGAAACCGCTTCCACCAGCCGATCCCCTCGTCGGTAAGGGATACGGCCTGCCGTACCTTTTCCATGTCGCACCGCTGCCCGGACATTGTTTCGATGACCCGGATCAGCTCATGAAACTGCGCCACGATATAGTCCCGGTCCCCGGTCTTCTGCGGGGCATAGCAAAACGGCACGTCGATAATGAAATGGGGGATTCCCATTTCCCGGTGATGGACGTCGAACCACTTGGCCAGAAGCGAACAGTTGTTGGTATTGGATACCAGCAGGTGGGGCTTCGGGAGGCCAAAGGTCGGCGAATCTTTGAAATTATCGGATACGCACCCGATATCGATCCGGGCATAGGAGCACAGATCCATGGAATAGCCGATCCGCTCGGCCTTCTCGCACTGCAGGGCGCCGATCCCCTTTGCGGCGTTTACGGCCGCGTGGCTTTCCGGAACCCCGTATACCACGTTGTCGAAGCCCGCAAAAATCTCGGCCGGCACATTGATGGCGATCCAGACGACGAAAGCTCCCTCGGCCGCACGGGCGTGCAGCCGGGTATACGCATCCCGGACGACCATGCTCAGATGCCGCCCGGCTTCGGTTTTTTGAAAAGAGGCCATATCTTGTGCGTCCACGAATTGACGTTCAGGAGATCATTGACGCAGCATTTCCGCGAATGCCGCAATCCGCGAATCATGCGCAGCCATATGCCGGCCGCCATCGATCGATACATCGATCTCAAGGACCGGGATTCCCTTTTCCGCCAGTTTTTTCTTCAAAAACGGAAATTCAAAATACTCGTATTCGCAGAATTTTTCACCAAAAAAAATCACACCCCGGGCGCTGCTCTGCGCAAAGCGCGACAAAAAGGCGGAAATCCGGCGATCCCCTGTGTACAGAAGGGTCGGGCAGGGATAGTGATCATCGTAAAAAATGCGGTAATATTCTCCCGGATCGGGCCGGGGGTCCGGCATTACCGCATATGACCGGTAGAGCGATGCGACATCGTCGGCCACAATCCGAAGGCCGGCCGATTCAACGGCCGCGATCATGGAAGCCGGCGGCGGCAGGATGCCGCTGATCATCACACCGATGCTGCTGTCCTCCGAAGGCGGCCGCCTGACGCGACGTCCCTCTCCGAATGCCGGAAGGGCCGCTATGGCCTGGATATGGTCTTCCACGGACAAAAACGCACCCGCCTGCATGACCCGTTCAAAATCGGAAAAAGCCAGAATTCCGGCAGCCACCCGGTCCATAGCGTCGATGGCCAGGCGCTGCATTCGTTGATACAGGGAAACAGAGGCCTGGAACCTTTCGGGGGAAAATCGCACGCCGAAATGCCTGGACAAATCGCGCACCAGGGCTTTGATTTCGTTTTCAAAATATTCGGCGGCACCGGCCTTGTCCCGGTTGGTCATGGGCAGGTGCATGCGGAAAAACCCAACGTTCCGCCCGGGGGACCGCATTTCGTCCGCAAGGATTTCCGGCATATTGCGCAGGGTGTCGCAGGCATTGTACATGAAGATTCCGTCGATGAGCTCCCGGGCGTCGGTGAGGAGAAATTCGGCCAGGTGTCGGGCCACTGAACAGGTGTAGGCCGGCAGATGCGGGTCTGCCGCTTCCGTCCGGGAAACATGCCCCTTTAGCCCCCACAAAACAATCGGGACCAGCCCCATGGAATGCAGCAGCGCCAGGGGGGGGTAGAGCGGAAAACAGGCGATGATGGTACGCCCCTGATCTTTATGCATGCGTATTTGGCCAACCGGATCCACGGCATACCCCCCTTTTCACGGCGGTTCCTTCCCGGGCCCGACACTTCAGGCCTCCTGTTTGGCCGGACAGCCGAAGCCCCGCTTCCCGGACGCCGGGCGCCGTCGCTTTTTTCAGGAAAACAGCGCTGCGGACGGAAACAATTACGGGCAACGACCTGTTTTTTTCCCAAAATCCGGTGTGGACGAATATAACCAATAATGCCGCAACATATGGCACAAAGCAAAAGATATGTCAATTTTTCGGTAATTTTTGACACGGATAGATCGACTTTTTCTTTTCCCTTTTCCAAAGACATGGTATAGGAAATAAATCGTTTATCCTAAAAACAGGTACGATTTGCCTTGATGCAAATCATTGTTTTAGTATATTTTCATACTTCATGAAACGAAACGTTTATTGCGCTGGTAAACAGTGTAACGCCCCGCCGGTTTCCGTACTCACGATGGGTTGGTAATGACAATTTCTTCAAGGAGGATGCATGAAAAAAACGATCATGGAGGTCATGAAGGACACGGCCGAAAAAAACAGAAACAAGGTGGCGCTCAACGCAAAAGTCGGCGGCCGGTGGCAAGCGACGACCTGGGGAGAATATTACGATCAGGTGAAAATAACCGGGCGGGCATTTATGGCCCTGGGACTGGAACCGGGCAAGGCCGTCAGCATTTTGGGCAACAATTGCCCCCAGTGGTTTATCAGCAACATCGCCGCTATCTTCGCGGGGGCGGTCCCGGGGGGCATCTACACCACCAGCAGCCCGGAGCAGTGCCAGTTTATCGCATCTCACAGCGAAGCCAACATTGCGGTGGTGGAAAACGCGGAACAGCTCGAAAAATTCAAGGAAATCCGGAAGGATCTGCCGGACTTGAAAGCCATCGTCCTCATGAACGGTTCAGACCCGGATGAAATGGTGTATTCCTGGGAGCAGCTGCCGGAAATCGCCAAAAAAACCTCCGAAGACGAACTCCATGACCGGATCCAGCCCCAGAAGCCGGATGACTGCTGTACGCTGATCTACACCTCCGGCACCACGGGAAATCCCAAGGGGGTCATGATCAGCCATGACAACATCCTGTGGACGGCCAAACAGACCATCGATCTTATTCGCGGCGGCGCCGATGACGTTATCGTCAGCTACCTGCCGCTGAGCCACATTGCCGAGCAGCTGGTCAGCCTTCACGGCCCCTACATCATGGGCGCAACGGTCTGGTTTGCAGAAAGCCTTGACAAGCTGGCCGACAACCTGACGGAAGTCCACCCCACGTTTTTTGTGGGTGTCCCCCGGGTGTGGGAAAAGATCCAGGGCAAAATGATGGCTGCCGGCGCCCAGAATCCGCCGCTGAAGAAAAAAATCGCGGCATGGGCCAGGAAAAAAGGGCTGGAAGGCGGATATGCCCTGCAGGAGGGAAAATCAAAACCTTTCCTGTACGGCCTGGCTGACAAACTGGTTTTCTCCAAGGTTAAGGAAAAGCTGGGACTGGAGCGATCCCGGCTCTTTATCTCCACTGCAGCCCCCATTTCAATGGACACCCTTGAATTCTTCCTGAGCCTGGGCATCCCCATTACCGAGGTCTATGGAATGAGCGAATGCACCGGGCCGGGTACGGTATCCCTGCCGGAACCCTTCAAATTCAGAACCGGATGGGCAGGGCCGGCATTGCCGGGCACCGAGTTTTCCATCGCCGAAGACGGTGAAGTGCTGATGCGGGGGCGCCATGTATTTAAAGGATATTATAAAAATGAGGAAGCCACAAAAGAAACCATTGATGAAGACGGCTGGCTCCATTCCGGGGATGTCGGCATTATCGACAACGGCTTTCTCAAGATCACGGACCGGAAAAAGGAACTGATCATTACCGCCGGCGGGGAAAACATCGCCCCCCAGGTCCTGGAAGGAAGACTCAAGGCCATTCCGGTGGTCAACCAGGTGGTGGTGATTGGTGACCGGCGAAAATACATGTCCGCCCTGTTCACCCTGGATCCGGACAAGCTCGACGCTGAAATCGAAGCGGCCGGCAGCCCCGCAAAAAACATGGAAGAAGCGGCCAAATGCGAAAAATTCAAGGCCCACCTCCAAAAGCAGGTGGAAGCGGTCAATGCCACCCTGGCCCGGGTGCAGGCCATCAAGAAATTCGTGATCATTCCCGAAGAATTTTCAACGGAGGGCGGCGAACTGACGCCGACCATGAAACTCAAACGCCGCGTTATCAACGAAAAATACGCCAAAGAGATCGAAAGCATGTATCAATAGGCCAAAGCGTCCCCTTTTGATTGAATCCGGTACCGGGGGCGACAAGAAACACCACCCCCGGTACCCCCTTCGTGGATCACCCATACGCGCGCAGGCTCCCCTGCGTTTTCCTGCGCCTTTCCTCGTGCTCTTTTTTCTTTCGCATGCCCCTGTGCATTTGATCCAATTCTTTCTCAAAAAACCCCGTGATTTTTTCCGGCTCCGGAAGAAGGCTGGAATCAACCGCAATGCCCAGGGTTACGGACGCTGCGTAGCTGAAAATGCTGATGCCGAGCCCCAGATTGCCGATGCGGGGCACCCAGAACATGACGTTTCTGATCGGCAGATCGGTAAAATACAAGGGGGCCTGGGGACCCGGGACGCTGGCCAGAACGCCGGTCAACTTTCTGGAAAAAAAACCGGCACCCATCTTCGTGATCCGCTTCGGCGGAAGGCCCAGAACGCGCATTGCCTGATATCCGACAAAGGCCTCGGCCGAATGCTTCGCCGCCCGGATTCGCTTGCGCAGCTCGCGAAGTCGCTGTGCGCGGTCATCCATGTGCAGCGGCAGGTGCAGAAAAACAAGGCTGAACTTGTTCCCCAGCGCAACATTGGGGCTTTTCGACCCCACCTTTACCGGTACGGCAAAACGCGCTTCGGCTTCGGTCAAATCGTCCCCCCGGAACAGGCAGTAGTTTCGGAGCGCACCGGTTACCGCCGTCATGACGACGTCATTAACGGTGCAACGGTAGAATTTGGCCGTTTCCCTGACCTTGTCGAGCGCAATGGGCTCGCTCCAGAAAACGCTCTTCTGCGTGCCGATCCGGCCCTTGAGACTCGTACGCTTGTCTTCGGACATGAACGCCAGCTGATACAGCGCTGCGGCAAAGGTCAAACCGATGCGCGACACATTTTTTGAAAATTGGGTAATATAGCTCGGATGCGCCAGGGTTTTCATCAATTCCTTCTGAATGAATTCCGTCATGTTCAGCGATTTCATTACGGAGACCTCGCCGGTCCGGAACAGAAGATTCAGGGTGCTGCGCAGCATTTCTATCTTGTTTTTTGTCTTTGGCTTCCGGGGATTCGAGTAAGTCGCCGTTTTCTTTACCCAACCGGCGTCATCCCCGTTGGGGCGGAGATCGCTGAGCGAGAAAAGCAGGCGCACCATGGCGATGCCGTCGGCGATGGCATGGTGAATGCGCAAAAGAACCACAGATCCCGTGCCGTAATTTTCAATGATATGCATCTGCCAGAGCGGTTTCTCCCTGTCCAGGGGAACGATCGACAAATCGCTGATCATCCGGGCAAGGGCTTTTTTGTCCCCGGGGGAAGGGAGCGCCAGCTTGATAATATGGTTCCGGATATCGAAATTCGGATCGTAATCCCAGAAGGGAAGCCCCAGCCGGGTGGCGGGCCATACGATTCGCTGCCGGAACCGCTTGTACAGGAGCAGCCGTTTTTCCAGAAGATCCTGCAATCTGGCGTAGTCAACAACCTCATCAAACTCCATGACCGCCGTGATGATCATGAGGTTTGTGGATTCATCCATGCTGTACCAGAAGCTGTCAACCGATGACATCGGTTCAAGCCATCCGTTTTTTCTCATTGAAAAGCTTTCTTTGTGTTTCTTTCGGCAAAGGCTGTGCCGGATTATTCTGTTTTACCGTCTACAGCGTTTTAATCCATTGGTCGGTGTACTCCGACAGTGACTGCACCGTTTCCGGGTGCATCATGATGCCCAGATGCCCCTGTTCATAACTCTTCAAAACACTCTTTTTCGACGCCGTGAGATAGGGGATGTCACTGAACGCCGCGGGGGATACGATCGCATCCTGTGTACCGTAAATTGTGCAGTGAGGCAAGGTGAAATGCTTGTTGAGCAGTTCGTAGTAATTGATGCTGCCGTCGTAGGACTTGATGGGGGCGTCTGTCAGCATCGAGCGGATCAATTGAATGGTTACCCGCGTGGATTCCTCGCATATGATGTCTTCCATGAGAAGGTATATCTCCGGCGGCGTCACCTGGGGATACCCGACAAAATCCTTGAGGGTGAGTATCCTGGCGGACAGGTTATAGGCCACCTCGCGCATCGACAGGTTGATGCTGTTGAAAAGGGAGAAGTATCGCTGCAGGTTGATCGTGGGTACAACGGAGGACACGGTCAGGGTCAGAATCTGGTCGATGAGTTTCAAGCCGAAATACTTCATCAAAAACATCTTGGAAAAGGTCGAAAACCCCATTTTGAACAAATTGTACCCGGGCAGTTTCACCTGGTAGGAAATATGATCCGGCGATGCGATGGAAACGATTCCGGCGATGTGGGTATCGGGGTCGGGCAAATCGATCCGCATCGTCATTTTCCGGATCTGTTCATATGCGGCGGAGTAGAATCTTGCCACCATCCCCCCCATGCTGTGTCCGTAAACCACAATACGGTCATCGGGGTACTGCGACCGGATCCATGCCAGGGCAGCGGGGAAATCCTCGTTGATGAACTGATCCAGGCTCCACCCCTCGTAGAGCATACCCCCCGGCATGGTGTGCGTGGAACGCCCCCGAAGGTCCAGCGATATGACTTTGTAGCCATATTTAAAACACATCTCCCTCGCCAGAAGATCGAATACGGACCGCCTGCAGAAAAAACCGGGAATCATCAGCAGCGTCTTTTGCGAATCATTGATCTGTTCCGGCAGAAAACTCTTGAGGCTGATGGAAAACCCCTTGGATGTGGGGACAATATAGCTGGCATCGAGCCGGAAATTTTTCTGATACCGGATGGACCAGCCGAAGATTGTCCGAATCGGCAGATCCTGCCCCTTCTGCTTGGTATATAAAAGGCTCTTGATCAGGGACGTGGTGTCAATTTTTTCAATCGTTCTTCGGATTGCCGGTATATCCGGCTTTTTCTTGGTTACTTCCAGCGAAATGATCGTGGATATGCTTTTTGCAAAGGAGTGCAGCTGGGGAACGAGAATATCCATCTGCGACTTGCGCAGGGGTTCCTTGCGCACGCCCCACAGGACCCCGATGGGATTGCTTTCGAAAAAAAGCGGAACCGAAACCGCGTAATTCATCGTCTCGGTAAGCAGCCCCCGTATCTTCGGATGAATCTTGTCGTCTTCTTTCAGATGGATATAATCGATGGGGGGCAGCGCCCCCTTCCCCATCATGCCGATGGCTTCCCGGATAAGGTTCGAGCTGTAATTGTTGCCGTTTAAGGCATACGGACTGGTCGCCTTGATAAACTTTTTAAATTCTTCCGGTACGTTTTTCTGGGCGATATCGTCGAGGCGTATCTGGCTCGAAATTGCCGCTATTTTAATCTTATCGCCGTCGATCACCTCGAAAAGAGAATGGTCAAAGCAGTAATCCCCCTCGGAAAAGGCAATGGATACCATCTTGTTGACGATGGAATGCCATATCTTTTTAATGAACAGGTAAAGGGGCTCCCTCACAACCGGAATATAAATCGACTCCTCTTCCGGATAATACGGCTGTTCAGAGAGTTTCAACCCTTCTTCCTCAAACATCGCGGACATCTCCTTGGTCTTTTCTCATATTGCAGGCAGCTTGAATCGTTGACCATATATAATAAACACGATACACACGTTATCCTCTCTGGCGGTCGCCTGCAGCCGATAAGGGCATACCCTGCAAGCGGATCATGAGGGCGCAAAAAAAACCGAAAAAAAACTTGACAGTGATAACGCAATGCGTCATAAAGCGATTATAACGCATTGCGTTATAAAATCGTTTCCCTCCTCCGCAACGGCCATGCAAAAACGGGGAGGCTGGAACTTTTCATACAAAACCATCTGCAACCCATTTATTAAACCAAACAAGGAGAAAGATGCAATGACAAAAGGAAAAAAAGCCGCAAAAACAGAAGTCCGCACATTGATTCCCGAAACCGTTCGCAAAGCCGGAGACAAAATTTCCGGAACAATCAAGGACTACAACCAGAAATACGTCGTGGTCACCCTTGAAAAGGGGCGAAAGCAAGCAAAAGACTACAATGAAAAATACGTGGTGAAAACCATCGAGAATGGGAAAAAGAAGGCAAAGGCCTACAACGAAAAGTATGTGTCAAAGCCCATCGAAAAAGGCGTTGCTGAGGGAAGGAAAATGATCAACAGGATCCCGATGGTTGCCACCGTTGAAAAGAAAGTGACGGACGGGCTGCAAAGGGTCCCCGCCATGTTCAACATGCCGAGCAAGGGTGAAATCGAGAAGCTGAACATTGCCCTTGAAAATCTCAACAGCAACATTGAAACCTTAAAGAAAACCCAGTAACCCGGTTGTCCGGCCTTGCCGATCGAAACCATTGCGCATGCGCTGTTTTCGGTCGGCCACCAAACCATTTTACGACAAAGGAAACAAAGACATGTATACCATCAAAAAATATGCAAATGGTCGTTTTTACGACACCGAAGCAAAAAAGTACATTACCCAGCCCCAGATCCGGGCATTGCAGAAAACCGGCAAAACCATCGCCATCATCGAAACGAAAACCGGCAAGGACATTACCGTCGATGTCATGTCCAAACTGAATGCCAAGGGGGTAAAACCCGGACGGAAACCGGCTGCAAAAAAAAGCCGGGCAAAGACCCCGCCCGCGGGCACGCTGGCCCAGTTGATCAAAAAGGGGGGGGACTCCCTGTTCGATTACGGCAAAAAGTATGCGTCCATGTGGCAGAACATGGTCACCATGTCCAGAGACGAAATCGACAAGCTCGTCAATATGCTGGTCAAGGACAACAAGATCAGTAAGTTTGAAGCGGACAAATTCAAAAAAGAGCTTCAGCGCTACCGGGACAATGTGGAAGACTGGTTTTCAAAAACCATTGACAAGCGGGTCAAAGAGATGCTTGACCGAATGAATCTGGCCAACCGCGAGCAGGTCGTCCAGCTGACCGCCGAAATCGAAGCCTTGAACAAAAAAATCAAGGCAATGGAAAAAGCCCAGGCAAAAAAGGCATCGACAACGGCATCGAAACGGGCATCCACATCGAAGACGGCCTCGTCGAAGTAAGAACGTCACACAACCCCGGGAAGCGCTATCCCGCGGATGCCGGCTGGTCTTTTTCGCCCGATCCGGATGACGGCTCCAGATCGGACAGGCTTTCATACTTGGTCAGGTGAATCGTGCAGTAGATTGAATCCGTGGCGGCGCGGTTTTGACACTGCGTTCCTCTAACGGTCATTGCATGGCATCGGATGGCCTGCACGGAACCGCGCTTGCCTTCAGCGGCGGCGGCTTCGGCGGTATCAATGGTATCCTGGGTATCCTGGAACCGGTCATTGATGACCAGCGGGTCCCGCTCGATCTGTCCGGCTTTGTACATGCCGTGAAGCATCCGGAACTCGTTTTCAAAATGCCGCAATATTGAATTCGGATCCGCCACCAGGCCGGTATCGGTGCAGATACCCAGCGACACCCTGCCATTGTAGCTGATGATGCTGATGCCAAGGCCAAGACCGCCGATTCGGGGAACCCAGAACATGATATCCTTGATTTCCTTGCCGGCAAAGTAAAGCGGCTGCCTGGGGCCGGGCACGTTGCTCATCACGCCCGTCATCTTATTGGCGAGCATGGTGGCGCCGAACTTGGCCAGGCTGGTCGACGACACGCCCAGGACGTTGAGCAGGGTATAGGCGACCATGGCATCCGGCGCATCCTTGAGTTCCCGGATGCGGCGCTGCATTTCCCGAATCCGCAGCACCGGATCGTCGATGTGAACCGGCAGGGAGACCAGCACCAGGCTGAACTGGTTGCCGAGCTCAATGGGCGCATCCAGCGGCCGGATATTGACCGGCATGGCCATCCGGATGTCCAGGTCCCCCACCAGGTTGTTGCACTGCTGCAGGTAGCGCCGCAGCGCGCCGGTCACCATGGAGACGAGGATGTCGTTGATGGTGGCGTTGAAATATTTGCCGATGGACTTGATGTCCTCCAGGGGAAGGGGGCTGCACCAGGATACGCTTTTCCGGACACCCAGCTGCCCCCGGAAAACGGTCTTCCGGTCCGCAGGCAGCAGCAGAATTTTGCTGATGACCCCGGCGGCGTCAATGCTATATTTGCCGGCCAGCCTGGCCCGGTCGAAAACATGGGCGGGATTCGAGATGCTTGTCTCGAGTTCTTTGGACAGCACCTTGCTGATACGGCCTACCTGGCGCTGGATCTGGCTGATTTTTTTCACCATCCCTTCCAGCGGCGGGAAAAACTCGATCCGGGAGGCTTTTCTCCCCTTTTTTTCCGGGACACTGTCCGACCATGCAGCGTCGGGCTCCAGATCGGCCATGGAGAGCAGCAGCCGGATGAGGGCAATGCCGTCCGCAATGCAATGGTGGATGCGGCAGAAGAGAACGGACCCGCCGTTATTGTAATTTTCAATATAATGAGCCTGCCAGAGCGGTTTTGTGGGATCCAGCGGCGTTGCCGTCAAATCGCTGATCAGCTCTTGAAGAACGATCTTGTCCCCCGGAGCCGGCAGGGCAATGCGGTGAAGATGGGACCTGAGGTCGAATTTGGGATCCAGCTCCCAGGTGGCATTGCCGATTCCGCTCAATGGTCGGATGACCCGTTTTTTGAAACGCTCGTAGCAAAGAAGGCGCTTTTCAAACGTCTCCAGCAGCCGCTGGAAATCAAGGGGCTCGTCAAATGCCAGATAACCGGTAATAATCATCAGGTTGGTCGGATGATCCATGTGAAGCCAGAATTTGTCAATATTGGACATTATTTCCATTTGCCTTGACATGACGCCCCCTCCTTGGGAAAAAAATAGGGAAAAAAAACAATTCCCGAATATGTTCCGTATACCACAGGAAAACTTGTAAAAGCAAACGGAAAAAGGCTTGACAGTTATAACGCATTGCGTCATCCTTGCAGAATGAATTCCCCTGCGCAAAAAATATTCTTGCCATCGGCGCACGGGCGACCCATTGAACCGGACATGCCGCAAGGAGAGCATATGCACCTGATCAAAAAATACGCCAACAGGAAACTCTACGACACCGCGGACAAAAAATACCTGACCATGGACCGATTGGCCGAGCTGATCAAGGAGGGGAATGAGGTCGTCATCGTGGACAACGAAACCGGCAGGGATCTGACCGCGTCGATCCTCTCCCAGCTTTTGGCCCGGGAAAAAGACGGCCCCGAGGAAGCCGTGCCGCCGGGCATCCTCATGCAGATGCTCCGCAAAGGCCGGGGCACGCTGTTCGGCTATGGGAGAAAATACATATCCCTGTGGCAGAGCGCATTTATGCTGTCCCGCGATGAAATTGAAAAACGGATCAACGGGCTTGTCCGGGAAAAGGAGCTGTCCGAAGCCGAAGGGAAGAACCTGAAAAACGAGATCGTCTCCGCCTCGAACCATCTAAAGGCCTGGATCCTTCAGAACATCGACCGGCGGGTAACGGACGCCCTTAAAAGGATGAACCTGGCCACCCATGAACAGGTCGAGGAATTGACGGGCAAAGTCGAGAAACTGTCCCGAAAGGTGCGGGACCTGGAAAAGCGGTAGACGCGTCGTTTCAATTCGTATTTCCTGAAGATAACGGTTTACATTTTTTACAATCCTATGCTATTCAATAGAGCACCAATGAACGGATCTTAATATCATAAACGCTGTTTTCATGCCATGCCCGGCCCCGACAGGGCCTTTTCGCCGAAACCGGGAAAAGCCTTCCTGACGGGTGTTTACGGGCATATCGCGTTTAACCGTGAGGAAGGTCAATGCTTCCGGAGTATTTTGAGTTTTCCCTGCCGACCAAGGCCATATACGGCATCGGCATATTAAAAAATATCGACAATGCCGTCGGAAGGTTTGGCAAACGCCGGGCCATGCTGGTTACCGACAAGGTGCTGGCCGACACCGGCCCGGTAGGCAAGGTCAGGGAAGGGTTTGCAGGGACCCTCATTGATATCGTGTCCACCTTTGACGATGTCCCGCCCAACTCCACCATCGCCAGTGTTGAAAAATGTGCGGCCAGGGGCAAACGCGCCAAATGCGACCTGATCATCGCCGTCGGCGGCGGCAGCGTCATCGACACGGCCAAGGTCGCCAACCTGCTCATGGTCAAGGGGGGCAAGGTGGCCGACCACATGGGCGCCTATCTGCTGGACCCGGATGAAAAACTGCTCCCCATGATCATTGTGCCCACCACGGCCGGAACGGGATCCGAAGTCACCAAAGTGGCGGTGATCGCCGATCCGGACAATGACGTCAAACTCCCCTTTTCGGAAGAACAGTTTCTTCCGGAGCTGGCCGTGCTCGATCCGGAAGTCACGGTTTCCATGCCGGGCAAACTCACGGCGGCAACGGGCATGGACGCCCTGACCCATGCCATCGAGGCTTACGTGGACAAGGAATGGTCCCCTGCCTCCGATGCCATGGCGCTTCACGCCATCCGACTCATCAGCGGCAACATCCTCCAGGCCTGCGCAAAGCCGAAAGATCTCCAGGCCCGCGGAGGGATGCTGGTGGGGAGTTTTCTGGCGGGGGTGGCCTTTTCCCATTCCATGGTGGGCATGACCCACGGCATCTCCCATGCCCTGGGGGGCGTGTATCACATTCCCCATGGAATCGCCAACGCCCTTGTCCTGCCGGAAGTCATGGAATACAACCTGGATGCGTGCACGGACCGCTTTGCCGACATTGCCGCAGCCTTTGGCATCACCTTTCCCCAGGTCGTCAGCCAGAGCCAGAGCCTGCTGAAAACGGCCAAAATGAAAATGCCAGGCGGTCTCAACGCCTTTGCCGACATCTTCCGGCCATGGACGGATACGCCGTCTCAAAAAGCCAAGAACCTTGCGGCAAAAGCCATCGGCGGGTTCGGTTTTATCGACCAGTGGTTTAAACGGGGCTCTGCCCGGGCCGCGGTGGAAAAAGTGCGCCTCCTCAACCGGCAGCTGGCGACCCTGACCGGCATGCCGTTAAACCTCAAGGATGCGGGCATCAAGGACAACCTGGCGCGGCTCGAAAAGGTTGCAACAACGGCCATGGAAGACGGCTCCATGCTCTACAATCCGGTTGAACCGGACCGGGACGCGGTAATCGCAATCATCAAGCGGCTCTACAATGCCCGGGTTTCCCCCCTGCCGGTGGCTGCCGAGGACCTCAGGCTCCAGGCGGCGGCGGGCGGCAAAAAGGAACTGAAAAACGTGTTTACGGATTCCGGGATGCTCTATGAGGTGCTCGTGGCCTTTTACGAGCAGCTCAAGGTCCACCCGGAAATCGGCCCGTCTCTGGCCAGAACCAACCTCTGCGTGCAGTTCGTATACAAAAATCCGGCCGGGACCATCACAGTGGACGCATCCGGCGACGATTTGCGCATCATCACCGGCGAATTCGACGGCAAGCCCGAAGTCACCATGACCATGAACGCGGATTTCGCCCACCGGTTCTGGCTTGGCAAGGCCAACCTGGTTACGGCCCTGACCCGCAGGCAGGTTACGGCCAGGGGGAACGTCCCCAAGACGCTAAAGCTTCTTCCGATTTTAAACCCCGCGTTCGCTTTGTATCCGAAATTTCTGGAGGAAAAAGGGCTGTCGCATTTGATCATCAATTAAAACCGATCCAAAACGGAAAACCGTCGGGAAAACGGATACCCCTGTCCTCAACCCGGATGGTTTCCCGGGTCGATATGGCATTTGGGCAAATGAAGGATATTGAAGAAAAATTTCCGGAAAACATACCGGGAAAATTTTACGTGGCCCGGGTATGCATCGGGTGTACCCTTTGTACAGAGATCGCACCGGGCAGTTTCCGGGAAAACACGGACCTGGAACTGGCCGTGGGAAACAGCTACGTCTACAGGCAGCCGGAAACCGAAGAGGAGGAGCAGCTGTGCCGGGAAGCCATGGACACATGTCCGTCAGGCGCCATCCGGGATGATGGCGATGAAATGCCGGCAGTAATTCAGAGCAGCAGGAAACGATCATGTCAATAAAGAGCAGGAGGTAGCCGTGAAGCAGATCGTAAGTATCAGCCTTGGCAAAAGTGCGGATGATTATGAATTTGTCGCAGAATTTCTGGGGCAGCAGTTTACCATCCGACGGATCGGCACCGACGGAGATGTAAACCTGGCCGCGGACCTGATGGAACAGTGGCGCACCGAAGCCGACGCCATCTGCCTGGGAGGGCTGAATTTCAACTACGCCATCGGTTCCAGCCGGGCCATCAACGCCCAGAAGAAAAAGGTCGAGAAGCTGAAAACATGCATTTCCAAGCCTATCGTAACCGGGGAACGGCTGCGCAGGGTTTCCTTTGAATGGGCCATCCGGCACATTCAGTTCAAATACGACAACAATTATTTCAATCACACAAAGGTCCTTTTTCTCTCCGGCCTGCTCAACTACAACATTGCAAAGGTCCTTTCCGAATATACGGACAACCTGAGTTTTGCCGATCCCGTTTTTGAAAACGGCATCCCCAAATTTCTCAATTCCCTTGATGATCTTGAGCTCTATGCCAAGGGGGTTCACGACGTCCTGGACTGGGTCCCCACGCGCAGACTGGCATCTGCGGCTATGCCCCTTCGGGCGTGGAATGAATACATCATCCGTAAAGCCATTCAAAAGACCCATATCCTCGTGGTGCCGACATACGATTTCTACGATTACCTCAAGGGATGCGGGCTGGAGGAACTGGGGGGCAAAACCATCATTACGGCCACTGTTTATGAGGACCGGATCCAGTTTTTAAAGGAACGGGGCGTGGACGTGATCATTGACTGCACGCCCAAGATCCTGGAGCAGGTGGTCGGCTTCTACGTGCTGGAGGCCATGATCGCCCTGGCCCTGGACATGCCCCTGGACAAGCTGACTGACGACGACCTGCTGGAAGTCATCGGCGAGCAGCGCCTGGATCCCCGCCAGATCTTCCCCCAGGGGCGCCATAAACGCGTCAACCGGTTCGCATTCGTCATTCATCCCCTTTCCCAGGAGCAGCTCAAACAGGATCCGAACATTGAACTGGCCTCCCGGTTCGCTCCCAAGGGTTTCATGGACGCGGTGGAAAAAATCATAGCCTACTCCCCCCCCATGATTTATTCCAAAGTCACGGGGGTCAAATCCCCCCTGGGCGTGGAGGCGGAGGGATGGCTGATCACGGTGGGGGGTACACCCAAGCAGATGCTGGCCCACAGCCCGGAATTCACCTACAAGCGACTCCTTCAGGCGGCAAAGATGGCCAAACGGCTGGGTGCCCAGATCATGGGTCTTGGGGCGTTCACCAAGGTCGTGGGGGACGCGGGCAAGACTGTGGCCAAGCTGGCCGATATCCCGATTACGACGGGAAACAGCTACAGCGCTTCCGGCGCGCTGTGGGCCGCGGCCGACGCGGTCCGGCGCATGGGGCTCATCACGGTTGAAAAGGGGAGGAAGCTGCAGGCCAAGACCATGGTGGTGGGGGCGACGGGGGCCATCGGGTCGGTCTGCTGCCGGCTGCTGGCCATGGCTTTTACCGATATCTACATGGTGGATGTACGGCATTCCAAGCTTCTCTCCCTGAAGGAATCGATCCTCAAGGATACGCCGGACGTGCACGTGGAGATTTCCACCCGGGCGGACAAGTTTCTTTCCGACATGGACGTGATCGTCACGGCCACATCGGCCGGCGGCGGCAAGAGCGTCATCGACATTATGGCCGTGAAGCCGGGGTGCGTGATCACCGACGTGGCCCGCCCCCTGGATTTGTCCCCCGAGGACGTGGCCAAGCGGCCGGATGTCCTGGTGATCGAATCCGGCGAGATTCTGCTGCCCGGGGAAAACGTCGAAATGCGCGATATCGGTCTGCCGCCCAAGGTGGCCTACGCCTGCCTGGCGGAAACCATCGTGCTGGCGCTGGAGGGGCGCTATGAGACCTTTACCATCGGCCGGGAAATCGAGTGGCAGAAAGTCAAGGAAATATACCAGCTCGGACTCAAGCACGGGATGAAGCTGGCCGCCATTTCAGGGGTCAACGGCGTGTTTGCGGACGCCGATATCGCCGATGTGGCGCGGCGCGCCCGGGAAGCCCGAAAGGAAATCGCCCCGGCCCAAACCCGAAAACACTCGGCAGGATAGCAACGCATGATTATGGGTTTTGTTCAGACCAAGGGGGGGACGGGCAAGAGCACCCTGGCCCTGAATATGGCATTTTCAAAGGCCGTGGCCCGGAATTATGATTCCGTCGCACTGGTCGAACTCGATCACCAGGGGACGCTCCGAAACTGGTGGGAGCAGCGCCAGGAGATGGGGTATAATAACGGCCGGGTCTCTTTCCATCATATTTCCAGTACCCAGAAAGAAGTGTTCCAGGAGGGGATCAAGGCGATCACCCAGCACAACGACCTGATGATCATGGATATTCCCGGCGAGGGGACCGGCAGGCTGCATACGCGCTTTGCCTGCGCTTTCTGCGACGTGGCGGTCATCCCCATGCGTCAGTCGACCAATGACGAATCCGCCTTTCTGGACAACCTTTATCCCATCATCAAGGATATCGTGCTGGCCGTGCCCGAAAAAAGAGGCCGGTTTCACGTGCTGCCTGTATTCACCCATCCCCGGGCCGGTCGGGACAAAATTTATTCCCACTTCAAACAGGTGCTCCCCCCCCATGTGACATGCCTCAAAACGGTCTATCCCGCACGGGCCGTATACGAAAATTTCAACCGGAACGGGTTGAACCTCAATGAATATGCCGCTGTCGTGGCGGGCAACCGGAAATACAGGCAGCAGGTGGAAAAAGCCGTACAAGATATCGAAACCATTTCAAATACCCTGATTACTATCGGGAGGGAAAGTGATGCCGGTGCCGAAGAAAAATGAAAAAAAAGTGGAACGGGCCTTTGAAGTCATTGAAAAACTGGAAAAAAACGACAAGGACGCAAACCATGCCGCTGCGGCGCCAAAGAAAGTTCCCCGCGGCCGCATGGCGGTTGAAAAATCAGGCCTTCGCATCCACTTCGCGCTCGATGCAATGGTATCAGAGGATGACACGCACAAGACCGGAGAAAAAGACCTGCAGGCCGGAAATTCCAAGCTGCTCGATATCCGCTTCACCGTTCCCTATATCTGGCAGATCCCGGTGATCGGCAAGACGGCCATGAAAATCGTCAAATTTCTCCAGCCGGACCGGCATTCCGAATCCGTCCGCGACATCCTGAAATCCCTGCAGCGGGATAAAAAGCGGTAGAAACATCAATGGAAAAAGGGGGCCTGAAGCCCCCTTCGTCGTTTATATCAATTTGTTTCCTCCCTGGCATTCAACCGTCGGGAAAATCTCAACCATACATCGCTTCTATTTCATTCTTGTAGTTTTTGATTACTTCCCGCCGCTTCAGCTTCATGGTCTGGGTGAGCATGCCGTTTTCCACGGTAAAATCTTCTTTCAAAAACAGAAATCTTTTCGGAATTTCATATCCCCCGAACGTCTTTCGCAAATGCTGCATGATCTCATTTTCAATCATGTCCGTAAATGTTTTGTTGGCGATCAGGTCTTCGGGCTTTGCCGATACCCCGTTTTTATCCGCCCAGCGCGCCGCCACCTCAAAATCGGGGATCACCATGCATACGTTGTACGGTTTGCCGTCGCCGTAAATGGTGGCGTTGGCCACGTTGGGCAGCAGCTTGATTTCTTCTTCAATCACCGCAGGGAACACATATTTGCCATTGGAAAGCTTGTACTGTTCCTTGACCCTGCCGGTAATCCAGAGGAAACCCTCTTCGTCAAACATCCCCCGGTCCCCCGTTCGGAACGCCCCGTCCGGCATGATCACTTCGGCGGTCTCCTGCGGTTTGTTATGGTATCCCTTCATGACGTTGGGGCCGTAAACAAGGATTTCACCGTCCGTTGCCCCTTCCTCGACAATGGACGGGTCGATGACGACCTTCTGCCCCGCCAGGACTTTTCCGACGCTGCCGATTTTCCATGCGTCGGGGGAGTTCATGCTGACCGCCGGTGCGGTTTCCGTCAAGCCGTAACAGTCATAAATGGGAATGCCGATATCATAAAAAAACAGGGCGATCTCCTTGTTCATGGCGGCACTGGCGGTAAGGGCGCCGGTCACCCGACCCCCCATTGCGTCTCTGATCTTGGAGAAAACGAGTTTATCGAGAAGGGCATGTTTCATATTGAGGAAAAAACCGGGGCGCCCATTCTCCGAGCGCTCTCTTTTCTTTTTGGCTGTCTCGCAGGCGGCGTCAAACAGCTTCTTCTTCAGGCCGCCGGCTTCCTCCATCTTCGCATGCATGCCGTCATAAATCTTGTTGAACACCCGCGGCACGGAAATCAGATACGTCGGGCGCACGCGTTGAAGGTCCTCCGCCAGGGTCGTCACGTCTCTCATGAATCCCATGGACCCGCCGAACTGAATCCAGTTGTTGAGCTCACCGCTCAAGGCATAGGAATGCGCCCAGGGAAGCATGGAGAGACCGATTTGGGTTTCGTTCAATTCGGGATAGATGTTGTATCCCGCCCTGGAGCAGTACGTAAGGTTTCCGTGGGACAAAAGCACCCCCTTGGGGGCACCGGTCGTTCCGGATGTGTATATCAGGACCGCGATATCATCGTAATGGGGGACCACCGGCGCCACCGGATCGGCCTGCCCCATCTTTTCCAGCGCGGCCAGGCTGTTCTCTCCTTCGGACTCGATCACATATATGTTTTCCAGCGTCGGGATTTCTTTGGGAAAATCCTTTACCATGTCATAAATGGCCGCTGATGATACCAGCAAGAATTTTATGCCGCTGTCCTGGATGATATATTTCCAAGTGCCGATCAACTCCTTCTCGTACATGGGAATATACCGGGCATTCCTGCCATATGCCGCAAAGGCCAGCACCGCCCATTCCGGCCGGTTCGCCGATATTATCCCCACGGAATCGCCTTTCTCGACCCCCAGCTTCGCCAGGCCGCCCCGCGCGTTTTTGATGCGCCGGCCGATTTCACCGTAGCGGATCGGATCCAGTGTACCGCTGTCGTTATGCACCCAGAACAAAACATTGTCCCGGAACTTTTTCTCGCTTTCCTCCCACCACTCCACAAGGTTGTCCGGCTTTTCATACGTCCACATGCTGCCCTCTCCTTTGAATAATGATAAAAATACAATTAATTGGATGCTTGTATATCTCTTTCAATGATGTAATACTTTTTTTACCCAATGTCCGGTCGATGCGCGCCAAAAAACCGGTTTGTCCGGCATAACGTTGTTTTCCCGGAAACGAAGCTTCGGCAACTGCACGGCACCGTGAAAGTGAAACATATAAACACATATTTTTTTCACAAATCGGCCTGAAAATCAATTTGTAATTTGCTGATGATACGGATATCCGGTCAAAAACCCGGTATGCCTTTACCGGCAAACAAACAGGAGGTCTTGAAATCAACAAAACCTTGCCGATAAACCCTTCCGACCTTCGCGGATACACCCGGTTGGCCATTGCCGCGGTAACCGGGTTGGCCGAAACAGTGGAATTGATGCACCATAATATTTCTCGGTTTCCGCTGATATTTGGACGCCCGACGCAGCAGCGGATGGGCGGCATCCCGGGGCTGGTCTACGGGAGCATCCGGGGAATCACGCGCATTGCAGGGGGTGCAGTCGATATGGCGCTGGGTCCGATTGTTCCCGCGCTTGCCGCCATGATGGAAGCACCAGACGCGTCCTCCGCCGCACGCGAAGCCTTGCTGGCCGCCGTAAACGGCGTTTCAGGCGATTATCTGGCAAAATCCGGAAATCCCATGGCGATTTCCATGCAGCTGCGACGAAGCGGCCAACCCCTGAATCTCGAAACCGAAGCGCTGGCGCATACGATACCGTCGCCCCAAAACAAGCTGCTGATCATGGTGCACGGCCTTTGCCGGAACGATCTGCAGTGGTCTCGCAACGGGCACGATCACGGCGCGGCCATTGCCCGGGATTTGGGATATTCCGTTGTCTACCTCCATTACAACACCGGGCTGCATGTATCCGAAAACGGGGAATCCTTTGCGGACATAATCAAGACCCTGGCCGAAAACTGGCCGGCACCGGTGGCGGAGCTGGCCATTATCGGACACAGCATGGGCGGCCTGGTGGCGCGCAGCGCCTGCCATTACGGGGGCCTGTCCGGGCACGGCTGGCTGAAAAAATTGAATAAAATCGTCTTTCTCGGCACCCCTCACCATGGCACCACGGCGGAGCGCATGGGAAACCGGCTGGAATTTGTCCTCGGCATAAGCCCCTATTCCGCATCCCTGGCGCGCTTGGGAAGCATTCGAAGCGCCGGCATCACGGACCTGCGGTACGGATCGATAACGCGCGGGGACTGGGAAGGAACCGACCGTTTTGCGCATGCAAAAGACCACCGCATTCCGGTGCCGCTGCCTGAAAATGCCATATGCTATGCAATCGGGACAACCATCGGGAAAAAGGAGTACAGGCGGGGCCGCTTTTTGAACTGCGACGGGCTGGTGCCGCTGGACAGCGCCCTCGGACGGCATAAAAACCCGGCGTTCACCCTGGATTTTCCCGAATCCCGCCAATGGGTGAAACATGGCATCAACCATTTTGATATGCTCAACCACCCGGATGTATATGAAAAAATCAAGGAATTTATGAAAACAGATGAATCGGCAGGAATGACGAATTGCCCTTGACAAAACCCGGCGCCGGAATTTACAGTCGACTATATTTGTGCATATGCTCAAATTGTAGCTTGCCGGCCTGCCCGGCAGGTCCCGCTCCCCTGAAGATAAAGGAGGGATTATGACGGTTCTGTATATTCTGGCCGGTCTTGCGGCTATCGCCGCGGTCGCCCTGTTTGCGAAAACAAAGCAGGTCGATACCGGCAGAGAAAAAGCCCTGCAGGAGCTCAGTAGCATGGACGTCAACAGGCTGTCGCCGTTCGGGAGCGTCCAATCGCTTTCCATACTCCCTCTGGTCGACTTTTATGCCGACGATTCTTCGCTTCAGACCGAGCCCGGCGTATCCTACCTGGTCCGCGCCGATGAGACAACCATTTTACTGGATACGGGGCTGAACGCAAAAAAGGTCCACCCCTCCCCCCTGCTCCAGAACATGGCGCAGCTGGGGGTATCAGAAAAAGAGATCGACATGATTTTTCTGAGCCACCTGCACCTGGACCATGTGGGGGGGATGAAAAACCAGAAGGAAAAAACCTTCAGCCTGTCCAACGGACCGGTGGATCTGGGCCCCATCCCCGTCTATGCGCCGGCGCACGTAACCGCCTCGGCGTTTAACCCCGCCCCGGTAACCACGACAATCCGGGAGCCGGCCGTGCTGAAACCGGGGATTGCCAGCATCGGCGTGATTCCCAGATACCTGTTCCTCATGGGAGACACCCCGGAAAACGCCCTGGCCGTCAATGTCGAAGGAAAGGGGATCGTATTGATCATCGGGTGCGGCCACCAGACCATCGGGCGGATCCTCGACCGGGCCGGGGAATTGTTCGACGAGCCGATCCACGCGATCATCGGCGGGCTTCATTTTCCGGTCAGCGGCGGTCGCATCATGATCGGCCCCGTCAATATCCAGCGGATCGTTGGGTCGGACCAGCCCCCGTGGCGCGGACTGGGGGAAAAGGACGTGGCCGAAGCCATCGGGGCCATAAAGAAGGTGTCGCCGAAATTGATCGCTCTATCCCCCCACGACAGCTGTGACTGGTCGCTGGACCAGTTTCGCCGGGCGTTTGGTGACGCGTACGCCGAGCTGAAAGTGGGGCGTGAAATCCGTATCTAGAACCCTATTTCCCTGCCAGCCGGGAAACCACCTGGACGGCCTCGCCTGCGATGCGGTCGAACAGCTCCTGTAGCGTGGGGATATCATGGGCCAGACCCACCCCCTGCCCGCAGGCCAAAATGCCGGCGTCAATGTCCCCCTCCTCGAACATCCGTTTGGCGTTTTCACCTTTAATTACCTCGTAGAGCTCGGCGAAATCGGCCTTTGCGGCTTCCAGGTCAAGGCACTGACGGGCGGCGGCATTGGCCATGACCCGGTGCGTGGCGTTCAGGGAGCGCATGACGAGCATGGTGTCCAGCTCTGAGGCGCCGACAAGGGACTGCTTGATATTGTCGTGAATCGGGGCCTCACGGGTCATGAGCAGCCGCGTGCCGATGATGGCGGCACCGGCCCCCAGGGCCAGGACGGCTGCAAGACCCCGCCCATCGGACACGCCGCCGCCGCCGATCACGGGCACCTTGACGGCGTCCACCACCACGGGGACCAACACGAGGGTGCCGATGTCCAGCCGGCCCGTGGCCCCGCCGTTCTCGTAACCGACAACCGTGACGATGTCCGCGCCCATATCCTGGACTTTCAGGGCGTAGCGCACCCCGACGCATTTATGGATCCAGGTCATGCCCAGGTCCTTGAAACGCCCCACCAGATCCTCCGGCGCGTGATGCCCGGACGTTTCCACGACCTTTATCCCATAGTCCGCCATCACATCAATGTACTCATTGTTGTCGATCTGGGTCATGGCCGGAAACAGGTTGATGTTGACGGCAAAGGGTTTGGATGTCAGGGCCGTCATCTTCCCGATTGCTTCGGCAAAGGATTCCTTTGATTTGTAATTGGCCGATGCGATAATCCCCATGCCCCCGGCTTCAGACATGGCCGCCACAAATTCGGCCGTTGAAATCCACATCATGGCCCCGCCGATAATGGGGTATTCGATTTCCAGTTTTTCCGTCACGCGGGTTTTCAGCACCTTTCCTCCTCCTTTTTCCCATAAGGGGGACGCCCATGAAATTATGCGTTTCCCGGCCGCCCCCATCGGTTTTTATCTTTCCAGAACGAGCACGCCTTCGATCTGGGTAAGCAGCCAGTCGTTTCCGTTTTTTTCCAGGCGGCAGACCAATTCATGGACTTCCCGAAAGGGTTCCCCGGAAAGCCTCACCGCTTCCACATACGCCGTGAAAACCACCCGGGCGGTTTCTTCCTCCGGAAAACGAATGTCTATGTCATGGAATGTGAGCAAGATCTCCGCATACCGGGAACGGGCGCCCATAATCCGGGCAGAAATCTCTTTTCCGGCATATGTCCTGGAAATATTGTAGGCCGGGATCTCGATCCGGCAGGTTTCCGCAAACTTCTCGCCGATTTTCCGCGCGTTGACCGCAGCGGTCAACTCATGTTCATCCGAAGCCTTGGATGCCAGTTCCGCAATGACGTTGAACTGTTTTTTGATTTTCGCCTCGTCGCTTTGAAAAAACCAGAAAAAGACCATGATGCCGGCGGCAGCGACGACGACGGCGGTTACGACAATTCTGATCATTACCATAGAAGGGCTCCGATGAAACAAGTAAACGCAGGCGCGGCGATTTGCCCCGCCCTGGGAAGAAACGAAACGGTGTTCTCGGGAAGCAAAAAGGCTTTCCATCGGCTCATTTTTCTATCGTACCGATATTTCCGCTGTTTGGGAAGATTTTTATCGGGCGGGCGTCTTCCACCTCGAGGCAATGCGCCTGCACCGTTCCGGAGAGCAGAAACGGACGCCCGTATTCGAGGATGTGGCAGAAGCGGTGGTAGGCCCGGGGGAAAAACACGCTTTCCACCAGGCCGGTTTCATCCTCGAACGTGATGAACGTCATGGGATCGCCTTTCCGGGTCAAAACGGTTTTGCCGGTGATGAGCCATCCGGCGAACCGGACCCGGCGTCCCGGATATTTTCCCATATGGACGGCTTTGACGGTGTTCTCCCGCTGCAAATATTCCGCAAACAGGACCATGGGATGCCGGTCGCACAGGAATCCCAGCACTGCGAACTCCCTGCGCAGGTTTTGCACGGGATCGTCCGGGGGCAGCTCCGGCGGCGGGGGATCGGCCAGGGCGGGGCCGGAAAACAGGGAAAGGGTTGCGTTCCTGGGGGAGCGTTTTTTGCACCAGGCGGCAAGGCGCCACAAAAGGGCGGCCCGGTGGGGCCGGCCGGGGGAAAACCGGTCCATTGCACCGCTGCAAATCAAGGCCCGGGCTTCGGCTTCATCCGGCCGGACGCGCTCCAGAAAATCGGACATGCCGGAAAACCGGGATTTCTCCCGCTCCCGGACAATCCGGTCCATGGTTTCCGAAGACAGGCCCCGGATTGCGGTCAATCCCACACGCAGGGTCCGGTCGGAACCTTTCCAGCGAAGGCGGCTGTCTTCCACGTCCGGGGGGAGAATCGTGATGCCCATGCGCCTTGCCTCGGACACGTAGGCAAAGGCGGTATAAAATCCTCCCTGGTTGCTGATGACCGCGGCCATGAACGCGGCCGGGAAATGCGTTTTCAGATAGGCGGCTTCAAAGGAAATTTTCGCGTAAGAGGCGCTGTGGGGCTTGCAAAAGGAATACCCGTTAAAGCTCATGATCATGCACCAGACCGCTTCGATCTGCCGGCGGTCGAGGCCGCGCAAACGCGCGCCGCGGGAAAACCGGTCGAAATAGTCGCACAGGCGCCGCCCCCGGTCTTTTTTGGACATCACTTTTCGGAGGCCGTCCGCATCGGAATGGGAAAACCCCGCCACGGCAACAGCCACCCGGGATACGTCTTCCTGAAAAATCATCAGGCCGAAGGTTCCGGACAACACTTCCTCCAGGACAGGATGGATCGCCTGCCACTTTCCTCCGTGCAGGCGGCGGATGTACTCGCGGATAACCTCGTTTGCCGCGGGGCGGATAATGGAGGAATGAATCACCAGATGCTCGAAATCCCCGATTCGGGTTTTCTGCTGCAGCAGACGCATGGCCGGGCTTTCAATGTAAAAACAGCCCATGGTATTTCCCCTGGCAATGGTCTCCTTCGTGGGCCGGTCCTCCTCCGGCGTCCAGGACGGCTCATCCATTCCGATTCCGACTTCCCGAATGTTCGCAATGGCGTCGCGGATCACTCCCAGGCTCCGGTTGCCCAGGAGGTCGATTTTCACCAGGCCCGCGTCCTCCACCGCGTCCTTATCCCACTGGAGGATCCCCACCCCCTTGGGCGCCGTCTGGACGGGGACGAAGGCCTCGATGGGGCCCGGCGTGATCACCACCCCGCCGGAATGCACCGACAGATACCGGGGAAGCCCGGTGATCCGGGCGGCAATGGACAATATCGCCGGCCATGGCCGCGAAAGATCGACCCCCCGCATGCGCGGCAGGGCGCCGAGCTGTTCGGCCGGAGTTTTTCCGTCCGGATCCGCCGCCAGGCGCCATGGCAGTTTTGCGGTCACCCGGCTGATCTCCCGTTCGGTCAACCCGAACACCCGGGCGGTTTCGCGAACCGCCATGCGAAGCTGAAAACAGACGTGGGCGGACACCATGGCCGAGCGCCCCCGGTATTTTTCCAAAACCGATGCGATCACGGCGTCCCGCTCGTCCCAGGCAAAATCCACGTCGATATCCGGGGGGTCCTTCCGGTCCGGGTGTAAGAACCGCTCGAAATACAGATTGTGTTTGACCGGGCACACGTTGGTGATCCCCAGACAGTAGGCCACTAGCGATGCCGCCCCTGATCCGCGGCCGCACGTGCGCGGGCTGTGGGCGACAATATCGGCCACGATGAGAAAATACCCGCTGAACCCCATTGCCGAAATCATGTCCAACTCACGTTCCAGGCGCTCGGCCACGGTTCTGGAAAGATCCCCGTAACGCCGGCGGGCGCCTTCATACGCGGCCGTTCGCAGGCGTTGCGCAGCCTCTTCAGGCGTGTCCCCCTCCCAGGGCGGCATGACCAGGCCGAAATCCGGACGGGAATAAACGAGGCGCTCCGCTATGGCAAACGTATTGCCGAGCGCCTCGGGGCAGACATCAAAACGCTTCCGGTAATATTCCGGAGAGGCGAAAAAAGCGCCGGGAGGGGCGCCGTCCCCGGGCCCCAGGCGGGAGACACCCGTGTTTTTATCAATGGCCCGGAGCACCCGGTGGATGGAAAAATCATCGGGATGATTGAAAAAACAGCCCGGCACGGCAACCAGGGGGGTGCCCGTGCGATGGGCGGCCCGGCGCAGGGGGTGTTCCCGGGATAGGGGGCTTCCCGGCATGGCGGCAAAGATGTCCGCGCCTGCATCGCATCCGGCATAAAGCATTTCCGGGCTTGTGGCGAGCACCACCAGTTCTTTTGAAAAGGCGGCCACATCGGAGGCGAGATCGAATCCATCGTGCATGTGGCGCCGCGTCAGCAGGCGGCAGAGATTTTCATACCCCAACTTCCCCTTTACCAGACAGAACACGCGGGCCGATGTTTTCCGGTCCGTGATTTCCGCGCCGATAACGGGCCGGATGCCTTCCCGGTCGCAGGCCGCGACAAAGGGCATGAGCCCGCACAGGTTGTCCGTATCGGTAAGTGCCAGGCGGTCGTAGCCAAGCCTGCGGGCATGGCGGCAGATATCCGCCGGGGTGTTTACGCCCCATCCGAAGGAATACGCGGAGCGGGCTGCCAGGGGCATCATGACCGGTTTTCCAGAATACGCCCCGGGCAAACAGCGTCGTGTCCGAAACGGCGTCGGACACGGTCCACGGCTTCCATCAGCGCGTCATTCTTCAGGGTTTCTTTCATTGCGCCGAAAAGCGCAAGCTGCGGCCGGTGATGAACCGGCTTCGGACAGGAAAGCGTGATGCGCCGCAGCCGCACCCGGCGCATCCAGGCCATGAAAAGCAGCTGCCGGGCAACGGCAAAAAGGTTGATGTCATTGGCGGAAGGGGGCCGTACGGCGAGCTGCCGGCAGCAGCGCGCCCCGTCGGGGTAGTCGACGGCGATTGCAAGGGTGCGAGCGGTCCTCCCCCGACTGCGAAGGGCCGCACCGATCATTTCAACCAATTCATACACCCGTTGCTCCGCAAGACGGATGTCCATGGTATCGCGGGTGAGCTCACGGGATGCGACAATTTTTTCCGGCACCCGGCCCGCCGGCATCACCGGCGAGGCATCGATTCCCCGGACCCGGTCGAACAGGAAGCCGGCGCGGTTGCCGAACACGGTCGCCAGCGCGTCTTCACCGATACCCGCGACCTGCCCCGCCGTGGAGAGGTTGAGGTCTGCAAGGTGAAGCCGGTCGTTTTTTTCAATCCCCGGCAAAAGAGCCAGCGGCAACGGCGAGATAAAACCGCTTTCCTCCCCTTCGGCCACCACGCATTCCCCCACCGGCTTGACCAGGCGGGTCGCCACCTTGGAGACCAGCTTGTTCGATGCCACCGACCATATGGGTACAAGCCCGAAGCGCTTCCGGATATGGCGGCGCATGCGCCGGGCCACGTCCGCGGGCGGCCCGAAAAGGCGGCCGGTGCCGGTAAGGTCAATGAAAAAATGACCGTCGCGGTCGCCCGTCTCCACAAGGGGGGAATATTCGCGCACTTCACGGAAGAGATCGGCCATGGCCCGCTCGTACCGGTCCGGACACGGAGGGAGCACGACCGCATTCCGGCAGCGACGCATGGCAATGCCAAGGGGCATGGATTTTCTCACCCCGGATTGATACGCCTCTTCGCTCATGTCGTGGACAGCGGCGCGCAGACCGCCTCCATGGGCGATGATCACGGCCCGGTCTTTTAACCCGCCGTCCACCTGCCGTTCAACGGCCACGGCAAAATCCGCGATGTTCAGATGCACCACCGTCCGGCGACGATTCGGTTCTCCATATGAAAAGGCGGTCACGGCGATTTCCATTTCACCGCGACAACCGCTGCATCACTTCAGGGCCGCGCTGGATCCCCACCACTTTCCCCTGGACCAGGATCTCGCCGAACCCGTAGCGCACCGGCTCATATGCCGGATTTTCCGGCATAAGCAGGATGTGGCCGGCGCGGACGAAAAACCGCTTGACAGTGGCCTCCTCCCCCCGTATGAGCGCCACCACGATTTCCCCGTTTTCAGCGTACTGCCGCGGCTCGCATATGGCCAGATCCCCATGAAGAATACCGGCGCCGGTCATGGAATCCCCTTCAACAGAAAGAGCAAACAGGTTTTCCCCCTGGTAGAACCCCGCGTCGACCACGATGCTGTCCGCCCACTCCTGCTGGGCATACATGGGGAGCCCCGCAGTGATCCGGCCGATTACAGGAACTTCCCGCCAACGATGGATGCCGTCCGTCCGATGGTGCCTGCCCACAAGGTAAATATGTCTGCCGTATCGCCCTTCCCGCCGGATAAGCCCCTTTTGCGACAGGATGGCAAGGGTCTGCGCCACGGCCGTATGACTGACGCCGAGATCCCGCGCAGCTTCGCGCAGCGACGGGGCTGTTCCGGATGTTTCGATGCGCTCCCGGAGATATTCCAGGAGACGCTGCTGCTTGGGGGTCAGTTGCGGCTGCATGATCCCGTTTCCCATTCTTGACGACTTTTACTGATTTTCACATTCTTGTATAGACACGATAAATATTCCCACAGCATGTGAGCCCGTAGGGGCACCCCTTGCGGGTGCCCGAATTCCGCATTCTTTCTCTCCCGTATGCGGCAACGACCGTTCCGCGAAGTATTTTTTTCGCTTCGCGGCGGACGCTTTTCCATTGCTGCATGGAAAATATACGGAAAAAATGTAAATGTCAATGTAAAGTTTTGTGCAGGATATGGAAATGATGAAAACAGGGTATAAGAAAGGCCGCGTTCAGGAAGAAGATCTCCCCGGGTTCAGCGGGCAGTCTTCATTGATGCAGTTGGGACAGCCGGCGATGCGCAGGTGAACGATCCAGAAGGCGGCGAAAAGGAGTGCATAGGCCAGGCCCGAAAGGTATGCGCCGCGGCTGACAATGACAATGACCGGCACGATGACCCGCAAAAAGTACGCCGCCAGGGCCCAGAGCAGTTGGGGGGACCCAAAGGGCTTGCCGCCGGGGGGGAAAAACCGGTGCACGCAGGCACCCTCCAGGGGAACAGGGCATTTTTGGCCGTAATAGGCGCAATACCGGCAGGTGCCGGCATATATCACCGGATAGGAGACCATCCACAACAAAAGATACGAAGCGATTCCCCACCCCCCGGCAAGCCGGGAAAGCCAGAGCCCCATGCCGAAGAAGCCTACCAGCAGCAGCGCCTGTGGGAGGTTGCGCCCGCCGTCAAACGCGGGGTACCGGTTTTTCCGCTTCGCCCGGATCATTTTCCCTGTTTTTTTCACCCGCTCTCCCCCGGCCCGGACACATCCACCACACCGGAAATCCGCGCAATCGCAGCCTCGATGTAATCCGTCCGTTCGATTTCCACGCAAATCGCGTTGTTCGGGCAGGTATCGGCGCACCGACCGCATCCGCGGCACTGTTCTTCGTCAATGACCGCCTGTTTGCCATCCAGCCGTATGGCTTCCACAAAGCATATGCCCCGCGTGCAGGCGCCGCATCCCACGCAGGCATCCGTAACGGTGATGCGAACCCCCGGCATACGGTTGACTTTTTGACTGATCCGCGTGTCGATGACCGGCAGCACCTTCCACAGGCAGCAGCAGGGACAGCAGCTGCAGATGGTCAAAAGCCGGTGGGAAGGACCGATATTGAGCCATACCGTATCGAGTTTGTTGCGCCCGACAAGGTGCACCAGCCCGGCATCCCGGCACCGGGCCACATGCGCCAGCGCCTCGGCCTCCCCCACCGGCCGGCCGAATTTCGGATTGATCCCCCGGGCGGCTTCCCCCAAAAACAGGCACCCCAATTCCACCGGATAATCCTTGCACCCGGCCGAATCCCGGCAGATGCAAAAATCCATGATCCAGCGGAAATCCGCCTGCCGTATGAAATGCTCCAGCACCACGGACGGCACGGCCGTGGTCTGAACCGCAGACGGGTCAACGGTTTCACCGATGGCAATCACCCGGTCCTTCGGCAGATAAAAAATCTCATCCCCCTCGAAGAGCATCTTGTCGACCATGCGCCCCACACGGGGGTGCCGGGTGAGCCCCGACAGAAAAAACCGCCCGGAAAATGTCTTGTTGATCAGCGTCTTTATCCAGTATGGACCGCCCATGACTGCTCCTTTTTTCTCAAGCTTTTTTCAGATCAAGACCTGTTGGCCGGGAAAGGTTTTCCTGCCGGTACGCCGTTGTCCTTGCTGTCCGCCGGATGTCATGGTAATAAATCAAAAGGCGTATTGGCAAGCTTCTTTTCCGCAACGCATTGGGGCATTATTTCTTCTTGACACGATAAACCGGTTTTTATAGGTTTAGGAGCCTATGTATGTCTTTACATACCGATATATTTTCCATTTTGCCATGAAAACCGCATCAAGGACCTCGTGACCGTGGACCGATCTTCCGGACATGAAAACAGCCGGCGCGCCGTCGTCGTTGAAAACCTGCACAAAAACTTCGGCCCGCTCGAGGTGTTGAAGGGGGTATCCCTTACGGCGCACGAGGGGGATGTGATTGCCATGATCGGATCCTCCGGATCCGGGAAAAGCACCCTCCTGAGATGCATCAACCTGCTGGAAATCCCCACTTCCGGCGAAATTTACGTAGGCGACGAGCATATACGCCTTTCCCGAAACCGGAAAGGGGAGTCCGTACCGGAAGACAGCCGACAGGTGGACCGCATCCGCACGAAACTGGGCATGGTCTTCCAGCATTTCAACCTCTGGTCTCACATGACCGTTCTTGACAACATCATCGAGGCCCCGGTGCACGTGCGGAAAAGGCCCAAAAAGGAATCCAGGGAAAAGGGGATGGCCTACCTGGAAAAGGTCGGCATCGCCGATCGCTCCCATTACTACCCCGCCCAGCTTTCCGGCGGACAAAAGCAGCGGGCCGCCATCGCACGGGCCCTTGCCATGGAGCCCGAAGTGCTCCTTTTTGACGAGCCGACCTCGGCGCTCGATCCGGAACTGGTCGGCGAAGTGCTGCTCGTCATGCAGAATCTCGCAAAAGAGGGCCGGACCATGATCATGGCCACCCACGAGATGGGTTTTGCCAAAGACGTATCCAACCATGTCCTTTTTTTGCATAACGGCATTATCGAGGACGAGGGGGCGCCGGACTATATTTTCACCGATCCGAAATCCGAGCGCTGCCGCCAGTTTTTATCACGCTTTTTCTGATAAAAAACCCGCAAACAAGCAGTCGTTAACCCCAACCTTCTGGAGGAAACATGAGACACATTGTTAAAATTACCGCATCCGTTATCCTTGCCCTGTTTTTTCTGAGCACCGGCGCACATGCAGAAAACGTGGTCCGAATCGGCACCGAGGGTGCCTACCCCCCGTTTAACTACATTGACAAGGACGGCAACCTGCAGGGCTTCGATATTGAAATCGCCGAGGCCTTGTGCGAGGCGGCCGAAATGGAATGCACCTTCGTTACCCAGAGCTGGGACGGCATGATCCCAGCCCTTCTGGCCAGAAAATACGACGCCATCATCGCTTCCATGAGCATTACGGAAGAACGCAAGGAAAGGGTGGACTTTACCAAGAAGTACTACCAGACGCCCGCCCGGTTTGTGACGCACAAGGATGCGAATATTGAAATTACTGAAGAAGACCTTCGCGGCAAGACCGTGGGCGTCCAAAGGGCGACGGTTTCCGCCAACTTTATCAACGACAATTTCTCGGACATACTGACCATACGGTCCTATGACACCCAGGAAGAAGCCAACATGGATATTGTATCCAACCGCCTTGACCTGCTCTTTGCGGATGCCGTGGTCCTGCAGAACGGGTTTCTCGAAACCGAACCCGGCGCGGATTACGAATTCATCGGCCCCAGCTACACTGATGAGGAATGGTTCGGCGAGGGCATCGGCATCGCACTGCGCAAAGGGGACGACGAACTGCGCGAAAAGTTCAACAAGGCAATCATCCAGATTCGCCGGGACGGCACCTACAAGGAAATCAACGACAAGTATTTCGATTTCGACGTGTATGGCGACGAATAATCATCGCAAGTAGAACCCATCTCAAAATGCGGCCCCTGTGGGAACGCCTCCGCGGGGCCGCCATATTTCGTTTTTGAAAAAAGGGGCGCCCTTGTTTGACCTCCAGGGATACGGCCCGCTTCTGCTCCAGGGAGCGAAGCTCACGATTTACGTCGGCGTCTGCTCGATGGTTATCGCCATCGGGCTGGGGCTGCTCGGCGTGTTGGGCCAATTGTCAAAATCTCCCGTGGTGCGGTTTCTGGTTACCACCTACACCACCGTTGTCCGGGGAATTCCGGAACTCGTCCTGATTCTTCTGGTCTACTACGGGGTGCCCACCCTGATCCAGGACATCTCGGCCGCCGCCGGCTCCCCGGTGTATGTGGCACTTGATCCATTCGTGTCCGGCACGGCCACGATCGGTTTCATATACGGTGCCTTTTCAACCGAAGTGTTCCGGGGGGCCTATCTTGCCGTACCCAGGGGGCAGATCGAGGCCGCCCGGGCCTGCGGCATGTCCGGCGCCTTGACCTTCCGGCGGATAACCCTCCCCCAGATGATGCGCTACGCACTGCCCGGTTTGGGAAACGTCTGGATGGTCCTGATCAAGGCAACCGCGCTGATTTCCGTAATCCAGCTCCCGGAACTCATGCGCAGCGCGGATATCGCGGCAAAAAACACGCGAATGCCATTCACCTTCTTTTTTGCGGCATCCCTCATCTACCTTGCAATTACGATCATATCCAACATCGTGCAGCAGTGGGCCGAAAAAAGAACCAGCCGGGGCGTAAGGAGGGCATAAGCGGACCATGGACATTATCATTGAAAGCCTGCCCCGATTGCTGCACGGCACCTTCATAACCATACAGATTACCGCATTGAGCGTATTCATCGGCTTCTGCATGGCCATTCCCCTGGCCATCATTCGCGTATCCGGCCGGCGCATTCTTTCTTTGCCCGTATATGCCTTTACCTTTTATTTCAGGGGCACACCCCTTCTGGTCCAGATATTCCTCATATACTACGGCAGCGGCCAGTTCCAGGTTTTCCTGGCCTCGGTGGGCATCTGGCCCCTGTTCCAGAGCGCATGGTTCTGTGCCGTACTCGCCCTGACCCTCAACACCGCCGCCTATTCCACGGAAATATTCCGGGGGGGCATCCAGGGCGTGCCCGCCGGTGAAATCGAGGCTGCACGGGCCTGCGGGATGTCCGGCATGCGCCTTTACCAAAGGATCATCATCCCCAGGGCCATCCGCATTGCATGGCCCGCCTACACCAACGAGGTTATCTTCCTGCTGCAGGCGTCCTCCCTTGTCTCCATCATCACCGTCATGGATCTCACGGGCGTAGCCCGGGAAATCGCCGCCCGCAGCTTCGCCTTCTATGAAATTTACATCTTCGCCGCCGTGCTCTATATTATCGTGGTTTATGGCGTGCTATGGGCGTTCAAACGTATTGAAACCCGCATGAACGCCTATCTTCGAATGGAAATTACCGGATAATGTCCACACGCGCGCACCTCAAGGGCGATATTCTGCTGCTTTTCACGGCAATAATCTGGGGATCCGCATTCGTGGCCCAGAAAATCGGCATGGACCATATCGGCCCCTTCATGTACACCGGCATCCGCTTCGCCCTGGGCGCACTGTTTTTAACCCCGTTAATGCTGTTTTTAAGCCGGTCGCGGCCGTTTGTCATCAAACAGCGCACCGGCCCCTCGCTTTTGCTGTCCGGTTTGCTGGCGGGCGGCTTTCTTTTCGGGGGGAGCATCCTCCAGCAGATCGGGATCATCTATACCACCGCCGGAAAAGCGGGATTCATTACCGGGCTCTACGTGGTCATCGTTCCCCTGCTCGGGTTGATATGGGGCTTGCGCCCCGGCAAGGGCGTATGGGCGGGGGCGATTCTCGCGGTCATCGGGCTTTACCTGCTGACCGTAGAGGAAGGATTCTCCCTTGGCGTCGGGGATACCCTCGTCATTATCTGCGCCTTTATGTACGCCCTGCATGTGCTGGTCATCGGCTGGCTGGCACCCCGCGTGGACGTACTGCGGCTGGCTGTCATGCAGTTCTGGGTCTGCTCCGGCATAAGCCTTCTCATCGGGATATTCGTGGAAACGCTGACATGGGCCGCCGTAAAAAATGCGGCCGCGCCGATCCTGTACGGCGGACTGCTCTCCGTGGGGGTAGGCTTCACCCTCCAGGTCGTGGCCCAGCGAAAAGCCCCCCCTGCCCATGCCGCCATCATCCTGAGCCTGGAAACCGTTTTCGCCGTGATGGCAGGCCTGGTAATCCTGGGCGAGACCCTGCCCGCCCGGGGCTGGGCAGGGTGTGCGCTGATGCTTTGCGGCATGGTTGCCTCCCAGATCGAAATGCAAAAATGACGAGGGGCTTTTTTGACATCCCATGCGAACCCGTTACTATTAGAGTAGTATTGGCACCATCGCTTTATTCCGCACCGGTTCATGCCGGCAGCGGCAAATTTTCCGCAATCGGGCGATCGTACTGATTTTGAAGCAATGGAGGCAATGGCATGGCCGTTAAAATCATTATCCGCAGAAACGTCACCAAAGAGGCAAGGGATGAAGCCTACCCCCTTTTCCTGCGGCTCAGGGAGGGAGCAATGAGCCAGGACGGCTATATTTCCGGGGAAACGCTCCGAAATTTTGACGACCCAGACGACCATGTCGTCATCAGCACATGGCGATCCATAGACGACTGGAAAGCCTGGGAGAAGAGCCCGCAGAGAAAGGAAATACAAACCCGCCTGGACACGATACTGGGGGAAAAAACCGAGTACAACGTCTACCATTATGCGTGAAAAAAAGTATACCTGCCCCGCCTTTTTCTGTTTTGGCCGCACAATGGACCTGCCCGTCAGAATTGCATTCCGGTAAACAATCTGGTAAGAACAAATCAGGGATACACTGCCAATAATGAAAGGCATTGCACAAGCCCCTGAGGCGTGGAGAAAAACATGTCGAGCCGCCCCAATTCTATGCTCCTTGTTATTTGCATCATCTGCCTGGCCGGGCTTGCGGGCTGCAAATCTTATCTGCCCAAATCGACATCGGCAGCACCGGAAGCCCTTAACGGGCGCCTTACCGTAGGCAGCGACAATCGCACCTACCGCCTGCACATCCCCGAAGGATACGCCAATGAAAAGCCGGTGCCGCTGGTTCTTGCCCTGCACGGCGCCTTCAGTTCCGGCCGGAAAATGGAGCGCTTTTCCGGATTTTCGGCGCTGGCCGATAAAGAAGGATTTATCGTAGTCTATCCCGACGGCATCGGCCTGTTTGGGCTTTTGCGCCACTGGAATGCCGGATTCTGCTGCGGCCGGGCCATGACCGCCGATTGGAATGACACAGACTTCCTCCTCCGCTTGATCGATGTACTGTCCGAACACCTGGCTGTCGATCCAAAGCGAATATATCTCGTTGGCATGTCCAACGGCGGCATGCTTGCCCACAAGTTCGCTGCGGAACATCCCCAACGGATCGCCGCCGTCGCCCTGGTGGCTGCCGCCGTTGGGGCGCGCTGGCAGGGGCAGGAAGAAATGCAGGGCGTCCTCCCCCCCTCGCTGCCGGTTCCGGCGATTATCATTCACGCCAAAGATGATCCGGTCATCCCGTTTGAAGGCGGCCGCGGCGACAATCGTGACGATGTGGAATATCTCGGCCCGAAAGACGCCGTTGCCTTCTGGTGCAATGCCAACCAATGCGGTGAGGTGCCTGTAGAAAACATCCGGTTGCAGGAAAAAGGGGATTGGATTCGGTGGGATACCTGCATGGGCGATGCTGAAGTGGCCTTTCTGGCCGTTGACAAAGGGGGACATGCGTGGCCGGGCGAACAAACCGACCCGCCGAACCTATCCGAAGACGATATCAGCGGCACTGAAGCCGCGTGGCGCTTCCTGTCCCGATTTTCCCGGGAATGATCAGGGCGTTCTGACGCCGGTTTCAGCACTGCATCTTCATTTACGAAACGAATGTTGAGATGGGTTTTATTGAAAAGGCGATCCTTATGAAACGCGTTTTCATTCTTCTGGCATGTCTGGGTATATTGGCCGCGGCGCAGCCTTTATCCGCATTCATGCCAACCGACGACAAACTGCGCACAACCGAAAGCGCTCATTTCATCTACATTTATCAGGCAGCGCTGGAAGACCGCATGCCAAAGCTCATTGGCGACTGCGAAGACGCCTACGAGATGCTGACGCCGATCTTTCACTGGACGCCGCGTGAAAAACCGATCGTGCTGTTTTCCGACGGCTATGATCTTCACAATGGATGGGCCACGGTGTTTCCCCGGCCGACCATGATGATTTTCGCAGCGGACACGCTGCCGGGTTCCACCATATATGAACCGGGAGACACCCTCCGCCGGACCGTTTTCCACGAATTTACGCATCTCCTCTCAATGGACCCCCAATTCGGCTTCGACGGCGTCTTGCACCGTATTTTCGGCCGTGTTCTGCCCGCACCGGGCGACCCGCTTTCCATGCTGATCACATTTTTGGCCATGCCGCCCGGCGCCGTGGCGCCAACATGGTTCATTGAAGGTCTGGCCATATGGTCGGAAACGGAGATGGCGGGGCCGGGGCGGGGCCGGAACACGCTTGTCGACATGATCTTTCGTGCGGCCGCTGCGGAGGATCGATTGCTGCCGCCGACAAAATGGGATTTGAACCAGCCCGAATGGCCGTTTGGAACAACCGCCTATATTTACGGGATGAAAATGATCCAGTACGCGCACGAAACATACGGCATGGGCGAAGAAGAGAAAAATGTGATCGGCGACTTGTCGATATCCGCAGCGGATTCCTTCCCCTTTTTTTTCAGCGGACGGGCGTACCCCGTCACCGGGGAGACGTTTTCCGAGCTCGCATGGCAAACGCTCGAATACGAAAAAACGCGCCAGGAAGAACGCATCCAGCAGCTGTCGTCGCACCCGTTTACTCGTCTGGAAAGGCTGACGCCGCCGGAACTCCAGGTCTATCACCCCCGCTTCGATCATACCGGCCGACGGATCCTTTTCAGCGGCGCCCGGGAGGAACAGCGGGACACCCTGTATCTTTTCGATGCGGGAAAAGACCATGACCCCCTCCAGCGGTTGCACGGGATACGGGCCGACGGATCCTTTTCGAGGCTCGCGGCCTCTTCGGACCGATCCTATTATTATTACACGCGGCTCAACTCGCCGCGCCGGGAAAAATGGGTATCTGAACTTCACCGATACGACGCCTCCCGCAACCGCTCCCGGAAAATCACCGGGAAAGGCAGGTATCGCCTGCCTGCTGTCAGTCCGGATGACAGGAGACTCGCCGCCGTAAGAGACGAAGCGGGGAAACGGGTTCTGCTCGAAGTGCCGCTGGCGAAAGCCGGTGATTCAGCCAGCGAACGGATCCTTGTGGAGGCGCCGCCCGGTACCACCCTGGTCGATCCCGTCTATGCGCCGGATGGCCGAACCCTCGTCTATATCCGCGCCGACGAAACCTCCTCACAGCTTCGCCGCATGGATTTTGAATCGGGAGAAGACTTGATTCTCGTTGAATGGCCCGCCATCATCACCTCGCCGGTGTTCCACCCAAAAGGGGATGAACTGGTTTTTGTGTCGGACAAAAACGGCGTCTACAACCTCTACCAAATGACATACCATCCCGATGCCCGCCCCGTGGCGCTCACGCATGTGCTGAGCGGTGTTTTTCAACCGGACTTCTCCCCGGACGGCCGGCAGCTTGCCGTGACCGCATATGACGCCGACGGCTACTACCTGTCCCTTATCGATTATCCCTCAGATGCATTCCGCAGCGGTATCAAGGCACTGCCAAAGATCGAACCCGCCTGGACCCCGCTGACCATGAACCAGAAACAGCGAAGGGCGGTTGAAAAGCAGGAAAAAAACCCCAATGCGAAGGATACCGAATCCTACCGCCCCTATCGAAACGTGCGCCCGGATTACTGGTCTCCATGGCTGAACGCGAGCCCTGAGGGCGTGCAGGGTGGTTTATTCGCCAATTTTTCCGATCCCGTAAACCGGCATCAGCTGATGGTTCAGGGCGGTATTGAATCAGAATACCAGACACCCCTGGCTTCCGTGGTCTATGATTACGCACGGTTCGAACCCATCCTCACCCTTTACGGATTCCACGACCAAACCCGCTATTACAAGCTGCTGGAAGATACGGATGCGCTGTTCTATGATTATGACGAAGAAATCGGCGGGCTCGGCGCGATGCTGACCTTTCCTTTCCAGCGGGCGGATTACAGCGTCCACCTGTCTCTTGGCTGCCAGTGGCGCCGTTCCCGGTCCATCAGGGAAAGTAGGGACATTTTTGCCGATGCCGAATTGATTACCGACCATGAGCTTTTTGCGGGGGAAGAGGCCGCCGCATGGATGGGCCTCCAATATTTCAGCGGCACCGCTTTTCGCCGCAGTCATTCCGTGGAGGATGGACGACGCGTGTCCATCGCAGTGGAGCGTGCGGACGCAGACCTTGGCGGGGATCTGAGCCGGACGCGTGCGCTCGGCGCATGGCACGAATACGTAAGCCTCCCCTGGTTCACCAATCATGTGCTGAAAATGGAAGGGCATTACGGCACCAGTTCCGGCGACCAAAAGGCGCAAGGCGCTTTCGGCCTGGGCGGTTTTTACGATTCCATCGCCGAAGCCACGCCCGGGATGCCGCGTACGCTGGGCCTGCGCGGATACGGGTCAAACACGCAGGTGGGCACCGACATTGTGAAAGCAGGGGCGGCCTACCGGTTCCCCATCTTCCGCTTTTATCAGAACGCAGGCCCGACCTTTCCGCTCTACATGCACCAGATTTTTGGAGAAATTTTTTACGAAGGGGGACGCGCCACCGGTATGGAACCGGCAGGCCGGGACCGCAACAAATGGCTCAACGCCCACGGCATTGAGATCAACATGGGGTTCACGGTCCTGCGCCTGATCGACATTGCACCGGGCATCGGCGCGGTCTATGCCTTTGACCGGACCGAAAGAAAACACGCAACAGACGACGACACCAACGACGACCGGCTGCAGGTCTATATCAGCCTGAAATCGGTCGTCAATTTCTGACGGCCTCGTAAAAGTCCGATATCTGCGGCGTCATTCCGAGGAACCGAATGAATCGCAGAAGCGGTTTCAAAAACACTTCTACGATTCATTCGGTTTTTTTCTACCGTTTGGAGGCCGCTATTCCGACGGAATCACGGTCACCAGGTATTCTCCAACAATTTCGGCCATGTCCCGCGGCATCGACCGATCGCTGCTGCCGGCCGCCCAGGCAGCGGCGTATGCGTTGTTATGCGTTGCAATAATTTTCTCCTGAATGACCGCACCTTCGCTGTCAACAAGTCTCAGGTAAATATCCATGTAGGACGACCCCGCCAAAGCGCCCCCCCACATACGGGCGCCGGGGCTGGTAATGCGCATGTCCAGAATTTCTCCCTCCACCTTGACCGTATTCTTTTCCAGGCTGCCGGAGGCGCCTTTTTCGATTGCTTCCACGGAATCGAATTTGTTTTTCCCTTTTACATGGAAAAGCAGCGCCCCTTGAAACTCATTCAGCTCATATGCATAATCCGACTGGTGCTGGGAAGGAACCGTGAAGGCTTCAATACGGAGATTTTTGAAAACACCCGCATTTTCAAGCGCTTTTTCCTCTCTGACCATATCGATGGTGGCCCCGTCGATGCGTTCGATGCCTGCATGTTGTTTGTCCATCTCATAATTCCGGCTCCCGGAACAGGCGGCGACCAAAAACAGCAGGATCAGAATGCTTGCAAAAAGTACAACCGGCCTTGATTTTCTCATTTTTTCCCCTTCCGCGTTTTCTGTAGTTTATCGTCAGACAGCTGTTCTAAATGGTGCTGTAGTAAAAAATTGACTGATTATTACATCCAGCGCTCCGAAAAGTAAACATGAATTTACGAAACAGGGCGTTCGCCTAAAAGGGGATCCCCTTGCAATGATGAAAAACCGCTGGCGTTTTCTGATACCGGATTTATAATTGGGATTACGAGTCGCACTTTCATCGACAATGAGGCCATCAATCGAAAACGAACAGACGCGGTCGGCGAAATACCCGCCAGGACGGTTGTTTCACCGGACCATGCATACCGGAGCAAAAGGGAGGGAATCAATGAAAAAAACCGGTACTATTTTACTCTTTCTGGGCACCCTTTTCATTGCAGGCTTTTTTTGGTCGCCGGCAGTCTTTGCCGACGAGTCTGCGGTAAGAATCGAGGCACCGACCAAGGCGGCGACAGGAGAAGAAATCGTTATCGTCCTGCATGTATCGCATGACGGCAACAATTTCCTCCATCACACCAATCGGGTGGAACTTCGCATCAACGGTGAAATGGTCAAAGAATGGGAATACGGCACCTTCAGCAAACCGGAGGCGGAAGATTTTTCGGTTTCCTTTTCCTACCCGGCAAAACAGGATCTTGAAATCGAGGCCGAGGCTTTTTGCAACCTTCACGGCAGCAAAAACACCGATGTCAAAACCGTATCCGTGGAGAACGACCAATCCAACAGGCAAAATCGACAGCAGGCGTTGCGGGAGGAGTAATCCATGATTCTTGCATTGGGCGTAATCAACATGGTTTTGATCCTTTGGCAGCTTCTCACGGGCCTGCATGTCATCCGCGTATCTCCGGGGCTGCACCGGAAAACCGGCATTGCGCTGGTTTTCACCGCCGCCCTGCATGCGGGCATGGCCCTGCTGGCATAAGGACCGGCCCGGCAGCTACTTTTTTACCGGCCGGCCGAAGGCCTGGCGGATCAGTTCCCTTTTTCTGGGCTGGTATGTATTGTCGGCTTTTTCTTTTCGAAGAACCTGCTGGAAGAGTTTCGACATGCGGACCTGCTGGGAATCTTCCCGGTAAAAGGTGTCCCATGCATAAAAGAGCATTTCCTGCAGGCGCTCCGGCGTCATTTGCTTCGGCCGGAATACCACCTTGTCCGCGGTATAATCCTCCCAGTTGTATGAAAAGATCCGGTTTTCCGCATGAAGCGTTTCAAATGCGCGGGTATGGGGAAAGGGGGTTAAAACGGTGAATTCCGCGAGGTCCAGTTCAATTTCCAGGAGAAAATCGACCAGCCTTTTTATAAAATCCTCGGTATGCGTGTCCAGGCCAAGCAGGATGGTCCCCTCCACGGCGATGCCGTGGTCACGGTAGCGCTGGATTCGCTCTTTTATATAATCGGACGTATCAAAGACGGCCTGATACACATACCAGGCCCCGGCCTGTGCCGCCAGATCCAGCACTTCCGGCTTGTCTTCAATGGGGTGCGCGCACCATTTCTTTTTCAGGGGGATCATTTCCCGGAAAAGGTCTTTTTCCCAGGCGGCGTCCTGTGCAAGGGAGTTGTCCACGAGAAACAGCCGGTTGTTTTCAATGGCGGCCATTTCCTCGATCACTTTGTCAATGGGGCGGGGACGGAATTTGCGCCCGCCCAGGTATGCCACGGCGCACGGATAGCAATTAAAACGGCAGCCGCGGGAGGCGTGGACCAGATCCACCATCTGGATCCCCCTGTAATTGTACAGCTGCTTTTTGAGAATATCCCTGCGCGCCGTTCCCACGAGCGCTATGGGCGGATGGTCGGTTAAATAGTCATAGACTTTCCGGAGGCGGTTGTTCCTGAAATCGTCGAACACGGCTTCCATCCGTCCTTCTGCTTCTCCCAGAAATACGGCGTCCGCATGACGGCTTGTTTCTTCCGCGTGAAGCATGGTGGCAATCCCGCCGAAAATCACCTTGACGCCTTTTTGCCGGTATATGTCGGCAATTTCCCACCCCCGCGACACCTGGCTTGTCAGCATCATGGATATGCCGACAAAATCGGCAGGCCCGCTGAAGTCGATTTCCTCCAGGTTTTCGTCGACAAATTCAACTTCAACGTCCGGCGGCAGGGTGGCGGCGAAGACGACCGGGCCGTGGGGGGGTAGATGGAATTCCGTCTGACGGGCCAGTTTCGGCCACCTGGGGTAGATAAGCTTGAATTTCATGGAAGGCCTTACGAGATACGGCTTTCATTTTCCGGAACACTCGATTCCGGGCGGTTTTCATAGACATATGCGGCAAGCGCCGTCACGGAGGCAAAAACCTTTTCACCCAGCTCCTTGTTGTCGATGACCACCCCGTAATCCTGTTCTATCATCATTACCAGCTCAAGGATATCGATGGAATCAATTCCCAATTCCCCGCCAACAAGCGGGGAATTCTCGTCAATTTCTTCCGGCGTTATATCATCAAGGTAGAGGGTCTCGACGATCTTTGTCTTGAGTTCCGCTATGAGTTCGTTCATGGAAATTGCCCTTGTCAAACTGATAATTTTCCTTTACTCATAAAAGAAAGTACAAATATCATGCAAGAACAGGCAAGTCAACATTCTTTCAAAAATGCCGGCGCCAACAACTTCCCCTCTGACCCTGACAGAAGAAAATGAATGAATCGCTTTTCCCGGTTGAAGATTACGTGATCCAGCGCGGACGGATGATGCTCCTTTCGGCCATTGACGAGGTAGATGAGGCGATGGCTGTCGCCCGCTCCGTGACAACAACGGACTGGCCGCTTTTTGAAAACGGCGCCATCAATCCAATAGTGATTGTCGAGCTGGTGGCGCAGACGGCAGGGGTCAGCCTCCGGTGGGAGGAAATACAGAAGCATAAGGGGCGCAAAGAAAAAGGGGGCGGCCTGATCGTAGGCGTTAAAAAGGCCGTTTTTTTGGTTCCTGCCATTCCCATCGACGCCGCCATTGTCACATGTTCAAAAAAAACGTATGGACATATGGAGTATGCCGAATATTACGGTTTTTCGAAAATGGGGGATACGCGGCTGGGCGAGGTGACCCTCCAGGTGTTACGCACAAATTAAAAACAAATCTGAAAAGGATGTAACCCATGAAAGAAAAAACAGCCATCGTCACCGGCGGCGGCCGCGGCATTGGACGGGCAATATCACTGGAGCTGGCAGCACATGGGCATCATGTCACCATCAATTATAAATCCGGCCGGGAAGCCGCTTCCGAAACGCTGGAAATGATCCGCCAAAACGGCGGCGACGGATCCACGATCGCATTTGATGTCACCGATGCCGAAGAAACCCGGAAAGCCGTTGCAGAGATTGCAGAGAACTTTGATATCGAAATTCTGGTCAACAATGCCGGTATTACCGCGGACGGCCTTTTCGTCATGATGCCGCAAAAAGACTGGACGACGGTAATTGACACATCTCTGGCCGGTTTTTACAATGTAACCAAGCCCGTGCTCAAAAAGATGCTCCGGAAAAAGAGGGGGGCGATCGTCTCCATATCCTCGATTTCCGGAATAATGGGGAATCGCGGGCAGGTGAATTATTCCGCAGCCAAGGCCGGTATTATCGGTGCCAGCAAGGCGCTGGCCGCGGAGGTCGCCCGCCTGGGCATCCGGGTCAACGTGGTGGCTCCCGGGTTGGTTGAAACGGAAATGGTTAAGAATGCACCGATCGATGAAATAAAGAAAATGATTCCCATGGCCCGCATCGGCCAACCCGGAGAAGTTGCCAAAGTGGTCCGGTTTCTCTGCTCCGAAGACGCCTCCTATGTCACCGGAGCGGTCATTTCGGTGGACGGAGGGATGGCATGAAGGCATGCAACAAGATGGCGCCGCATACGAAGCGTGTATCCGTCGGAAGCGCTTTGCTCGCATGCACCTTGCTGCTGTTGGGGTGGGCCGATGAACTGGAAGACATCCGGGAGAAAGGGGAATTTGTCAACTCCGTGCAGGCAGCATTTACCCAGGAAAGATACCTGGAAATGCTGGATGAGCCCCTGATTAGCAAAGGACTGCTCTATCTCGAGGTTCCCGGGTCGCTCCGATGGGAATATACCGGGCCGGTGCGCAGCGTATTATTGATGGAGAATGAAACCATCCGGCAGTACGTCCAGGCAGACAGCGGCATGGTGGAACAGAAAAGCCGGGGCCTGGAGGGTATGCGGATTTTTCTCCAGGATGCCTGCATGTGGATGAAGGGTGAATTTGAAAGCAATCCGGATCTGGTTGCCGAAATGGCATCCGACGGGAGAATTCTTTTGAAACCCGCCAGGGACAATGCCATGGCGCAGATGATCCGTTATATCGAGCTCCGGCTGACCAATACGCCCGGTGTTGTTGAATCGGTTGCGATATACGAGGAAGAAGATTCTTATATGATCATCCGGTTTCATGATACGAAAATCAATCAGGATATTGCGGACGAAATTTTCCAAAAACTCAATCCGGATCCATTGCAACAATGAAACCAAAGGAGGAAAAAATGAAAAAACATATCTGTGCATCCCTGCTGTTGATCGCTTTTCTGGCATTTGTGTCCTGCAGTACAGCAATGAAGAGGGAGGAAATCGACCCCTGGCTGCAGAATATGGCTGGCGATACATCACCGGAAATACATATTGAGGGCTGGTGGAAGGACGCCCATACGGACGCCGCATTCGGATGGGGGAGAGGGCGTATCGAGCAGGACGGAAACAAAATCGACGGCGCCATGGGGCAATATAATCTTCGGGGAAGAATCAGCGGCAACACGGTCTACCTGGTTTTTCTGTCCGCCGGAGAGGTCCATTACACGGGCCGGTTGGAAATGATCGAAGACGGGCTCCTTCAGGGCAATTATTTTCCTGCCGATGATCTGGCACAAGAATACGGAACCCCCATTGCCCTGGAAAAATTTGAAAGATAGCCCGCCATACAAATCCGTAATTATGGTCGTCGTGTGCCTGCTGGCGTTATGGGGCTGCAGGAGTCTTGCCCCCATTGAACCGGTGGCGCCGGACGTTCATGAAGAAATTGACCGGCGCTGCCGTGCCCATTTTTTACACCAGCCATGGGTAATGGTCCAGTCCATCACCGCGTATCCGCCGGACGGTCAAGTCCACAACGCCATCGGGGTGACCCGCATCCATCCGGCACAGCGGCGGATTCAATGCGTGATTACAAGTGTCGAAGGAATCGTGCTCTTTGACGGGGAATATGACCAGAAAACCCGGATTCGAAAAGGTGTCGGGCCGTTTGCGGACGAAACATTCGCAAACACCCTGTTTGACGATATCCGGCTGGTCTTTTTCCCTCCGGATAAGCCCGCTGTTGAAGCCGGACGCACTTCTTCCGGAGCGCCCGTGTGCCGATATGAACGCAGCGACGGTTTTGTGGAGGTACTTTTTCCGGAAGACGGGCAGCGGGAAATCAAGCGTTACAGCGCCCGGAAAAAACTCCGTAAAACCATAAACGCATGCTACAAGGCGCGTTGCAGCCGGCACATTACCGAAGCCCCTGAAGAAATTCCCGCAAAGCTCATCATTTACAATCACGGCCTTCTGGAATACCGGCTCGAACTGGAGTTGATACAGGCGAAAACGCCTGCGCCATGACCGGCCGGCGGATGAGCTCCGGAAGGGGAACCACTTCAAGCCTTTTTCCGGAAATGCCATCCAGTATCTTTTCGATTTCACCAAGCCATTGTTCCACCTTGAAATCGACCGGATTCGGACATGAATCGTGAAGAAGGACGATATCGCCCGGCCGGATCTTTTTCAGAATTTTTCCCGAAAGCCCCCGGATCCGCCGATTGCCCATATCCGGTCCCCGGCAGCGGTAATGAATGCACGTCATCTGCCTTTGTCGCAACAAAGGCCCGAGCTTGGGGCTTACCACTCCCGCAGGCGGCCGAAACGCCAGGGGACGGATTTTGAATAGCCGGAACACCTCCTGGGCAGAATCGATTTCCTGCGCAAGTGTTTTCCCGGATTTTGCCATGACCAGCACGTCATGGCGATAGGTATGGTTCCCGATGCAGTGGCCGGCCCGCAGGATATCTTCCATGAGATCGGGATATTTTTCCGCGCTGCGGCCGATGACAAAAAACGTGGCTTTTACCCCGCGCCGGGCCAGTATATTCAGCAGAAAGGGGGTGGTGTGCGGATCAGGACCGTCGTCAAACGTGAGGGCCACGGCACTGCTGTCTTTTCCCCCCCGCCGGATTGCGGGAAGAAATATGCCGGCGCCCGGAAAGAAGGGGGCCACCAGGCAGATGACGACAAATCCGGACAGCACAACGGCCGATAGCGACGGATGGACGAAAAGAAACGCTGCGGCCGCGATGTACGATGCCAGCCCGATGAAATACGCCAAGGGGAGGGGTTGCTTTTCTTTCATCGGATCAGATGCTCCCATAAAGGGCCGGCATGCCCCCTGGCATGGAGCCTGGAAATGATCTGCGCCATTTTTTCTCCACCGGCGCCAAAAACCCAGTTCAAGCGGTTTTGAGCCCTGTTTTGGAGCATTTCGTTGATTTCTTCCAGCCCGATGCCTTCGGGACGGTAAAAACAGGGGCGCAAAAGGTCCTGCCCCCTGGTTATCTGCCCGGACGCCCGGGCGATTTCATAAAGCCGGGTATGCGGATAAATGCGGATGCCGGCGAAGAAAAAACAGACCGTTTTTTCCAGGCACCCGGCATTGTCCATGGTCTCGGCCAGGGTCTGCGGGGTTTCGGCCGGGGCGCCGGGCAAAAAAAAGTGCGCCGTGTGCAGTCCGGCTTCAACGGCAGCCTTGTGCGCCCGGAAAATATCCGCGCTCCGGAACGGTTTCCGGTAATTTTTCAAAATCGCATCCGAAAAGGCCTCGGTCCCGAACTCCACATGCGTCATCCCGGCATCGGCAAGAATCTTGAAATAATCCGCAGGCGGTCGGGTCGGTGCAATATATGCCCCCCAGGGAATGGCAAGCCCGGCTTTTTGAAAGCTGCGGGCCACCGCCCGGCTGTGATCATAATCGGCGTTGAAAACCGAATCGGTGACAAACAGATACTTTGCCCCGGCATCCTGAAGCCTGCGCGCCGTATCGGCAACGATATTCGGGGGCATACACCGCAGGCGGCCGCCTTCAATATGCGGATAGGTGCAGTAGATGCATTTGAACGGGCATCCCCTTTTGGTCTGGAGGTTGAGCATTCCCCCTTTTTTCAGATAATAGCCAATATGACGCTTTTCCGGGTCAAAATGCCTTTGCACCCCCCCTGACCACGGGGGAGGGAAACTATCGGGGGTGGATGCACCACGCGTGATAACGCCTTCGAGCCCTGAGACCTCTTTTCCCTGCCCGATGGCATCGAGAAACCCGGCAAACCGCTCCCCTTCCCCGACAATACCGAAATCGGCCCGGAGCGCTTCGAGCAGGGGCCCGGGAAACAGGGTAAATCCGCTCCCGCCCAGAACCACGGGTGCGGCCGTAATTTCGCGAATTTTCCGGATGAGCGACTTGTAGCGGTCAATGTAGCTTTTTGTCTCTTTTTCGTCCGTATTGTCAATGTTTCGGATGGAGATGCCGACGATGTCCGGGGCAACAGCAGTGATGCGACCTTCCAGTCCGCCCTTCTCCGCTGTTTCATTCGCATCCGCGACAAAGACCTCGTGGTGCGCACCGATCGCGCCGGCCACATAGTCGATTCCCAGCGGATATACCGGGTAGGGACTTGTTTCCGTATTCGCTGAAATCAAAAGCACTTTCATGCCCGAAACACCTCGACAGCCGTCAGATAGGCGCCTGTTCCCATAACGAGTATGGCACCGCCGTCTAAACAAACCGCTTTGCCGTTGGGCGCAAGCGGCGGAACCAGGTCCTGCTGCACACAATAGGCGGCGAGGCTTACGGCTGCCGCCGAAGCAGAGGCGAATTCACCAACATATTTCCGGTAGTCGACGACCGGCGCCCGGCTGCCGGAAACCCTTTGAAACGTATGGAACTGCCTTTCCCCCGCCCCCCGGCAGAATGCGGGAATCCCCGCAAACAAGGCGCCGTATCGGCTCCGGACGGCTTTTTCCCCGCCCAGGGCGTCGATCATTTCCATCACCGCTTTCTCCCCGTCACCGGCTTTCCGATAAAATAACGGCCGAACCTGCAACCCCTTTTCCGAACGCGCCAGACACAGGCCGCCTCCGCCGTCGGCAAGGACCCCACCCGGTGAAACGGACGGGTCAAACAACGGGGAAAGCCGGGGATGGCATTCATCCGCGCCGATGACAAGAAAGGGTGCTTCCGTTTCTCCCTGAAGCAGGCTCGCGGCGGTCAGCGCCTGCTCGAAGGAATAATCACCGCCGGTCATCGTGATATTGGGGCCGGTGACGTTGAACATCATGGCGATTTCCCCGGCAGGGGCATTATGAACCGAACCCACAAAATCCATGGGGCTGGAAAACCGCTGTTGGTTTTTAAACAAACGGGTCAGAAAATCGTCCGTTTCCGTGAGCGCCCCCCATCCGGTGGAAAAAAACACGCCGGACAGGGGGGTATCAAGCCCTGCTTTTTTCATCGCATCATCGGCAAGGCACAGGGCAAGCCGGGGGAGTCTTTTCAGGCGCCGGAGCGCCCCGGGGGGAAGATCGGCAGACACCTCCGGAATCGGAAGCGTCCCGCTGCAAGGGGATCCCGCCATAAAAGACCGGGCGGTATGGCGCATCCTTCCTGCCCCTGTTATGCAGGAATTTCCAATCACCGCCATTGACACGGGCTTGGAATGGCTGCCCGGGGTTTTTTTCCGGGGAGCGCTCACCACCAGCGCGGCATTGTTTCCGCCGAAGCCGAAGGAATTGGACAACACCGTACGGATGCTGCCGTCTCCGGGCTCGCTTATCGGGCAGATATCAAGGGCCGGATCCGGATTTTTCAACCCATAATTGGCGGGGATCAGGTTCTCCGAGATGGCGATGATGCAGACAGCCAGCTCCACGGCCCCTGCAGCGGCCAGGCTGTGCCCCGAAGCACCCTTGATGGATGACAGGGGCGGCTTGTCTTTCCCGAAAAGGCGGTTGACGGCCTTTGCTTCCGACGCGTCATTGCTGAGGGTGCCCGTGCCGTGCAGGTTGATGTAGTCAATATCCGCGCAAACCAGGTCTGCGTCCCGGATGGCGGCATCCATGGCCGCCAGCGCACCGCGCCCCTCGGGGTGGGGGGCGGCGGCATGGTATGCATCACAGGAAAGACCAAGGCCCCGTATTTCCGCCACCGCATGATCCGGTATCTCATCGGCGGACTCCATCAACAGCATTGCCGCCCCCTCGGACAGACTCATCCCGTTTCTGTCGCGGTCAAACGGGGCCGCCCCGTCCGGAGAAAGGAGCTGAAGTGCGTTGAAACCGTGGTATGTCAGCCGACAGAGGGCATCTGCGCCGCCGGCCAGCACGGACTTGAACAAACCGCTGTGCAGCAATTTTGCGCCCAGCGCCACGGCCCCCGCACCGGAGGAACAGGCCGTGGATACCGTGAACGCCGGGCCGTCGCATTTACAAATGTCTGCAATACAGTGCGCCACCGAGCCGGCGGCATGAAAGCGGTACAGGTCCGGGGCGTCTGCACCGGATTGCAACAGGCCTTCCGATTTCGGCATCCCGCCGGTGGTCATACCGATGACAACCGCCTCCGGAACCTTCCCCCCGCCTGCCGCCAGTGCGTCCTCTGCCGCAGTGCGGGCAATCTGGTGGGTTCTCGGTAGAACGGGATCGACAAACGCCTGCTTGATCTCCCCAACGGCAGCGGGCCGGGCATGGGGAAACAGGGTCAGCGGGGCAATGCCCGTACGATTGCTTCGCAAGGCCGCTGCTGTTTCGGGCCAGCCCCGTCCGAGGGGGGTAACAATGCCGATTCCGGTTACATATATGCCCATGGAACGGTCAGTCTCCTTGCGAGGATGATTTCCCCGGGGCTGTTTCCGGGCCGAGAAACGATTCAAAATGGTGCCATTCAAACGGAGATTCGTACACGGTCTGCTCCAGCAGATGCGCATATTCCTGTGCCGCCTGCCGGATGCACGCCTTTCGCGATTTTCTGGAATCAGCACGCAGACGGATGGGCGGATGGATGATAAAACGATATTTCCGCCGCCCCGTACGAAGCGCAAAAAACACAAAAACCGGGGCGCCGGTCGCAAGGGCAAGCGCATACGGGGTTTCGGGCAGCCTTACCGTGTGGCCCAGAAATTCGGCTTCCACGCAGGAGCGTCCCGCATCCCCCAATCGATCCCCCGCCATCGACAGAATCCAGCCGTTTCGCAGGTATCTGACGCCTTCCAGAACATCCATGGGGGAGGGGCTGCCCAACTGGCTGGCAATGATTTCCACGCCCTTTTTCTTCAGGCTGCTTTTCTGCATTTCTTCGATTTGCTCGCCGGCCTTTTTGCCCATAAACAGCAGAAGCGGAACCCCTTTTTCCGTAAGCAGGCGGGCCGCTACCTCCCAGTTCCCCAAATGCGACATCAACAGGATGCCGCCGGTCCGGCTTTCTGCCGCTTTTTCAAGATAGTGCCACCCCTGTGCGGTGTAATGGATATCGCTTGAAAATTCAAGAAAATACCGGTCAATATAGATGGCGGTAAAATTGTGAAACTGCTTCCAGGCACACCACAGCAGATACCATGCCCGCCGGTGCGGAAACACGGCCCGGTAAAACCGGAAGCTGGCCGCAACCCGCCGGGGAAAGAACAGAAAATAGCCGGTGGCAATTGTCCACGCCGCCGTATAAAGAACCCATATACCGCATTTGCGGGATAAATACACCATCGCCTGGTAGAATAGGTTGACCATCACTTGCCCTGTTCCGTATCCACAGGAAACGCTTCGGCGCTAAACCACTGTTCTTCCCGGTCTTTGCCGGATGTCCGGGACCGGATATGCGTAAATCCGTTTTCCGTAAGTACTTGTTTTATTTGTTCCTCCGAGCGAAAAAAATGCGGGGCGCGGGCCAGCCGGAGCCGGAGCACTTCGATTCTTCGAAAGATCGGAATACGGTCTGCCGATGGAATCGTTACGCGGATAAGCAGCCTGGCGCCCGGGGCAAGCGCTGGCCGGATATTTTGCAGGGTTTCTCCAAGCTGCGCATCCGAAAGATAATGAATCATGTCCAGCATAAGGACCAGATCCGCCGCATATTTGCAATCGGGCACAGCCGGTGCACCGGCCTGAAAGACCTCCCCCCGGCCACCCACGATCCTTTTGGCAATCCTGGCCCTTTCCGGGGCCGGGTCCATGGCGCAGATCCGTACCCGGGGATTCATAGCAATCAGCCACGCCGAGGTAACCCCGTAGCCGCAGCCGATGTCCAAAACAGCCGACGGTTTTCCGACCAATTCCGGCAGTTCGGCAAACATGGGGTCCATCATGAGCTTGAACCGGGCGAAAAGCCGCGGATAGGCCTCCAAACGGCGGTAAAGCCTGCGAATCCGCTTTTGATGAATCACCGATCCCGGCTCGCTGCATCGATCCGAAAACACGACCGGTTTGAACAGGTATTTCAGCAGGGGGGGCAGAAGGGCGAACGTGCCGGCCAGGACAAAGACAATCCCCAATACCAGGAGCTGTCCGAGATCTCTCATAAAATTGTGCCCGCCGGAGGCCAGGGTGCCGAAACCGATCAGCGTGGAGACGCCCGCGAGGAATATCGTCATGCGGATATGGGACTGAAACGGATGGGATTCCTCCTGGTAGCGCTGATAGCCGCGGACGAAATACAATGAATAATCAAGCCCCATACCCATTACGACCACCGAAAGCATCAGGCCAGGTATGCTGAGCGGCTGGCCTGTCAGCCCCATGACCCCTAACGTGCAGACCATTGAAAATCCCAATGGCAGCAGCGCAATCGCCGTCAATACCGGCTCCATGAAAAACAGCAGAAGCAGAACCGCCACCGTGGCGCCGATAAAGATCACCATCCGGATAAACGTATGGGAAAGAAACGCACTGATGGTTTGGGAATAATAGGCCGGATCAAGCACATGCAGCCATTTTTCAGCGGAATACTTCCGGAAAAAGGATTCCGGAGCGTAGTTTTTCCCCGGGGCAAGGGAGCTGAACAGCAGCCAGGTTCCGTCTTCGGTCGAATGGTGCATTCCCAGCATGTCATGATACGCCGGGTCGACCGGAAGTCCGCCCTTGCACCGGAACTGTCGGTCGCTGTAGACATCCGAAAAGACCCCGGCGGGCAGCCCCATCTGTACGGCAACCCGCCCCATGCGTTCTTGAAAAAGATCCCTGTCGTGTTTCCGCCAGAAATTTCGCCATGCTGCGAGGTTGTCTCTGCAGCGCTGCTCTCCGGGAAAAATCATGGAAGGAACGAATGCCTCGGAAAGCGTCTGGTCTTTGATTTCCGAGGCCAACCGGTCCGCAAGCCGGTCGCTGTGCTGTTGCAGTGTATCTTTGTCCGGGGCTTCGGCGATGAGATAGATCTTGTCAAAAAGACGCTGTCCCCATATTTCGGAAACCCTGTTTTCCGCGGCAATGGTTTGCTTGCTGACCGTATTCATGGAGGCGATATCCACATCGAAATCCGGATAGGCAAAAAAGGCCAGGATCAGAAAAAGGACCACCGCGGCGGCGGCTTTGTATTTCCCTCCCCATAGCGTGAGCCCGTCAACCAGGGCTTGCAGGGGAAGCCGTCCTGCCCGTTTTGCCGGCGGTAAGGTGGGGAAAAGCAGCGGGAAAAAAGAATGCACGAAAAAAAATGAAAAAGCGATCCCCAACGCCGCAAATTGACCGATTTCCACGAGAACCGGAAACCCGCTGAAGCCCAGCAGGGAAAAGGCGCCCACCGTGGTAAGCGCCGCCAGAAATGCAACGGCCCGCACTTCCGTGGACACGCTTTTCCCCCTTGTTTCGTAAGGGCGGTCGAGGAACAACAGATAGGCGATGCCGTGATCCACCGTGATGGATATGATGGCCCCGCCGAACCCGATGGTCATAACCGATATTGCGTCCCGCCATATGGAATAGAAAGCCAGAGCGCAAACCGTCCCGAAAAACGCCGGCAAAAAAGAAAGCAGGCCGATATGCGGCCTGGGAAAAGAGAGCATCAGCAGGCATGCAATGCCCACGGTAACAAAAAGCAGCGCTCTTGTTGTGTCCTGGCGGGCCGTGGTTTCATTGTCGAGTACCGCGCGGTAAGAACCGACCGGGGTCATCGTTATCTCCAGGCCGGTGCCTTCGTATTTCTGCCGGAGCGCCCGTTCGACCTGTTCGAGGGTATCGTCGATCCGGCGGGCCAGTTCTGTGCCGGTACTGGCGGTTTCCGGGTTAACAATAATAAAGAGGTGCCGCTCGTCCGGAGACAAAAGCCGGCCCTTGTAAAAGCGAACTTCCTGTGTCGGCACCAGGTGCTTGAGTTTTTTCAAAACCAGATTGCCGAGCCCCAAGGGGTCTTTTACCGCAAGACCCGACATTCCCGTGCTTTCCATTGTATAGAGCCTGGAAAGGTTCTCCGTTGCCCGCTGCTCAAGGACTTCTGCTTCCAGCAAGGGGGCCACGTCGTTTTCCAGTGCTTCAGCGGTGAACAAAACCGGAAGGTTTTCCGCCGCATGCCTTGCAAGCCGGGGAAACAACCTGCCCATTTCTTCCATGCCGACGGTTTTAAAAAGGCCGCTTTTGTGCAGTTCGGTTTCGACAAAAGCGGCAGCTTCCACCAGCTTGTCCGGGTTTTTCCGTTCAAGGCCCAGATCGATAAAAACCTGGTTCTGGTAGGGATGGTGGAGCAATACATAAGCGCCTTCTTCCAGTACCGCATTCCCCCTGGGAAGGGTATTGACGATATTGGTTTCAAGGCGAAGACGGAACAGCGCAATGACGGCCAATGCGGCCAGCAAAAAGACAGCGAGGAGAAAAAGGCCTCTCAATGGGGTATGTTTGGAAAGCTGCAAGGCGTTAGTCTTTGTTTCCGGATACCGGTCGTTTCATGAAAATTCTGCGCACAATCAACCGGGTAAAGGTTTTTGCGTTTCTGGAAAAATCCACCCACGGCCGGAAATGGGAAATACGTTCACGGGGCGGCAGATAGTTGACCCCAACCGGCACCTCGAGCACGGGGATATGTTTCCAGTGGGCCCGCACCAGCACCTCCACCTCGAACTCGAACCGCCTGGCGGTTACCCCCCATTCCATCACCTCGGGCAAAGGATAAATCCTGAACCCACTTTGGGAATCCGATATCAAAGGCCCGCCGCAGGCCCGTACCCAGAAATTGGAAAATTTTCGGCCGAACCGGCTTGTCCACTGTACATGGGGGTTGTCCATGCCGGTGCGGCGCCCCACAATAACGGCTCTTCCTGATTTTTCAGCAGCCCGGATCAGGACCCTTGCATCCCGGGGATCATGCTGACCGTCAGCGTCCAGGGTCACGCCCCAATCCGCGATTCGGGCGGCTTCCAGAAATCCGGTCATGATCGCCGCGCCCTTGCCCTTGTTTTGGCTGTGGCGAAGGATACGGATGTCTGCAAATCGGCGGATGCGGTCATACGTGTCATCGGTTGAGCCGTCATCCACGACAAATACCGGCAGGTTCAACTTCACCGCTTCGACAATCACGTTTTCCACAGACGGGCCGTGATTGTATACCGGAATGATTACTGCGAACCGGTTTGCATGTTTTATGTTTCTCATTTTTTGTCAGGGCCCGATGAAAAAAAGAGGCGGGCAATAGGCCACGGCCCAGGCACCGGGCCCGATATGAACACCCGAGGTCAGGGACAGCGGCTGCAAAAGGATTTCAGAATATCTGAAACGCCGCTTTATTTCAGCCATTACCCGGTTTTCCACCCATTGCCGGTTGTCGGAATACTCCAGGAGGATCAAGGCGCCGGATGGTTCCCGCAGGTTCTTTTCAAGCTTCTCCATGGCAAAGCGCAGCTGCGCTTCTGCGTTGCGAACGATGCCGACCTTCTCCGCGCCCCGGGGCGTAGGCGTAATCACCGGCTTCATGTGGAGCATGTCCCCAAAAAACGCCCCGGTTTTCGACATCCGGCCGCCTGCTGCCAGATACTTGAGTTCATTGAGAAAAATATATTCCCCGCTCTTTTCCACCGCCTTTTGCGCAAACTCAAGGACCTGTTCCGGCGCCGGCTGCGGATTCTGCACGGCGAATCCGGCCGTAGCGATCACGGCAGCGGCCAGCCGCCCGGAAGCCGCACCGGTATCGATCACGAAAAAACGACCTTCGGGATCATGCTGCTTTTTCCATTGGACGGCCACATCGTAATTGCCGGTGTATACAGAACCTACGCACAGGTAAAGCACGTTTTCATACTGCTTTGCCAGCCGGTTATAGTGCTGGTGGCGCTCAAACACGGAAGCCTGGGAGGTTGAGGCCTTTCCGCCTTCCGCCATTACCCGGTAAAGCGTTTCCGGGGGGACGCATGTCTCCGGCATACAGGTATCCCCCATGGTGACATAGCTTTCCAGAAGTGTAACGCCGAGGCGCCGGGCCAAGTCCCGGCTCAGGGATCCCGCCGCGTCCGTGACAATGTGTATACGGCTTTCCGCCGCCGGTCGATGAAACGTTTTTACCTGCTCGAAAATGTCGTCTTCGTTCCATTGAACAATGGAACCCATGCTTTCGGCTTTTTGTTTCAATGCCTGAACGTCGGGGGTATGAAGATGGATTTTGGCGTATTCCTGAAACGTATGCACCGTTGCGCTCTTGTCTGCTTCGGCGATTTTCTGCAGCGCATCGTCGGCATCTTTTCCCATGCGAACCACCAGATCAACACAAAACGCCTTCTCCGCGGAAATGTCAAATGGTTCGGATATTTTCAGGCGGTCGCCGAAAATATCTTCAACAGCCCGGAAATGGTCACCCCGATTGCAGAGCCCTTTCAGAAAACCTTCCAGAAACAAAAACATCCCTAACGCGCCGGCATCTACAACCCCTGCGTCCTTATTTTCCGGGATCGACTCCTGGGTTTCGTGCACCGCATGTTCCATTTGATCGATGACCAATTCAAGCTGGTTTTCCAGATCCTGCTGATTCCGCAGGCTTTCAAGCGCTTCTGCGAAACGGTCCAGTACCGTGAGCATGGTCCCGGGGCAGGGATTATGGACGGCTTCCCAAGCGTTTTTTCTGCCCGCTTTTGCCGCAAGGTAAAAGGAATCAAAAGAATTGAAGGCAATCAGTTCGGCAACGAACCGGGTGGCAATATTTCCGGAGTTCCCTCTGCCGGCAAAAAGAAGATCCCTGCCGGTTTTTTGCGGACCCCGGCGGTGCAGGTTCCGCAAAGGGGCCAGGCTGATCAGTAAATTGCGCCCTGTATCTCCGTCCGCGACCGGGAATACATTGATCCTGTCCAGAACATCCGCCCACGCGCCCAGGCGCTCATAACCGGTAATAAAGGAATCGGTTGCGCTTGTTCCCATTGTTAACGCTCCAGTAATCGGCGAATATCTTCCGGTATTCTCAGCATGGTTTCCATTTCCGGAATTTTTATTGCAGCCTGGTCGCTTTTCCCCCTTGCGCATACCCGGTTATTTTCGGTCAACCGGATTTCAAATGCAATCGTGATCTTGTAGGTGATTTCCTTTAAAACCGCCCTGCACAGGAACGCATCCCTGAACCGCAGGGGGTACACATGCTTGATGCTGGTGCGGATGATGGGAAAGATGTATTGCGTATCTTCATCAACATTGTAAAGGTCAACGCCCAGGTGCTGAAACAAGGCATCCCTTGTGATATCGAAATATTTAAAGTAATTGCCGTGCCACATCACTTCCATGGGATCCAGATCGTGAAACGGGACCACGAATTTTTTCTCACAGCTTCTGCCGGCATTATTCTTGGGTGCAACCATATTTTCATTGCTCCGGGTCGAATGAAAACATTTCTGAAGCGGTAATGGCTTCGGCGACATTGCGTATATCTTCGTCCATGGGCCTGTCCTCGATCGTCGGCGGCGCAATGTTTCGAATATTGCCTGCAAGCCTTTCCAGTCGCGGCCGTTTATCCAGATTCCCCCGAATCTCGCATGCCTGTACCGCTGTAAGCAGCGAAATGGCAAGGGTTTTTTCAACCAGTTCGCAGATGCGCCTTGCATCGCGCGCCGCAATCGTGCCCATGGAGACCTTGTCCTGGTTGTGCGACTCCGTGGAGCGGGAAAATGAAGCCGCAGGCATGGTCTGCTTCAATGCCTCTGCGGCAAGTGCCGATGCACTTATGGACATCGCCTTGAACCCGTGGTGAAAAAGCTTTTCTGATTCCCTGACACGTACCAGGTCGGCGGGAAGGCCCCTGTTGGTGTTTGCATCCACCATTAACGCCACCTGCCTGTCGGCCGCATCGGCCACTGATGCGAGGGCGCTTTTCAGCCCGTCCATGGCAAAAGCAATATGGCCGCCATAAAAATTCCCTCCCAAAAGTACGCTGCCGGAGTGGGGATCGAACAGGGGGTTGTCATTTGCACTGTTTGCCTCTATTTCCACCCATTGGCGCACCCAGGACAGGGCATCGGCCAAAACCCCCAGGATCTGGGGGGCACACCGGACGGAATACGGATCCTGCAACGTCTCCGGGGCTTCCGGAGAAAAGCTTGGAGCCGGATTATCCGAAGCAATCAGGGCGGCAATGCGGTTGGCGGTATATTTTTGCCCGGCATGGGGCTTTGCCGCAGAAATGACCGGGTGGTAGTGGTGTGCATTTCCGCCAATCGCGTGAATGCAAAGGGCGGTGGCACATATGGCCGCGTTGATGATTTTCTCCGCACGATCCACGACCATAGCGGCGACACCCGTCATCATTGCGGTACCGTTCATGATCGCCAGGGGTTCCTTGGGGAAAAACCGGTGCGGCGAAAGGCCGGCCTCGGCCAACGCTGCAGATGACGCCATCCGGCGTCCGCGGTAGACGGCCTCTCTTTCCCCCATCAGTACGGCCGCCACGTAAGACATGGGGGTCAGATCCCCGGATGCCCCCACAGATCCCTCTGAAGGGACCACCGGCGTAATGCGGGCATTGAGCAGCGCGGTCATCTTGCGCAACAATTCCATGGATACCCCGGAGTATCCCTTGGAAAAACAGATCAGCCTGCATATCATGGCCGCCCGGGTTTCTTCAACGCCGAACGGCTCTCCGGTGCCGCAGCCGTGAAAACGAATCAGGTTTGCGCCGTTTTGAACGGCAACATCGGCGATCATCCATTTTCCGCAGCATTTACCGAAACCCGTGGTCACACCGTATATCGGCAGGCCCTCTGCCAGAAGGCCTTCCAGCACGTCCCGGGAACGCTCCACCTGTTCAGTGAAGCTCTCACCTGCATCGATTTCTATGGCGGCATTCGCCCGGGCCGCATCCACGATCTGCTGCAACGAAATGGTTGAACCGTCGATAACGAGCTTGCATGTATCCGTATGAGTCGCTTGTTTCATTGTATATACTTTCCTTGTCCACGGGAAACCCGGACGGAATAAAAAAAACTGCCGCCAAAAACAAAAATTTAAATTTTATTACAGGCAGGATCTGCCTGTCAAGCGGCATGCCCTTCCACATGCCCTATCATCCGCGATTTTCGGAAAATGACGGAAGAGACGGAAGTCCGCTTGCCGCCAGTTTTGCCGCAGCCTCGCCGGTAGCCATACAGCAGCCGATTACCCTTGCCGACGCAATCGCCCCGGAATCCGCGCTGATACATTTCCCCGCCAGAAACAGGTTGTCCACAGCCGAAGATCGCAGAACCCCCGCCGGAATTTCATAATGGTGCCCATCCGTCAAATACGCTGCTGAAAAATTGCCGTTTTCGTCCCACCGCTCCACCGGCCAGCAGCCTTTCGTCACCGCATCCGGAAATTTTTTCCCCGAAAGGACATCCTGCTCGCTAAGCACGTATTCTCCCAATCCCCGGACACTTTCCCGGTGCAGCACCGGGCTTGTTTCCACGGGGGCGCTGCATTTTTCAAAACCGGCCACGTTCTGTCTGAAAAACCGGACAATGGTTTTTTTTACTTCATCTGCCCTTTGCCCAGCCGATCTTTCAAATGTCTGCCCATTGTTTTTTATCCACCGTCCAAGGTTCAGCTTGACCAGGAAGACGCCACGGTCCAGGGTGGGCAAAAACCGTATGGCCGCGGCTTCCCGGGGCAGCAGACCCTGGTCCACGGCGTGTTGAATCATCATGTGCCAGCGCGCAGCATCCACGACCGAGACTTCGACAGGCGGCCCGTGATGCAGGGGAAACATCACAGCCGGAACCTGGCGGGATTCATCGGCAGAGATCAGCGGGGCCCCCGCAGCGCTGCAGACCGATGCATCTCCGGAAGCGTCGATTACCGCACCCGGATCGATCCCCAACCTGCGCCCGTTTATATCCGCCTCAATACGTTGGATGCGCCCGGCAGAAACATCAACCCTGACAAATGTCGATCCACAGTGAACCGTCAAGGCCGGTGCATCTTCCAACAATTTGCGGGACACATCGGCAAAACTGCCCGGCCGGCATGCCAATACATATGCCCTGCCCATCCTGACCGGCCCCGCCGCCCTGTCCATGCCCGTCAACTGATCGGCAAATTCCCCGGGAAATCCGTCATAAAGCATTTGCGGCGTGTTCTTGCCGGAAACATTCAAATAAAAACCGCATAGTGTGGCAATGTTTCCTTTTACCGGAATGCCGCCGGGAAATCTCTCCTTTTCCAACAGGATCGTGCTTCGGCCGCTTCTTGCCGCAACAACTGCAGCGGCAATGCCGGCAGGGCCCGCTCCAACGACGACGATATCGGTATTATTCGTCATTTCTGCCTTCTCATGCGGGCGCCGTAGTTTTCAATGTCCTTCCAGCAGGGGATCACCCTGAATTTGGCCAGAAACCATTGGATGACTTTAACCGTGGCCCTGTTCCAGTCCGTGGGCGTACTCCAGGTCGGATCCTGCCTGGCGAGCATATCAAGGCGATGCACCACGGATTCTGTCTGCAGGTGCCGCGACAGATAAAAGCGCGGCGCCAGCAGGGAATCCGCCGGATCAAGGGCCCCCTCGGCGCATGCAATATCAAACAGGTCGGTTCCGGTATAAATCCGGAGGCCCAGCGAGGCGAACACTGCGTTGGCCTTGCCAAACCCCTGGAGATTCTTTTGGGTCTGCTCCCAGTCTGCAACGGTTTCCCCCGGACCGCCAAAAAGAAGAAACACGGCAAAGGGCAGCCCTTCAGCGGACAGGGCCTGATACGTTCTTTCAATTTCTGACAGGGTGAAGCCTTTTTTCAGATGAACCAGCATTTTTTCGGTTGCCGCGTCAAGGCCCAGTTCAATGCCCGCACATCCGGAGGCTTTGAAAAGCGCGGCCATTTGCCGGTCCAGCCCGGATGGATTGCAGTAGGCCAGCCACCGGATTTTCAGCCGGCGCCGTATGATTTCCTCGCATACGGCCGTCGCGTGGCCGGACGGAAAATTAAACACCCCATCAACGAAAAAAAAATCCGACCGGCCCGTGTCCCGGACAATTTTTTCCATTTCATCAACGCATGCCCCGGCCGGGAAAAAACGCGGCCGTTTCCCCTCCAGCACACTGTAGGAACAGTAGATGCATTCAAACGGGCACCCCCGCCTGGTTTGCATGGCCACAAATCCTCCGGCCGAAAAATATCGGTCAAAGTCAATGCAATCATAGGCCTGCCGGGGCAGATCATCGAGGGATGCTGAAAAAGAGGGGGGATTGGCCTGCCACTGACCGTTTTCCCGCCACCAAAGTCCGGGGATGCCTTCAAAGCCTGAATTTTCCGTATATGCCGATAAAAATGCCGGCAGGCTATTTTCCCCTTCCCCCGCAATTGCGTAATCCGCCTTCAGGTATGCGGTCAGTTCTTCCGGGGCCACGGACACGGCGCTGCCGCCAATGATAACCGGCGCCCGTGAAGCGCTCCGGATCATCCGGACGATTTCGCGATCCCCCTGAAAATAGGCGTGCGAATGGACATATGCGCAATTGTCCAGGTTTCGGATGGAAAGTCCGATCATATCCGGGCAAAAGCGGCGGATTCTTTGCCGGAGGCTTCGACCGATGTTCCGGGCAAAACACAGATCCAGAAAATCAACTTCATGTCCGGATTGCCGAAGCGCGCCGATAATTTTGGCCGCACCGACGGGTGCTACGGCAAAGGGCGTTTTCTCCCTGTTCGTGGAAACAATCAGCACTTTCATATCAACCGGCCGGACATGAGATGACGCCCCACAGCATCCAGAAATCCCCCGGCTTCATCCGGCGTGATCATCGATTCCACGTAAATCAGCGTGATGTAGAGCTGCCGGGAAAACGTGTAAAAAACGATGCCCATACCCGGCGGTACAACGATGGTGGGCACATGATGCTGGAATTTCACCGGCTGCCCCATGAATGTGGACAAATTCCCAAGGACTTTGCCGGGGTTGGCAAACACCAGGGAGGCGATCTCCCCCTTGAACGCCTGTCGGATCTTGCGGGCATATAGACGGGAGGGGATAAACCGGCAAAGTTCCATGGCGCTCACATTGGAAGCAATCATATCCTCCCGAACGGCCGCCTGGGTCTGCCGGGTAAAGGAGGCCAGAATGGTGTCGAACTCCCGGAGTTCTTCCGGGTCAAACCCGTAGAGCAAGGTTGCCGACTGATTGGAAAACACGGGCAGCCGGGTTCCTTTTTTCCGGAGATCAATCGATACGGGGACCACATATCCGGCCGGAAAGATGTTTCTCGACTGCATCAGCCTTTGGAATTCACCCATTGCGGCGGCGCTGAAATACGCCGACTCATTTAAAAATCCCCCGCACTTTTCCGCCAGGTCGAAAATGGTCCGGGTCTGGCTTCGGGAAAAAGAAGCCACGCGGTAATCAAGTCTCGGGGAAAGGGATGTATTGCTGCAGGTATACAGGGAAACCGGCGGTTTGGATGCCAGCTCATCCACCCGCTGAAAGGATTTCTGTGCCTGCTGCCATTTCGGGCCGGCGGGCATGCGCTCAGTGTACCCCCCGGAAACCAGGCCGGCCTGTGTATCATCTGCTGCAAGGGTTGCAGACCGACCCGCCAGGGCAAGAAAGTATTCCGCGCCGTGGGCGTCCATGAGCATATGCGACCATGTCATGATTACCTCAACCTGGGCGCTGTCCGTGTATACCAGGTCAAAGCAGAACAGCTCGCCCCGGCGGATATCCAGGCGCCGGTTTAAAACATCTCGCTTTATGCGATTCAGATGCGCTTCGTTCTCTGCATGGTGGCGCCGCACGCAGGGATGATGAGAGCGGCCGTTGCCATTTTTGATCTGCCAATACGGATTCCAGTTTACAATCCCTCTTCTGGCATGTGCTTCGAGTATGGGGAAGCGGGCTTTGAGCGCATGGATCCGATCGGCCAGATCGCTCTGGGAAATCCGGCCGTCAACCCCAACCACAATCTGGGCCTGGTTGCCGCTGAATCCGAGCCGCTTCATCTGGCAGTCAAAGGCCAGCATGAGGCAATCCGAGCCGTTAAACGGAATTTTATTGACACTGTTGAAGTTCATGGATCAACCGCACAATATTTTGAACGCTGCACATCCGTTCTTCGTTAATCTCCGCCTCCGGAATGCGCAGGTTGAATTTTTTTTCCACAAAGACCAGGATCTTTAACAGGGAAAAAGAATCCAGCCCCGCCTCAATAAGGTAGGTGCCGGCGTCAATACCCAGCGACGGATCATAAATTTCATTTCTCACAAAATCAAGAAGCGCTGTTTCAATGGGATCCAAGGAATCGAACTCTTTCATTTCATTACAAGCCATCTTAAAATTATCTTTCGTTCCAATATCTTTGTTGGCGTCTTATTTCAAATCCTCGAAATACTCGAGCATGTCTGCAGTTTGACACAAAACGCCGCCGCAATCGATAAGCGAAATCCGACTTTTGGAATGGTTGCTAGTGTGGCCGGCGTATTTTACCGGTGGATGCAGTTTTTTCAATACTTTCCACAAAATCAATCTGCTCGGGCACCTTGTAATCGGCCAGTGTTTTGCCGCAGAACGCTTTCAGCGTGCTTTCATTGATCCGGCACCCGGTCGGGTGCAACACCACTTTTGCAGACACGATCTGCCCGAAACGATCATGTTTTTCCCCGTATACGCAGGATTCCCTCACCGAAGGGTGGCGGTTTAACACCTCCTCGATCTCCTCGGGAAAAACTTTGATTCCCGCTGTATTGATGACGTGGTTTTTCCTTCCGCACAAATAGAGGAATCCTTCATCATCCACACCTCCGATATCGCCGGCTTCAAACCATCCATCGGCAAGGGCTTTTGTTTCGTCCGTCCACGGATGAATATAGGCATCGAAAAAGCCGGGACCCGCGAAAAAAAGCTCCCCGCATGCCATGCCATTGCCATGGCCGTAGGCTTCCGCATTTTTTACGTGAACCTGATAATCCGCAAGCACCCGGCCGACGGATGCGGGTTTCTCCATGGGTTTTTCCGTGTTTATGCAAACCAGTCCGATCTCGATAATGCCGTATGCCTGTGACAACGGCAGCCCAAAACGGCGGAAAAAACGCTCATGAATGCCCTCCGAAAGACCGATGGTGGTGGACACCGCCAGTCGGACAGACGGCATCATCTGACCGGACGAATCTCCGGCAAGCAGAGCGTAGTGAAACGGCGTTGCGTAAAGCAGCGTCACCTGTTCCCGCCGGATCGTTTTCAGAATCGATCCGCTCCAGATCCCTCCCGCCAGTACAATGCCCGCACCATAGGTCAGGTAGAGCACAATGGTGGAAACAAAATGATGGCTCATGGGCAGAATCCACAGGACAGTATCCCCGGGCGTAATCTGCAGTACCCGGTTTACCGACCGGATCCTTTCATATATCCGTTCATGGGACAGGACTACCCCTTTGCGCGCTCCCGTGGTACCGGAGGTAAACCGGACAAAGGCCGTATGGATGCCGTTTTCCGGGCAGGAGGATTTGTTCATTGCGCAAAAATAATAGGACCGATCCGCAACAGGAGAGACACCGGCCGTCCATCCCGAATCACCGGCTTTGTGATGAATCATGCCCGCAATCGGTATCTGCTCGCACACCTGCCGGATCTCATCCGGCTTGAATGCAACATCAATGGGCACCACTGCGGCATCGAGTTTCCACAGCGCATACGTAAGGGCGATGCAGGCGATGCTGTTGGCAAAGCAGAGCCCGATCATCTGCCCCTGGGCAACACCTTGAGACCGAAGATCTTCCGCTGTTTTGGAAACGAGCGCGTCGAGCTCCCGATAGGAAACCGTTTTGCATCCTTCCACCACCGCAGACTTTTCGGGATACCGGGCAGCCGTTTGTATAAAAAGATCGTAAAGATTCATGGGTTGTCTCGGCCGATTTTGCTTGCGCCCTGTCGGCTTTCCAGATTTTCTTCCATCATTGTACCCACGTCGGCCATTACATCGTCAATCTTCCGTTGCCTGCCGTCATCGGGGGGAATCCGACCGATCCAGCGCACTTCGATCTTGTTCTCAACGCACGTATTAAACAGGAACCGGCCGGGGGGGAAGAGCTTCTCTGTGTTGGTAATGAGAATCACTTCCAGCGGTGCATTGCACCGCCGTGCGATTTTAAAACTTCCCCTGTTGAATGGACCGATCCGTCCGCTTCGGCTTCGTGTGCCTTCCGGAAAAACAAAAAGCACCCCGCCTTCGGACAGATACTCGTCCATGCGACGGATCCGCTCGACCAAAAGCGATGCCTGTCTCCCGCTTCCCTCTGCGGGAATGTAGCCGGATGCGCTGATGATCCCGCCGAACACGGGAAAACGGAAAAACGCGCTTTTCACAATGGTGGTATGTTTTTTAAAGACAGCGACCAGGAGGACGGGGTCGAGGTAAGACCGGTGATTGGAGACGACCACGCATGACCGGAGGTCGAAAATGCGCGGATCGATTTCTACTGTGAGCCCGGGCACAATGGTGCGCAGCAGCCCCAAAAAGCCCCTTAAAAACCGATGGTTCAAATTCTGAAAGGCACCCCTGCGGTCGGAAGAGAAAAAAAACGCCGCCATATATACCGGGGAAAAGAAAACAACGAATCCAAGGGTAAAATAAATCCATAAGACGATGGTAACGGAGGCATCGACAAACGCTTTGGGGGATTTTCGCCAAATGGACATGTTACGCCTGAAACGCCTTGACAATCAGACTGGTGTTGACCCCCCCGAAAGCAAAATTCTGCACGGCTGCGGTACGAATCGGCGATTCGGTCAACCGGCGCACGTGGTTGATCCCCGCACAACGGGGATCAATATTGTCCAGGTGGAGGGTAGGTGCGATAAACCCAGTTTCCATCATGTAAAGGGTAAAAATGGTTTCAATTATCCCGCAGGCGGCCATGGTGTGGCCGATATAACTTTTGAGGCCGGTGACCGGTGCGGATTTACCGTACACCCGTTCAATGGCCTGCGCCTCGAGGACATCTCCCATTTTCGTTGCCGTGGCGTGAGCGCTGACAAAATCGACGGATTCCGGGCCGATGCCCGCATTTTCAAGACCGACACGGATAACCTGGGTGATGCCTTCCAGGTTGGGCAGAATCAGGTCTCCACCGTTATTATTGCATGAAAAGCCGATCACTTCGCCGATAATATCGGCCCCCCGATTTTTTGCAAACTCGTATTCTTCCAGAAGAACTGCGCCCGCCCCTTCCGCCACGACCAATCCGTCGCGGTCCGCATCAAAGGGCCTGGGAGTCAGGTGCGGCCTGTCGTTATAGGCCGTGGAGCCGGCCAGAAGGTTATCAAAAACGGCAACCGTGGTGAGGTCATACTCGTCGGCGCCGCCGCAGATCATGGCATCCTGCAGGCCGTATTTGACCATTTCATATCCGAACCCCACGGATTGGCTGCTGGTGGTGCACGCGGTCGACGAAGACAGTACGCGGCCGGTAATATGAAACATTTTGGTAATATTGACGGCCGTGGTATGCACCATGGATTTCAGGTAGTCCACCGCACTGATCGAACCGGTTTTGGTACTGTTTTCTTCGAGCAGGGTGCTGTAAATATTGCGCTGCATCGAAGGGCTTCCGTGGATAGAGCCGAAGGCAACGCCCAGCCTGCCCGAAGACAGAAACTCCTGGGCCAGACCGGCTTTTGACAGAAGATCCTTGACCACCTGGCAGGCATAAAATGAAACCGGTCCCATGGTCTTGCGGTATTTCCGGTCGAAGTCGAATTCAATCGGGTAATCCACCGTGCCGTATACCCTGGAATGAATATACTTGCTCAAAAGTTCGTCATCACGCAACGGCTTCACCCCGGAAGTACCATTGGCAAGGCTTTTGACGATTTGCTCCCGGGTATTGCCGATGGGCGTGATGGCTGCCGCGGCGGTTATGACGACTCTTCTGTTCATTATTTTCTTATGGTACCTGGCTGGGAAGGTTCTTGCTCGGGCAGGAATTGTGCCACATAATCGCAGATCTGGTTGACGGTCCGTATATGCAGCATTGCCTCTTTCTTTATTTCCTGGTCAAGGCTGATTTGAAGCATTTTTTCCAGCTCGATGAACAATTCTATGGCATCGATGCTGTCAAACCCGTGCATATCCTTAAGATCATCATCGGGCCCCGGATCTTCAATTTCAAATTCTTCCCGAAATATCCGGTATACTTCTTTTTGTATTTCCTGGCGCGTCATAAGTACCTGTATTTTCAATATGTATATGGAATGTTGCAACGGCGGGCACAAGCCTGTTTTTCAGACGGCAGTTGCTGAACGTCATCAAAAACCATTAAATTTTAATGTTTAAGACAAAGCGCGCGGATAGTCAATATCATTTTCGTGAAACCGCCGCGGGCCGGGCTGGAAAATCGATGCGGATTTTGGAGGATTTTTTATGAAACCGTTTTGCGCCTGTGGTATAAAAAGCAATTCTTTTCGTTTCTTTTGCTTGTTTTTTCCCCCAAAGAAACGTAAAAATTTTTACCGTGAAAAACGAGATGATCATAAGGAATCCGCAGCGGATGACAAATAAAGACCCCTACGAACAGCTGGCCCATGTGCTCGATACCCTGCCCAACGGCTTTCCCGCCACGGAAAATGGCATTGAAATCCGACTGCTCAAAAAAATATTCACCCCGGACGAGGCAGAGCTGTTCTGCAAGCTGAAGCTCAATTTCGAAACCCCGGAACATATCGCCAGTCGCATCGGCATCCCCTTGTCCAAGACTGCCGACAAGCTGGAAGTCATGAAGCGCAAGGGGCAGATCTTCGGCTTTGACGTCAGGGGCGTCAAATTCTACCGGATGCTGCCATGGGCGTTTGGCATATACGAAATGCAGATGCACCGCATAGACCGGGAAATGGCCGAAATGTGCGAGGAATATGCAGCGGCTTTCGGCCGAGAGTTTTTTGCAGCCACCCCCCCGCTTATGCAGGTAATCCCGATCGAAAAAGAAATACAAGGGGCGCAAAAGGTGCTGCCCCATGAGCGCGTATCGCGCATCATCAAAAAAAGCCGGTCTTTCATGTACATTGACTGCATCTGCAAAAAAGAAAAGGGATTGCTGGACAACCCCTGCGACCGGCCCATACAGGTCTGCACCGTGTGCGCCCCCATCAAAGGCCTTTTCGACAACCATCCCTTCGGCACGGTCATGACCCGGCAGGAAGCCTATGACCTGCTGGACAGGGCGGAAGCCGAGGGGCTGGTACACTTGACCAGCAACGTGCAAAACGGCCATTACTTCATCTGTAACTGCTGTGGCTGCTGCTGCAGGGTTTTGCGCAGCATCAATGAAATGGGATTTCCCGCCAGCAAGGTACTCAATTCGCATTATTACGCGGTAATCGACATAGATGCCTGCAGCGGCTGCGGTCTTTGTGCAGAGAAGCGCTGCCAGGTAAACGCCATTATACGGGAGGGGGGGACCTACCACGTAGTCGCGGAAAAATGCATCGGCTGTGGTCTATGTGTAAGTACCTGCCCGGAAAAAGCATTGTCCCTGGTGCGCAAACCGGAAGATCAGATAAAAACGCCCCCGGAAAATGAAATGCAGTGGTTTATCGATCGCGCAAAGATGCGGGGCGTGGATATCAGCGAGTTTACATAGCCCGCCGCCCCTGCAGCACTGCATATGCGGATAAAAAATTATTCTATTTTTTGGCTGTTGACACCCGACAGGTCCCGATTTTGGGCTATTTCCGGCATGTGCTTTTCCACGAATATCCGGACAAGCCATTTTAAAAAGGCTTTTGTGTGATCCGCGCCGGACAGGTAGACTCCGAACATGCACAGAAAATGCGAAAAAGTCCAGATAGCCGGTCCGCCGATGACGATCCACAATGGCTCACGGATATAGACGGCGAATACACCCAATGCACTGATTACCGGCCAGCATATTATGTAGCTCACGGCGATGCAGCTCAGACCGGCGAGCATCCTCCCCGAAGGTCTCTGCCGGAAAACACGCAAATCCGCACCTTCCTTTATGGCATTGCTGGCAAAATCTGTTTTCATCAGGTAAGAGGCCAAACGCCTGGAAACTCCCAACAGCTTTCTCCCTTTGGTTCATTTCAGCCCATGATAAGCACTTGAAAGCAATGGTTCAATATATTATACCAGATTTGCCCCTGTCGCACACAAAAATAACCTGACATCCGAATATACCCAACCCAACAGGAACGGATAAGATGACGTCTCTCCCCAGGCAGCTGGAAAAACTGGTCGCAGGCCCTACATACCCGAACGCGTATTATATTTTGTCAAAATATACATACGAAGACATCTATACCATTGCCGGAAACTTTCAACGGTATCATTTCTCTTCGGATGTACCGGAATCCATATGCCTTTGTGTCAATGACCGGGCAGTGATCGCAGGGGCAATGCTTGCCGCGTTGACCCGGCCGGTAACACTTGTCATTCCCCATACCTGCTCTACCTCCGTGCTTTCACGGATGTACAAGACCCATCCATTTTCCAGGGCTGTTGTTCAGGAACCAACAGCCCTGCCCCGGGGTGTAGCGCCCATCTTCGCTGACCGGTGCACCATTGGCGGGACCCAAATGGACGCCTCTTTCGTGCGCCATCCGGACAGTGTTTTTGTCAAACTCTTTACCGGCGGTTCGACAAAAACGCCGCGGATGTGGTCCAAAACCGTGCGCAACCTGTTTTCCGAGGCGACCTATCAAGCAGCAGCGCTGGGCATATCACCAGAAGATCGATTTGCCGCAACCGTACCGGCCAATCATATCTACGGACTTCTTTTTTCAACGCTCGTCCCGCTTGTCGCCTCCGCCTCGGTCATTGACGGCGAATTCACCTATCCCCACGAAATTCAAGACGCCGTGAAACAAAACCGGGCGAACATCCTGGTCAGCACCCCCCTTCATTACAAGATGCTTGCCGGCATATCGTTTACGGCGGAATCCCTTTGCTGCGCACTTTCTTCCGCAGCCCGTCTCGATCCCGCAGACAGCCGTTTGTTTTATGAACAAACCGGCCTGGGAATTACAGAAATATTCGGCTCCACGGAAACCGGCGGCATTGCATCCCGCCTGTGCAGAGACAACCAGCCGCATTTCAATCCTTTTGACTGTATTGACTGGAAAATTGTCGACGGTCTTCTGGCGATCCGCTCGGAGTTCATCTCCCCGGAGCTGCCGGTGGACCCGGAAGGATTTTTCACCACCAGCGACCGGGCAGACCCCATCGGTTCCGATACATTCGAACTGAAGGGGAGAACGGACCGGATCGTCAAGGTAGGGGGCAAACGCGTGGATCTGGATGAAATCCGGTTCGCTATCACGGGTATGCCCAAGGTCAGGGACGCCGCGGTAATCTGTATCCCCGTCGACAGCGGCCGGGAAAACGAAATTTGGGCGCTCGTGGCCGCGGAGGCAACCACTGGCAAAGAAATCCGCCAGCATCTGCTACACCGCGTTCAAGGCCATGCGCTTCCCCGACGCATCCGGGTGGTGGAGGCGATCCCCGTATCTCCGGCGGGCAAATATGAAATCACCGAAATCAAAAACCTCCTTGCAGCGGATTTGAACGAAACGACCCAACCGGCCACAACGACAGGAAGAAAACCGTCATAAATTCAGTTGTTTTCCCGTATCCACGGGGGAGGCTTCATCCGCCCCCCTGTGACATCCCGCATCCGCACGCCCGTGACCACTTCGAAAATCCCGCAATCCGGCGTATAGATCCACAAATCGAAAAGATTTTCGCGGACGCCCCGGGCCACCGGCACCATGTGGGTCATATAATTTTTGCCGGGTCTTGTCGGTTTTGCGACAATACGCGTGTCAAACCCGACGGGGAAGCCGATAAAGCCGGAATAGCGCTGCCCCCATACACATGCGGCATGAAAGGCCGCATCCAGCACAAAGGGGGAGCCTAAGGGGCCGCCGGGAGAAGGCCTTTCCGGCGCCCGGATTCCGGCTGCCGCATATGTCCGGTCAAGGCGTATCGGACTTGAAATATTTCGGTAGGAGGAACCGAAGGGGACAAGCTCCCTGTAGATTTTTTCCGGCGCTACCGACATGTCTGTTTTTGATTCCCCAACAACCGGGGGCGCCGGCAACAGCGGTTTGTTGCAGCGGGGGAAGAAACGCAGCCGGGCATGCTCCTTTACGCGGGTAATACCGGAGCCGGCAAGGTGCATGCGGGTGACCAGCTTTGCGATCAACCCGCCTTCGCCGGTCTTTTCAAACGCCGCAAAGGCCTCAATGGCCTTCGCTTGCGGATCGATAACCAGGAATTTTTCGAACACCGCCTGGGTCAGCCGTTTCACATCCAGGTCCGCGTGCAGGCCCCGGGCGGCCTCGGCGAGCACCTGCATGGATTCCACAGCCGGAAAAACCGTATTTTCCCCGAAAACATGGTCCCGCAGGTGCGGCAGCACCCGGATCGATAGCGGGACCTGGACGCACGCGCCTATTTCGGAAAAATTTCCCATAAATGCCTGGTTTTCTCATCGATTGCCACAGGCCTGCCGGACGAATTCAAGGCGCAGTGCTGTGTAAAACCGGTGCAGATGATCCGCCCCGTTTCCCCATGCGTGATGATGTAGTCAAACGTCAGCCTGACCCGCCCCATCTCCCCGGGCCGGGTATTGATCCACATGGAATCGTCATACTGAAGCGGGCTGTGATATTTTACCCCGAGCTCAACAATGGGGTAAACATATCCATTGGCTTCGATTTCAATATACGGATAGGCCAAATCGCGCATCAGGGAGCTGCGGCCAAATTCAAAATACCGGAGGTAGTTGGCGTGATACACCAGGGACGAACGGTCCGTATCCGCATAGAGGGTCCGGTATCGGCTTCGGTGCCATACAATCCCGTCTGCCTGGTTTTTAACAAAGCGCGGATCCCCGTTATGGTTCTCCGGAATAAACGGATTGGGCCGCATGATCATACTCCTTTAAATACGATACAACAATTGGTGCCGCCGAAGCCGAACGCATTGGACAGGAAAAATTCATAGCCTGCCGTGCGGGCATTGTTTGCCACGACGTCGATATCACCGAGCAGCGGGTCTTCGATATAATTAATGGTCGGAAGAATGATCCCCCGCTGCATCCCCTCGATGCCGAAGGCGGCCTCGATGGCTGCAGAAGCGCCAAGGGTATGGCCGATTTGAGACTTGTTCGAGGATACCGGCAGGTCTTTCAGGCGGCTGCCGAAAACGCTCCGCAAGCATGCAATCTCGGCACTGTCTCCCTTGCTGGTGGAAGTGCCGTGGGCATTGACGTATTCGATATCAGCAGGGGTCAGCCCGGCATCGTCAATGGCCATGGCAATGGAGCGTATGATGGTCGGACCGTGGGGAAGCGTAAAATGATGCGCGTCCGAGGTCCAGCCCACGCCCAGCACCTCGGCTTTGGGTACGAGCCCGTGGGCTTTTACGGCTTCCTCGGCGGCCAGGACCAGTACCCCGCATCCTTCGGACAGGACCATGCCCTTCCGGTCGATGCTGAACGGCCGGGAGGCCTGGGACGCATCACTGCATGCCCGGTCCTCTTTCTGGATCTTGATGGTGGCGTTCATGTTGGCAAAACCGTGGATAATCTCCGGTATCAGGCAGGTATCTACACCCCCTGCCAGCATGAAGTCACAGTCCCCGTCCCGGATCATGCGGGCGCCAATGCCGATGGCGTGGTTGCCTGACGCGCATGCCCCCTGGGGGGAAACAATCGGGCCGGTAAAGCCCAGCATCATGCCCGCCTTGCTCGAAGGCAGATTGGCGCAGAGATTGGGCAGCAGGTAAGGACTGATCCGCAGCGCCCCCTTGTTGAGATGCGTGTCCATTGCCTTTCGAAACGCATCGTTTCCGTTCAGGGCGGATCCGATCAGGCATCCTGTTTTGGGCCCTGTTTCGGCGTTTATTTCCAACCCGCTGCGTTCAAGGGCTTCCCGACAGACCGCCATGGTCAGAATAACGAAATCGGCGTTCCAGTTATAGGCTTCTTTTGAATCCACAAAGTCGTATTCTTCCGGATCCCATCCCGGTATTTCCCCCACCACGCTGCTCGGGGTGCTGACGCTGCACCGGGTAACCCTGCGGAAACCGGCTCTTCCCGCCACCGCCTGCTGCCAGCTTTCCGCAAACGTCTTTCCCAGAGGCGTGGCAGCGCCGTAGCCGACGACAAAAACCCTTCTGTTTTTGGGTGCTTTCATAGACCTTGTGCTTTTTCTATCCGAGTCGTTGAAAAACAATGCATGCATTGCAGCCGCCGAAGCCGAAGGCGTTTTTCAAGACAAATTCCTGTTCAAGCGGCTGCTCATGGACCACGATTTCCGATAGGGGCATTTCCGGATCCGGTTCGTAATTGATGGTCGGAACCAGGGTGCTTTGGAGCATCCCCTCCATGGCGAACACCGATTCAATCGCGCTCGATGCACCCATGGCGTGTCCCGTCATGGATTTGTTGGCGGTGATGGGGGGCAGCGTTTTCCCGAAAACCGCTTTCATGGCCTCATATTCCACCCGGTCGCCCACCTGGGTGGATGCGGCATGTGCATTTACCGCATCGATGTCTTCCGGACCGATGCCGGCATCCCCGATGCTTTCCGCAATACAGCGCCGCACGGTGGGTTCATGGGGGGCGACAAAATGATGGGCGTCCGCGGTCATGGACCAGCCCCGGATCCCGATGCACGGCGCAAGCTGATGCGCCGCTGCAAATTCCCGGGTTGTCAATATTACGGCGCCCGCCCCCTCGGATATCAGAAAACCGCGCCGTCCCTTTGAAAACGGCCGGCTGGCCAGGTGCGGGGGCGCTTCGGTCTGGCCGGGTTTGTGCCGAAATGCCCCGTTCATGGTGGCAAAACCGGCCACGATGGGTTCCACCAGTGCAAAATCGACTGCCCCGCAAATGGCTACGTCCGCCCTGCCCGCCTCCAGCAGCATGGCCCCGATGATCATGGAGGTCGAACCCGTGGCGCACGCGGTGATGGTAGAGGCGATCGGACCGGTAGCGCCGGTCAGAATGGCGATTTTACCGGTGACCATGTTGATGCAGGCATTGGGATTGGTAAAGGGATGCGGCATTTTGTTTTCCGCCCGCATCCGCCGGTCTGCCGCAAGAACCGCATCCTGGCCGCCGACCGCGGAGCTGAAGGTAACCGCCACGCGCGGCGCCAGTTTTTCTGTTATTTCAATGCCGCTTTTTTCCAGGGCGCGGTGCACCACGAGCAGCGCATGCTTGAAAATCGGAGACTTCCAGTGGGCCATCTCCCGGGGCTTTAAAAACGGATAGGGGCTTGTGTCGATTTCCGGAACCTGTCCTGCAATCCGAACCGGGAAATCCTCATCAACGGCAAAGCGGGTAAGGGGGGCGATACCGCTTTTTCCGCTGCAAGCAGCTTTCCACTGCGACGTCAGATCCGTGCCAAGGGGTGAAATCGTATCATATCCGATAATGACGCTTTTCCGGTTTTTCATTACGCCCGTTGACACCTACCAGGGTAAAAATTGATAAAGCTTGGCAAACATTTCGTACACTTCGATCCAGTTTTGCAAATCCTCGGAAGACCGCATATGCGCGCGCTTGTTCACCATAATCCAGCTCATGTGGGCCGCACCGTCCTTGCACGTGGCGCAGTCCCGGGTGGCCGAGGTGCAGCACCGGTGCATGGTCTGAAGATCCGAGGCCCAGCGGATAAAGCGGATCAGGCGCCGGGGCTGCGGATTGCGCGTATCCAGCGGTTCGGTAACCGAAGGGCATTCCTGCCACCCGAAGGTCCTGTCGAGCATCCTGCCGGTGGTAATGACTTTATGGTAATATTTGGAGGAAATCACGGTATCCGGATAGGCATCCAGCATCTCATCCATTTCCGTGCACAGATCAGACAGTTCTCCGTCCCGCCAGGAAAACCCGTTTACGCCCTCGTCATTGGACAGCAACTGCATATGCACCTTCAGACCGGCATCACCGATTTTCCGGATCACTTTTTCGGTTCTTCCGATCTGTTTCGGCGTGATGGTATACAGATAATAGGTGTGGGGATCCCCTTCATAATTTTTGCTGGAAACGAGGAACGTATTCTTGCCGCGAAGGCGCTTTTCATCTTCTTCGTCCCCCCAGAGCGAGATGCCCACCATCATGTCCGGGAACCGGTCACGGGGGACTTTGATCAGGCCGTTGGTCGCGCAGTATGTTGGCATGCGCCGGTAGAACTGCTCGACCCGGTCCAGGCAGAGGGTGGGTTCTCCGCCGATCAGGATCGCAAGATTCACGCCCCTTTGTTTTTCAGCATCCAGAAAAGCCGTCCATTTCGCCAAATCGGTTTCTTCGCCGGCCGCTTTGTCCTCGCCGGAGGAGAAAAAAAAGCACCCCTTGCACCGCAGGTTGCACCGGTTGGTCACGTCATAGATGGAACTGCGTATATTAAGAGTAGAAATTCTTTTGTAGCGCTCATACCAATGGCTGTCAAGCAGCGAGCTCACCGTTTTCATTTTTACAAATCCAGTCCTTGCTTATTTTTCAAAACCATCGTGACGGGGGGCGCAACCAGGCTGCGGCACAGATTCGGGCTCTTTTCATATCCCCTTACCCATACCGCAAGGTATACATCCACGTAATCGAGCCATGCCTTGAACCGTTCCGGATCGGCAGCATGCCGAAACATTCTTGAAGTGACGATCGCGCTTCCCGCGGCATAATGGCGGCAATCGAGGCAATCGGTGTCCGGAACGCAGCAGGCGGCGGTTCTGTCCCAGCTCAAATCCGTTCGATACTGACGGAATGACCGGCCCAGGCCGATATCCGTCGAGGTATTGACCCTGGGGTAGGGGCAGGAAAACAAATCATGGAGCCCCAGTGGTTGCGTATGGGCCACGATATTATACGGGGAGAAACAGACATTATCCGGATACTGTTCACAGATGCGCTGCATTGCAACCCGGGTTTTCTGCAGGGATGCCGCATCATGGCGGAGTCCGCCCCGGTACCCCACAGGCGCCGAAAACATGTTGAAAGAAATTCTGCAGTTATTCCGGGCAAGGATTTCCGAAACTTCAAAGGCTTCATCGACGTTGTCGCGGGTGAACGTATAGATAAAAACCGCCCGGGGATCGCCCTTGTAATTGTCGATCTGCCTGCGGAGCATGTTTGCGGCATTTCGCAGCCGCCGGCTGGTTTCATCGTTCCCCCACACGGAAACATGGATCGTATAGTCAATTTCGCTGCCAATACGCCGTATCCCATTGGTGGCAATGCAGCCCAGGGGAATTTCCTGGAAGCAGACCTCGCAGAGTTCCGGAACCAGGGATGGTTCTGCCCCTGCCAGAACGACGTAGGTAATCCCCCTTTCTTTTTCCAGGCGCATCAATTGGCGCCATTGATCCGGATCCCGGTTTTCCGGAACCGAGGCCTTATCCCCCTGGTAATAATAGCAGCCTTCACACTGGATATTGCACCGACGCGTCATGTCATAGGTGGATTCCCGGAGAAAAAAATACCGCCGGACGGTTTGCCATTTTTCACGGATTTCAGGGATGGCGAGAATGTCGGAAAACTTCCAGGCACCGTCCTTCGGCGGCTGAGAAGCGGCGGCTTTTTGCTTGCTGCGTTCCAAAATGGTTGCCCTTTAGCTCTTTCAGTAAATGCCCTAATTATTTACCGGTGCCCGCTGAAGCACATATTCCGCAATAAGGTGGATCGTTTTCAGCTTCGGATAGTCATCCTCATCAATGGCGATGCCGTATTCATCCTGAAGCACCAGCGCAACGGTGGCAAGATCCATGCTGTCCACACCGACTTCATCCACAAGGTCGAGGTCCGGATCAAAGGTTTGCGGCGTCACATCTTCCAGCTTTAATTCGTCGATAATGATCTGCGCCACTCCTTCAACAACCTCCTGAAGTGTCAATTCCTGCTGCATTGTTTTGCCTTCTCCTTGTATTAGCGACGATTTGCCGTCTCTGTTGTTATGGCCCCTTTGCAGGCGATTTCTTCATCAACGGCCAATTGAAACGAATGGGTCATTGCCTTGCCCTCAACCGGGGACAAAACAATGTTGACGGTTTCACCGGGCCTTATGATTTTTCTGTATTTTGTTCGATTGACCGCTTTGGGAATCAGTTCCCGGCCGTATGCCTTTCCGGCAATATCCAGGACAATGGCCAACTGGGCGATCGCCGGCAATACCGGGTTGCCGGGAAAATGGCCGGAAAACCAGGGAGAAGAGTACGGCACAACCACCACTGCTGAAATGTCCCCCCTAGGAACCGCTTCAATTTTTTCCAAAACATACCACTTGATTTCCATTTGCCGCCAGCCATATTTTTCACTTTTTTCCCCAGACAAATAAGATTCTTCCCTTTTTATTATCAGAAATCCATAAAGTCAATCCTTCTCCTTGCCAACTTGGACAAATACATTCTCCAGTGATCTTTTTGTTCCACGCCTCCCCCTATCATTCTTTCAAAAAGTATGCTTTACTCAGAAGGACCAGCAAGGGTATTGTAAAATATGCTTTTCCGCAAAAAATACGGCACCGGCAAAACACAAGGTGGCACGGATCGAAAAATGCAAGTAGCCGCTGCTTGTCAGCAAACGGAAAGGCCGTTATATTTTCAGAAATTTCGCTTGTTGCCCCAAAAGATCGCCGGCATGTCTTATACCAGGAGAAAAAAACGTTATCAGCTTGTTTTTGCTTTGCTCATGGTTCCGTTTGTCCTTGGGGCAAACGCCCTGGGCGCAGAAAAAGAACTCCCCCTCTGGGAAATCGGGCTGGGGGCCGCCCCCATCACGATGCCGTCCTACCGCGGCTCCAAAAACCAGGAAATATACCCGATTCTGATGCCCTATATTGATTACAGGGGGGATTTTCTGCGTATCGACCGGGAGGGGATCCGGGGCCTGCTGTATGACAGCAATCGCATCCGGTTTGAGCTGAGCGGTGACGGCGCCATCCCCTCTTCTACGGACAACAAGGGGCCCCGGCGGGGAATGCCGGACCTTGACCCCATGCTGGAGCTGGGGCCTTCCCTTAATTTCATGCTGTACCAAAGCCCCCGCACACGGCTTCAATTACGCATCCCCGT
>JAABTJ010000013.1 GCA_011389935.1 Desulfobacteraceae bacterium
AGTCCAATATCTGCGTTGCGCACAATTTTTGAAGAATCTCACGTACGGCTAAGTACTATCAATTCTTCAAAAATTGCGCGCGCCTTGATCTTGAACATTTTACAAAGCCGTCTGAAAACGACTTTTTACGAGTCCATCAAAGTTGAGGCCTTCGCAGAAAGTTTTCCGCAGGCGCTTTACTCTTCCGGGGGTGCAAAACCGGTCCGCGTCGAATAATGATAAAACCGCCGGTTGGGAGAAACCGTGACAGGGGGAAGCCGGAAGGGGCCCCCGTATTCGCCGGATGCACGAAGCGTCAACTCATGGTCACCAACGCTCAGGGGGACCCGGATGAGGGTCATATACGCCGGCAGGGTCTCCCAGGCCCGGGTGTCGGGCTCTTCCATGAGAAAAAAGGCCACCCGCACCAGGAGTTCCAACAGGGGATCGTTGACTTGCTGCGCCAGGACTTCCTTGGTAGCCACCCGGGCGGTTTCCTTGGTCAGGATGCGTGTCAGCCGGGTGTTGAGGGAATCCTTGAGCACCCTGCCCACATCCGTCGTCACCATTTGGATCGGCCCGAACGTGGGAGCTGCGTTGACCCGGGGCGCATAAAAGCTGCGGGTCCGCTCCCGGTAGGTGGCGAACGAGAACCGGATTGACGGCGGAAGGACGATATTGCGGGGAATCTTTACGGGCGCGCGCCCCTGGCCGACGAACAGGATCAGCTCCGCGTCAGCCGGCCGTTCTCCGGCCGCGTCGTCTGGCAAATGTTTCCGCCACTTTTCCACATCGTCGGAAAAACCCAACCTACCGGCGATGGCAACAAGTTTGTCCGCGACCGGTGCGGGATCGTTCATCTGCCCGGCCAGGTTTTTGTATTCGATGTAGGCGCCGTTGATCTCCCCGTTGATTTCAAAGCAATGGGCGATGAGCGCCCGGGTGAAGTGGTCCCGGGCCGTTGCCTCGGGAAAAGCGTCCATCACCTCCAGGGCCTGTTTCGCTTCCACCAGGGCGCTATCGGGGCGGCCCGTCAAAAGAAATCCCATCATCAGGTAGGTATGCACAAGGAGCCGCTCGGCGTATTCCCCCTTGTATTCGGTGATCCGCTCGGTGGTGACCATGGATCCGGCCTGTTCCCTGGCGCTGATATAATCCTGCTGCCGGATCATGGAGGATGCCTCAAGCAGCGTGTCGATGCTCTCCTTGTAATCGCCGGCATGGTGCTGGATCACCCCTTTTTCCATGTAAAACAGGAGCCGGTCGCGGTTGGCCACGTCCGTGGGTTCCGACAACGCATCTGCGGCCTGATCCAGCCGCCCGCCGTAGAAGTCGGACCGGGCCTGTTTCAGGGGGGCCGAGGCACATCCGCTGAAAACGAGGAACATCGCCAGCAAGCCCCATAAAGCTCCCTGCCGCCAGGTATTCGGAAAAAGCGGCCGGCCGTTACCAGCCCACAAACGGCTTGGCTTCTTCACGGACGATCTCCACGCTGTCTGCCCATTCGATCAGGCTGGTTTCCAGATCGGTCAGTTCCAGCGTCAGGCTGTAGTACTGGAGCTTTCTTTTTCGGAGGCGCACCTGCCGGGGTTCATCCTTGGTGATGGAGCGCAGGGTGCCGGTGATCATGTATTCAGCGCCGACCTGGCGGGCTTTCTGAACCCGGGTTTCCAGTGTGACATCGCCGCCATGCTGATAAGAGAGCTCTTGTTCGATGGTTTCCCGCTGTATCCGGTTTACAAATCGGGCTTTTCCGGATGCCAGGATCCGCTGGCGGATATCGTCGGTGATCAAATCGGTGCTGATATGCTCGGATGTCCGGTTGGCGACGTTGTATATGATCACTACGGGGCGATCGTTTCTGGCCGCAAGGGGAGACCGGTTTTTCAGCGACTCCACCAGGTCGTTGACGATTTTGTTCTTGTCGGAAAAATCGTAGCTCGCATCATAGTGAATCGTGTCGGTGGGCTCATAATCCCGGGTGCTGGCATGGCATCCGGCCAAAAGGGAAACCGACAGGATCGCCAGGGCGAGTGTGAGGCGCATCAAACGGGGTTGTTTTGTCATCGTTGTTTCTCTCCTGATGAAATGTCGAATCGTAACCGCCGGCAGGGCCGCTGTGTTCATGCCCGCCGGTCATTTTTTATGTTTCATTCTATCCCAAAATCCAGAATACCGCAAGGCATAAAGGCATAAAGGCATAAATGCTCATCGTGGTCACGGATGCAAATCCACAAAAAGGGTCCGCTTTGTCCGGACAAAATCGTTCTTAAATTTGCACGATGGCGAAAGCCGTTTTACATTTAGATTCTCGGCATCTTTCCGGTGTCATTTTTTCGCGTTTTTACGCGATCCGGATAAAATCAGCCTGTAAAACCATTTATTTTATTTGAGTAAAGGAGGTGTCCCATGGCAAAGGTCCTGGTGCTCTACTACAGTATGTACGGACATGTCGAAACAATGGCCAATGCGGTGGCGGAAGGTGTGCGGCGCGTTGAGGGCGTTGATGTGATCATCAAAAGGGTGCCTGAAATCATGTCGGAGGAATCGGCGCGCAACGCAGGCGCCAAGCTTGACCAGACGGCTCCCCTGGCGACCGTGGACGAACTGCCGGACTATGATGCCATCATTTTCGGTGCTCCGACCCGGTTCGGGAACATGTGCGCGCAGATGCGTAATTTCCTGGATCAGACCGGTAAGCACTGGATGAGCGGCGCACTGGCAGGAAAGGTCGGCAGCGTGTTCACTTCCACGGCGACCCAGCACGGCGGCCAGGAAACCACCATCACTTCATTTCACACGACGCTTTTCCACCAGGGATTTGTTGTCGTCGGGGTTCCCTACACCTGCAAGGCGCTTTTGAACATGGATGAAATCACCGGTGGCACGCCCTACGGCGCAAGCACCCTTGCAAAAACGGACGGCAGCCGGCAGCCTTCTGAAAACGAGCTGTCCATCGCCCGCTTCCAGGGGGAGCACGTGGCTGAAATCGCCAAAAAGCTGGCGTAAACCGGCCGGGTGCCAGTAAACTTACAAAAGAAAAGAGGAAAATTGTTGCAGAAAGGAGTAATTTTCCCATGAAACAGATAACCGAACAGCACATGATCAATGCATTCGGCGGTGAAAGCATGGCCAATATGCGGTACCGCCATTTCGCCGTGCAGGCGGAAAAAGAAAAATTTCCGAATGTGGCCCGCCTTTTTATTGCCGTGGCCCATGCCGAATATATCCATGCCGGTGATCATTACCGCGAACTGAAGCACCTCGACGGCGGATTCGTGGCAAATTCCATGGGGGCTTTCGGGCCGGGGGATACGCTCAAGAACCTGGGGCTTGCCATTGCAGGGGAGCAGTTCGAAATTGATGAAATGTATCCCGTATACATGGAAGTCGCACAATTCCAGGGCGAAAACAGCGCCTACAGGAGCTTTGACTGGTCCTACCAAACCGAAAAGCAGCATCTGGCGCTCTTCCAGAGGGCAAAAGAGGCGGTTACCGGCGGCAGTGACGTGAACCTGGATACCATACAGGTGTGTGAGGTATGTGGATATACCTTGGAAGGTGAAGCGCCGGACCAATGTCCCGTATGCAAAAACGGAAAAGAAAAATTCACGGCGTTTGATTGATCCCGCGCCGAACGGAGGTGACCCATGCTTGATTTTTCACTCTCCCCGGAGCAGCTCGACCTTCGGGAAAAGGCCCGGCAGTTTGCAAGAGACGTAGTGTTGCCGGTTGCCTGGCATTACGACGAGAAAGATGCTCTGCCGCTGTGGGTGCTTAAAAAAGCGAATGATGCCGGGATCATGAATTCCGACATCCCGAAGGAATACGGCGGTGCGGGCTACGGCCTCGTGGAGGGGGCCATCGTGACCGAGGAGATCGCCGCGGCATGCCCCGGCCTGGCGACCTCGATTTTTGACAACTCCCTGGGGTTTGAACCGATTGTGATTTCCGGCAATGATCCCCTGAAAGAAAAATACCTCCCGGAAATCGCAAAAAATGGCAGGCAGATCTGCTTTGCGACCTCGGAGCCGATGATGGGGTCGGATGTCGCCGGCATCCGGTGCAGGGCCGAAAAAGACGGGGACGACTATATCCTCAACGGCACCAAATACTGGATCACCAACGCCGGCGTGGCCGATTACATGACCATCTTCGCCACCGTCGATCCCGAAAAAAAACATGACGGGATCTGCGCCTTTATCGTAGAAAAAGGATGGGAGGGGGTCCGCGTCGGCCGGCCGATTCCGAAACTCGGCCAGCGCACCTCCAACACGGCGGGCATCGACCTGAAAAACGTCCGGGTGCCTGCCGAGAACATGCTTGCCCCGCCGGGAGAGGGGTTTATGCTTGCCATGAAAACCTTTTCCCGAACCCGTCCGATCATCGGCGCTTTTGCCGTTGGGGCGGCTCGCTCCGCAATGGAATACGCTATTGATTATGCGAAAAAACGAAAGACGTTCGGCAGCAGCATCCATTCCTACCAGGCCATACAGTTCAAGCTTGCAGAGATGTACCAACGGGTGGAAACATCCCGCCTGCTGGTCCTCAAAGGGGCCTGGGAAGCCGACAGCGGCATGGACCCGACCATCACCGCGTCCATCGGAAAATTCTACGCCACGGAAAGCGCAATGGAGGTGTTAAACGATGCCCTTCAGATATTCGGCGGCTACGGATATACGAAGATGTTCCCCATTGAAAAGCTCCTCCGGGACACCCGCCTGTTCACCATCTATGAGGGGACCAGCGAGATCCAGCGGATGATCGTCGCCGGTTACCTGTTGAGCGCTTACGAGCCCGTCATGCCGGCGATCGAGGAAGTGCCGGTGCTGGTGGGCGCTGACGAGCCGCTTTTCGATGAAGACGGTCATCCGGCGGATACGCAGGCCTGGCGCTGCCCGCTCTGCGGATACGTGCACTATGGCGAAGAACCTCCGGAAGAGTGCCCCCACTGTTTCGTGAAGGGGAAAGGGTTTGCGAAGGTCTGGCCCCGGTAGGGGACCGGCCGCGTTTCCTGATGTTCTTGTATGAAATGGAATCCAGCCGCAATGGCTGACCCACCTGACAGGGAGGAAAGTACAATGACGGATGTGAAAGACTACTGTGAACAGGTATATAAGCGGATGATCGGGTTGAAGGCAGGACTGTATGACGTGATTGCAAAGGCTGAAAAAATGCCGGATCCGGCCCATACGGAAGCAGCAAAAGAGCTGATGGCCATGGTCGGCAACATTGATGCCGGATTGGAGGAATTGAAAAATCAATGTCCTGCAGACTGGTCTCCCAATAAAAAGAACATAGACGACAGCATGGCTCGCTTGTCTGAAACATTAAGCAAAACGGCCGACCGGCTCGGGGTGACGGTGCCCGATACAACGGCATGGCTTTGACGGCATGCCGTAACCGGCCGGATGAGTGCAATTCAATATAGGGCCTGGCAATGGATATCGACGTAACAGTTTCCATCGGCAAGGCCGCCGGTCAGGGGATACAGACGGTGGGAGATCTGCTGGCCGGTGTTTGCCACCAGGCCGGTCTGTACCTCATGGTTACCAATGATTTTGAATCGCGCATTCGCGGCGGACAAGGTTTCATGCAGCTTCGGATCAGCGATGAATCTTTGACCGCCCCGGACGACCGAAACCACCTGCTGGTGGCACTGATCCGGAAGTTTTATCCTTTTTCGCTTTTTCGTTTGACGGCATAGGCGGCGGCCTCAATGCCGGCCGTGCAGCCTTCGCCGACGGACTTGGCCACCTGCCAGGGCGGGCCGCAGATGTCGCCTGCGGCATATACGCCGGGCAGGTTGGTTTCCTGCTTCTTGTTGGCAGAGATGTATTTCATGGTGTCATCGAGGAGAATGCCCAGCTTGCCGGCAAAATCGACCGCTCCTTTCGCCCCGAGTTCGATGAAAACGCCGGTCACGGCAAGTTCGTCGCCGTTGTCCAGCACCAGGCCGGATACCGCGTCGCTTCCCTGTATCCGGACTACCTTGCGCCCTTCATGGAGCAAAACATCGCTCTGCCGTAGTTTTTCGGCAAGGAAGGCCTCCACGTCGAGCGCCTCGCAGACCAGATGGACTTCACTGGCGTAAAATATCATGGTCAATGCGGCGCCGACCGCAGCGCTCCCGCAGCCAACCACCGCTACGGCCTCGCCTTTGAACAGGGGGCCGTCACAGTCCACGCAATAACTCACGCCTTTTCCCACCAGGGCCTTTTCCCCCTCGATGTTCAGCTTATTGCGCGATATGCCCATGGCCAGAACAAGCGCATGGGCTTTCAAGACCTCTCCGCCGGCGGTTTCGACAATATATTGCCCGTTGTCGATGTCCAGCGCCATGACGTCTTTCTCCAGAGAATCCGCGCCCGCTTCCTGCGCCTTGGAAAGTGCGATTTCAAGCATTTCAGCGCCGGACTGCGTTGCGGTACAGCAGAAATTTTCAATGTGCGCATTATAGGCGCTGCTTTTTGAACTCTGGCCGATCACCAGGACGGACACTTTTCTGCGGGCTGCATGTATGGCTGCCTGCAAACCTGCGGGTCCTGCGCCCAGGATGATCACGTCATACAATTGTGCGCTCATGCTGCCTTCTCCTTCTGGCTGTCAGTGGCCCTTCCATGTGCGCCTGCCGGCGGCTGCACCAAGGGGTTTTTTGAACGATGCCTGCATGCTGCAAAAAAAAATGAGCCAAAACCGCTGATTATTGTTTAAATATATGCCCGGGACGCGGCAGTGTCAAATTCGTGTTGGCCGGGCTTACCTGGAAAACCGCAGGTATCGATTGCGCCCCGATTTTCCGATATGCCAAATCGCTCTCGGGTCGCGTCCGGCAAGGCACAGCCCCGGCGGGGATGGGTTGAGCGCTCCGGAAGGGATTTGCAATTTTTAAAATCAGAGACATTATTAACTCAGTGTTATTTACCGTTTAAGAGAAAGGTGCTCTTATGACCACATCAAAACCCCGCGACGGATCTGAAAAAACCGACAGGAAAGGCCATGCCGGCGACGGCGGCCACAATGGCCATGAAGCCCACGACAAGCATAGCCAGCATGAAAAGCACGACGGCCACGAGGGGCACGACGGCCACGACGGCCACGGCGGCCACGAGGGGCACGACGGCCACGAGGGGCACGAGGGGCACGAGGGGCACGACAAGCATGCCGGCCATAGCGTGGAAATGTTTCGCACCCGGTTCTGGGTCTGCCTGGTCCTGACGATACCGGCTTTGTTCTGGGAGCCGATGCTGCAGGAGTGGTTCGGGTACCGGGCGCCCGTGTTCCCGGGTTCCGGTTTGATTCCGGCCTTTTTTGCGACGCTGGTATTTTTGTACGGTGGATGGGTGTTTCTGAAGGGGGCGTTTCATGAACTGGCGGACCGGGTTCCGGGAATGATGACGCTGATCGGCCTGGCCATCAGCGTTGCGTTTATCTACAGCGCCGCGGTAACGCTTGGGTATGAGGGGCATGCGCTCTGGTGGGAGTTGGCTACGCTGGTCACCATCATGCTGCTTGGACACTGGATCGAGATGCGCTCCATTTTTCAGGCCCAGGGAGCGCTGAAAGAGCTGGCCAAATTGCTCCCGGATACGGCGGAACGTCTTCTTGACGACGACAATACCGAGGAAGTGCCGCTGGAGAAGCTCCGTGAAGGAGATATGGTGCTGGTCCGACCGGGGGACGGCGTCCCGGCGGACGGGGTCGTCAAAAGCGGCAAAAGCGCTGTGAACGAGTCCATGATTACCGGCGAGTCAACGCCGGTGAACAAGCAATCGGGGGACAAGGTAATTGCCGGCACAATCAACGGGGAAGGCTCTTTGCGGGTCGAAGTGGCCGGTACCGGCGATGATACCGCCCTGGCCGGGATCATGCGCCTGGTAGAGGAAGCCCAGGGCTCGCGCTCCCGGTCCCAGGATTTGGCCGACCGGGCGGCGTTTTACCTTACACTGGTTGCCATCGGGGCGGGCGGATTGACATTTGTCGCCTGGCTGGCCTTCGGCGCCACCCTGGATTTTACCATCACCCGCATGGTGACGGTGCTCGTAATCACATGCCCGCATGCGCTGGGCCTGGCTGTACCGCTGGTAATTGCTATTTCCACGACCATAGGCGCCCGGAACGGTCTTCTCGTTCGTGACCGCCGGGGGCTCGAGGAAGCGAGGCATCTCGATATCGTGGTATTCGACAAAACCGGCACCCTGACGCTGGGAGAGCACCGGGTTGTCGATATAAGCGTATCGGAGAAAATTTCGGAAGAAGAAGCCCTTCGTCTGGCTTCGGCCGTGGAACACGACTCGGAGCATCCGATCGCCCGGGCGTTGATCGAAAGCGCCCGGGAAAAAGATATACAGACGCCGGGGGCAGAAGATTTTCAGGCCATTTCCGGCCACGGCGTGGAAGCGACCGTGGAAGGGAGAAAACTGAAAGTCGGCGGCCCGGCTTTGCTTCGGCAGCTGGAGATTGACCCGACAGATGACCTGCGCAATGCAGCGGAGCGTTTTTCCGAAGCCGGTCGGGCAGCGGTCTACCTGGTCGAGGACAAGGACGTGCTTTCGGTCTTTGCCATTGCCGATGCCGTTCGCCCGGAATCCGTGGAAGCGGTGAAAAGCCTCCATGAACAGGGGCTTGAAGTTGCAATGCTCACGGGGGATTCCCGGGCCGTTGCCGACAGTGTCGCCAATGAGCTTGGCATCGACATGGTTTTCGCGGAGGTGCTGCCGGAGGACAAGGCCGGGAAGATCAAGGAGCTGCAGCGCGATGGAAAGCGCGTGGCCATGGTCGGCGACGGGGTAAACGACGCACCGGCGCTGGTAACCGCCGATATCGGCGTTGCCATCGGCGCGGGAACGGATGTGGCGGTGGAAGCAGGCGACGTGGTCCTGGTCCGAAGCGATCCCCGGGACGTGGCCCGGATCGTTATTCTCAGCCGGGCGACCTACCGGAAAATGGTCCAGAACCTCTGGTGGGCCGCCGGGTATAATATCGTGGCCATTCCCCTCGCCGCCGGGGTTCTGGCATGGGCCGGGATATTGCTCGTTCCAGCGGTGGGGGCGGTGTTGATGTCCGCTTCCACGGTGATCGTGGCGATCAATGCACAGCTGCTGCGGCGGCTTGACATATAAAAAACAGCAGGGGAGGCGAGTCCGTGAAAACGAATCTGTTCCATTTTGCTGCAGTGGCGGTATCGGCGCTGCTTTTTACAGGATGCACGCATCGGCCGTATGATCGGCCGATGGGGAGGTGGGATCACATGATGGGACCATACGGGTACGGGGGGATGTTTATGTGGCTGATACTGATCGTTCTTGTGGCCGTGATCATCTGGTTTGTGATCGAGCGGAGCAGGGGCAATGAAAACGGGGCAGGCCAGGCGCGCGAAACCCCGATGGAAATTCTGAAAAAACGATATGCAAAAGGGGAAATCACCAAAGAGGAATTCGACCGGATGAAAAACGAAATCGAATCCTGAAAAAAGGGCGTTTCCAACGGGCTCAGGCGGAGCGGCTCAAGCGCGATCGCCGGTGCTGTGCCGGAAGCACAGCCTTCCTTAGGCGGATTGATTTCGGCGTGATTTCGACCAGTTCATCGGAGCGGATGTAGTTGATGGCCCGCTCGATGGTCATTGGCTTGACCGGCGAGAGAGTCACCGCGTCGTCCTTTCCCGAGGCCCGTATGTTGGTCAGCTTTTTTTCCTTGCACGGGTTGACGTTGATGTCCACTTCCCGGTTGTGTTCGCCGATGATCATCCCTTCGTAGCAGGGTTCTCCGGAGGATATGAAAAGCACGCCTCTCGGTTCCAGGTTGAACAGGGCGTAGGGCACGGCGTTTCCTTGCCGGTCGGCGATAATGGAGCCGGTATAGCGGGTGGGGAAATCCCCCCGGTAGGGTTCGTATCCCGCAAAACCCGCATTCATAATGCCCGTCCCCCGGGTGTCGGTAAGAAACTCGTCCCGATAGCCGATCAGTGACCTTGACGGGACGGAAAACGACATCCGGATCCTTCCTGAGCCGTTGTTGACAAGGTTGATCACTTTCCCCTTCCGGATGGAGAGTTTTTCCGTTACCACGCCCAGGTAATTCTCGCCGCAGTCGATGAAAAGTTTTTCAATGGGCTCCAGTTTGACGCCGTTTTCGTACCGGAAGATCACCTCCGGGCGCCCCACGCAGAATTCAAAGCCTTCCCGCCGCATGGTTTCAATCAGGATGGCCAGCTGAAATTCCCCGCGCCCTTTCACCACGAACCGGTCCCGGCTGTCCGTCTCCTCCATCCGGATAGCCACGTTCATCAATGTCTCTTTTAGAATTCGTTCCCGGATTTTGGCGGACTGGACGTATTTTCCCTCCCTTCCGCTGAAAGGGGAGTCGCTGATGGTGAACAGCATGGAGATCGTCGGTTCATCCACGTTGATGCGCTCCAGGGCCTTGGGCTCCTCGGCGGTGCAGATCGTATCCCCGATGGTGACGTCTTCGATGCCGGAAAGAATAACGATGTCGCCGGGGTCCGCGGAGTGGACCGGCTGCAGGGTAGTTCCCCGGTAGACCTGTAGCCTTGTGACTTTCAGGGGAACGGCCCGGTTTGCCCGGTTTATGCAGACCAAGCGGTTGTTCGCCTCAATGCGGCCGTTTTTCACTTTTCCGATGGCCAGCCGCCCCAGGTAGTCGGAATAGCCGAGATCCGAAACCAGCATCTGGAAGGGTTCTTCCGGGCGGTACGAAGGCGGCGGGATTTTCGCCAGGATCGTGTCGAAAAGCAGGTGGAGGTTGTCGGTTTTGTCGCTGATTTCCTTTTTCACGATCCCTTCCCGGCCGATGGCATAGAGGCAGGTAAAATCGAGCTGTTCATCGGTTGCGCCGAGATCAATGAAAAGATCGTAGATTTCATCGAGCACCTCATCCGGACGAGCATCCTTGCGGTCGATCTTGTTGATAATGACGATGACGGAAAGGTTTGCCTCCAGGGTTTTTTTCAGGACAAACCGCGTCTGGGGAAGGGGTCCTTCCGAGGCGTCCACAAGGAGAAGGGCCCCGTCCGCCATGGAAAGGGCGCGCTCCACTTCGCCGCCGAAATCCGCATGCCCCGGTGTGTCGATGATATTGATGCGCACGTCATTCCAGACAACGGAGCAGTTCTTGGCCGCAATCGTGATGCCGCGCTCCCGCTCCAGGTCCATGCTGTCCATGATGCGCTCATCGATCACCTGGTCTGCGCGGAACAGGCCGCTTTGCCGGAACATGGCGTCCACAAGGGTGGTTTTCCCGTGATCCACGTGAGCGATGATGGCGATGTTTCTGATGTTTTCGTTTCTGATGTTCGGTTTCAAAATGATGGCTGCTCCCGTTAAAAATAAGTGGAAGGCAATATAACCCTTTATCGGTCAAATACAAGCCTTTTTTTGAAAGCCGTCCATTTCTGCCGGCTTCCTGCCAAGAAGATGTCTTGGACAGGGTTAATTTGAGTACAACCCATCTCAAAAAAATTTTTTTTGAGATGGGTTGTAGAAACGCATAATTTCATGGCCGTCCCACCCTTTTTTCCCATTGCTTTTCTCTGTGAATCTCTGTGTCTCCTCTGTGCCCTCTGTGGTAAAACCACCCTCACCGCATTTTCTGCACCACTCGATCTTTTTTTTGAGATGGCTTGTAGAGTCTATCTCAAAATTACTTTTCGGCATTTTGAGATGGGTGCTTTATCTATGGGTTCGTAAAGTCCTATGAATCCATGTCTTATTGATGCCTCTTTGTGTAAAGTCTTTGACTTTTCGGCTAACGTTTGAGATAAGAATGGAGCAACGGGTCGTATTTCCCTGTCCTTTCATTCCTTTTCAGCCAAGCGTCCTTATGGAATCGATACAACAATACAGGATCATAAAAAAAATCCATGAACGCCGGGGAATGGTCGCCTACCAGGGAGAGCACGCGGAAAGCAAAGAACCCGTCCATATTGAGCTCATTCCTCTGTCCCGTGCATCCTCCCCTGAAATCGCCCGCTTCAAGCATGAATACCAAAAGATCCGAAGCATAGACAGCGATGCGGTCTTTGAGACGTATGACATTTTCGAACACGAAAACAGCATCGCCATCGTTTCCGAGCCTTTCTTCGGAAGGCCCCTGTTCGATCGTTTTGCTCCGGGGAATATGGATATTTTATCCTTCCTGAAGCTGGCCGCCCACTTGTCCCGGACGCTGGGGGAGATCCACAGCCACGGGATCGTTCACCATTGTCTTACGCCGGACTGTATTCTTTACGACCCCTCCAAGGAGCGCCTAAAACTGATTGGTTTTGGCCAGTATGGTACGATTTTCCGCATTTCGGAAGAAATCTATTCCCCATGGGTTGTCCGGCACATTTTGTCCTACATGGCTCCGGAACAAACGGGGCGCATGAATTCGCCGGTGGATTACCGGGCGAACCTCTACGCGCTTGGCGTTATTTTATACGAACTGTTATCCGGTTCGCCGCCGTTTGTTTCCGAAGATCCCATGGAAATCATTCATGCCCATATCGCCCGTCAGCCTGTGACCCCTGAAGAAAAAAACGCCATGGTTCCGGCCGTTATATCCAAAATCGTCATGAAGCTCCTTTCCAAGACGCTCGAAGATCGCTACCAAAGCGGTTACGGGGTAATGGCGGATTTTCAGGAATGCGCACGCCAATTTAAAGAAACCAGGACGATCAGAGACGTGGTCCCGGGCCGTCAGGACCGTCCCATCGGCTTTCATATGCCGGAGACGCTCATGGGAAGGGAAGCCGAAATCGATATGCTGAGAGCGGCTTATGAGCGGACCTGTGACGGCGCCAATGAAATGTTCGTGGTTTCAGGTGCGGCAGGCATCGGCAAGTCATCGCTCATCCGGGAACTGCAGAAATCCCTTGCGGCCGGTCCGGCCTATTTCATTGAAGGTAAAGCGGAGCAATATAAACGCAACATACCGTATTATCCAATAATTCAAGCGTTCACCGATCTGGCCAATCAAATTCTCTGTGAGAGCGATGTTCGGGTTGCCGACTGCAAAAAAAAGATTCTTGCAACATTCGGGGGGAATGCAGCGCTTCTGACCCAGCTGATACCGCAGTTTGAACATATTATCGGAAAACATCACGCAGCTGCTCCCCTTGATCCGGAGGCGTCCAGCATCCGGTTTCAATTGGTGTTTCGGGAATTTGTCAAGTCCTGCGCTTCAGCGATTCATCCGCTGGTGATTTTTATTGATGACCTGCAATGGGCGGATCCGGCAAGCCTCGATTTTCTGGCAATGCTGGCCGGAGAGTCGGATATCCGGTACCTGCTGATCATCGGGGCGTATCACGACAACGACATGAGCGCCTCCCATCCGCTGCGGCTGAGTCTTGCCGATGTTGAAAAAAAAGGGGTGCCCATCCATTCGATTTCATTGCCCCCTCTGACGCCGGAACACGTCAACCGTCTGATCGCAAGAGTGCTTTACTGCGATCCCGCTGATACAACAGCCCTTTCGGAAATCATTTTTAAAAAATCTCAAGGCAATCCCTTTTATATCCATCAGTTTTTGAAAATTTTGTACGAAGACAAGATCCTGTATCTGGACCCGGAATCGGGCTTTTCATGGAACCTTGCAAAGGTTGCCGATATGCGGGTTTCCGATAATGCGGTTGACTTCATGGCCCTGAAAATTTCCCGGCTGCCGGATGACACCCGCGAGACGATGCGCGTGTGCGCCTGTTGCGGAAACCGGTTCGACATTCTGGTCGTTGCTGCCTGTCACGGCAAAACGGTAAATGATGTTGTGGCCGATCTTTCCCCGGCAAGGGAGGAAGGCCTGGTCGTATTTGCCGGGGATGCCGGCGAGTTTTGCCATGACCGGATCAAGGAAGCGGTTTACCGGCTTTTTTCCGAGGACGACAGAAAGCAGACCCATTATGCCATCGGCCGGTACCTTCTGGAAAACACGGCGGAGGACCCGGACGGTGAAAACGCGGCCGATATTGTGAATCATCTGAATATCGCCAATGAATGGGTTTCCTCTGCGGAGGAGCAAATCCGAACTGCGCGGCTGAACGCACAGGCCGGGGAGGCGGCCCTGGCTTCCGGGGCGTTTGATGCGGCCTTCCATTATTTTCAGACGGGCATTCAATTCCTTCGAAAAGGCTGTGCCATCTGGGCGCCGACGTCCATCTGGGAATCCCATTACGAACTTGCCCTCAGCCTCCATACCGGCTGCGCCAACGCCGCCTATCTGACGCTCGCCTACGGGGAAATGGAGCGGTTGTCGGAAGAGGTAATTGAACATGCCCGTTGTGTCAATGACCAGGTGAAAGTCCACATTGTTCGTCTCCACGCGCTCATGGCGCAAAACCGGCTTGATGAAGTCATACAGTACGGGCTTGCGGTACTGAACTCCCTGGGCGCGGCATTTCCCCGAAAGCCATCGAAAGGCAGCATTCTATTGGAGATGGCAAAAACCCGGCTGGCCGTCAGAGGGAAAACAACAGAAGCCTTCCTGAATCTACCCGCAATAACGGATCCGACGGTTCAGGCCCAGGTGGACATCATGGCCACCATCACGTCCACGGCATACTGGAACGCGCCGAGACTGCTTCCGATAATCCTCTTCCGGCTTATGCGAACGTTTTTATCGCACGGCAATAGCGGATTTTCACCGTATGTATATGCCGGATACGGATTTATCCTGTGCACGCTCGGCGATATCAATAAAGGCTACAGGTTCGGCCAGATGGCCCTGTCCCTGTTGTCGAAAATAAATGCCCCCCAATACAGGGCCCGCACCCTCATGGTGGTCAACACGTTTGTGCGGCACTGGAAAGAACACGCCGCCGGCGAAGCAGAGCCGCTTCTGGATGCCGTCAACAGCGGCATGGCCCATGGCGATATCGAATTTGCCGGTCATGCGATGATGGTGCACGGATACACCCGCTTCCTGCTTGGCGCCCCCCTTGGAGCGCTTGACGACGAACTGGAAAAGAACCGGAACAGTCTGCGCCGGCTTGGCCAATTGTCCAACCTGAATGTGGCCGGAATCTATCACCAGGTTGTGACCAATGCAAAGGGAATGAGCGATGATCCATGCGCGCTGATCGGCAGTGCCTATGATGAAACGGTCATGGCGACCCTCCACGAGGAGGCCAACGACCGAACCTCCCTGATGCACCTCTACTTTGCGAAACTGATGCTGAACGTGTTTTTTGAAAATTCTGTCAAGGCTTGCCGGCATGCGCGGAAAGTCATGATTTATATCGACGGGGGGGCGGGCTCCCTGATCTATCCGACGGCATATTTTCTTGATGCGCTTGCTCACCTCGCCCGTTTCGAAAAAGCCGGCAGCCGGGAAAAGCGGAAAATCGTATTGCGGGTCTTGCGAATCCAGAAAAGACTGGCACAATGGTCGGCATATGCACCGGAGAATTTTCTTCACAAAGTTCGATTGGTGGAAGCGGAAACGGCCCGGATCAAGAACAAAGACAAGGAGGCGATTGCTCTTTACAAAAAGGCCCTTGAAGGCGCCCTGGCCAACGGATACCTCCAGGAAGGCGCCCTGGCCGCGGAATGCCTGGGCCGGTTTTATCATCTGCGGGGGATAGAGGATTTTGCCGCTTCCTTTCTGACCCGCGCCCGCGCACTGTATTTGAAATGGGGGGCGCATGCAAAGGTCCGCCAGATGGAGGGAAAATACGGCGGACTCCTTGAAGCGTCCCCGGGGATAATGACCGCTTTTTCGCCCGGTGATCCCGCGCCGGACGCTGCGCCTGCCACCGGTGAAGACCGGCTGGACATGAGCGCCATTGTGAAGATGTCCCAGGCCATTTCCAGCGAAATTCAGTTGGGAAAACTGCTTGTGACGCTTATGCGCGTGATCATTGAAAACGCCGGTGCAGAAAAGGCCTTTCTGATATTGAACCGGAATGACCGCTTGGTGATCGAGGCCAGGGCGGATATAAACAGCGGCGATATTTCGGCGATGCCGTCCGTCCCGATTGAAGATTCCACAGAACTCTGCGCCAGGATCGTCAGCTATGTCCGGAGGACCCGTGAATCCCTGGTGCTCGATGACGCGCAGCAGTCGAGCCGCTTTGCCGGCGATTCGCATATCCGCAGAAATCAGGTCCGCTCGGTCCTCTGCATGCCCCTTGTCCGCCAGCAGCAGTTGACCGGTGTGATTTACCTGGAAAACGACCTCACCCCGCATGCCTTTACGCCGGTTCGCCTGGAGATGATCACACTGCTGTCCACCCAGGCCGCCAATTGCCTTGAAAATGCCATTTCTTTCGAAGCCACACGGGCGGCTGAAAAAAACGCCCAAAAACAACGCGAGGAATATCAGAAGCTGATCGAAACCATGAACGACGGGTTGGTGATTACCGATTCCCGGCTTACCGTCATGTATGTCAATAAAGCCATCTGCCGGATATTCGGTAATTCCGCAGAGGCATTATGCGGCCGGTCGGTTATGGAATTTCTGGATGAAGCCAATCAGCAAAAGGTCAAGGTAGAGGCGAGCAAATGGGAGGAGCTGGACCGCCATGTATTTGAAATCGATGCCATCGGTAAAGATTCAGAGTGCATTTCCCTGATCGTCTCTCCCAAACCGATTCATGATGAAGACGGCAACTTTTCCGGATTCCTGGCTATTGTGACCGATGTGACGGAGCTAAAAAAAGCCCGGGAGGAAAAAGAGGCTGCCCAGGCCCAGTTGATCCTGTCCCAGAAAATGGAGGCCATCGGGACGCTTGCGGGGGGCGTTGCTCATGATTTTAACAACTACCTGATGATTATTATCGGATCCATCGACCTGATCGAGGTGAAAGGAACCCTGCCGGCGGACCTGGAAAAACACCTCTCGGATATCCGGAACGCGGCGGCGTCTTCCTCCGCGCTTACGCGGCAATTGCTTGCTTTTGGCCGCCGGCAGCGCTTGGAGACCATCCGTTTGGACATAAACGAGGTCGTCGAAAATGTTGAAAAGATGCTGCACCGGCTGATCGGTGAAAACATTCGATTGACCACCGGCCTCGCGCCGGATTTGAAGAAGATCAATGCGGATTACGGGCAAATGGAGCAGATCATCATGAACCTTGCCATAAACGCCCGGGATGCCATGCCCAGCGGCGGGAGCCTTCATCTGGATACCGCCAATGCGGTTATTGATGATAACTATTGCCGTCAGGTCCGGTACGCCAAGCCGGGGGAATTTGTCCGGTTGACCGTGGAAGATACGGGAGGCGGCATGGACCGGGAGACCGTAGACAAGATCTTTGAGCCGTTTTTTTCGACCAAGGCCGCGGGAAAGGGAACGGGGCTTGGTTTGTCCGTGGTATACGGTGTCATAAAACAGCATAATGGATGGATCAATGTGTACAGCGAACCGAACCGCGGCACCACTTTTTCTATATATCTCCCTGTTTCGGAAGAATGTGAAGACGGTCAGGAAGCCGTTGAGGAAAACCGTGACGAAGGGGGGAGCGGTCCATGGCGAGGAAACGGGGAGCGGGTCCTTTTGGTCGAGGACCAGCCGGAGGTGCGCGATGTGGTCACGCACGCACTGGAAACGAACGGATATGCCGTCACGGGGGCGGAAACCATCGCCCGTGCGCAGGCGTGCATGGTGCAGCAAGATATGCATTTCGACCTGCTGTTTAGCGATATCGTGCTTCCCGACGGCAACGGCATCGATTTTGCGGATGCTTATCTCCGGTCGTTTCCGAACACAAAGGTGCTGCTGTCAAGCGGCTATACCGAAAAAAACGTCCGGCCCGAGATGATGCGGGAAAAGGGTTTCTGTTTTCTGCAAAAGCCTTATCATATCCAGGAAATGCTCAAAATTATCAAAACCATGCTGTCGGAATAAAACAGGCCGAAAGGTTGGGCCGTGCAAGTCTCTAAATAGCGTTGCAGAACCGTTTTTTTTAGGCGCCAATCTGTGTGACTGGATGCCATTCAACCCTTTTTAAGAAGGCGGATGTTTTTTGATGCCTGTGAGGAGGAAGTATGTCCGTTGCAAAGCCGCGCATCGCCGTCATTGGCGCCGGCGCCATAGGCGGGATCACTGCGGCCTTGATGAAAAATGCCGGCTACGATGTGGAAATTGTATGCAAGTATGATGAACTGGCCCGCCGCATCAACGACAAAGGGATTTATGTGTTCGGATTTCGGGGGGAACACCATGTGCCGATGCCTGCCGTTGCAGAAATCAGGGAAATGCGTTCAGGCAATGACCTTATTTTTTTGGCAACCAAGGCGACGGATCTGATCCCAGCGGCAAAAGCGCTGCTTCCGTTTTTACATGACAAAACACGCGTGATTTCCCTGCAAAACGGTATTTGCGAGGAAGCCCTCGCCGAAGTCGTCGGCGAAGAGCATACGGTGGGGTGCGTTGTGGAATGGGGGGCCACAATGCATGCTCCCGGCGAGCTCGAGATGACCTCTGATGGTGAATTTGTTATCGGGACCATCGACGGCCGGGAAGAACCCGCGCTGGATGTCATCAAGACTGCACTGGACGCCGTTTTGCCGACCACGATCACGGACAATATCATGGGGAGGCTTTATGCCAAGTTGATCGTCAATTCCTGCATTACCTCCCTGGGAGCGGTCTGCGGTCTGTATATGGGCCAAATGCTGGCGGATCGAAAAATCCGGAATATTTTCATCGACATCATGCGCGAGGCCATGGCAGTGGCCGACGCCATGGGACTGCACGTGGAAACCATCGGCGGACGGCTCAACTACTACAAATTCACGGAAGGAACGGGGCTTTTGTCCCAGATGCAGCGTCACCTGATGATACGCTTGATCGGTTTCAAGTACCGCAAGCTGAAATCGTCCAGCCTGCAGTCCCTGGAGCGCGGAAAGCCCACGGAAATCGATTATCTGAACGGCTATATCACGGAAAAAGGAAAGCAGCTTGGCGTGCCCACGCCGGTAAACGATAAAGTCGTCTCTGTTATCAAGGAAATTGAGGCGGGTACCCGGGAGATCTCGCCAAAAAACTTTGACGATTTTTACGCATAGAGGCCCTGCGCCGCTATGGCAGAAAGTTTTACGAGCGGACGCCCGGAGGGTTTGGGCCTATTTTTTTTTCGCAAGCACCGTTTGGACCTTTGCGGCCAACTCGGAAACGGTGAACGGCTTTTGAATAAAGTTTACCTTTTCATTCAGGACCCCTTTTTGGGAAATCATATCGGCCGTGTGACCGGACATGAAAATGCACCTGATCCCGGGGTAAAGGGAATGGATACGCTCCGAGAGATCCCGTCCATTGATTCCCGGCATCACCACGTCGGTTATCAGCAGATGAATATCGCCGTCATGGCTGCCGGCCATGGTGAGGGCGTCTTCCGGGTTGACGGATGCGATCACCTGGTAGCCCAGGCTCTCCAGCATGGTTTTGCAGATGTCCAAATTCATTGGTTCATCCTCTACCACGAGGATGGATTCCCCGCAGCCCGGACGCTGGTTTTCCTGCATTTTTTTTCGTGCCGGCTCGGCCTGACCCCCTTTGTGCCGGGGAAGGAAAACGGTAAACGCCGTTCCCTGGCCCGGCTCGCTGTAAATGTTAATGAAGCCGTTGTTCTGCTTGACGATGCCGTAGACGGTGGCAAGCCCAAGGCCGGTACCCTTGCCGGTTTCCTTGGTGGTGAAAAACGGATCGAAAAGCTTCTCCAAAACCGGCTTGTCCATTCCGCAGCCGTTGTCGCTCACGGCCAGCATGACATACTCGCCCTGTAAAAAGCCTGCATGATCGCTGCAATAATCGGCATCAAAAGTTTTTCTGCCCGTTTCAATGCCTACCTTTCCCGCGCCGGAGACGGCATCCCGGGCATTGACGCAAAGGTTCGTCAAAACCTGGTCAATTTGCGAAGGATCCATTTTGACCGGCCACAAAGCGGGATCCGGGTGCCATGTCAGGTCAATATCTTCGCCGATGAGGCGCCGGAGGATTGTCAATCCGGATTCAATGGTATCGTTCAGGTCGAGGACGCGGGGTTCGATTACCTGCTTGCGGGCGAATGCCAGCAGTTTTCGCGTGATATCCGCCGAACGGGTTGCGGCATTGCGGATTTCCATCAGTTTCTTGTGCAGGGAAGACGATGAATCCACCTCCCCGAGGGCCAGTTCCGCATATCCCAGGATCACGTTGAGCATATTGTTGAAGTCATGGGCCACGCCGCCGGCAAGCTGCCCCACGGATTCCATTTTCCGGGCCTGGTTCAGCTGCTCCTGCAGTTTTTCCTGTTCCTTTTCGGCCTGCCTTCGCCTGGCATTGGTGAGCACCTGGGCGACGATGGATGCGGCCATGCTGGCAAAGGCTTCTTCATCCGAATACCACTTGCGAACGGGCCCGATGTGTTCCAGGCAGATAACCCCTGCAAGCATCCCTTCAACAATAACCGCCGCATCAAGGAGGGAAGTGATGCCCATCGGTTCGAGGTAGTTCCGGGTTAATCCCTGTGTTTTCGGATCGGTTTGCGCGTTTTCCGCATACACCCGGCTTCCTTTCTGAATGGCGTCGAAGTATTCCGGAAATTCGGTAATCTTCAATACGTCTCCGCTGCAGTGCCGCTTGGTTTCCGCCTCAAAAAGAGAGGCGCAATGCAATTCAGTGCAATCCTTTGAAAGCATCCATACGGAAGCCCTTGCCACATCGATGCTTTCGCTTAGAATCTCGGTGATCCGTCTGAGCGATTCGGATATTTCTTCGGTAAAAATCGATTCGTCAAGCACCATCTTGGCGACGGCCGCACGCTGGCGCCTTGCCCGGTTTTCACTATCCCGCAGGGCCTGCTCCGTTTTTTTTCGCTCCGTAACATCCCTCGTGCTGAAAAGCAGTTCTTTTGGATCGCCGTTTTCATCCAGAATACATCGCCCGATGGTTTCAAACCAGAGATGGCTGCCGTCCGCGCGCAGATAACGGTATTCCGCCTGTCGGAATGTTTCCCGGTTGGCAACGAATTCCGTAAAAACGTTCGACAGCTGCGCAAGATCCTCGGGATGGACAAATTCCAGGACATTCCGGCCGACCAGGGAGTCAAGGTCATATCCCAGAATTTTATGGGAATTGGCCAGAAACGTAAAATTGCCCTCTATGTCCGTCAAGGAAACCAGTTCGTAAATATTGTCCATAATGTATTGGAGCAGCCGGGAATTTTCCTGCAGTGCTTCTTCCGCCTTTTTACGGGCGTCAATGGGCGTGGTAAATCCCTGGTAGTATGAGGTCCTGCCATGGTCATCGGTGACTGCCCTTGCGTTGGTCGATACCCATACCAATGAACCGTTTTTGTGAATTAACTGGTGTTCATAGTTGACGACTTCCCCCCGGGTTTCCAGAATGTGCTTGAAATGGTCTCTTCGGGCGGCATCCGAATAGAGTTGAGCGGCAATGTCCCTTATCGAGGTGACAAATTCAGCCGGCGTTTCATAGCCCAGCATTTTCGCCATGGCCGGATTGGCAGTAAGAAATTTTCCGGCCGGCGTGGATACGAAAAAACCGATAGGGGCATTTTCCAGGATTTCAGGGCACTGTCGATGGAATTCCGGAATGGATTGGCTGCCGAACATGCCGTCCCTGCGGGAGGAATTGTCTTCCGTCATGCGAATCTCCATTATGTGGGCAGGCGGGAAAATCCCTGAACATCGCGTTTGTCTCTGCTGCGAATCTATGATACAGGAATATGAAAAAATATTCAAAAAAAGGTTTACCGTCCCTATGTATTTCCGTCCGGATTGGTTGACAGCGATAAGCGGCACCGCCTGTTGCCGTCCATTTCTGCCGGTCGACAGCGATGGCGGAGATCGATTAACTGGAACTTTTGACAATTAAGGGCATTATGATCAGGTCAACACGATTTTTCTTCTTTGCTGCATGGCTGACAGCTTTTTTTTTACCACTGACCCTTTTTGCCGCCGGAAACTGGGAGCAGACCGAAGCGGATCCCGAAAACGACATCCTGGTATATACCCGGAGCGTCGAATACTCCCCGATCAAGGAATATAAAGGCAAAACAACGGTTACCGCATCCCTTGACGCTTTGGTCTGCCTGATGGCCGATGTGGAATCGTTTTCCCGGTGGATGCATAACGTGGAATCCTCCAGGACCCTGGAACGGATAAGCGATACCGAGCGCATTATCTATGTGGCCCAGGGGGTGCCCTGGCCGATGTCGAATCGCGACCTTGTCCTTCATTCGAAATTACGGGTGGATCCGGATACGAGAAAGGTGACCATTGACGTGGAGGCCAGGCCCGACGCATATCCCGAGCAGGAAGGGTATTTCCGGATACGGGTGATGACGAGCACGTGGCAGTTCACGCCCCAGGAAAACGGAAAGGTCGAGGTCGTTTACACAACCCACGTGGATCCCGGCGGAAATATACCTTCCCAGCTTGTAAACGCCCATACCCTAGACACGCCGCTCAATTCATTGCGCGGGCTGCGGGAGATGATTCAAAAACCGGAGTACAGCGAGGCGGTCATGGATGTGCTTCATACGCCCTGAGCACACCCGGGGGGTTCCTGCTATCCTGTCGACTTCCATAAGAAGGTTCCGGATACCCTTTGTCTGTATCAAAACCCCAAAACCGTGCCCTTATGGCTTGCACAGGAAAGCGTTTTCAGGAGCACCCGTTACCATGAAGCTTGAAAAGGAAATGTATGAACAGATTGTGGAAAATCTTCATGATGGGCTGTACTTTGTGGATACCAACAGGACCATAACCTACTGGAATAAAGCGGCGGAGCGGATTTCGGGTTTTTCCGCAGAAGAGGTTGTCGGGAGATCCTGTTCGGACAATATGCTTACCCATGTCGACCAGGAAGGAAACAGCCTCTGCAAAGGGATGTGCCCGCTTGCCGAAACCATCACCGACGGCAAGCTTCGCGAAGCCCATGTGTACATGCACCACAAGAACGGACACCAGGTGCCGGTTTCGGTTCGCGTCAGCCCCCTACGGGATAAGGACGGCACGATTACCGGCGCCATTGAACTCTTTGCGGACATCAGCAACCTGGTGGCCAATGAACTGCACGTAAAAGAGCTTAAAAAACTCTCCTACCTTGACTCCCTCACGCAACTGGCCAACAGGCGGTATATCGAAAAGGAGCTCCAGGGACGCTTTGATGAGAAAGCGCGCTACAACACGTCGTTCGGCGTTTTGTTTATGGACCTGGACTGCTTTAAAACCGTAAACGACACCTACGGCCATGACGCCGGGGATAAGGTGCTTCAGTTCGTCGCCAATACGCTTGCAGGCAATTCCCGCCCGTTTGACCTGTACGGCCGCTGGGGGGGGGAGGAGTTTATTGGAATCCTGCGCAACGTAAATGCCAGAGAAGTGGAGATCCTGGCCAACCGGATGCGATCCCTCATAGAAAAGGCATATATGATGTACGCGGGGGAAAAGCTGTGCGTTACGGTTTCCATCGGCGCAACCCTTGTCAGGGACCCTGACTCGGTGGAAAGCCTGTTAAAGCGAGCTGATCTGCTTTTGTACAAGAGCAAGGCGGCCGGAAGAAACTGCGTAACCATGGATTGACGCGGTTGGAAACAACAAGGGCGGGGAGCGCGTCAAAAAGCGAGCATGAGACTGAACGTTGCCTGGAATATGGGGGATTCGGGATAACCGAGGTAATCATGGTCCGCACCCGCGGTGATCTTGGCTGCGCTTGAAAACCCGATATGCGTGGTCAGCATTCGCTCCAGCCCCAGCGCGCCGATAAAACCCGTATCACTGCCCGCGTCGTGGTCAAAATGGCCTGCGCCCAAATGGATAAACGGACTGTTCATGTAGCGGCCAAAGTAGTATTTCACGCCGACGTCGACGATACGCAGCGCATCCCCCCGGGCGTATCCAAGGTGCAGGGCGATATCCCCGCCGATTCCTGCCTGGCCGTGAACATTCCACATACCCCTGTCCTGGTTTTCATCGACCAACTTGATAAGGTCGATCCCGATGCCATGGCCCGCTGCCGGCTCGGGAAAAGAAAAAACAGCGGCGAAAAGGGCGATGATCAATGTCAGTTGTATTTTTTTCAATTGCAAGGGCCTCGAAAGTGGATTGCTGGAGAATGGTGCCCGCATTTTCTGAATTTTTCAAGTTTTAAATGCGCCATTAAATGCGCCATCGTCGGCTGTCATTCTACCCGGTTGTCTTCAGGGCGCCCTGTGCCCGTATTTTTGCAACTTGACCCGAACGGAGAATCCTGCCCCGGTGGCGTTTCCTTGAAACAGGACACTACGGTAGATAAACCGGCCAGGCGAATTGGATTGTCGAGGCAGTCAACGGGGGGTACCGTGCATGGTTTGACCGACAAAACATTTGCATGTCCCCTTTGATAGTGGTATTAAAGTAGAATCACAGATGATTCTACCATGATATACTTGCGAGACATTTGCTTTCCCCATATGTACGACAGCGTCCTTTCGACTCTTGCCAACGCTGGAATTTCAGGATGTTTTTTTGTTGCATCAGGCACAATGCAGGCGTGCCTGCAGGTTACAATAACACTATCAGGAGGCTCTAATGGTTCGTTCTCTTCAGTTAATGAAATTCCCCGGCGCTGGCAAGGCTTTTGCGGCGCTTCTTTTCCTGGTCCTTTTTTTTGGTGCATTGTCCCCGGCCATCGGGAGTGAAGACCTTTATACAAAGCTCTCTCATATTGCCAGAAGCGCGGAAGACATCTCCCTGTTTCATGAACTGAAAACCGCATCGAGGGCCCTTGACTGGGAAACAGCAGATGCATCCGAGTTTAAAGGGCACCTGCGGTATCTGGAAGCGGAAAAGGCCGGCGGGACAAATGATGAAACCGGCATTTACCTGGTCCGAAACATCACCGGCGAGTTGTACATCCTTTCGGTACCCGAAGAAGCGGATATCGATTCGGCAGGAGAGACTTCCCCCTATAACAATCTTTCGGACCTCATGGGCATGAAGCTCCACTTCAAGCTGCTGGAAAAAGAGGGGGTGGTCGACGGGGAAACATACAGCTTTGCGAGATTTCAGGAGAGACCCACCCAGCTCTTATACGACCGCGTTTTCAAGATATCCATTATCCTGATGCTTTTCTTCGTGATGGTGGGTATGGGCCTGACACTGACGCTCAACGATTTTAAATTTGTTTTCCTGAAGCCCAAGGGCATCATTACCGGGGCCCTCCTTCAGTGGGTCGTGATGCCGCTTATTGCCGTGGCCATGGGGCACCTGATGGGTTTTTATCATGCCTTTCCCTTTATTTTCGCCGGCATGGTGCTGATTACCGTCAGTCCCGGCGGCGTCACCTCGAACCTGATGACCTACTACGCCAAGGGCGATCTGGCGCTATCGATTTCCCTGACCTCTTTTTCAACCGTTCTCTCGCTTTTTTTCACCCCCTTTCTGCTGGCCCTCTACTGCGCCAACATCGAGAACGTGACCGTTCCGGTAGCCCTTATTGTTCAGACCATTATTATCCTGGTGATCATTCCCCTGTCCGTCGGCATGACGGTTCGCGCTTTCTGGATGGAATTCGCCAAGCGCGCCACACCGTTTTTCTCCCTGCTCGGGATCGTTGCCCTGCTGTTTCTGATCCTGGCGGGCATCCTTGGGAACCTCGAAGTGTTTACCGATACGCAGCGCTACGGGTTTAAATTCTACAGCATGGTGTTCATGCTGACGATGCTGGGCATGATCGTCGGTGCGGTTATTTCAAAGCTTTTCGGCGTTGACAACGCCCAGACCCGCGCCGTGTCTCTTGAAACGGGACTCAGGAATGCTTCTCTTGCAATGGCTATCGCAATTTTAATACAGGATTACATGGGAGACTTCTACAGCTCTATGTTCATTACATCGGCCTTCTTCGGCCTGTTGATGTATGCGGCGGGATTCCTTTCCATCGCTGTTTTCAAGAAGCTGCTCCCCGTCGACAGCCGGCCGTTGTAGTGCCGGTTGCCAAACACGGTCCTTTTTAAACAGATTGTCACCAAGGAAGCATTCGATGCCTAAAAAAATCAATTCCGGTGTATCCGGAGCGATCGCGCTGTTGCTTTCTGCATTTTTTGTGATGGTCTTTCTGCATGGCTGCACGATTCTTGATTACCGGCTGCAGCGAACCGTGCACGGGGAAACCGGTTCCGTTGAACTGCCGGGCCTCCGCTTTGACGCCTATATTCGTCGGGATGAAATGGGCATTCCGGTTGTTCAGGCCGTTGACATGGATGACCTGGCGTATGCATCCGGATATGCGATGGCATCGGACCGGCTGGCCCAGATGGTCTCCTATAGCCTGCTGGGTCAGGGCCGCCTGGCAGAAATGGCCGGCCCGCCGGTGCTCGACATTGACGTCTATGTCCGGACCCTGGATCTGCCGAGTGCTGCCAGAAAACAGTTTGAACAACTCCCCCCGAAGTACCATCAAATACTCGCGCGGTTTTCCGACGGGGTGAATGCGTACCTGGACACCCACATGGACCGGCTGCCGCTGGATTTCAAGCTTTCCGGATATACGCCCGAAGCCTGGCAGCCGATCCATTCCCTCTACATTTTCAACGTACTGAATCTGGGGCTTTCCTTTAACCTGCATGAAGAGGTTGCTTTTTTGAATATTGCCCGGGTACTTGGCCCCCAAAAGGCGGCCTGGCTGTTTCCCGTGCACCCGGATGAACCGCTGTCTTTTGACAAGGCGCGGGTTCTCGGGGAGTTGTGGGGGGAGAACGGGAAAGGGGAGTTTCAGGCCGGCATTGACGAAGATCTGCGGATCCTTACCGACGCAGGAGAACAGCTGGCAAGCATCCTGATGCCAATGGGTGTTGCGGCAAGCAACAACTGGGCCGTTTCGCCATACAGAACGGCCAAAGGCGCATCGGTTGTCGCCAACGACACCCACCTTCCGCTGGAGCATCCCCCCATCTGGATGCTCTTGCAACTTAAAGCCCCGGGGTATCACGTAGCGGGCGTGGCCATGCCCGGGATTCCGGCAATCGTGGCCGGATACAACGGGGATGTTGCCTGGGGCATGACCATGGTCATGGGGGACAGCCAGGATGTTTTCATCGAGCAGATCCGGCAGATTGATGGAACAGACCACTACCGCTACAAAGGAGAGTGGCATCCGGTAACGACCCGCACGGAAACGTTTCACGTAAAGGGCTCGGATCCGGTGGAAAGAACCATCGCATCCACGCGGCACGGGGTCCTTTTGAACCAGGCCCTGTCATCAAAACCCGCTCATCCGCTGATGCCGCCGGAAACGAAAAGCGATTTTCGCCTGGCCGTTCAAACCACGCTCCACGAACCGGACAACTCACTTGAAAGCATTTATGCGCTCAATACCGCAACGGATATGGACGCCGCCCGGGAGGCTATCCGCCGTATCCGGTTCATGAACCTGAATTTCATCTACGGCGATGCGGACCATATTGCCTGGCAGGTTTCGGGGCGCTATCCGGTCCGCAAAAATGGCCGCGGCCATCTTCCGTCCCCCGGATGGACCGGTGAGTATGACTGGGCGGGATTCCTCCCGGTAGATCGGCATCCTCATGCCATGGATCCGGTTCCCGGGTATCTGTATACCGCCAACAACCGCACCATCGACCCCGGCGAAGGGCCCGTTCTCGGATCCAGCTGGTATGCCCCCGAGCGGGCCGAGCGGATACGGCAACTGCTGTCGACCGACGATGCGTATGACTTCAGGGCTGCCGTGAAAATGCAAAACGACCGTCATGATGTGATGGTCAAAAAATTGCAGGACCTGTTTTTCGACTCCCCGACGGCCGGTGAAATTGCCGAAGCCATTGACGGGTGGGATGATCCCCGGCGGGGGGACCAGGCCCGGCTGGCGCTGGACATTTTGCGGGATTTTGACGGCAACATGACGGCAGAGGCATCCGGTGCGGCCATTTACGGCATTTTTCAGCACGCGCTCACCCGGAATCTTTTTGAAGATGAACTGGGGCCCGACGACGGGGTCGCGTGGCAAAGCTTCCGGAGCCTCAACCGGGGCATTTACGGGCCGGTGCAGGACCATTTGTTTGAAAGACCGGAAAGCCCTTTCTGGGACAATATTCATACGCCGGACAAATCAGAGACAAGGGCGGAGATCATTGCCGCCTCCCTGGCGGATGCGGCGGCCTACGCCCGGAAAAAAATGGGGCGCAACCCGGAAGACTGGCAATGGGGTAAAATTCACGCCTATACCTGGCGGACGCCGACGACAAAGATGCGAAAGCATTTCCCGCTGTTTCAGCGATTCGGGGCATGGATGATTTCCCGGTATACCGACCGGGGACCCTATCCGGCCGGCGGCGGATTCAACACCCTCAACGTGGCCGCGTATCACCGGGGGGAGAATTTTGACGTCTGGCTGATTCCCGCCATGCGGATGGTGGTCGATTTCGGGCGTGACGAACCGCTTTTTCTGGTGAACAGCGGCGGGCAGTCCGGAAACCCGGCCAGTCCCCATTACGACGACGGGATCCCGGTTTTTCTCTCCGGTGGTAACCGGCAGATGGCGTATCGCCCCGAAAATATTCGGAACCAGTACAAAAATGTTTTCACATTACAGGCCCCGCAGCAATAAGGTGGTTTTTGCGCTTTGATTTTTTGATTTCTGCCCGGATTTTTCTTGTTTCCAACACCAATCGTTGTATTATAAAAGTTTTTGGTGCCCCTGCATCCGGCTTGAATGCATCGGGTGCACCAATGCAAAATACAATACGGCGATAGGGAGGAAAGCGGCTTGAAACCCATTGGTTTCACCGTGAATAAATATCAATGACATCTGTTTTTTCGTTTTACCGACTCTTTGAGAAGGATATTCACCAATGGGCAAAAGCAGGGCCTGTGCCGCCTCATGGCAAGGGGGTGCCGGTTCGAATGGAAAAGCGCCTTCCGCTCGGCGTAAATATTCCCGCTTTGGTCGGTTCTGCAGCAGGCATGAACCGTTTCTATTTCAAGGACCGCCGCAACCGCTATGAAACCGGTGCTATCGGCTGCGTCCGGGCATATGGCGACGAATCTGACGGCGCTTTCCCTATTGAACAAGCCGATCTCCTCTGGGAAGAAGACCGGCGGTTTACACTTTTTGGCGGAATGAGTTTTTTTGATGAACCAACGCCGCCGGAATGGGATTCGTTCGGAAGAATCCGTTTTGTTTTGCCCCTTCTGGAATTGCACCGGGAAGAAAACGTTTGCAGGATGGTTTTGAACGCCTTTCCTTCCGAATCCGCGTCGCAGTCGGATTTCGCCGAAAATCTTCTTGAAACGCTTAAAAATCTTGACGCCATGCCCCCTTCCGTGCAGGACAAAGGCATACCATCGTATACGGAAACTTTGAACCCGGGGCGGCAAAGGTGGCAGGCGCTGGTTGATACGGCCCTGGATTGGCTCCGTGAAAACGGCGCCCGAAAGGTGGTGCTCGCCCGTAAGAAAGTTCTGAAAAGCACGGAATTGTGGGATCCCGTCGCGCTGTTTCACTGCCTGGGTCAAATACGGGAGGATGCCTTTCTTTTTTTCTGCGGGCAGAAAAACGGGGATGCATTTATGGGGCGTTCGCCGGAGCGTTTGTTCCGCATCGCACAGGGCTTTCTCGCATCGGATGCCATTGCCGGCACCCGGCGGCGCGGTGATGATCCGGAAGACGATGCGCGTCTTTCCGCAGAGTTGATGGCATCGGTCAAGGATATTCTGGAGCACCGTTTTGTGGCGGATTATATCCGGGCGCAATTGGCCTTTCTCTGCAAGGATGTGACAATGGAAGCATCCGCCAGTCCTTTGAAGCTTCGGCACCTGCAGCATATTATCACACGGGTATCCGGCCGTGTTGCGAACGGTCACGCCCCATTCGATATCATGGAGCGGCTTCATCCAACACCCGCGGTGGGCGGTATGCCGCCAAGGTTGTCAAGAGAGCTGATCATGCGCCTGGAACCGTTCGGCAGGGGGTGGTTCGGCGCCCCTATCGGTTGGATGAGGAAAGATGCGGCCGAGTTTGCCGTGGGTATCCGTTCGGCCCTGGTCCGCGGCACCGAACTGCACCTGTTCGGCGGGGCGGGGATTGTCACGGGCTCGGATGCGGAAATGGAATGGCAGGAGACCGGGCATAAGATGGAAAATTTTACCCGTATTCTGCGGGGGTGCTGAAGATGGCGCCGAATCAGCTGCTCAGACATATCAACACGCTATGGCCGGTTCTGATCGTCTCGGAGTTGGCAAAAAGCGGCATCGACACCTATTTTGTTTCTCCCGGAAACCGGAACGTTCCCATAATGGCGGCGCTCGCTTCGGTAGAAGGGGTTGTTGCAAGATTCAGCCTTGATGAGCGCGCCTCGGCCTACCGGGCGATGGGGCATGCCAAAGCAACGGGCGTTCCCGGCGTTCTGGTCTGCACGTCCGGCACGGCCGCAGCCAATTATTACCCGGCGGTAATCGAGTCGTTTCGCGACGAGATTCCCCTGATCGTCTGGAGCGCCGACCGGCCGCCTGAACTGGTCGTCGCCGATGCCAACCAGACCATCGAGCAGGCGGGCCTTTTTGCTCGATTCGTCCGCAAAAGCCTGCATCTGCCATGCCCTTCGGCGGACTTTCCCGTTCAGGCTCTTCTGTCCGAAATTTGCGATCTGGCCGCCGTTAAAAACGGCCCCGTACACATCAACCTGCCGTTCCGCGAGCCGCTGCTATCGCCATCGCTCCATTCTCCGGACGCGGACCCGGTCCAAACCGATATTGTTGAAGCTGTCAGGAAGATCCTTGAAAACCCCCATCCCCACACAATCCATGTGGACGCCGCCGATTTTCTGCCGGCCGCTTTTTTGAAGGATTCTCCGGATTTTCAAAGAATCAAGCATATCCTTTCCGGCTGTAAAAGGGGGCTTGTGGTGGCAGGCCGGTCTGAAGACAAGGACGATGCGGAAACGATACAGGCATTTGCAGAAAAGCGCAAATGGCCCGTCTACTGTGATATTGCCTCAATGCTCAAAGGCAGGCTTGCAGAAAATGCCGAAATTCCCTTTCTGGACCATCCGGATGCACTGGCGCTTATTTTTGCGTATGATCCGGACGTGATCGTCCAGTTCGGGGGCGGCCTGGTCTCAAAGGCCTACTATGAGAAGGTTTTGAAGAAAGAGGACTCCCCGCCGAAACTCATCCAGATCTCCACGAAGACCGGCATCCGCGACCCCTCGCACGCCGTAGCTTTCCGGATGAGGATGACAGCCAAGCAGGCGGTTTCGATTCTCGGGTCTGCGGTTTTCGCGGCACCGGATGCCCATGCCGTTTCAAAACTGGTCACACGATTCCACGATCTCACTCGGAAAATCATCCAAAATACGCCGGATGACGTGCTTTCCCATCCGGTGATTGCAAAGATTGTTCATGGGCTGGTCCCGGAAAATGAGGCGCTTTTTGCCGGCAATTCATTGGTTGTCCGTGCGTTTGACACGGTCGTCCCTGGCGTCGGCAGGAAGATCGATGTGGTTACGAACCGGGGGGTTTCCGGTATCGAGGGGAATATCGCAACGGCGGTGGGGTATGCCGAGTCCGCAGGCAGACGCGTCACCGCAGTGCTTGGGGATATCTCCTTTCTGCACGATCTCAACTCGTTGATGCTGGTTTCGGAATCAAAAGTACCCGTTGTTATCCTGGTGATCAACAACCGGGGGGGGCGGATTTTCGAGCGGCTGCCGGTCGCGGGGTTTGAAGGAATACCAATGGAGTGGGTGACCATGCCCCATCAGTACAACTTTCAGATGGCAGCCGGCCTCTTCAACATCCCATACCGGGAGGTGGGCACGCCCGGGGATTTGAAAGTTGCATACCACGAAGCGCTGGGAGGAAATTGCAGCGCGTTGATTGAAATACGCCTTTCCCCGGAGGCGGATCTGGATGTTTACCGGGCGCGCACTGCATTGGGGCGACCCTAATTGTTCCTGCCATGCGTCATGTGGCAGGTTTATTCTTTGCAGCAAGGGCGCAAAAACGCCCGGCCCGATCATTCATGCAAGATGCAATGAACGCAGCCGTCGGATATGGATTGCTGCGCCTTTTTAAAAAAGGGAGAGGAATATATGGCTTCACAAATTTTCGATCCGGCCCGGTGGCGGGTCGTGGAAGGGTTTTCATTTTCCGATATCACCTATCACCGTGCCGTGGAGCAGGGGACGGTCCGGGTCGCTTTTAACCGGCCGGATTCCCGGAATTCTTTTCGTCCGCAAACGGTGGACGAACTTTACACGGCCCTGGACCATGCCCGAATGAGCAGTGATGTCGGCGTGGTAATCCTTACCGGAAACGGTCCGTCCAAAAAGGACGGCGGATGGGCTTTCTGCTCGGGCGGGGACCAGCGGATCCGCGGAAAAGACGGGTACAAATACGAGGGCGCAGACGGAATCGATGCGGCAAAACTGGGGCGGCTTCATATCCTGGAAGTGCAGCGGCTGATCCGCTTCATGCCCAAGGTGGTCATGGCGGTTGTGCCGGGATGGGCCGCGGGGGGCGGGCACAGCCTGCACGTGGTCTGTGATCTCACCATTGCATCGGCCCAGCACGCCCGGTTCAAGCAGACCGACCCGGACGTGGCTTCCTTTGACAGCGGGTATGGATCGGCGTACCTGGCGCGGCAGGTGGGGCAGAAACGGGCGCGGGAGGTCTTTTTTCTCGGCCTGTCCTACACGGCACAGGAAGCCTATGAAATGGGCATGGTAAATGTCGTTGCGGATCACGCGGACTTGGAAAACAAGGCCCTTGAATGGGCGGCCATTATGAATTCGAAGTCGCCCACCGCCATGCGCATGCTCAAATACGGGTTCAACCTGCCCGACGACGGTCTGGTCGGCCAGCAGCTGTTCGCCGGGGAAGCCACCCGTCTGGCCTACGGCACCGAAGAGGCGGAAGAGGGGCGGGCCGCGTTCGTGGAAAAACGGCCCCGGGATTTTTCACGCTTTCCCTGGCACTACTAAAAATACATTCCGCATGACGATCGCTTCCAACGACATATCCGTATGGGTCATGGCTGCGCGGCCGCGCACGCTGACTGCAGGACTTTCGCCGGTCGTCCTGGGCGCTGCGCTTTCCCATGATGCCGGGTTGTTGCGCCCGTGGGTGAGCCTGTTTGCGTTGTTGAGCTGTCTGCTTCTTCAAATCGGCACGAACCTGGCCAACGACTATTATGACGCGAAAAACAAAATCGACGGGGAAAACCGGCTGGGGCCCGTGCGGGTAACCCAGACGGGACTGATCCCGCCGCATCGGGTAAGAGCGGCTTTCCTGTTTTGTTTCTGCCTTGCCGCCATGCTGGGGCTCCCGCTGGTGGTAAAAGGCGGATTGCCCATACTGGCAATCGGCATTCTGTCGCTTGTTTTTGCCTATCTCTATACCGGCGGCCCTTATCCCTTGGCCTATTACGGCATGGGAGAGGCGCTGGCATTCATTTTTTACGGGCTCGTTGCAACCGGCGGGGTGTATTACCTTAACACGCAGCACGTCTATGTGGACGTACTTGTCGGCGGAGCGGGTTTGGGCTTTCTGGCCGCATTGCTCATGGGGATCAACAACCTTCGCGATATTCATACGGACCGTGCCGCCGGGAAGCACACGGTGGCAGTGATGCTCGGGGAGAACGGTGCGCGCGGCTTTGTTGCAGTGCTGCTCGTTTCCGCGCTCTGTACGCCCGCTTTATTTGTCTTGATAAACCCTTCTCAGCCGTGGGTGCTTTTGGCATCTGCGGGCGTGGTTCCGTTTGTACGAAGGTTTATCGGGATTGTAAGTGCGCCTGTGGATGCCGGGTTCAACCGTATATTGGCTGCCGCCGGACAGTATCTGTTCGTTTACGCGGTATTGTTTTCCGCAGGGGTTTTGCTGTAACCGGGCAAAGCGGAAAAGCCTAAAAAGCGAAGAGGGTAAAGGGAAATTTCACAATGCGACCCCCGCGCCCTGTGAAATCGGCCATTTGTGGGTACATGGCGTTAATTGATATGATGATTACCGATATTTGCGTGTATTATTTCCGCCTGCCGTTCGTGCGGCCCATGATCGTTGGGAAACACACCCTGCGGGAACGGGAGGGGTTTCTCCTGCGAGTGGCGGACGGCGAGGGGAATACCGGGTACGGGGAAGTCGCCCCGCTGCAGGGGCTGGACGCGGTTACCCTGGAAGACTGCAGAAAGGATCTCCATACTTTTTCCAGAGTGGCGAAAACAGGTTCATTTGCGGATTTGCCGTTTCATCCCGTGGTCAACTTCGGCATTGAAAGCGCGTTATTTTCCCTGGCTGCGGGAAAAAGCGTCGGTGTGGAGGATTGGCCGGAAAAACGGATCGAAGCTGATATAAACGGCCTGTTTGTTCCGGATATGGATCCGGAGGCGGAACGTGAGCAGGCAGAGAGGCTGTTACAGTGCGGGTTTTCAACGATAAAGGTCAAGATCGGCAGGCTTTCCCTGCAGGCGGAAGCCGCATCGATCCGGCGTCTTTGTGAACGGGCAGGGAGAAATTTATTGCTCCGGCTGGACGGGAACCGGTCGCTGTCGCCTGCCGTTTATGAACGGTATTTTCAGGAGATGCGGGATCTCCCTGTGGAATATGTGGAAGAGCCGTTGGAAAACGGGGATTTTGAAAAAGCGGGGGAGGTTGGCTGGCCCCTTGCCGTGGACGAATCCCTGCCGGTGTACTGGGACAGAGAAAATTGCCGGTTTCATGGACTGCCCGAAGCCGTTACCCGTGTTGTTGTCAAGCCCTCGACGCCGGCCGGGTTCAGGGGGGTGATGCGGTATTTCTCTGAAAAGGAAAGCGAAAGGCTTTTGCCCGTGGTCAGTTCCGCCTTCAACTCGGTGTACGGCATTTGCAGTCTGCTGCTTTTTTTGCAGCAGGTCCCCGCTGCGGATCGGATCGCCCATGGTCTGGACACCGGTTCCTTTCTGAAAAGCGATCTTGCAGAGAACGTTCTGCAGGTGGAAAACGGGCGCCTGTCCGCCCGGGTGAGTCTGCTGTGGGAAAAGGATTCATTGGATGACCGGATGCTTACGGAGATCGACCTGTGATGGCCGAAGACTTTATAAAAGGCGGCCGCCTCGATGTCAGCGCTGTATTTGCCGCGTACCGGCATCTCCCGGCAATCGTCGCTGTCGGGCAGGAGCCCGCCATTTACACGTTCGAAGAGATTGCCCGCCGAACCCAATGGCTCTATCGCCGGTTCGATCAGCTGGGAATCGCCCCCGGAAGCCGTGTTGCGGTATACATGCTGAACAGCCCCCTCCATTTCCTGATTTTCTTTTTGTCCTGGATCCGACACGACCTGTTTGTCCCGTTGAACGTCCATGCGCCTCTTGAAGAAGCGCTCAGGGAATCTTCGCCGGATGCGGTTATCGGGCCGGATTGGCTTGGGGATCGTATATCCCTGGAAGGCGCTCCCCGGTTTATCCCGGTCGACACCTTGTTTCAGGATATGCGGATGGAGAAGGCTTGCGGTTTTGATTTTCCGGAAGTGGACCTGGACCGGGAATGCTCACTGGTCTTTACTTCCGGATCGACCGGCCGGCCCAAGGGAGTGGTGCACACCGTCGGCAACCATGTTTACAGCGCTGCCGGGGTCATCTCTTTTTTCGGGCTTACCCCTGATGACCGGTGGCTGGTCAGCCTTCCGATCCATCACGTGGGCGGATTGTCCATCTTTGCACGCACGTTTTTGTCCGGCGGCGCAGCCGTATTCCTCCCCACCCGGCAGGCCGTTGACCAGGCGCTTGTAGAGAAAAAAGCCAGTTTCATCTCCGTTGTCCCGACCCAGCTGATTCGCTTCATGGTCTCCCCCGGGATCCCGGAAGCGCTTTCACATGTGCGGGGGATCCTTTTGGGCGGCTCCCCGGTACCCGGCTGGGTCATTGACAAGGCACTGGACCTTTCTTTGCCAATCATCCCCAGCTACGGATCCACGGAATCCTGCTCCCTTGTGACGGCCGTGGCGCCGGGTTCCGACCGGGCGGCATATAGGACAGCCGGGAAGCTGCTCCCCCACAGAAAACTGTCGACCGGTGAAGACGGCCGCATCCGGCTTGGCGGAAAAACCCGGTTTGCATATTACCTCGAGGATGAAACGCCGATTTTTCCGTTTGAATCGGGTTGGTTCGCCACATCCGATTTAGGGAAAGCCGACGCCGATGGCAACTGGAGAATTCTCGGCCGGGCCGATGACGTATTCATTTCCGGCGGGGAAAACATCAACCCCTTTGAAATAGAGCGGCACCTGATGGCCATCGACGGCATTGACGCAGCCGTGGTCGTGCCCGCCCCCCACCCGGAATTCGGCCATGTTCCCTGGGCATTTGTTTCTTCTCCCCTTGTCCCGGACCCTGCGGATATCGCATCGGAATTGAGAAAAACCCTCCCCGGGTTCAAGGTTCCCAAAAGAATCCTCTTTATGAATCCCGCGGATACGGCATCGGGCATCAAGACAGACCGGGCTTTCCTGAAGCAGAAAGCCCTGCAAATGGCTGGGGGGAAGTTATGAAAACGTGCCTTCACTTGACCTTTTTCAGGGAAAAAACCGAATTTCCCCTTGTCCTTCTGCACGGGTTCATGGGAAGCGCGGCCGCTTTTGAACCCTTGGTTTCGTTTCTGCCCAAAGAACTTGGTGCTGTAGGAATCGATCTGCCGGGCCACGGCAAAAGCCTGTTTTCCGGATCGTCGTGCGTGGACGCCCTCCGGTCCTTTGAAGACGTTTCAGCAATGATTCTTGAAGATCTTCTGCGCGCAGGCATCGGGCGGTTTTCCCTCTACGGCTATTCCATGGGGGGGCGCCTTGCCCAGCAGGTGGCTCTGGCCGATCCGGACCGCGTGCATCGCCTGATCCTCGAGTCGGCCGGATTCGGGATTGCCGATCCCCACAAACGGCAAGAGCGGTATCACCGGGACTGCCGGCTTCTTGACGATATCCGGTGCAAGATGGATTTTGACGCCTTTCTGGACTGGTGGCACGATATGGACCTGTTTTGCACACTTTCCCCGGAGATCAAAGCAAGGCGCAAGTCGGAAAAACAAAAAAACGACATTGCTCAACTCAAGAAGGCCATGGAATTGTTGAGCGTGGGAAACCAGCCGTACCTGCTGCCGGGCCTGGCGTCCGCACCGTTTCCCGCGGCCCTTCTATACGGAGAAAAGGATGCCAGATACATGGCCATTGCGGATAATGCCGCAAAAAGCCTCCCCCGGGCGCGCGTATACAGCATTCCGGAAGCCTCCCACGATATCCACGGGGCGTTTCCCCGAAAAGTCGCCGGCGTCATTGGGGAATTCCTTGCTTCATGAACTGCCGACGGGCGCTTCCGCTTTCCCATGGTCGGCTTTGGAAAACAGGATGATATACAGGTATACGCCGTAGGATATCGTCGCGACAACCGCCATGAGGGGGTAATAGCAGCCCAGGGGGGCAAAAAGCAAAACGGTCAGCCAGTGAAGGACAATGGTGCTTTTGGAGTGGAGTTGTATGGGAAAATCGTTGTAGCGGCAGATAATGGCCAGGCCGCAAAGATTCCAACCGTAAAGCGCTGAAAAGGAATGGAGCCGCATGAGCCATATCAGCCGGGCAGAATCATAACCCGGCGCAAATTCCATAAAAATGTAGGCAATGCCGGTCACGGACGTGACAATCAGAAAACCCATGCCCGATATCAAAAACTGTTTCTGCTGCAGGTTTTTTCCCAGGCGGATGAAGAGGTAAAAGACCATTACCACGGAGGCGAACAAAACCGTGCTGACGGCGATCTGGGGCAGAAACACTTCTGCCAGGATAAACCCGAAAAAAATGATCACGCCCAGGTTAATCAGCCAGAATGCCGCATTTTTGAGAAGACCGACCTTACCTGCATGGTTTTCCATGATCGAAAAAACCAGGGACATGGTAATCAGGGACAGGGGGAAGGAATAGCCCAGGAAAAACAGGTTGAGCGCAAGCTTGGGGATGGTGATGAAGTGGTAAATTTCCGCATTGATGATCACCAGTGCCGCGATGACCATGCCGATGGACAGGCAGAGCAGGGCGGCATGGTGGAATTTGTCGGAGACGGACACCTGTTTTCTGAAAAAATCCCACGGGAAAAAAGAGAACTTCCGGATGCGGATGGCCTCTACGATCGCCACGAGAAACGGGGTCACGATCAGTACGGGCACATAGATGTTCAAAAAGGCGCTGAAGGCATATGCGACGCTCAGAAGCAGGAACCAGCGGACCCTGGGAGAGAGCGTGTCCCGGGGTTCGGTGTAATGAAGCAGTATGGTGCAGCCCGTGCACAGGTTGAACAGAAAAATATGGAGGCGCTCATAGCCATATGTGTCATGCGGCCAGAGCAGTGCCAGAAACCCGAATGCAAGGGCGACGGTCATCATGATCATGAACAGCAGCTTGTATGGTATTTTCATGGTGCCCTGTGGTTCTATTTTGTTTTGCCCAATAGGTGCGAAAGAGCTGATGTCAGTTCCGGATGCCGGAACTCGTAGCCGGATGCCGCAAGTTTTTCCGGTATAACCCGGGTGCTTGAAAGCACGGTTTCCCTCCCCATTTGCCCGAAAACCATTTTTACGACAGTTTCCGGTACCTTGACCAACGCGGGTCTTGAAAGGACCCTGCCGAGCGTTTTTGCGAAGTGACGGTTTGCCGCCGGTTCAGGGGAGACGAGGTTGACCGGCCCCTCAATGGAAGGGGTTGCCGCGATATGCAAAACCGCGTCCGCCACATCGTCGATGCCGATCCAGCTCATGTACTGGTTTCCGGTTCCAATCGGACCGCCAAGACCCGCGGAAAATAACGGCAGCAGTTTCTGCAGGGCGCCGCCCGCGGGGGTCAGCACAACGCCGATTCTCAGGAAAACCGTTCTGATCCCTGCACTGATGGCCGGCGCAGCCGATGCCTCCCATTGTTTACAGACCGTGGATATGAAATCGTCCCCGGGTCCAGTGTTTTCCCCAAGCACTTCTTCGCCGCGGTTTCCGTAATATCCGATGGCGGAGGCGCAGGCAAACAATTTCGGCGGATTTTTCATTTTTGCCAGGGTCTCTGCCAGAAGGGCCGTGGATCGCGTGCGGCTTTCCAGGATCCTTTTCTTTTTGGCGCCTGTCCATGGGCTGTTTCCGATATTTTCACCGGCAAGATGGACAACTGCATCGATATTGTCCAGTTTTTCCGCATCGATGACGCCCCGGGACGGATTGAAATAAATGTCATCGGATATTGGCGCAGGAGGGGTTCGGACAAGGCGGACCACCCGGTGCCCGCCGGTAGTGAAAAAAGGGATCAACGTGGATGCAATCAGGCCGCGGGCCCCTGAAATCAGGATGTTCATTGGCAAAAGCCCGTATTTCCGGTGGGCCGCCAAATCGGAAGCGATTGTATGGTGCCTGTACGTAAAGATTTTATGCAGGCGGTCTCTGACGGTGTTTCCAAAAACGGCCCCGGATAAGCCATGAAAGGGGAGGGCATACTCGATCCGGTCTTCCATGACGCAGGCGTCCCCGCCGTCCGGGGTGAAGCTATGGGTGTGGACCCATCTGGCGAACGGCCCTTTTTCCTGGACATCCTGAAAAAGGCGGTTTTTTTCATAGACCGTGTGCCGGGCCGTCCAGTTCATCGGGAGCCCCCGGAGCGGGGTAATTTTCAGGCGGACTTCACTCCCCGGGGCGATGCCGTTGCTCTGGCTCAAAAGCTGTATCCTGTCCCACGGGGGGCTTAAGCGCTCAATGGCGCCCGGCCGCTCGTGCCAGGCAAAGACGCTTTCCACCGGTTCATAGATCCGGCTCTCCTTTGCAAAAACGCTCCCCTTCATGGTTTTTCCGGTTTTTTGCCGGGTGGGCATGCACAGGGGGCCGGTGTTTGCCCCAGGCAGACGCTGCAGCGGTTGTCCCCGCACATCTGGCAGGAAAAGCAGTCTTTGCATGCATGCTTCTTTTTTGCGGCATCGCCGGCTTCCGGCACGTAGAGCATGCCTTTGAGCCCGGGCATCTTGATAAACGGCATTGCTTTCTCCCGGATGATCCATATTGATGCGTTTGAAAATCGGGTTGTTCCGCTGTTCATTTTTTCTGCATAGTCGGACAACACCAGTATATAACTTTTCAAAAGTGATATTTCAATTGCTGTTTATGGGCGTTTTTTTGCCGAAGATTCCGAAGCCATGAAAGAAAGATGGGCAAGGCGGGAGTTTGCCATTTAATTTTTTGCGGATATCTGGTAAGGGAAGGATTGTTTTTACTGGATAATACATGGTTGTTGATGTGGATGATAATGCACTTTCAGCGAGGAAAAAATGGCTGGCAAAACTATTGCGGAAAAAATTTTCGACGCGCATCACGCGGATAACCCGGCAGGCGATATTCACGTGATTTCCCTGGACGCGGTATTCTGCCATGAAATCACCACACCCGTGGCCATAAACGACTTGGCGGCCAAGGGGAAGGACCGGGTTTTTGATTCCGATAAAATCATGGCGGTCATCGATCATGTCACGCCCGCCAAGGACTCCAAGACAGCGCTTCAGGGGAAGATTTTACGGGAATGGGCCCGCAGGCACAATCTAAAAAACTTTTTCGACGTGGGCAGAAACGGGGTCTGCCATGCCCTTTTTCCGGAAAAAGGATTTGTGCGGCCGGGGTATACCATCATCATGGGGGATTCCCATACATGCACCCACGGTGCATTCGGCGCGTTTGCCGCAGGCGTCGGCACCACGGATCTGGCCGTAGGGATATTGAAAGGCGTTTGCGCGTTTCGCTATCCCAAATCGATGAAAATCATCATCAATGGGGATTTGCCCGATGGCGTCTTTGCCAAGGACCTGATCCTTCATATCATCGGAAAAATCGGGGTTAACGGTGCCACAGACCGGGTGATCGAGTTTGCCGGGCCTGTGGTTGAAAAAATGAGCATGGAATCGCGGATGACCCTTTGCAACATGGCGGTCGAGGCCGGCGCAACATCCGGCATCTGCTATCCGGATGAAACCACGGTGGAGTACCTGTGGCGGTTTATCAGCGATCAATATCCGTCCAAAGAAGATGCGCTTGCCGATTACCGGTCCTGGCTCCCGGATCCGGATGCCGAATACGACAAGATCATTGAAATCGACGCATCCGCACTTGCCCCTTTGGTCACCTTCGGGTACAGGCCGGATAATGTGAAACCGGTGTCTGAAATGGAAGGAACCCCCGTGGACCAGGTCTACATCGGTTCATGCACCAATGGCCGCATGGAAGACCTCCGTGCGGCGGCCGGGGTGTTGATGGGGAAACGGATCAGCGATTCCGTGAGGGGCGTCGTATCCCCGGCCACGCCCGGCATATTCAATCAGGCCATGGAAGAAGGTATTCTCAAAACATTCATGGATGCCGGTTTCTGCGTGACCAATCCGACCTGCGGCGCCTGCCTGGGGATGAGCTGCGGCGTTATTGCCGAGGGAGAGGTCTGCGCGTCCACGACCAACCGGAATTTCAACGGTCGCATGGGCAAAGGGGGAATGGTGCATCTTATGAGCCCGGCAACAGCAGCGGCAACCGCCCTTGCCGGCTGTATAACCAATTCCAACCTGTACAAAGGATAAAGCGAGGGGTTTGATCATGAATCATTTCAGCGGCAGCGTCTTGTTTCTGGATAGAAGCGACATTAACACGGACGAAATCATCCCGGCGAAGTACCTGACCGAAATAAGCAAAGAAGCGCTCAAGCCGTACCTGCTCGAGGATCTTGCCCTTGAGGGGTTTGATCCGGCACACGATATCGCAAACCGCCGGGTGATTGTCACCCGGGCCAACTTCGGTTGCGGCTCTTCCCGGGAGCACGCCCCCTGGGCGCTTGAGGTAAACGATATTCGAATGGTCATCGCCGAAAGCTTTGCCCGGATTTTTCGCCAGAACATGTTTAATTGCGGAATGCTGGCCATTGAGCTGCCTTCCGAAGAGATCGACCGGATCCTTGATGAATTTGCCGGAAAGAAAGCTACCATCGAGGCGGACCTGGAAAAAGGCGTTTTGCACGTTTCCTCTGAAGGCAAAACGGCTGAAATCGGATTTTCCATCTCGGACTTCGACCGGGCGCTGGTCAAGGCCGGGGGGTGGCTGGAATTTGCGGATGAGAAGTATTGATGGCACCGTAAAAAGTCCAATATCTGCGTTACGCGTGATTTCTCAGAATTTTACGTACGGCTAAGTACGCTGCATTCTTCGAAATCACGCAAGCCTTGATCTTGAACTTTTTACGGAGCCATCTGAAAATCGACTTTTTTCGAGTCCATCAGTATTGACAACCAAGCCGGGTAGAAAAAGCCAAAATGAATTGTGGGGGCAATATTTCACATGCCCCCACGCTTGATAGTGGTTGTAACGCGTTAGCCGGCCCGGCTGTCAGGACCGGATTTCGATTTTCCTCGGTTTTGCCTTTTCTGCCTTCGGCAGCACGAGTTTCAAAACCCCCTCAGAAAGATGTGCATCGATCTTTTCCTGGTCGATCAGCTCGGGGATCGTAAACTGCCTGAAATACCTTCCCACCTCGTATTCTACAAGCAAATCCTCTTCCTCTCCCTGTTCCAACGGTTCGATTTCTCCGGCGATGGTGAGCGTGTTTTCCCGGAGATCAATATCAACATTGTCCGATTTTACGCCCGGCATATCCGCCAGGAGGTTGATCTCATTTTCGGTTTCGAATATATCGACAGGCGGAATAAACACCGGACCGGATCGGGTATGCTCCGTTGCGCCGGAGACCTCCTGCTTCTTTCCGACCTGGATTTCTTTGCCTTCGTCATGGTGTGTCATTTGCCAAGCCCTCCTTTCGATATTGTTCACCCGAGATGTTTATTTTATGTCAATTTTTCTGGGTTTCGCCGCTTCGGCCTTGGGAATTGTCACTTGAAGAATGCCGTTTTTCAGTGTGGCCGAAATCTTGTCCCGATCAATTTCCCCGGGAAGGGCGATGGCGCGGGAAAAACGTCCGCCTTCCCGCTCTCTTCGATGGTATTTCGCCGAACGGTCAACGGCGATGCGGCGTTCTCCGCTGATGGTAATATTGCGTCCCATGGTTTGAATCTCCAGTTCTTCGCCCGCCACACCCGGCAATTCGGCACGCAGGACATATGCTTCCGGTGTTTCTGTCAGGTTTACCAGGGGAAAAACGCCCGCAGTTCCGCCGGCGATTGCGGAAGGGTCCACCTGCTGAAATACTTGATCCAGGTGCCGCCGCATACGGTCAAGCTCTTCAAAGTGCGTTCTCAAGCCATATGTTGGAAAATTCAGCAATCCTCTTGTGAACATGTGACAGCCCTCCTTTGTTATCGTTTTTGACGCCTTCCAGGACTTTTTCTTTCTCTATTCCAGATTGGACGAAACAAAACGTTTTTTTGTAGCCTTTTTTGTGTTAATATTATGTTATATCAGTAATTTGAAGCAAAATTAATATAAGCATCAAGTATTGCGTGTCAAGATTGTTGAATGTAATTTTTTTTTTAAATCTCCTTTACAATAGTTTACGTTTACGTTATTTTTCCCGAAAACAGTCGTAATCATAGCAAACAGCGTCTTTTCCCATCTACAGGATACCGTGAAGAAATCAGCAACGATCGCTGAATGCGATATCCTGTGATGACGATTATTCAGATGGATTTCGGGGAGGTGGGCATTGGATTTTGACTTGAATACAGAGCAGGAAATGATTCGGAAGGAAGTCCGGAAGTTTGCCGAAAAGGAGGTCGCCCCCGTTGCCATGGCGTTGGACGAGCAGGAGGCGTTTTCCCCTGAGTTGACCAAAAAAATGGGGGATATCGGTCTGTTCGGCATGTTTGTTCCGGAAGAATACGGCGGCCAGGAACTCGATTATATTTCCTACATTATTGCCGTGGAAGAAATTGCGCGTGTCGACGGGTCCCAGGCGGCAACCATTGCTGCTGGAAATTCCCTGGGCATCGGACCGATCAACTATTTCGGCACAAAACGTCAAAAGGAAAAATACCTCCCGACGCTCTGCACCGGGAAAGGATTGTGGGGATTCGGATTGACCGAGCCCACGGCCGGATCGGATGCGGGGGCCTCAAAAACGGCTGCGATCCAGGACGGCAAGGAATGGGTGTTAAACGGTTCAAAGATATTTATCACCAATGCCGCCTGCGAGCTTTCCATGGGCGTGACGGTTCAGGCCATTACCGGGCACAAGGAAAACGGAAGACCGGAATATACCTGTTTTCTGGTGGAACAGGGAACGCCCGGGTACAAAGCCCTTCCCATGCACGGGAAAATGATGTGGCGCGCATCGAATACCGCCGAACTGTATTTTGACGATGTGCGCATACCCGAAGAAAATGTTCTTGGAAAACCGGGGGAAGGGTTTCACCAGATGCTCTCGACCCTGGACGGTGGACGCCTTTCCATTGCTGCCATGGGGCTTGGCGGCGCGCAGGGGGCGTATGAGGCGGCCCTGAAGTATGCAAAAGAGCGGGTTCAGTTCGGAAAGCCCATATCCCGGTTTCAGGCCATTGCCTTTAAGCTGGCGGATGCCGCCACCGAGCTTGAATGTGCTCGGAACCTGCTTTACAAGGCCTGCTGGCTTCGCAGCAAAAAACGGCCGTTTCAGAAGGAAGCCGCAATGGCAAAAGTTTACTGCTCCGAACTGATGGGGCGCATTGCCGACAATGCCGTTCAGATACACGGCGGTTACGGGTTGATGAAGGAATACAACGTGGAGCGTTTTTTTCGGGACCAGAAGCTGCTCGATATCGGGGAAGGCACATCTGAAATTCAGCGTCTGGTGATTTCCCGCTATATCGGCTGCTGATTGGCATTTCCTTCTGCACGGTTCCATATTTTTTATAAATCCACTTGGTAATTCCAACGTTCCACACACAGGAGGGAGTAATGGCGAATACCGAAAGCGTTCTTCTGTCTGAAACCCATGAACAGGTTGCCGTGTTGACGTTGAACCGGCCGGATGCCATGAACGCCGTCAATTTTGACATGCTCAATGCCATCAAGGCAGAAGTGGCGTCGATTCGGTTCAATCCGGATATCCGGGTCGTCATTATCACGGGGGCCGGGGAAAAGGCCTTCTGTGCGGGGGCGGACCTGAAAGAGCGCTCCACCATGCCGGAACTCCGTGTCCGGGAGTTCATTTATACCATTCGGCGCCTCTTTTCTGATATTGAATCCTTGAACAAACCGGTCATTGCGGCGGTAAACGGATTTGCATTGGGGGGGGGGACAGAGATGGCCCTGGCTTCGGATATCCGTATCGCCTCGATGAACGCCTCCATGGGATTGACCGAAACACGCCTGGCCATCATTCCTGGCGCCGGCGGTACCCAGCGCCTGCCGCGGCTTATCGGCCGGGGCAAGGCAAAGGAGCTGATCTTTACGGGTCGGCGGGTGGACGCCAGAGAGGCGCTGGATATCGGGCTTGTCAACCAGATCTGTGAGCCGAATCTGCTGATGGACGAGGCCATGAAGATGGCACGGATGATATGCGAGGGTGGCCCCATCGCTATCGGTCAGGCCAAGTACGCCATTGACGCCGGTCTTGAAACCGATTTGAACACCGGGCTGGCCATTGAATCGAACGCCTACTGGATCACCATTCCGACGAAAGACCGAATGGAAGGCATCTCCGCATTTCTGGAAAAACGAAAACCGGTGTATGAAGGAAAATAGCAACTCTATTTTTGGTTGGATGAAAGTTTTCAGATATTGGATTTTTCAAAGGCCATTACTATTAGAGCATACAGGGGAGCGCATTGATGAGCGAAAACAGGCAGCACTGGTTACGCGAGGAAGCCAGGCTCGATGAACGGGTCGCTGAAGCGACCATGCCCGGAGGGCAGAAAGCCATCGACCGGCTGGCAAAGCAGGGGAAAAAGCCGGTCCGGGAGTTGATTGAACGCCTTATTGATCCGGGCACGGAATTTTTTGAGCTTTCCCGTATCGCCGGTTTCGGGATGAATTATCCCGGCGTGGAGGATGTCCCCTGCGCCGGCGTCGTCACCGGCCTTGGCAAGATTTACGGCAACTGGACCATGATTATTGCAAACGATTCCCGCGTCAAGGCGGGCACCTATTTTCCCATAACCCTGAAAAAACATATACGGGCACAGGCCATTGCCGAGGAAAACGGCCTTAACTGCGTCTATATCGCCGATTCCGGCGGGGCTTTCCTGCCGATGCAGGTGGAAGTGTTTCCCGATGACGGACACTTTGGATCGATGTTTTACAACATGGCCCGCATGTCCGCCAAGGGGTTGAAACAGGTCACCATGAGCACCGGCGGCAATACCGCAGGGGGTGCGTATATCGTGTTCATGGCCTGCGAGTCGGTCATGATCGATAAAATGTCCTACTCGTTTCTTGGCGGCCCCCCCCTGGTAAAAATGGCCACCGGCGAGGAAATTTCCGCGGAAGATCTGGGCGGGGCAAGGGTGCACACCCATGTTTCCGGCGGAGCCGACCATTTCTGCAAAGACCAGGACCAGGCCATCGACCGGGTCAAAGAGATATTGTCCCTGGCCCCATTGCAGAATATTCACTTGCACCGGTATGAAGAGCGCCCCCCGGCACATCCTGTTGAACGGTTGTACGACATCCTTCCGACGACCGGTTCCCAGGCCATCGACGCCCATGCCATTATAGAGGCGATCGCTGATGACAGCGTTTTTTCCGAATACAAGAAACATTATGCGCCCGGGCGAGGCGATAATCTGGTTACCGGCAGAATCCGCCTGAAAGGGTATCCTGCGGGAATCATTGCCTCCAACAAGATCGGTGTGATCTTCGAAGAAGCCGCGCGCAAGGCAGCGGAATGGATCGTTCGCTGCAGCCATGAAAAAATCCCCATTATATTTCTCCAGGGGTCGCCCGGATACATGGTCGGCTCCGACGCGGAGCACAACGGCATCGGCAAATACGGTGCGGACATGGTCCGTGCGGTTTCCTGCGCACAGGTACCCCGAATCCAGCTCGTTATCGGGCAGGACAACGGTGCTGCCAACTACGGCATGTGTGGCAGGGCGTACAGGCCGAAGTTTCTGTTTCACACCATGCGGAGCCGGACCTCGGTCATGAGCGGCCGGAGCGCCGGGGGCGTACTGCTCTCCATCGAGGATCGGAAGCGGGAAGCTTCGGGCGAGCCCATGACCGATGAGGAGCGAAGCCGCTTTTACGAAAAAATGGTGGAAAAATACGACGGCGAAGCGCATCCGTTCTACTGCGGCGCCAGGCTGCTGAGCGATCGGGTGCTGAAATTTTCAGAGATTCGCGATTGGCTGGCAATGGCACTGGAAGTAAGCCATATCCGGCCGGTCGGGGATCCGTCGTTTGGTAATTTCAGATTTTAAAGATAAAAGGGAAAAGATTGAATTTCACGGATGGCTGTGGATGCTCCCTTTGGCAACTGTGAGGGCTTGGTGATATCTCTATGGCTTGTTTCGCAACATCCTGGAAACTCGCCCCGCCGATGGCGGGACTCAGACAATCCAGGAGGTTTTGCTGCACTTCGCCAAGAGCTATCAACCAAGCCTTCCCAATGTTGCCTTCCGGCAGCATCTATAGCCATCAATCAAATTTTTAATTACAGAATAACCGTTTAAAATGGCTTAGCGGAAAAATCATACATAAGGGAAACTGCCTTTGGTTGTGAAGTTATCAAATGGTAAAATTTCATAAAGACGGCGGCGGTATTGCCCGGAGCAACATTGGGAGGGCCTGGCGGCAGCTCTTGGCGAAGATAAGCCAGTCGTCCTGAATTGTTTGCGCCCCGATAGGGGCGAGTTTTCAGGACGCGGCGTATCGAGCCATAGAGATGCCCCATGGGCCTCACAGTTGCTACGGGCAATACCGACAGCCGGCGTTTGAAATTGTAACCTTTTTTTCTTCTTCGAAGAAATTTGATGCGCTCGTAATTATTTACAGCATATAATAACCATTTACCGTTTCAGGAGGAATGAATGGGCAAGCTGAATTTTCCAAAGAAGGTCGTGATCGGCGATATTACTGTCAGGGACGGGTTCCAGCACGAGGAGATCTTTGTGCCGACCCGCGCCAAGCTCTGGGTGCTCGAAGAGTTGATCTTATCCGGCATCCGGCGGCTGGAGGTGACCAATTTCGGAAATCCCAAGCGGATGGTGCAGTTTGAAGACGCCGATGAACTGTACAAGATGCTTTTCAAGAGCAAACGCGTGGCTCACCTGCTTGACGAGGTGGAAACCACATCCATCACCATTCGCGAGCAGGCGGTCGACCGGGCCATCGAGGCCAGGAAGAACGGCCATGGCCCGGATCGGATCCTGTTTATGGTGTCGACTTCCGAATCGCACCACAAGACGAATTCCGGCACATCCTTGGAAGAATACTGGAAAATGTGTGAAAAATACATTCCCAGGGCTCACGACGCCGGAATTAAGGTCTGCGGCACCGTGAGTACGATATGGGGCTGCCCCATTGAAGGCCCGACGGACATGCGCAAGGCCGTGGAATTCACCCGGCGCTGGCTGGACATCGGCGCAGACGACATCGAGCATGCCGACCATGACGGATCCGCCCCCCCCAACCGGGTATATGATTATTTCTCCATGATTCTGGACGATATCCCGGACACATCCAAGCACATCGCCCATTTCCACGTGACCCGCGGATGGGGTCTTGCCAATGTACTGGCGGCGCTGCACGCCGGGATCACCCATTATGAATCCACGCTTGGCGGGACCGGGGGGCAGCCCGCGAATTTCGTGGACCGGGTGCCCACCGGCGGGACCGGGGAGTACTACTACAAAGATCCTTCGATTACCGGCCTGGTATCGACCGAGGACATGGTCGTAATGATGGACGAGATGGGGATCGATACGGGCCTGGATGTCGACAGGCTCCTTGCCGCCGGTGGCATGGTGGAAAAAATTTTAGGCCGCCGGCTGCGTTCGGAAACCGTCCACTCCGGCCGGATTCCCAAGGAGTTGACCGGAAGGAAGTAAAAAGGAGATGACCATGGCCGAAATACTCTGGCAGCCGTCTGAGAAGAGGGTCAGGGAAACCAATATGTTTCGTTTTATTGGGTTCGTCAACGACCGGTACGGGCTTGAGATCGACGGGTATGACGATTTGTACGAATTCTCGGTAAACCGGATCCCTGATTTCTGGGCAGCGGTATGGGATTTTACCGGTATTGTCGCCTCATCCCCGTATGACCGGGTCGTGGATGATCTTACAAAAATGCCCGGCGCCATGTGGTTTGAGGGGGCCAGACTGAATTTTGCGGAAAATCTCCTTCGGTACCGGGATGAAGGCATTGCCATTGTTGCAAGGGGGGAAAACCGGCCGCCTGTTTATATCACCTATGCAGCGCTCTACTCGGAGGTGGCCCGGGTGGCTGCCGCCCTTGCGGAGACCGGCGTAAAACCCGGCGACCGGGTTGCCGGCTTCATGCCCAATATTCCGGAGACGGTCATTGCCATGCTCGCCGCTGCGAGTATCGGGGCGACATGGTCCTCGTGCTCCCCGGATTTTGGCATACAATCCATCCTGGACCGTTTCGGCCAGATCGAGCCGACGGTTCTGTTTGCCGCGGACGGATATACCTTCAAGGGCAGGCCCATGGACTGCCTGGAACGAATTGCCCAGATCGAAAAGCGTATTGCTTCCATCCGGAAGATCGTGATTGTTTCCTATGCCAGCGAGCCGACAGATCTTTCCGGCATTTCCAGGGGGGTGCCGTATGATGACTTCAAAAAAGGGAATGAATCCGGAAAAATTGAGTTTACGCAGCTCCCGGCGGATCATCCGCACTATATCATGTATTCCTCCGGGACCACGGGCCTTCCCAAGTGCATGGTCCAGGGGGCCGGCGGTATACTGGTCAATCAGCTCAAGGAGCTGGTCCTCCACACGGACCTTACCCGGAAGGACGTCATCTTTTACTTCACCACCTGCGGCTGGATGATGTGGAACTGGCTCGTGGCATCCCTGGCAACCGGGGCCACAATTGTTCTTTACGAAGGAAACCCTTTTTACCCCGATGAAACCGCGTTATGGAAGATGGCGGAAGAAGAGGGGATCACCGTATTCGGCACCAGCGCCGGGTATCTCACGGCCCTGAAAAACACCGGATTTCGTCCCGGGGATGATTTGAATCTGTCTGCGTTGAGGGCCGTTCTTTCCACCGGTTCCCCCCTGCTGGAAGAGGGGTTCCGCTTCGTCTACGATGCCATAAAACCGGATGTCCAATTGGCTTCGATTTCCGGCGGTACGGACTTGAACGGCTGCTTCGCATTGGGAAATCCCATGGGGCCGGTGTATGCCGGTCAATTGCAGTGTCGCGGGCTCGGTATGAAGGTCGAGGCCTTTGATGAAAACGGAAATTCTGTGAAAAACCGGCAGGGGGAGCTGGTCTGCACGGCACCGTTTCCTTCCATGCCGCTCTATTTCTGGAACGATCCGGATGGTTCAAGGTACCGCTCCGCCTATTTCGACGTGTATTCCGGCGTTTGGCGGCACGGGGATTTTATCGAAATCTATGACCACGGCGGCGTCAAGATTTACGGCCGTTCCGATGCAACGTTAAACCCCGGCGGCGTGCGGATCGGAACCGCTGAAATCTACCGTATTGTTGAGGCTTTTCCTCAGATCCAGGACTCACTTGTGACCGGACGGAAACAAAACGGGGATGAACAGGTGATATTATTTGTAAAAATGGGGGAGGGAAGCCGCCTTACCGAATCGCTGGACAGGGAAATCCGAAACCGGCTCAAAAGCGAGGCGTCCCCGCGCCATGTTCCTTCCAGGATCATCGAAGTTCCCGATATTCCCTATACCCTTAACATGAAAAAAGTCGAGATCGCCGTAAAGAACATATTGGAGAACAAACCGGTCACCAACCGCGAAGCCCTTATCAATCCAGCGTCTCTGGATTATTATGCCGAACTGGACTTCGACTCTCGCGAAAAGCCATGAAATCCGGTGAAAAGGGGTTTTTGTTTTTCGAATTGAAAGAGCAGGTTTTAATCGCTTGAATTTTAGCGAGTTCTCCTGTAGGCTACGTTGTGTTTTGTAGACAGGTGTATACAAAATAAAACAGTTTCCCTTTTTCGCCGGATATCGATATGTTGTACCGGCGTTTTCCAATCAGGTGGTCGCACCATGCAGCCTGATACGCTCGTGTTCCGTTATTGCCGGGTTGAACGGTTTTTGCCGTCCACTCTCCTTTCTTGCGGTGCCTGATTCTGGTATTATGACCCCCCGGTCAGTTTGCCCGCGATGTGAAATTGTTTTTATGGCATTGAATTTGCACGAATTTCAAAGAAGCGTAATTTTTATTCGTAAAAGTCGATTTTCAGATGGCGAAGAAAAAAGTTCACAATGAAGCGCAACGCAGATATTGAACGTTACGAAGCCATCTTTTTTATATAACCATAGCGATCACCAAAGAGGTGTTATATGCAAGACGCACCCGTCGGCAGTTGCATCAAGCAATTTATTGAAGAATTTGAATGCCTCAAGCGGAAAAACGGCGAGCCCTGCCGGATGAACGGTGCCGACATGTTGCGAATTATCAAGAAAAACGATTTTGAAAATATCGTAAAACGAACAAAAGACTACGAAGACTACCGGCAAAATTGCGCCGGTATCGAATGGAAGATGCTTTCCGTTTTTACCCTTGCGGATTTTTTTGAGTCCATTCTCCCCGGGATCAAGCGAATTTTTCAAATGCCCTATGTATGGCTTACTGTTATTGAAGGCACCCCCCTTGCCGATTTGGTATCCCCTGCAATGGAGAATGAAGCGGTCAATAAGCATGCAGCTTTTATACAGGCCTCCCAGTTTGAACGGTTTGTTACAGACGACTGCAAACCGGTTTATGCCTGTAATTACACGTCACCCTATTCCTCGTTTTTTCCCGGTAACCATAATTTTACCGTGCGTTCCCTGGCGATTATGCCGCTCTACATTGACAATACGCTTGTCGGCGCCATGAATTTCGGGCATTTTGTTTCCAACCGGTTTGCACCGGCCACGGACAACAGTCTGATCGAGCAGTTCATGCTGCAAGTATCGTTATGTCTTTCCAAAATTTCCGCCCATGAAAGACTCCGGCGCCTGCATCTTCATGATCCCTTGACGGGGTTGCTGAACCGGCCGTCCCTGGTGGCAGAGCTGAAGCGGAAATTCAGCATGTCATTGCTTCATGGAAAGGGCCTTTCGGTACTGTTTCTGGACCTGGACGGCTTCAATGGATTAAACGAGTTATACGGCCATGAGTACGGCGACATGGCGGTCCAATACGTTGCCAGAACCATCCGGTCGTTGGCTCGTCCGGAAGATGTTATTGCCCGGTTCACCGGGGACGAGTTCGTACTGGTGCTTCCCGATGCAAGGGGGGATATGCCGGAGGGGCTGGTCCGGCAGATGCAGGACTACCTGGACAGCCATCCGTTTGATCATGAAAATATACGATTTCGCCTGTCCCTGTATTACGGCATTGCCTCCATCCATGAAAAAAACGTGGAAAATCCGGCGCAATTGCTTCAAGCTGCCTACAAACGTCTGAAGGAATCCAAAACGGAGGAGTATGCGCCGTTGCAGGAGGAAGGAAAAGCGTTGATCTACAAAATCAGGGCCTCCTGATCCGGCCGGCGGCATAGGGGGCCGCCGGAGATTGTAACCATATAACCATGAAAAAGCGCCAGCCTTGACGGCTCGGCGCTTTATATTTTACCATGCGGAACAATTCAGATATAATAGAGATACCGGACAATGAAATCGAGCTTACCGGAATCGGCGCAAAAGGGCCGGGCGGGCAGAGCGTGAACAAGTCCGCCACCGCCATACATTTGCGGTTTGATATAAAATCCTCTTCGCTGCCCGACAAATATAAAGAGCGCCTTTTGGCCACAAAAGACCAGCGTATTACCAAGTCCGGTGTTATTGTCATCAAATCCATGCGATACCGAAGCCTTGAAGCCAACCGGGAAGAAGCCGTCCGGCGACTTTATTTGCTTATCCAGAAGGCAACGGCGCCGATCAAGCATCGAAAACCCACTCAACCGGGTTTTCAGGCAAGGCAGCGGCGGATGGATCAAAAAACAAAGCGCTCCCGGATAAAGTCAACCCGTAGAAACGTGGATCCGGCGGGGTACTGAGCCCTTATTTTGTTGACGCGCCGGAAACGGAGATTTTGTCATAACGGCTTGCTTTTTCAAAAGTGGACGGTAATATTTGAATATACCCGAACGTTCCGTTTTTGCGAGCCCATATATTCGGCCGCTTGAAATAATATTTGATTTTTTTTGCAATGTGTGTCGCGTGAAGGGAAAATCAGGAGATGAAAAAGCTCATCAAGGTCATCGGCATTCTCGCAGTGATTCTCGTTGTGGCCGTCGTGGGGCTGCTGGTTGCAGCAAAAATCCTCATCACCCCCGAAAGGGTTCGCCAGGTGGTGATTCCACTGGCCGAAAAGCAGCTGAACAGGCCGGTATCCATCGGTGATATCGAAGTGCGTCTTTTTTCCGGAATCGTGCTCTCCGATTTCAGGATCGGGGGAAAGGACGAACCGGAGGATTTCGTTTTTGCCCAGTCCCTGGTGTTGCGTTACCAGCTGTGGCCGCTCATTCGCCGTGCTGTCATCGTGGACGAAGTGAGGCTGGTTTCACCCAAAATACACATAGAGCGCTATGAAAACGGAAAGTTCAACTTCAGCGACCTGCTGGACAAAGGGAAATCCGATGAAGACGAGGCCCGAACGCCTGCGGAAGCGACGGAAGAAGGCGCTGAAGCAGATGGCGGGATGCCCATCGACCTGCTCGTCAATGAAATTGTCATCTCCGGCGGCCGGCTTGTTTTTATAGACCAAATGGTGGACCGGGAATATCTCTTGTCCGAATTGATGGTCTCTGTTACCGACCTTTCCCCGGATCGGCCGTTTCCCTTTGATGTGTCCGCGAAGATAAACAGCGCCCCGGTTTCCGTTTCCGGTACGGTAAGCCCGGTGACGCAGGGCGTCACCGCGGATGTCCGTATACAGGAACTGGACGTTTTCCCTTTCATGGTGTATGCGCCGGACGATTTTCCGGGAAAGCTTTCTTCCATGAAGCTTGGCGTGGACATCCGGGCGGATGCAACAGCGGATAGGGTGGCTTCCGACGGACGGATATCCGTGACCGAAATCGATTTTCTGCCGGCCGATATGCCGGACGCGCATGTAAAAAACGCCCGGTTTCAATTGGACTATGACGTAAATGTGGACCTGGCATCCGAAAACATCGCCATTGCAAAGGCGGATGCGGACGTCAACGGGATTCTGCTGGCCCTGTCCGGAAGCGTCTCGTCTTACGGCCAATCGCCGGTTCTCGATATGCGGGCCCGCCTGCCGATGATCTCCCTGTCCGACATCGTCGGGGCGGTGCCGCCAAAGCTCGCGGAACCGATACTCGAGATGCGCCCGGAAGGGCGCATCGGTGCGGAAATGCATTTGAAGGGCTCTCCGAAAAATCCGGAATCCCTTGTTGAAAAAGGGGACATCACCCTTGAAAACGTCAGCGTTGCCTTGAAAGACCCGACGCCCCCTGTCAGCGGCGGATTACACATTGCAAAAAGCAGCGCTGGTGCCGGAGATCCTGTCACGTACCTATTTGATATGCCTGTACGGGTAAACAACGCCTTGATAAACCTTGACGGCACCATAACCCCTGGAACGCGCCGTGTGAGAGCGTCTATCCGGACAGAGAACCTGGATGTAACTCCATTCATGGTGTATGCGCCGGACGATTTTCCGGGGAAGCTGTCCTCTATGAAGCTTGGCGTGGACATCCGGGCGGATGCAACAGCGGATAGGGTGGCTTCCGACGGACGGATATCCGTGACCGAAATCGATTTTCTGCCGGCCGATATGCCGGACGCGCATGTGGAAAACGCCCGGTTTCAATTGGACTATGACGTAAATGTGGACCTGGCATCCGAAAACATCGCCATTGCAAAGGCGGATGCGGACGTCAACGGGATTCTGCTGGCCCTGTCCGGAAGCGTCGCGTCTTACGGCCAATCGCCGGTTCTCGATATGCGGGCCCGCCTGCCGATGATCTCCCTGTCCGACATCGTCGGGGCGGTGCCGCCAAAGCTCGCGGAACCGATACTCGAGATGCGCCCGGAAGGGCGCATCGGTGCGGAAATGCATTTGAAGGGCTCTCCGAAAAATCCGGAATCCCTTGTTGAAAAAGGGGATATCACCCTTGAAAACGTCAGCGTTGCCATAAATGATCTGGCACCGAAAATCAGCGGGGGGATACGACTTGAAAACGATACGGCCGCATCGGATAATCTTTTGATTCAAGCGGCCGGAGAACCGTTGCAATTGCGTTTTACTGCGAAGGATCTGATGGGAGAAATAAAATATATCCGCCACACCCTCACGGCTGAGCGGCTCGACATCGACAGGCTGCTTGCGGCAATGGGAACTGGCGAAGACGATCGCTCTTCGGCTCCCCCGCCCGACGGGACGCCCAAATCGCCAGAGCCAGGTCCTTTTGATCTTCCCCTGGACGTAAAAGGGGACGTACGAGTGGCCAATGCCGTTTTCAAGGGGCTGGCAGTGGATAATTTCGACCTTCAATACCAGCTCAAAGACAACGTCTTTACGGTCAACCACATTCGTGGCAACGTGGCCGGGGGGACGATTTCAGGCAAGGCAGAGACGCGGCTCGACCGCACGCCGCTTGCATATACTGCGGATATATCCGTGCAGGACTCCCGGGCGGAACATCTGTTGAATGCCCTGTTTCCTGCCGCTTCCAATACCGTTTACGGCAACTTTTTTCTAAACGCGGCGATTAACGGAGAGGGGATAAGCTGGCGCAATATCAGCCGGTCGCTTACGTCAACGGCGGATGTGAATGTCACCAACGGCCGCCTGACAGGAAGCGGGCTTGCGGGCGGTCTTGCCGGATTTATCGGTACCGAAAGACTTGAGGTGATCAATTTTGACTCCCTGAAAGGGGACGTGCAGTTGAAGGAGGGAAAGTTCACACTCGATTCGCGCCTAACAAGCGACGAGGTTCGCATGGCGCCTGCGGGCATGATCGGGTTGGACGGATCTCTTGATCTTTCCCTGGATATGCGTTTGTCGCAGGCGCTTGCTTCGAAGATCGGGGGCAGGGACCTGGTATCGGTGCTTTCCCGAACCGGTGACGGATGGACCCTTGTTCCCGTGAAGGTCGCCGGCACCTTGTGGTCGCCGAAATTCGAGATTGATGCGGCCGCAGTAACGGATCAACTCAAGGAAAGGGGAAGGGAAGAGATCCGGCAGCAGCTGCAGGATCGGGTGCTTGACAGGCTTTCCCCCAAAGATCGTGAAAAGACGGACGGGCAAACTGGCAAGGAAGAAAAAAAGCCGCTTGAGGAAGAACTTGAAGATACAATGCGTAAGCTATTTAATTAAAAGGATAAATCAATAAGAACTTTCAGGCTTCCTTTTTCCATTGCACGGGCAAAAGCCTCAGGAAACCGGGAAAACGGGTATACCGCGTCTATGAGCGGCGTCACATCGACCGCATGGTTTTGAAGAACATCCAGGGCAAGTGACATGCTGCCGCACCGGGACCCCTTGATGGTGAGCTCATTGACCACAACCGGGGCCATGTCGATATTCGACTTTTCGAAGGTAGTGGTTTTTACCAGTACCGTCCCCCCTGGACGGGTCAGGGGGATGCACCAGTTGATGCCTTCCGCATTTCCCGTGGCATCGACCGTGATATCGAAGACGCCCAGCTGCGATGCCAGTGCCGCGGGATCCGCATGCGTATCCATTAGAAAGGTGTTTACTTTCTGCTGGCTGGCGATAGACAGTTTCTCCTGGTGACGCCCCAGCAGCACGACCCCCTCGGTGGTTTGCCGCAGCCCCAGGGCGCAGAGAATCCCCAGGCATCCGTCGCCAAGCACCGCAACACGGCTTCGGCTTCCGAGAGGTGTCTGGCGGGTAATTTCAAGGGCGGCGGCCAAAGGTTCTGTAAATGCTGCCGGCCGGGTTTCCACGGATGCGGGCACGGGGTAAAGGTTTTTTGCCGGAACCGCGCAATACGCCGCAAAAGCCCCGTTGTGTCCCCGAATTCCCAAAACCCGCCGATGGGTGCAGTGTTTTTCGTCAGCACAGGTGCCGCATCCGAAATTGATGTCCGCCACAACCCGTTTTCCCTCCATTTCCGGCCAGTCCGGGCATTTTTCCACCACGCCGACAAACTCGTGGCCGGGTATGCCGGTAAAACCCGCATACCCGTGAAAGATAGCGATATCGGTTGCGCAGATACCGGCCATTAAAACCCGCACCAGGGCATCTCCTGCCTGCTGTTCGGGCATTGGCGCATCCACCGTCACGACCGCTCCATTCTCAAAGCGGATCGCCTTCATGAAGGGCTGGTTCGGCATTTCAGAGGTGTCTTACCATCCGGAATCGGATTGTCGTTTGTGTACTTGGCCTACAGGCCATCTCAAAAAAAAGATTTTTTTGAGATGGCTTGTAGCACATTTGCGGCGCCGTCAAACCTTGCTATGCCCGAAGGTCCAGCTGCCGGCGTCCTCGTCAAGCTGCATGTCCTGGAAGAAATTGGGAAAACGGGTCTTGCAGATTTCGGCGATCTGCCCCACAACGATGCGGATTTCTTCCTCTGCATGCGGTGATGTGCGCATTTCAATGATGTGCCTCCAGGAGCGGAGATTCCCGGTAACCATTATGGTGGTGCCCAGACCGATGGGGGCAAGCCGTCTGAACATGGAGGTCAGCTGTTTCTTGGTGGTGAAATCCTGTATATCGGCCATGCCGAATATGTTGGAGAGTTCTTTCTGCGTGTTTTCCAGAAAATCCACTACCTCTTTGATTTTCTTTTCCGCCTGATCATTTGATTTTGCAGAATCCGGAACCCAGAAGGGGATATCATCCAGGCGGACGTACCGCAGGCTTTCCTGGCTGTACGCCATGCCGGCGCGATGCCGGACAAGTTCGTGGGTGAAGACACGGGAGACATTTCTGCATATGAATGTCAAACATGCATGCTCCAGCACGGATCCGTGGCCGCTTTTGAGTACATTGCCGATATAGGCGTCGTTGCCCTGGCGAACGGTCGTGACGTTGGGATTGGTGGCCTCGGGTTTTTGCGGATCATATGGCTGCCAGCTCCGGTAGCACATCCTGCCGGCGGCTTCGACCAGGTTTTCACTGTCGGAAACGGTCGGATCGGGACGCCATTCCGGGCTGCCGATATCTTCCAGGTAAGCACTGAGGCCGTCCGGTTCGAGCATGGTTTTGGCAACCAGGTACACTTTCGGCTCTTGGATCGGTCGCATATAGAACTCTCCCTTTTCTATTTTTCGTTTCCATTTGCAAGGCAGGGCATTCCCCGGCCTATGCCTCCTTTTTGTCCCTTTCGTCTTCCGGAATGCTGGCAAGCGTTTTCAGCCAGGCTTTCATTACCGCATGGACAAGCGTTGCCAGGGGTATTGCCAGAAAAAGACCCCATATTCCCCATAGTCCCCCGAAAAAGAGTACCGCTACGATAATAGCGACCGGGTGCAGGTTCACCACTTCCGAAAGAAGCAGCGGGACAAGGATGTTTCCGTCGATAAGCTGAATAATGCCATAGGCGATCATCACGTAGACAAATTCCGCCCCGAATCCCCACTGGAAAAAAGCCACGAGCAATATGGGTATGGTCATTACGGTGGCGCCGATGTAGGGGACGAGCACCGATATACCTACGAAAAACGAAAGCAGCATGGCGTAATTTAAATCAAGCAGCAAAAAGGTGATAAAGGTTGTCGCCCAGACGAGGAAGATTTCAAGCATTTTACCACGAACGAAATTGGCCACCTGATGGTTGGCCTCGCTCCAGACCTCTTCTGAGAGTTCCAGATTTTTGGGAAGCAGTCTGGTGATCCATGCCAGCAGCATGTGCTTGTCCTTCAGGAAAAACAAGACGAGAAAGGGGACCAGGACCAGGTAAATAAGCAATGAAATCAAGTTGCGAAGCGATGAAACCGTAAACATCAGCACGTTTTGCCCCAGCTTTCCCATTTCCGAGCGGATAACGCCGAAAAGTTGACGGATCTGGGTCTCTGAAACATATTCCGGATACCGCTCCGGAAGCCTGAGAAGAGTATGCTGAACGCTGGATACATATTCAGGCAGATCATGGACAAGCTGGCCGACCTGCTTGGACATCAGGGGGAAAATGCCCGCGATCAGCAGGAAAAGGCAGGCGAGAAAGAGCAGGAACGTAACGGCAACGGCAATGAATCGGGGAATCCGTATCGCCGTAAGACGTGAAACAAAACCCTCCAAAACATATGCGATGATCAGCGCCAGGAAGACGGGCTGCAGCATGTTGCCCACCAGGATCACCGTAAGAAATGCGCCGATAAGAATAAGCCAGAGGGTGATCACCTGGGGGTGGGAGAAGTACTCATGGAACCAATCCTGAAGCATTTTGATCATGTGCGTTGCCCCGGCGGCTGGATCGATATACGGTTGTCATATGTGATCATTGAGCCAGTTTTCAAGGTCATTGATCACCTGCTTTCGGTAGTTGTCGGCCTCATTGTATATCTCATGGTACATCTCTTCATAATACCCGAGGGTCTTGTCATCCGATGCAATATTTGTGAAAAAGGTGCGGGATGCTTCGGGGTTGGCGAGCCGGTCATCGCCTGCAACCTGCATCAAAACGGGTATTTGTAAACGATTTGCGTTTTTCATTGTCTCTTCGGTGGTTTTCATGAATTCGATTCCCCATCTTGCGGTAATCCGCCTGTGTACGAGGGGATCGGCAAGATATGCATCAACGACTTTCTGGTCATGGCTTAAAAACCGGACTTCCAGTTCGTTGTCAAAGGAAAAGGCGGGCATCAGGATCGACATCAACCGCGCGACTGCGACCTTGGCAGCAGGCGGTTTTTCCGCCGGTGCCAGACCGGGGGAGGAGGCAATGACGCCGTTTAGTGTATTTCCCCGCTGCTGCGCATAGTTCAGGGCGATCAGCCCGCCCATGCTGTGGCCGAGAAGGAAAAAAGGAGCATCCTTCGAAAGCGCGCTGCGGAACTTTTCAATCATGATTTCAAGATCATCGATATATTCCTGGAAACGTGCGATATGTCCGCGTTTCCCCTGGCTCTTTCCGTGTCCCCGATGATCGTAGGAAAACACCGTAAACCCTTCTGATGTAAGGTCTTTCGTTAAACGGGCATATCGGCCGCTGTGCTCCCCAAGGCCGTGGGCGATAAGAATTGCGGCCCGCGCGTTTTCAACAGGGTGATGCCTGTAAAACAGCCGGGTACCATCTTTTGATAAAACATGATCCGTAATTTCAGAAATCTTCTCCGTCATGGTTCCTGCCTTTCTGGTAAAAATTTCGGTCACATGTTTACAGCCGCCCGTACCGGCTGACACTTCCTTTTATAGTCGTCTATTCTGCCGCGGATAATGTTCATGCGATTTTCCGCCGGCATTCATTGGATCAAAAGGGGAGACACAAGACGATTCTACACAAATGAAGCAACAATATCAGCTTTTTTTGCAATCTGCAAATGGAACTTCAGGAGGCATGAGCCTGCAAAGAATCGACAGGATAGTAAGGAAGGAAACAGGGGAGGGGGGAGGCGAGGCCCACAGAGAAAACCACAGAGATCCACAGAGGGGGACTGTCAGCCCCCCTGTTTTGCTCTGTGGATCTCTGCGTCTCCCCTGTGGTTATGCTTGACGGCTTCGTAAAAAGCCCAATATCTGCGTTGCGCACAATCTTTGAAGAATCTTACGTACGCCTAAGTACGCTCAATTCTTCAAAAATTGTACGCGCCTTGATCTTGAACTTTTACCTTTGCCGTCCAAAATCGGCTTTTGCGAGCTCATCATGCTTCGTTTCCGGTCATTAGACGCCGCAGATATGCGCTTCCGACCATCCGGCAGCCTCTACACCGCTGCACGGCGATTCGTATCATTGCTTGTACTTGCCGATAATGCCGATGCTGCAGATGTTCTGGAACGGAAAACCACCGAGATTATGGGTCATGCCCAAACGCGGGTTTTCAATCTGTCGTTCTTCGGCACGACCGTGGAGCTGCAGGTACATTTCATAGAGCATGCGCAGCCCGGAAGCCCCGATGGGATGTCCGAAACATTTGAGCCCGCCGTCCACCTGGGCGGGAACACCGCCGTCCCGATCGTAAAATCCGTCCATAATATCCTTGATGGCTTTGCCGCGCTCGGATATGTGGAGATCTTCATAGGTGACGAGCTCGGTTATGGAAAAGCAGTCATGCAGTTCCATCATGGAAATCTCTTGTCTCGGATTTTCCACGCCGGCTTCCTTGTACGCTTCTATACTGCACTTCGAGGTGGTCACGAAGTGGTCCCCGTCCCAGCTGTCAAAACCGGACTCCTCGCCGCTGCTTAGCGCCAGCTGAAGCGCCTTGACCGTGACGAAATCCGTTTTCCCCATTTTTCTTGCAATTTCCGGTGTGGTTACGATCGCACAGGCCGAACCGTCGCTGACGCCGCAGCAGTCGAAAAGCCCCAACGGATGGGCAATGATGGGGGACGCCATGACCTGGTCCACGCTAACCTTTTTGCGAAGGTGGGCCTTGGGGTTGAGCGAGCCGTTTTCATGGCTTTTTGCCGAAATGTGCGCCATGGCGCGCTTGAGATCTTCGTCTTTAATCTTGTATTTCGCGGCATACGCCGATGCCAGCTGTGCAAAAGAGCCGGGCGCGGTCAGGTTGGGCCACCATTGCCACAGGAGGGAGCCGGTGTTGGAGCCGCCGCCGGGAAGCCCGCCATACCCCGTATCCTTGAGCTTTTCAACGCCCAGCGCAAGACATATGTCATAGGCGCCGCTGGCCACCGCGTAGCATGCGCCGCGGAAGGCCTCGGTGCCCGTTGCGCAATAGTTTTCAACCCGGGTGACCGGTATTTTCTGCAGGCGCAGCGTGGTGGCCATGGGCATGGCCGTTTTGCCGACGTTCACCTCGTCCATGCACGTTCCAAACCATGCGGCCTGGATATCTTTCTGCTCGATTCCGGCATCGGCCACGCATTCCTCGAACGCCTCCAGCATAAGCTCCTCAGCGCCAATGTCCCACCGTTCACCAAAGCGGGTGCAACCCATACCGATGATTGCGACTTTATCCTTTATCCCTGTAGCCATTTTCATCCTCCTGGCTTTTGTGTTGTATGTTTTTCCTTGCAGGTTTTCGATTTTACTGCTTTTATCGCCCGACCTACCGCATTTTGAACAGCTTTCCGATGAGCTGTGATTTCATGACGTCACCGCCGATCTTGAGCTTGCCGGATGTGAAAGCGGCCATTGGGTCGAGCTTTCCGGAAATCATGTCGATAAAGTCGTTGTCCGATATCTTCAGCGTGCAGGATGGTTTTTCAGCAACGCCCTGCGTTACGGTGCAGGCCCCATCGGAAACGCTGACGGTCCAATCCCCGCCCCCCGGGCCGGAAATGGAATACTGGAAGACGACATCCACCCCCTTGGCGGCTTCCGGGTCAAAGGCTTCGGGCATTTTTTCGAAAATTTCGGAAACCGAAGGGCCGGCGGCCTTGCCCGCCTCCCCGCCGCTTCCTTTTTTGGGTTCTTCGGGGGGGGCCATCATCGCAAACATTGCACTGTTGAGGTCTTCCATCTCCTTTGCCCCGGCCATGTCATTGATGGCAGAAAAGTTTTCACTGATCTCCTCCGGTGTGGGGGGCGCGTCTTCTTTCCCCAGCTTGACCCCCTTGCCGGTCAATACGGCCGCTCGGTTGAAATACCCCATGCCCGTATTGAATATTCCGCCCGATTCCCCGCAGGCGTCGCTGCACAGATACAGCGCAATGGGGACGACGAACTCCGGCTTCATTTTTTCGAAAATGTCCGGCGGCATGACGTCTTCGGTCAGTCGGGATGCGGCGATCGGTGCAATGGTATTGACGTGGATGTTGTATTTTTTTCCTTCCAGCTTGAGGGTGTTGGCCATTCCCACCAGGGCCATTTTGGCCGCGGAGTAGTTGGTTTGGCCGAAGTTTCCGTAAAGCCCTGCTGCCGAGGTCGTCATGAGGATACGGCCGTAGCCGTTCTCCCGCATCACCGCAAATGCGGGGCGGGTTACGTTGTACGCGCCGTTTAAGTGAACGGCAAGCACCGCGTTCCAGTTTTCCGGCTCCATTTTGATAAAGCTCTTGTCTCTCAGGATGCCGGCATTGTTGATAAGGATGTCTATTTTCCCGAACGTATCCACGGCGGTTTTGACGATATTTTCGCCGCCTTCCGGCGTTGCCACGTTGTCGTAATTGGCGACCGCTTTGCCGCCCGCGGAAATGATCTCGTCGACCACCGCCTGGGCCGGGGTGGCGGAACCCCCGCCGGAGCCGTCCCTGGCACCGCCAAGGTCGTTGACGACCACGACGGCCCCCCGCCTGGCAAGTTCCAGGGCATAGGCCTTGCCGAGGCCGCCTCCGGCGCCGGTAACAATGGCCACCTGGCCGTCAAATTGTATTCTGGAGAGTTCTTCCACCGCCCCCGGAATCGGGGTGGCTTTCCAGAAGTAATTCACAAACCCGCGATTCTTATCCTCCCCCCGTTTTCTGAACACCATGCGGACCGGGAGGCCGACCTTGATTTCGTCCAGTTTGCAATCGGTGAAATCCGCATTGAAACGACCCCCCCCCTCAAACTGGATCATGCCGTAAATATGGGGCGGATCAAGGGATACGGCGAGGAGGTCCCCGGTATAGGTTTTTACCTTTGCGGGGATTTCCGAATATTCGTAGTCTTCCTGGGAGTGCCTGGCAAGGCATTCCGGATTGACGCACACCTGGGTTTTCGGAAACTGCGGCGTGCCGCAGGCGTTGCATTTCCCGCCCACGAGCCCGAGGATCATATTGCGCTTCCGGTACAGGGTCGTCATGGCGGTCTGGGTCTCCGCCTCGGCCCGGATGCCCATGTCCGGATTGATCAAATCGCGGAAGACCAGGAACTTGGAATAGTTGTCGATGGTCTCCCGGTTTTCCTCAGCGGTTGTAAAGGGTGCGCGTTTTTTACCGTTTTCGATGTGTTCGGTGACCTCGAAATACATGGCGTTGCACCCCTGGCCGAAGCCGGCCATCAGGATCCGGTCCCCTGGTTTTGCATCATCCAAAGCCTTTGTCATCATCAAAAGCGGATGGGCGCAGCCGGTTTCACCGCAGACTTCGTGGAGATTGTCCACCGCTTTGTCTCCGGCGCCGAGTTTATGGGCGATTTTTTTGTGCTCCGCCTTGAAAAAGCATGGAAAAACGAACTTGTCCACGTCGTCCATGGTGATGTTCAATTTTTCAAACAGGCCGTTGACGGCTTTCGGGATGATCTTTGAATACCCCTCGTCGCGGATCCATCGCTCTTCCCAGGCGTAGTCAAAACGGTTGCGGGCCCCGCGGTAATGGCCGACAAAGTCGTCGGATACCGTGTACGCCCCTTTGAACGCGGCGATGACGTCCGTGTCGCCCACCAGAAAAGAGGCTGCCCCGTCGCCGAACCACATTTCATAGAAGCCTGCCGGCCGCGTTTCCCGTTTATCCGCTGCGGTAACGAGGATGTTTCTCCGGTCCCCGCCTTTGGCGGCTTCGAGAGCGGCAAGGAGCGCGCTTGTTCCGGCCTTCTGCGACGATGTGAAATCCGAGGCCAAAATGTCCGTTTTCAGGTTTAAGGCGGTTGCGACGATGCCGGCGTTCTGTCTGTCCGCAAAAGGGAGGGTGGTCGACGCCAGAAACATGCCGCTGATCTGTTTTTTGTCCATGCCCGTAAGACAGCTGCGGGAGGCTTCCACGGACATGGTGATGGAATCTTCGTCCCAGTTGCACATGGAGCGGGTTCCCTGGGCGACCATCACAATGGCGGGGGCAAACCATCCCATGGACTGGTAAATGGCCGATCGATTGAGCCTGAGGCGCGGAATATATGCACCATATGAAGTTATGCCGATCATTTTTGAACTCCTTGTTCTCTGATATTTGGAAAAACCGGTTTCTGGTTCAATACCGGACATGTCCCGGAATTGGGCGTTTTTTCCCTACAGCTTGAAAAGCTTTTCAATAAGCTGGGACTTCATGATGTCTCCGCCGATTTTGAGCTTTCCGGCTGTATAGGCCTGCATGGCCGGGAGTTCGCCGTTCATCATTGCCAGAAAATCCGTATCGGACATGGAAAGCGTGCATGTCGGTTTATCATGGGTCCCGGCGCTAACACTGCAGGTGCCGTCCGCGATTTCGCAGAACCAGTTTCCGCCTTTGTCGCCGCTGATATCGTACTGGAAAACCACGTTTACCCCCTTGGCCGCATCGGGCTGGAACGCACCGGTCATGGCGTCGAACACCGCGGCCACATCGGTAAATTTTCCGGCCGAATCGTCTGCGGCGGGCGTTTCCGCTTTTGCGGGGGATGAAAAGGCATTGATGATATCGCCGACAACAGCATTGAGCTCTTCGTACTCCTTGCCGTTTTTCAGGCTGCTGATTTTGTCAATGGCGGCGGACACGTCTTCGACGCTGGGCCATGAGGCTGCATCGCCGATAACGGTGCCCGCTCCGGTGACCACCGCCGCCCGGTTGAATACGCCCATGCCGGCATTGTATATGTTCCCGGAGACTTCGCAGCGGTCCGAGCAGAGGAAAAGAACCAGCGGTGAGACGTATTCCGGTTTGAGTTTGTCAAAAAGGTCCGGCGGCAGAATGTCTTCGGTGAGCCGCGATGCGGCAAGCGGGGCAATGGTATTGACCTTGATGTTGTATTTTCTGCCCTCGATTTTCAGGGTGTTCATCAGGCCCACCAGGCCCATTTTGGCAGCGGAATAGTTGGTCTGGCCGAAGTTGCCGTAAAGACCGGCGGCGGACGTGGTATTGATGATGCGGCCATATCCTTTTTCGCGCATCACGGCGAAAGCCGGCCGGGTAACATGATACGCCCCGTTCAAATGGACGTCGAGCACGGCCTGCCAGCTTTCCGGATCCATTTTAAGGAAGCTCTTGTCCCGGAGTATGCCGGCGTTGTTGATCAGTATATCCACGGTGCCGAAGGCGTCCGCGGCCATTTTGACGATATTTTCTCCTCCTTCGGAGGTCGCCACGTTGTCGTAGTTCGCGATGGCGGTCCCCCCTTCGGCAACGATTTCATCGACGACCTTCTGGGCGGGTGTGACGGAGCCGCCGCCTGATCCGTCCCTTGCACCGCCGAGGTCGTTGACCACGACTTTTGCGCCCCGCGCGGCCAGGTCTTTGGCGTATACGCGCCCGAGACCGCCCCCGGCGCCGGTGATGATGGCGACTTTTCCGTCAAACCGGATTTCATCCTTCGGGATGTCGCCGTATTCGAAAACGCCGTTGGTGATGACCACGTCGCCCGTTTTTGAATTGATTGTCCGCCATACGGCCTTTCCGTCTTCGACCTTCCAGATCTGGGTTTTAATGGGATCCCCGGGGTATAGGGGGCGTGAAAACCGGCAGGACAGCCGGTGAACCCGTTCCGGTTCGCCGGGGACGAGATTTTTTATCAGGGACCGGCACGCATAGCCGTGGGTGCACAACCCGTGCATGATTGGCATTTCAAACCCGGACATTTTTGCAAATTCAGGGTCCACGTGGAGCTGGAAAACGTCCCCGGAAAGGCGGTACAAAAGGGGCTGGTCCTGGGACGGCTGCGCCTCGTCCTCAAAATCCGGGGCACGCTCCGGGATTTCCACTTTTGCCGCCGGCGCCGGTTTGCCCCCGAATCCGCCGTCCAGCCGGCAGAAAAGCCGGATCACACTGGTAAACAGGCGCCTTCCTTTTTCATCGCAGGTTACGCTTTCCCCCACGACGATCGCCCCTTTGTCTTTTCCCATGTCAAAGATGTCGGAGATCTTGCCTTCCGTGACCATGGTTCCTTCCGTGGGAATGGGGCTGTGATATATCAGCTCCTGTTCGCCATGGAGGATGCCGGCATAATTGACCTCGGCCTTTTGCGCGATATGGGAGAGAAACTCGAAGACGGCCGCGATCCCGAAGCTGGGAATGACTTTCAGGTCCTTTTCATAGACAAATTCGAGTTCGTCAAATCCCGCGCCTACACCCAGTGCGTAAAGGATCACGTCCTTCCAGCGGTAATCCTTTTTGACGGGGCCGATTTTCTGACCCACGGCTTCCAGGTTTAGTGCCATTTTTCGCCTCCTTGAATGGAAAGTGGTTGGAATATCGTACGGTTGGTTTTCATAAAAAAAGGAGTGAATTCCAGGATATTGGTTCACATCAAAAACTTCCATCAAATGATGGGGAAAATCATATGGATTTTTATTTATTCTGTCAAAGGGTTTTTGTGCTGGGGGTGATTTTTTCCATTTTTTCAGTAAGACACCATTTTCTCCGATTGGGTGATGGAATCAAATGATGGACAAATCCGACGCCGGATGTTATATTTATCGGCCAGTATGCTTGGAGCAATATTGGGTGGGCGCAGTCGTACGCCGGAAATACATCGCACCAATTGGGAGGCTACATGAGTAAAGGCGCATTGGAGGGCATAACGGTTCTGGACTTGTCCAGGCTGCTTCCCGGTCCGTATGCATCGATGATCCTGGCGGATCACGGTGCGCGGGTGATTGCCATTGAGGACAGGCGGTTTGCCGGTGAAGCCATGTGGGGAAGCAGCGTAAACCGGAACAAGGAGCATATGACCCTTAATCTCAAATCGGACAGGGGGCGCGATATTTTCTTCGAAATGGCAGCGTCCGCCGATGTTATATTGGAAGGGTTCCGCCCCGGCGTTACCAAGCGGCTGGGCGTGGATTACGAAGCCATCACGAAGATCAATCCGGCAATCATTTACTGCTCAATCACCGGTTACGGCCAGTCCGGGCCGTACCGGGACGTGGCCGGCCACGACGTCAATTACCTGAGCGTTGCCGGCGTACTGGACCTGATCGGGGAAGCCGGGAAGGCGCCGGTGATACCGGGCATACAGATCGCCGACATGGCCGGGGGGGGCATGAATGCGGTCATCGGCATTCTGATGGCGGTCGTGGAGCGTCACAGGACCGGCAAAGGGCAGTATATTGATATTTCGATGACCGATGGCTGTTTCAGCCTGCTTACCCTTGCTTTCATGCTGCAGCAATTGACCGGGCAGAGGCCGAAGCGATCCGATTTTCTGCTCTCCCATCGGTACGCCTGCTACAACACTTATGAAACCAGGGACGGACGGTATCTATCCATCGGCGCCGTGGAAAACCGTTTCTGGAAAGTACTGTGCGCGTTTTTCGACGCTGCCGAATATACACAATACCAGTATGACGATACCCGGCGAGAGGAAATTATCGATTTTTTCAGGGCGCGCTTCAAGGAGCATCCACTGTCTTACTGGGAAGAGGCCTTTGCCGGAAAGGACATTTGCTGGGCGCCCGTAAAAACAATGCCGGAAGCCCTGGCCGATCCCCTGTTCCATACCCGGGAAATGGTGGCGGAAATACAAAGCGCCGGTGATAAACCGTTCAAGGCCCTTGGAACCCCGATCAAGCTTTCCCGCACGCCGGGTAGCGTTCGGACGATCCCCCCCGAATTCGGACAGGATACCCGTCGGATTTTAAAACAGATGGGATACTCGGATGCAGATGTGGAAGCGCTTGAAGCAGCGGGCGCCATTTGATCGAAACAACAGGACAAGGCCGCGGATGCGGCAGCCAGAACCTGGCCATGGCAACGATAACAAAATCAATCCAATTGAGACAGGTATATTTTTATGACGAGCGCACTTGAAAAAGCCAAGCAGAATCCGGATTCCATGAAGGCAAAAATTTTGCTGGCCGCCAGAAAAATCTTCGGTCAATACGGATTTCACGGAACAACGACCCGGATGATTGCCAAAGCCGTCAACATCGATATTTCGACCCTTTATTACCACTGGGGGGAAAAGGGGGATCTCTACGAGGCCGTGATCCGGGACATCAACGAGGGGCTCCGGTGCAAACTCGTGGAGGTCGAGAAAAAGGTCAAGGGAAAGCCCCTTGGGACGAGACTGGAAATCGCCATTGATGAAATGGTGGACTACCTGTTTGAAAACCCGGAAATATCCAACCTGACGCTGCTTCGGTATTTCATGAAAACCAGGCACGGAAAGATCATGGATTTTCAGGTGCCGGAATATATATCGGACATCGTCTATTCAATGGGGCTGTCTGAAAACCGGAGAAACGTTTCGCCGGAAGCCAAGATGAAGGTGCTCAATATTATGAACGCCATCCACAATTACGTGTCCGGGGAAAATTTTTTCCGCCCCATGCTCGGCCTTGAACGAAAGGAATATATCCTGCAGACCAAGGAAACCCTGAACTTTTTCAACCTGGCCGCCTTTACATGATGATGGTCCGGGTTTTTCCGTGAGTTTCTTCTGTCCGGACAGGAGATTCTTTTCAAATACGGCAAAGGTGCCTTGTGAAAATCGAGCTTTATCTATATGCCACCCTGGCAAAATACCTTCCGGAAAACGCCGGATCCCGGAGCGTTACGCTTGACGTCGAAGACAACGCCCGCATTCGGGATGTCGTTGGTCGCCTTACAATACCGGAAAAGAGCATCAAGCTGGTCTTTGTAAACGGCGTGCATGGACAGATGGATACGGTTGTCGACGATGGCGACCGGGTGGGACTGTTTCCACCGGTCGGCGGAGGGTAGGCGGCGGGGCAAAACAGCAGGTGCGGCGCTGGCGGGGATTGGGACGGATAGACGAAGTTTTTTATTCCAGCAGATGAACAAAAAGATGAACCTGTTCCGACCCGATGGATTCCATGAGTGATTCGGGGTCGGTTTTGTTCCCGTCGAGAAAAACGCGAAGGGACCTGTCCGTGTCGAGTTTGAGAATGTTTTTCCAGAGGGAGCGGAAGCTTTCCGCGGGCATCCGGGCACCTTTTTCCAGGAGTTTCGGGCCCAGCTGCCTGGCCGTCAGGTTGAACAGTTTTACCGTTATGCGGATGGTACCTTTTTTTGAAGGAGCGGCATCTTCCGCCTGCATTTCCCCGGGGCGCAATGCCGCATATTCCCCTCCTTTTCTGAATGCCGCTCCGAAAAGACCGGGCAGGGCGCCTGAGAGAGCAATGGTGGAAGCCCTTGCGATTTTCCAGTTGTCAATGTCATCCACCGGTTTGCCGTCATGCAGAATGGTCTGGATATGGTTGTCAATATAGTCGGCATCCAGCCCCAGTGTTTTTTGCAGCAGTTCCCGGATTGACGCGCCGGCTGGTGCGTCCACTGAAAATCCGTAGCCGGACGATACTGTAAAGAGGCCTTTATCCCCCTCCGGCATTTCAATTGTTACGGTGTTCATTCCCGGCTTTGTTTCCATGAATAGCATGAAATCCGGCGGATACGATCGCCTTCAAGAGGTTTGATGATGGTTGCAGAATCCGGCAGAAATCGCCGGATTCTGCAAGAGCGTTTTACAAATCCTGAAACACTGAATCGAGTTCTTCGTCGGTCACCGAAAAAGTGACGTTGTGGGGTTCGAGGGCCTCTTTTTTGAAGTAATCGGGGAGCCGGTCGTCGTTTTTGGTAAAACCCGCCCGCGCATTGAAGTCCCGCTCCATTTTGGTCACTTTTTTGCCCAGCCCGACGACGTCGTCGGCCGTGAGTGCCAAACCGTGAAACGAATTGACCATGTCGATCATTGCCTGGAAGGTTTCAGGCTGGTCCAGGGTGGCAAATGCCACAAACAGGCACATGCCCACGGAGTCAATGACCGCAGTGGCGTACTGGAGGTTGCGGGAAAGCTCGATCTGGCCGGCAGGTGCCAGCGGATCCACCGTTCCGCCGACGCCAAGCAGGTTGGCGGTAACCGAGTATCCTGCCGTATGGTCGGCTCCCATGGGGCTCGTTGCATAGGTGACGCCGATTCCCTGGACAGCGCGGGGGTCGTACGCCGGCATGGCCTGGTTTTTCACCACGGGCACCCGTTCAACGCCGAACACCTTGCCTGTAACAGCGGCCCCGCTGCCGAGGATGCGCCCCAGCGGCGTCCCCTTGCCGACTTCCTTGACGAGGTTTATGGCGGCCTCGCCGTCACCGAATTCAGCAAGTCCCGCATCCATGGCAACGCCGATGGTTGCGCCCATTTCAATGGTGTCGATGCCGTAGTCGTCGTCCAAGCGGTCGAGCGTGGCGATGACATCCAGGTCGTCGATGCCGCAGTTGCCGCCGTGGGCCCATACGGTTTCATACTCCGGCTGTTTGGTCAGGTAGTGGCCGTCCTTGTCGTGCCATATGCCTGAGCAGCGGATGACGCACCCCCGGTGGCAGCCGTGCGTGACCTGACCGCCCCGCGATTTCATCATTTCGGCCTGGGTTTCGCCGCTGATGGAAGCGGCGCCGGCAAACCGGCCGGTTTTAAAGTTAAAGGTGGGGTATCCGCCGGCTTCGTTGACCACGTTGGTCAGCACGTTGGTTCCGTACGCAGGCAATCCTTCCCCTGTTACCGGGTGTTTTTTCAATCCGGCCACAAAGGCCCGGTTGGCGGTTTTGAATTTTTCCGGGTCCTTGGCCGATCTCATGGAGGTGCCGCTGTCGTCGATGACAATGACCTTGACCCCCTTTGATCCCATGACGGCGCCGATGCCGCCGCGGGCCGCGTGCCTTGCCGGACGCTGCTCCATATTGGTAAACGCGACCGTTGCCGAGGACAGCTTCATCTCCCCGGCCTGGCCGATGGAGATGCAGGCGATTTTATCGCCGTATTCCTGCTTCATCTGATCGACCACGTCATAGTTGCCCTTCATTTTCAGGCCGGGATCGGAAGTGATCTCAACGCCATCGGCGCTGATGCGGATTTTATAGGATTTGTCTTCGGCGGGTTTTCCTTCGAGAACAACGGCGGCATAGCCGAGGCGCGCGATCATCTGGGCGGGCTGCCCGCCGGCGTTGGCCTCCTTGATCCCGCCTGTCAGCGGGCTCTTGCATCCGACGGAAACGCGTCCGGTCATTGCCCCGGTTGTCCCCCCCAAAAGCCCCGGCGCGATCACCAGCTTGTTTTCTTCGCCCAAGGCATGACAGGTGGGGGGCACCTCCTTGGAAACGATTGCGGATGTCAGCCCGCGGCCTCCCAGGCCGGCAAAATCCCCGATCGGTTCCGTTTTGTAGGCAGGTTCGCCGCCGGGGCCCATGTTGATACGCAAGATCTTGTCCATATCGCACCTCCTGTCAGGATCGGTTTACATGAAAAAAAACATCCACGAACAAACGGTTGCATGTATTTTCGCTGCAATTCCGGCATGAAAACCGTTTCGCGTGATCCATGCAGAAAACAGCAGATTCATCCTGCACCTGGACGGGTCGCCCTTACGGGTTAACTATAACGGTTGGAAACGGAAATATCAAACAATAAACCCATGGTTTTCATCCGGTGTTCATCTTCGGATCTGTGTCTCCGGATTCTTTATTTCCAATTGTTTCCGCAAAATCCGGCGGCCTGCCGTGCTTGCCGTCTTCATAACATTTGCGCGCATACCAGTCCATCTGTCGGCATATGCCGCGGATGATCCTGACTTCCACCGCCTGCAGCGGAAGGCGTGAAAAAAAGCGCCGGAAACGGTCCATCCAGTATTCCGGGTTGTCAGGCTGGATGAAACTGATGCGAACCAGCATGTTTTTCAACTGCTCGTACATGGCGTCGAGATCCGTCCGGAGCGCAAGTTTGGGGAGAAATGGGTCGTTGTTGACCGTGGCGGCATTGAACAGTTCATAACAGACGATCATGACGGCCTGGGCCAGGTTGATGGAGGAAAACGCGGCCGTGCGGATGGTGACCAGTTCGTGGCAGTTGCGCAGCTCATCATTGGTCAATCCCCGGTCTTCGGGCCCGAAAACAATTGCAACCCGGTTTTCCCGGCTGACGGGAATCAGGGATTCCGCAATTTTTGCGGGGGTTTTTACCCTTTGGCGGCTTTTACCAAGCCGGGCCGTGGTGCCGACCACGTAGCCGGCATCGGCCACGGCGCTTTTTAAATCGTCAAATCGCCTCATGGATTGAATGGTATCGGAGGCAGCGTGGGTGGCCAGCACGAGTGCGCGGTCAATATTGATTTCTTCGGTGGAAACCACGTGAAGCTTTGAAATGCCCATGTTTCGCATGCACCTTGCGACCGATCCGATGTTTTCGGGAAAGCGCGGGAGATGCAGCACAATCGTTATATTGTCAAGGTGAATTCTGTTTTCCATACGTCCCTCAGAAAATCCATAAACGCCTCGCACAGGGGCGAATGGGTGCGGTTTTTGTGGTAGGTCAGGTAAAAATGACGACGCAGATCCATGTCTTTCAGGGGGAGGGCCTCCAGGTTTTTTGCCTTGACATCGTCCGCAACGGCAATTTCCGAAAGGATCGACACGCCGATACCCGACTTGATTCCCTGTATCACGGATGTCGTGCTCCCAAGCGTTGCGGAAATGGAAAAATCTCCCAGTTCAAGGCCTTTTGCCGCCAGGTGGTTTTCAAGGGATTGGCGGGTTCCCGATCCCTTCTCCCGTATGATGAAGGGTTCTTTTTGAAGCGCTGCCAGGCGTACGCCCTTTTTCCCCGACCACCGGTGGCCGGCGGGAATCACCAGGCGCATGTCATCGGCAAACCATTTTTCCTGGACAATTCCCCCTTGATCCACTTTAGCCCCGACCACGCCGAAATCCAGACGGTTGTCAAGGACGGCATCGATGACCTGCCTGGTGTCGCCGACCTCGATGGAAAGGGTTACACCAGGATATTTTTGTTTAAAATCACCGATCAGGCGGGGGAGCAGATACCCCCCCGGAATGGTGCTCCCACCGAGGGCAAGTTTGCCGCTGATCACGCCCATGAAACGGGCCATGGAATCTTCCGCTTCCTCCGCAAGCCGGATGATCCGCCGGGCATAGGTGTACAAAAGGCTGCCCGCCCCCGTGGGAAGGGTTGTCTTTCCCATCCGGTCGACAAGCCGGCATCCAAAGTGCTCTTCAAGGTCCTTGATGTGACTGCTGACGGTCGGTTGTGTCAGGTGGACCGCATCAGCGGCCTTTGAAAAGCTTTTGAGATCGATTACCTTTTGAAATATTTTCAGCTGCCAGATATCCATTGACGTCCCCTATTGATAATTTGAATGACACATATCAACAATCATAGGAAATCGCAATTTGATTTGTCCCCTTGAAAAAGGATACAGAAGATTCTGACCCGCGTGAACGAAGTTGGATATTTGACCTATAATCGATTGCAGGAAGAGACATATGAAAGAGATTGATGCAAGGAACCTGGAGTGCCCGGCCCCTGTATTGCTGACCCGGGATGTGCTTGAAAAGGACAAGCCCCCAAAAGTGAACGTTATCGTAAGCAACGATGCGTCACGGCAGAATGTGGCACGGTTTTTACAATCCATGGGGTATACCGTAAGCGATAAACCGGTGGGCCGTGATTTTCACGTCACGGGGACCGGCGGCAGCAGCCAGGAAAGTGATACGCCGGGGGAGGCGCCTGCCGCTGCTTCTACGGATGAAGGGGCGGCGCGCAGAATCCTGGTCATGATCACCACGGACCGGATGGGATACGGCGACGATTCGCTGGGATTGAAATTGATGGCCAACTTTATCCGAACGCTAAAGGAGTTCGGCCCCGACCTGTGGCGGATTGTCTTTGTGAACAGCGGTGTGAAGCACACCATTGCATCATCGGACCTGGTTGATGTTCTGCAGAACCTTGAAAATGACGGCGTGAAAATCATGGTCTGCGGTACCTGCCTGGAGCACTATGGCTTGTCGGATGCAAAACAGGCCGGGGAGACCACCAATATGCTCGACATCGTCACGGCCATGCACCTGGCGGACAAGGTCATAACCCTCTAGCGGCCGCAGGGTTTCGCCCTCCGATTCCCTCGACCGCCCATTAGCCTTCCACCCCCTTGATAAACCGCTTCTGAAGAAATAAAAACAATGGAAAAATGCGCTCTATGCGGCGTTTTTCATCTTTTTGTGTTGAATTGTCATATCGCTATGGTTATGTAATTTCAGATACCGAAACTTCAGCCCGGAGGGAGACCCATGACAGAAAAACTGCTTATTATAGGGGGCGTTGCCGGAGGGGCGACAGCCGCCGCCCGTGCCAGGAGGCTTAACGAAAATATACAGATCGTCATGTTTGAACGCGGGCCGTATATCTCTTTTGCCAATTGCGGACTTCCGTACCACATCGGCGGGGTTATCAAGAAAAGGGATGATCTTTTGGTGACCACCGCGGAAATGTTTCGAAAACGATACGGGGTGGATGTCCGGGTCAAAACCGAAGTCCTTGCCATCGACCGGAACAGCCGGATCGTTCGGGCAAAAAATATTGAAACCGGGGAAGAATATACCGAATCGTACGATTATATCATCCTGTCTCCCGGCGCCGAACCGATCCGGCCCCCGTGCGAAGGCATTGATGCAGAAACGATTTTTACCCTGAGGAACATACCGGATATGGACCGCATCAATGCGCACGTGGACGAAACCTCTCCTGCGTCGGCCGTTGTGGTCGGCGGCGGTTACATCGGCCTCGAGATGGCGGAAAACCTTGTTTTCAGGGGAATCAAAACAACGGTCGTCGAAAGGCTCGAGCAGGTCATGTCCCCGCTGGATATGGATATGGCCAATTTTGTCCATGGCCACTTGAAGGAAAAAGGCGTCGATCTGGTGCTTGGGGACGGCATCTGCGCATTTGAGAAAAAGGACGATCGGTTGACTGTTGTAACGGACGGAGGAACAAGCATTGCGTGCGATATGGTCGTACTGTCCGTGGGCATAAAACCGGAGACGAGGCTGGCCATGGATGCGGGGCTTACCCTTGGCGAAACAGGGGCCATCCTGGTTGACGCTACCATGCGCACAAGCGATCCTCTTATCTATGCCGTGGGAGATGCCGTTGAGGTCCATGATTACATTACCGGCAGGAAGACCATCACCGCCCTGGCCGGGCCGGCCAACAAGCAGGGACGGATTGCCGCGGACAACGTTATGCGCAGGCCCTCGATCTTTTGCGGAACCCTGGGGACAGCCATTGTCAAAATTTTCGATCTGACGGTGGCGCAAACCGGTCTGAACGAAAAAATGGCCCGAAAATGGGGTACAGCCTGCCTTGTCAGTTATACCCATTCCGGGTCCCATGCGGGGTATTACCCGGGGGGGGAGACGATTTCCATAAAACTCCTTTTTTCTCCCCACAATGGCCGGATCCTGGGGGCGCAGATGGTTGGCAAGGACGGCGTGGACAAACGGATCGACGTGATCGCTACGGCCATATACGCCAAAATGACGGTATTCGACCTGCAAAACCTTGAACTGGCGTATGCACCTCCGTACGGCTCCGCCAAGGATCCCGTCAATATCGCCGGGTATGTGGCATCCAACATTCTGAAAGATGACGTGGAAAATATCCATATCCACGAGTTGAAGGGCCTTGACCCGGACACGTATGTGCTGCTGGACGTGCGATCAAGGATTGAGCTGAAAATTTCCGGCCGGATCGAGGGCGCCCTTCACATCCACATCGATGAGTTGCGCGACCGGCTGGAGGAGCTTGAAAGGGAAAAAACCTATATTACCTATTGCGCGGTCGGCTACAGGGCCTATCTGGCGTACCGGTTGTTGACGCAGAGCGGGTTCAAGGCGAAAAACCTGAGCGGTGGATATGAAACCTACATGATGGCATCGGGCATCCTGTCTTTCACTTGAGCCGGTAAAATTTGTCCCTTTGGATTGACGAACCGGAATTCAGGAATATTTTTAGTATACAAGCAGCTGCTTGAATTTTCATTTTTAGATAGGAGATAACAAATGGCAGAGGTAACACTGAAAGGGAAAACGGTTCGGACCAATGGTCAATTGCCGGAAATCGGTTCGTATGCCCCGGATTTTATGCTCGTTTCGACCGCTTTGAAGGACGTGCGGTTACCGGAGTTTACGGGGAAAAATGTGATTATGAATATTTTTCCGAGCCTTGAGACGAGGGTTTGCGCGGAATCCATCCGCAGGTTCAATGAAATTGCCGACAGCCTTGATAATACAGAGGTGCTTTGCATTTCCAGGGACCTGCCGTTCGCCCACGAGCGCTTTAACATAAAGGAAGGCATCGATAATATGGTTTCGCTCTCTGAGATGCGGAACAATGATTTCGGAGATCGTTACGGCATTCGAATTCTGGACGGCCCGTTTGCGGGGCTGCTGTCGCGGTCCGTGGTCGTACTTGACGAAAACCACCGCGTAATCTATACGCAGATGGTAGAAGAAATCTCCGAAGAGCCTGACTATGAATCCGCAGTTGCCGCAGTGGTGAACGCGGATGCAGCCGCGAGTGCACAGGTTTCCGGAGAGACGTCTGCCGGAGCGCCCCGCGACGAATTCTGCACAAAGGTGCCGACAGGGGAGCATGCGCGGCTTTCCGATGAGGATGAGGCCTGCGATGACGGTCGATCCGGAAAGATATAGAACCCATCTCAGCCAAGGAGGCCGATTGATGAGCAAAAAAGTTCTGGTTGCCATGGATGATTCGGCAAATGCCATGCGCGCTGTTAAATTCGCGGGTGATTTGCTCGATAAAGATTCCGATATTACGCTGTTCAGCGTCCTGCAGGACCACAAAAGCATTTGTGAATATAACAGTCCGAGCCTGACGCCCACGTTTCAAAGAGAGCGCGCTGCTTTCTGCGAACTTGAAAATCAGAAAAAAGATCTGCTGGAAACCGCTGCAAAAGAAGCTTCCCGCTATCTTTTGTCAACGGGGTTTGACAAGGGGAAGATTCACAGCAAGATACAACCCCTTAAAAAGGGGGTGGCACGGGATATCATCAAGATGGCGGATTCCGGATTTGACGCAGTGGTTATCGGAAAACGGGGCATTTCATCGGCTTCGGAGTTTTTTTTCGGCAGCGTGTCTTCGAAGGTCATACAGGGCGTAAAAAAGGCGTCTGTGCTTGTGGTGTCCTGATCGAAAATTCCGGGTAAGGAGGCTGTTTTGAAAATACTGATTACCGGGGCCGGCGGATTTGTCGGACGTCGGATGACGGATTATTTTGCCGGCCAAGGGCACGAAGTCACCGGGGTTGACCGGAACCGGCCTTCCCGCCTTCCGGAAGGGAAAAACCTTTCCTGGATCCAGGCGGACACCACCCAAAAGGGGGAGTGGCAGAAAGCTGTCGGCGCATCTGATACGGTCATCAACCTTGCCGGCAAAAATATCTTCGGCAGGTGGTCCGAGAAAACCAAGGCAGCGATCCTTGAAAGCCGCGTTCGCACCACGGAAAACGTCGTGGCGGCGATGGCCGACGGGAAGGAAACCCTTCTGCTGAGCACGTCCGCTGTGGGCTATTACGGCGACAGGGGGGATGACCCGCTTGACGAAACCGAACCCAGCGGCGATGATTTTCTGGCCCGCGTCTGTGTTGAATGGGAAAAGCGGGCAAATCAGGCGTCCGATAAGGGCGTCCGCGTGGCAAATATGCGTTTCGGCCTTGTCATGGGACGAGAGGGCGGTGTTTTGCAAAAGATGCTGCCGGCTTTCAAGGCGTTTGTAGGGGGGCCGCTCGGCAGCGGAAAGCAGTTCATGCCCTGGATTCACATTGAAGATCTCCTGTTGGCCCATGATTTTGTCCTGTCCAATCCGGACCTGTCCGGCCCGGTCAACTGTTGTGCGCCGGGTGATGTCAGAAACGAGGAATTTGTGAAAACACTTGGCATGGTTCTTGGCAGGCCAGCTGTATTCAGGGTTCCCCGGTTCGCACTCGCCCTTGCCATGGGCGAGCTGGGGGATATGGTTTTGAGCAGCCAGCGAGCAGTGCCGGCAAAACTTGTAAAACACGGTTTTGTATTCACCTTCCCCGAACTGCAGGCGGCATTGGAGGATCTTCTGGCATAAAGTAAAGGCTTGATCACCAAGGAGCCTGGGGTCTTTACGGGAACGCCGGGCCGTGTCCAAGCGCATCGAAATCACGCGCTGCAGCAGACGTGTCAGCCTCAACCCCTTAAAAAAGAAAAAAGCGAGGAAATACAAATGGAAAAAACCACATTGTCCATTCCCAATATATCCTGCGGCCATTGCGTCAACACCATAAAAAACGAACTGCTCGAAATAGACGGCGTTTCGTCGGTAGACGGTGATCCCGAAGCCCGCCAGGTAACCGTGGCGTTCGACTCCCCGGCCACCATAGACAAGATTCGCCAGGCATTGAAAGAAATCGATTACCCGGCGGAATAGCGGCCGTTGATCATCCTGTTTTATAACGGAGAAATGAATGGAAGACCGGGAAGCAACCCTGCCGGTAACCGGAATGACCTGCGCCAACTGCGCCCGTGCTATTGAGCGTAGCCTTGGAAGACTGGAAGGCGTATCTTCTGCGCACGTTAATTTCGGCGCAGAGCAGGTTCATGTGAAATATAATCCCGAAAAAACCGGATTGAATGACATTGTCGCGCGGATCCGGCATGCGGGGTATAATGTGGCCACGAGAAACGTGGACCTGCCGGTTACAGGCATGACCTGCGCCAACTGCGGAGCGAGCATCGAAAAGGCGCTCTTTCGCAAAACCATTGGCGTTCTTGATGGTTCGGTCAATTTTGCCACCGAAACCGCAACGGTGGAATACATTCCCACGGTGATCGACCTGGAGGAAATCGTTTCGGTCATCAAGAGGGCCGGATATACCGCCTATATCCCCGATGCGTCGAAAGGGGATCCCGAAGACTATGAAATGGCGGCCCGGAGTGCCGAAGTCCGTGACCAGACCCGAAAATTCCTGGTCGGGGTACTCTTTACCCTTCCCCTGTTTGTGTTGAGCATGGGCCGGGATATGGGTTTTTTCGGGCCGTGGGCGCAGGCGGCAGCTGTCAACTGGGTGCTGTTTTTGCTTGCCACCCCGGTCCAGTTTTATACGGGGTGGGATTATTATACCGGGGGTTACCGGAGTCTGTTAAACAAAAGCGCCAACATGGACGTTCTGGTGGCCATGGGCTCTTCTGTTGCCTATTTCTATTCCGTTGCCATCCTGTTTTTTCCATTATTGGGGGATCATGTCTACTTCGAAACATCGGCCATGATCATCACCCTGATTAAATTCGGCAAAATGCTGGAAACGCGGACGAAGCGAAAAACCGGCGGCGCCGTGAGAAAGCTGCTTGGCCTTACACCGGATACCGCGACGGTCGTGGTCGGGGAAGCTGAAAAGGAGATGCCGGTATCCGAGATCGAAAAGGGCTGGCATGTCCGTGTCCGCCCGGGACAGCGGATCCCGGTGGATGGAAAGGTTCTTGAAGGGCAATCCGCGGTGGATGAATCCATGCTGACAGGCGAGCCCCTGCCGGTTACCCGAAAACCCGGAGATACGATTATCGGCGGCACGATCACCAGCGACGGCACGCTTTTGTTCGAGGCCACCCGCGTGGGCAAGGACACGGCGCTCGCCCAGATCATCCGGTTGGTGCGGGAGGCCCAGGGAAGCCAGCCGCCCATACAGGCGGTTGCCGACCGGGTGGCGGCGGTCTTTGTCCCCGCGGTAATTGTGTTTGCCGTTATTACGTTTTTCATATGGGTTCTGCTTTCCGCCGGATATGTACCGGCCATGATCCGGCTGGTTGCCGTTTTGGTGATTGCCTGCCCCTGTGCTTTGGGCCTTGCCACGCCGACGGCGGTCATGGCGGGCACGGGAAAGGCGGCCGAGCAGGGGATTCTCTTCAAAAGCGGGGAAGCCCTTGAAGCCGCGGAAAAGCTTGATGCCGTCGTGTTTGACAAAACCGGTACGCTGACCGCAGGCAAACCCGAAGTCACCGATGTGATTTGCTTTGAAGAGGCCTGTTCCGACCGGCAGCGGCTGCTTGCGCTTGCCGCGTCCGTTGAAGCCGGTTCCGAACACCCCATTGGCAAGGCGATTATGCGGGAAGCCGCGCGGGAGGACATTTCGCCGTCAAAAGCGGTTGACTTCAAAGCTACCGGGGGAGAGGGGGTGGCTGCGAAAATAGACGGCAGGACCGTCAGGGTCGGGCAGATATCCTGGTTTTCCGATCGGAAAATCGATTTGACCGATTATGATGAAGCCGTCAGCGACCTGCAGGAAAAGGGGAAAACGGTTGTCATGGTGGCATATGGGGATGTGCCCATGGGGCTCATCGCCGTGGCGGACACAGTCAAGCCCGAAGCCGCTGAAACGGTTTCCGCGTTGCATGAGCATGGCATCAAGGTGGTCATGTTGACCGGGGACAACCGGAATACGGCAGCGGCGATTGCATCGCAGCTGGGTATAGACGAAGTGTATTCCGAAGTTCGTCCGGAGGAAAAGGCGGAAAAGGTAAAGGCGCTCCAATCGAATAAACGGCGTGTCGGGATGGTCGGCGACGGGATTAATGACGCCCCTGCGCTGGCGGTTGCGAACGTGGGGTTCGCCATGGGCAGCGGTACGGACGTGGCCATAGAAACCGGTGATGTCGTACTGGTCGGCGGCAGCCTTTCCGCCGTTGTCAAAGCCCTTGATATCAGCCGGAAAACCATGCGGACGGTTCGCCAGAACCTGTTCTGGGCCTTTTGCTACAATACCGTTTTAATCCCGGTTGCCGCCGGGATCCTGTATCCCTTTGAAGGGGTGCCGGGAATGCTGCGGCAGCTCAATCCCATGCTTGCGGCCGTGGCCATGTCCCTGAGCAGCATTTCCGTGGTTACCAACAGCCTGCTGCTGTACCGGGCAAAAATTAAATGATTGCAAGGTACGCCGATCAACTCGAATCGCTCTATCGTTCAAAGAACCGTCGCTGTTACGTGGATCCCGATCCGCTGGCGGTTTTGTACCGGTACCGGGATCCGGCGGAGCGGGAGATCGCCGGTTTTGTGGCGGCTTCCCTGGCCTACGGCAACGTTCGGCAGATCCTGAAAAGCGTGGAAATCGTGCTGGCGAAAATGGGGGAAAGCCCGCGCGATTATTTACTGTCATCGCAGTACAGCGATTATATGGCGGATTTCAGTGGTTTTGTTCACCGGTTCGCAACCGGGGCCCATATTTCGGCAATGCTCTCCGGCATACGGGCAATCCTGTGCACATACGGTTCCCTTGAGGCTTGTTTCAAAAGCGGCGAAGCCCCTTCAGATACCACCTGCCTGCCGGCGCTGAAAGGATTCGCCGACGCCCTTCGCAAGGGTGCAATATCGGACCCCGGCCATTTGCTCCCTTGCGTGGAAAAGGGGAGCGCCTGCAAACGGCTGAACCTGTTTTTGCGGTGGATGATCCGAAGCGACGAGGTCGATCCCGGGGGGTGGGACTCCCTTTGCCCCTCGAAGCTGATCATCCCGCTGGATGTTCACATGCACCGGATCTGCACGGAACTTGGGCTTACCGTAAGAAAACAGGCCAACATGAGAACCGCCCTGGAAGTTACCTGCGCTTTTTCCCGGATCGCGCCCGAAGACCCGGTTCGTTATGATTTCGTTCTTACCCGGCGGGGGATACGCAGGGAAAATGACTTTTATTCCTTCTGCTGAGGCGGCATGCGGATTTCTGCTTGACTCCGTTTGAATCCGCTGGTATGGAAGTTTCATCCATTCATGGTCGCAATGGGGATGTAGCTCAGATGGGAGAGCGCGGCGTTCGCAATGCCGAGGTCAGGGGTTCGATCCCCCTCATCTCCACCAGCCTATAAAAAATCAAGTACTTACGAGCGAAATAAAGCAAGTTTAACCATACGTATAACCAAAAAAAAGTACTTGAACCCCCCAAAAATAGCCCCCAGCGGAGTGCAATTCCGGCAGCCGGTCGTGTGGGCGATTACGCTATCCGATGCAACGTGATACAAACCCCCTCGTAATCCGGAATTCTTGTTTGAAAGGATTTGTGCAAGAAGCCGGTTAGCGGCGTGACGAAATATATCGGCAATATGCACTCACGATGGGTTTTTCGCTGAGAGGAATGTAGCCACGAGGAAGCATCTTTCGGGATGTATGATAGCCGTAGTGTGCGATTTTGATTTACACCGGAGGCCAAGCAATCATGGTCGGGACTTGCATTTCCACCGTTGTCGTGCAAAACATATTTCGGAGGGTCTCAATTGGCCGGACCCAAAAAACACGGGAGAGAATATGACTCAACATCGCCAACTGGCCAAAGAACTGATTGCCGAGGCAGAAAAATGGGACGGTTTTCGAGCGGGGATTGCCGATATCGATGAAGTGTTGAGTGGCCCTTCCTACAAGGCTTTAGCCGTGGGAAGTTGGAAGACCAACCATTCAGAAAATATTACTCCGTGGCTGCCAAACGCCCGCTCTCTTCTGGTGATAGCCATGCATCATCCGGAAGATGACCCACGGCTGGACTGGTTTGACCGCGGCAATACCGCGGGAAACCGCCGAATGACGAAAATATCTGAGGAGTTAGGAACCTGGCTATTTAGGACTCATGGGGTTCGTGCACAACCGCTGCCCTACCACGTGGAAAAGGGAGGGGTGTACCTGAAAGATGCCGCCGTGTTCGCAGGACTGGGCGTCGTGGGGAAAAACAACCTGCTGCTGGACCGAAAATGGGGACCCAGAGTCCGGCTTCGTGCGGTATTGATCGGAGATAGCCTTCCGTCCGGCCGTCCTCCGGAAGATTTCCAGCCCTGCCAAGGCTGTGACATGCCTTGCCGAAAAGCCTGCCCTGAAAATGCGTTCGCCCTTGGACAATACGACCGGCCGACCTGTATCCAACGCCTCGATTCCGATCGTGCCCATCCTATTGAAAGCGGCCAAAGAGATTCTGAAGGCTCTCCGATCCTTGTAACCGACTGGTGCCGGAGGTGCGAATTCGCCTGTCCCGTAGGAGAAAAATAGCCCCATTTTTCTCAGGAACCAACACCCGCCTGCAGCTATTGAAGGGCAATCTTGTTGCGTGTCGGCAGACAATTCCGAAAGTGTCTGCCGGCACATCCCAGGCACGATTCACCCGCTCGGTCTCTGGGCGAGAGTTCTTGCCAATATCGCTCCATCGATATTGTTTTCATAAGAACAGACACTGCTATCCACGGAGTGGAATATTCTTGAACCTCCAGAATTTTGCACCTGGAATCTGGCAATCCTGTCCGGTCCAAAATTCGCATTGCTGCCGGGGCATAGCCGCTATATTCAATTCAGTCTCAATGAGTTATCAGTGATTCGACGAAACACCCTCCATTACTGCCCTCTTCATTCTTATTTTCATTGGAAGATGAAGATTCCCTATTATCTTCGGATGCATTATCTTGGTTTTCTGCATAACCATTATTATCAATATCAATTTCCCCCCACGCACAAATAAAGAAATTTTTTCCCTCATATCCCGGAGGGCCATTGTCCTCCCAGCCGTTTTCATATCTGTCTCAAAAATGGAGGTAATCCTGACCGCCACGACTCTAATCATTGTCAGGTTGTCCGGGTGCCCAGTTGGTAAACTCCCAAGGCTCCCCTGTGATCCATTCCCACTGCCCTTCGGTATTCTCGTCAGTTCCCCCCAGGCAATAATTATGACCCGGCGAACACAATTGATTATAAACAAAATCATTTTCTTGCTGAGAGGTAAGGGTTGCTAGATATCCTCCTTGAGCCTCGCAATAGTCTTTGGCATCATGCCAATAGATTTTGGTTTCAACGCGTAGATACCAGTGGGAATTGGATGGATTCTCAATGAGGGTTGAGTCTGAATAACATAAACACGGAAAAAGCAGAGTAACTCCTGCTATAACGGCAAAAATTCGGAAATATTGTCTCATACCCCCCCCTTTTTCTAAATCTTTTTGTTAATATAAAAAAAAAGTGAAATCTTCAATAGATAATGGATTTAGTTCATAAGCTCAAATCTAAGAATAAAAGCCGAACCACCATTATTGTTATGGCAGTCCGGCTATCTTTTAACAGAGGGCGCTAATGACAGGTAGAGGAAAGACCCCTGACTTTCCGTGCCATTCTTACGAATAGTTTGGCCTTTTCAAAATATTTTTAACATACATAAAACCCTGCCTGTCAGTCAGAATTTCATTTATACCTTTATGCTGTATGCGATTTAGATAACCTATAGATTGGTTATTGGTGTTTGCAAGATGATAAAGATTTTTCACAGATTCTTTTTGGAGCCGGGTAGTGCAACATGCTTGCCACGGAATACAATATTCCCGGGCCTCCTGATATTTGCACATTGGTTCTGGCAATCCGCTCCGACCCCAAATTTGCATTATTGGAGAGGCCGATGTGCACTTTGGCTGTTCAAAAGCACAAGATTTTGGAAAGGTTTTTCCGATTTAGATTGGGTATAGAAAAATCTTGAAAAAACAATTTTATTGTTATAAATTACGTAAACGTTAAGAAATGGGCTCTGGGCTAGCACTTTGTAAATCGCTTTTATTGAC
>JAABTJ010000014.1 GCA_011389935.1 Desulfobacteraceae bacterium
CCGTTGCATGGAGACATGCGACCTGAAGGCTCCTTGAAGAAGACGAGGTTGATAGGCCGGGGGTGTACGCACAGCAATGTGTTGAGCTTACCGGTACTAATAAGCCGTGCGGCTTAGCCACAATTTTTCATTGGGCTGAACGTTTTGATGAGTTTGCATTACGGTTTTTCGGTGGCGATGGCAAAGGGGAGACACCCGTTACCATCCCGAACACGGCAGTTAAGCCCTTTAGCGCCGATGGTACTGCCGGGGCGACCCGGTGGGAGAGTAGGTCGCCGCCGAAATTAATATACAAAAGCCCCGGCCTCTTTTTATGACGCCGGGGCTTTTTTTTGTTGATAACCCGGGTATGACCCTTTAATAATAGATGCATATGGTACCGTGTGATTCCTTTTAATCCTCAAATTTATTGCGGCGCTTCCAGTGCGTTTAAAAAGCCTCAGAGTAAAAATCGCTATTCATCTCGCCATCCTTTTACTGGTCGCCATCGGCCTGACCAATTTTGTCCTGCTTCGCATCATTGAAAAAAATATCATGGAAAAGCAGATTGCATTCGGTGAAAACTGGATTGCTTCCGTCCATGAGATACGCGACTCCGGTGAAGACCTGCTGTCTGTTTTGTCCGGCTACGAAAACCATTTTTATCCCGGTATCGTATATGCATTGTATACGGGGGAGGGGGGAGATCTTGCCGGGTTTTCCCGCACGAGTGCCGATCTAATCGATCCTCATGCCAGACGATTGCTTGAACATGCCATAAATACGAAAGAATCCGCATACCTTTTTGCCGGCCGGGAGTGGGGGGTTTTCTGGAAAAGAAGCAAATACCTGATCGTCGCCGTGCCCGTCTCCGGGGGTGCAGGTGCCGCAGCCATTGAACTCGGCCCCGACTATAAAATTCTGCGCAATTCCCAGCAGGTTGCCGTCGGGTATATGTTTTTAAATTTTCTGGTCCTGTTTGCCTTTGGCATGTATCGCTTTTCCAGCCTTGTACTGCGGCCGATCCACCGTTTTATTCGATTGACGGATAATTACCGGTATTCGGAGCCGTTTGACTTTTTTCCCGAAAAACAACACGATGAATTCAGTCGGCTGTCGTCTTCCTTGAATCGCATGGTTCACCGGATCGATGATGACAGGCAGGAACTCGAGCAGTCTCTCGAAAAAATTGAAACCGCCAATCGTGATTTAAAAAAAGCGCAGCAGGAAATTATCCGGGCTGAGAAATTGGCATCCATCGGCAGGCTTTCCGCGGGCATTGCACATGAAATCGGCAACCCGATCAGCATTGTGCTTGGATATCTCGGTTTGCTCAAAACCCGTTCCATATCGCCTGAAGACAGCAAGGGCAAGGATTACATCGCACGGGCCGAGGTCGAAATTAATCGTATCAATGATGTCATTCGGCAGCTTCTTGACTTTTCCCGCTCTACCCCGTCGGGTTTCACCGATTTTTCGGTCCATGATATTCTGCGTGATACCGGTCGTATGCTATCCCAGCAGCCATTGATGGAGAATATCCGCTTGTATTTGGATTTTTCAGCATCCAGTGATATCATCCATGCAGACCGGAATCAGTTGCACCAGGTGATTGTCAATCTGGTAATCAACGCGGCGGATTCCATATCCGCCGTGGCAGACAATCCGGAGCAAGGTGAAATTCGTATTTCTACCGCTGTTTCTGAGGACAGTCGGTGGATCCGTATTTCGATTCGGGATAACGGCTGCGGAATCTCACCTGAAAACAAGGACAAAGTTTTTGATCCGTTTTTTACAACCAAGGAAACGGGCAAAGGAACCGGACTGGGCCTTTATGTCAGTTATATGATCATCGAGCGCTTTGGCGGCGGCATCTCCATTCCAAACAAAAAGGAACGCGGCGCAAATATTGTCATCGAACTGCCGCTGACAGGCAAAAAACAATCCGAATAAACGGGGTGCCGGGGAATCGCCGATGAATCGGGCATCCATCGCAACTGTACGGAAATTTTTCTTTATCCCGTAAACGAAATGCGTGCCATGAATCAAAACAGGATACTGATTGTTGATGACCAGGCCAATATGCGTCACATGATGTCCGTATTGCTTACGGATGCCGGGTATGTCGTGGATGAGGCGGCGGATGGGGAGGAAGCCCTGCGCAAGGTAAGGAAGCATTCGTACAATTACATTTTTTGCGATATAAAAATGCCGAAGATGGATGGTATGACGTTCATGAAATCTGCCGGCGCAGCGCTGGATCAGACCAGCGTCATCATGATGTCCGCATACGGCAGCATCGATATTGCAATTGAAGCCATGAAGCTTGGTGCATATGATTATATTTCCAAGCCATTCAAGCCGGATGAAATCCTGCTTACGCTGAAGAAGGCTCATGAGCGGGAGGTGTTAAAAGCAGAAAACACCGTATTGCGCCAACGCATCGAGGAGATCGAGGGCTCTCACAGTTTTGGTGACATGGTGGCAAAAAGCAAATCCATGCAGGATGTGTTCAAATTGTCCGCTAAGGTGGCGCAATATGACACCACGGTTCTGGTGACCGGACAGAGCGGAACAGGCAAGGAGCTGATTGCCAAGGCGATCCACTACAGTAGCAAACGGAATAAAAAGCAAATAGTTCCGGTAAATTGTGCAGGCATACCTCATAATTTACTTGAAAGCGAGTTGTTCGGGTATAAAAAAGGGGCATTTACCGGCGCGGATCGTGATTACGGTGGATTGTTCGAGGCAGCGGAAGGCGGAACGCTTTTTCTGGACGAAATTGGGGATCTCCCGTCGTCTTTGCAGGTGAAGCTTTTGCGGGTGCTCCAGGAAGGTGAAATCCGTCCCCTGGGCGCCTCCGAATCCAGGGTCGTGGATGCCCGGATTGTTGCCGCAACGTCCAAAACCCTGGAAGAGGAAATTAAAAATGGAAATTTCCGGGAGGACCTGTATTACCGGTTGAACGTCATGTCGATTCACCTTCCTCCGCTGGCGGAACACAGTGAAGACATTCCATTGCTGTGTCAGTTTTTCATGGATCGCTATAACCGCAAATTCGGGAAGGCCGTCCAAACCATTTCCCCCGCCGCAATGTCCATGCTCCTTGAATATCAATGGCCAGGCAATGTCCGGGAGCTGGAAAACATGATCGAACGTGGCGTGGTTCTCGCAGAAGAGCAGGAGCTGGGACCGGAAAATTTTCCAATCCATTTGCAGTCCGCCAAAATGAATCGGGGGGAAGGCGGCGAAAATGTTTTTGCAGGTTTTTCCCTGAAAACGGGAAAGGTGCGACTGGAGGAGGCAATGATCCGGAAAGCGCTTGCAAAAACCGGGGGTAACAGAACCCAGGCGGCAAGGCTGCTTGAAATAAGCCATCCTTCCCTGTTGGGCAAGATAAAGCGCTACGGGATTGACGAATAATCGTTAAGGGCCATAAATATCGGCCATAAAAAGGGGGCATGATGTGTCCGTCTCCACATGCCCCCTTGTCCCCGAATTGCTATATCGCTGTATATCAAATGGTAAGGCGGTAAATACGCCTACTCCTTTCCGCTGTTGATGCGATCTCTTAACTTGCCCGAACATTTGAAAGTTACGACCCTCCTGGCTTCGAGGAGCAGGTCATCGCCCGTAGCCGGATTTCGCCCCCTTCTGGTTGACTTGTCCTTTACGCAAAATTTTCCGAAACCGGAAACAAGAACGTCTTCGTTTTCTTCAAGGCTTCTTTTAATGATTTCAAGAAGGGATTCAACGATTTCAACTGATTTTTTTTTGGTAAAACCAAGGTCGTTAACCTGTTCCACGATTTTATTTTTTGTCAATGCCATTAATGCCTCCTGCTCGGGCGGTTAATTGTCAATCTCGCTTTGAACCGGTTCAGCTTTCATCCTGACGGTCCGCGTCGTCGTCCATCTTGCTACCTTCGGTTTGTTCGGTGGTTACCGGGAAATGCTCCCTCACTGTTTCGATGATACGATCAATCCGGTTGGAAATCTCATCAATTTCCGTTTTCAGCTGGATGTCATCCGGATAATCCGCGTTTTCCAATGTATCTCGTGTCATGTTTCCGCGTATTGTCCATGTTATGCAGGTAACGCCACTGTATGGGTGTCGATCCTTCGGTTGGGTAATGGATACGTCATTTATTCCAATAGGATTCCCCTAAAAATGCTTAATATTTGTAATAAATAAACAGAAAGGAATAAAATGTCAAGGTGTTATAATGTTTTTTAATTTTTATGAAAAACGTATCTTTTTTTGTACAAACATGTTCATACAACAGGATTGATTTTTACACGGAAACACATATATTGTTACAACTTGTTTTCAAGGGGTTCCCGGCATGGTATATCCGGCGGAAAAAAGGGGGATCACCGGCTGATCCGGGAAGCCTTGCTGAAAAACAAATAAAAAAGACAATATCCGGGTGCAAAGTGAAAAAGGTTTCAGGAAAAATCGCCTGAAACCTCTGTTTTCATTTGCTGGAGCCGACGAGCGGATTTGAACCGCTGGCCTGCTGATTACGAATCAGCTGCTCTACCAACTGAGCTACGTCGGCCGAAAATGTGTCATTTCTGATAGCATGGGCATGGTTCACCGTCAAGCGGTTTTTGCCCGCACCGGGTATTAAAAGCGGCGGATGGTTCCGATACATTTCAACGGTCGTTTTTTATCCTTTATGAGACGCCGTTGATGATATAAAGCAAAGGGATTATGAGACGTCTTACTGAGAAAACAAATTACCCTGGCAAGGAAAGCCCAATCGACGAAATCATCGATGCCGTGCAGGTGCGGGGCATCCGGGACATGGATATCGAAGGATCCGGCGGCGCAGAAAGATCCTATGTCATTTCCCGCCTGGCGGAAAAAATCAAACGAATGGTATTTGTGGTCGTGCCGTCAAAACAGGTTGCGGAAACCGTGGTGCAGGACCTTGCTTTTTTTGCCGCCCCCTCCACGCCACCCGCATTTCTATTTCCGCCATACAACATCCTTCCCTTCAAGCGGCTTGCCTACCACAATGAAACGGCGGCGCACCGGATCCGCATTTTATATGAACTGGCAATTGCCGGCAATACGCCCGCCATTGGTGTTGTCCCCGTTGAAACGCTGCTTCAGCGGGTCATTCCAAAAGAAGAGCTATGCGGGTATGCGGAGCTTGTCATGGTCAATGAAGAAATGGATCGCGACAGGCTGGTTGGCAAACTTCATTCCGGCGGCTACGTCCATTCTGCAATCGTCGAGGAGCCTGGAGAATACAGCGTTCGGGGAGGGATTGTCGACGTTTTTTCCCCCATGTATGATGATCCGCTGCGAATCGAATTGTTCGGGGATACGGTTGACTCCATCCGCCGTTTTTCCGTTTCCAGCCAGAGAAAGGTCGACCACATGGAAGAGGCGGTTATCCTGCCCGCCAGGGAGGCCGTTTTTGAAAAACATCGGATAGACCATATCATCGAGCGGGCACGCGCACAGAAAACTTCCGCCGGTATCACCGAAGCAGCGGTCACCGAATTTGTGGACCGGCTTCAAGGAGAGGGGGTTTTTCCGGGTATTGAAGGGCTCCTCCCCCTGATGTATGATCGGACGGATACGGTATTGGATTATATCCATCCCAATGCCCTCATCGTTGAATATGACCCTGCTGCCAATGAAACGGAAGCGGAAAAAAAGGAAGCCCGGGCAGCCAGGAATTATCTTTCTGCCTGCGATGACAACCGGATGTGCGTTGCTCCTGAATCCATTTACCAGTCCTGGCACCAGGCACGATCGGCTCTGGATGAAAGACAGAAACTCTCCTTCCGGATGCTCACGCTGCATTCGACTGATGATGATGCCGGTTCCGGCGGGAAAGATGCTGCTGTTACACTTTCCGTTGAGGACAACTCCGGTATTGCATCGCAGATACAGGGCTCCGGCAGAGGGGAGCAGCCGCTCAAGCCTGTCATGGAATGGATCGACACGTATGAAGCAATGGCGTATTCCGTAGCCATTGTCTGTCAGACGCGTTTTCAGGCAGATCGGCTCAAGGGGCTTTTGGACGCTTACGGGAAAAGTGTAAAGATTTTCCCATCATTTCTCGACATCACGGGAAGATCTCCGAAATCCGCCATTATTAAAGGGCGGTTGAGCGAGGGTTTTGTCTTCCATAACCAGCGCCTTGCCATTATCACGGAAAAAGAGATTTTTGGGAAAAAAGCAGTCCGCCGAAGCCGCAGCGAAAAACGCCATGCCGTTCAGACAACATTTCTCGATTTTTCCGATATTAACGCGGATGATCTTATCGTTCATGTATCGCACGGCATCGGACGGTACAAGGGCCTCGAAAAACTGACCATCGACAATATCACCAACGATTTTATGGTTCTTGAATACCGTGACAAGGACAAATTATATCTCCCTGTCGACCGGATGGACATGGTTCAGAAGTATATGGGGGTCGATGATGTCGTTCCGGTCATTGACAAGCTGGGTGGCACATCATGGGCAAAAGTAAAGGCGAAGGCGAAGAAAAGCGTTGAAAAAATTGCCGGCGAACTGCTCCAGCTTTATGCCCGGAGAAAAGTGGAAAAGGGGCATGCGTTCGGTGGAGACGACAGCGATTACAGGGATTTTGAAGCGGGCTTCGCTTTTGATGAAACCGAAGATCAGATTAAGGCCATTGAGGATGTCCTGGCGGACATGGAATCGCCGGTTCCCATGGATCGCCTGATATGCGGCGACGTCGGGTACGGAAAAACCGAGGTTGCGCTTCGTGCCGCTTTTAAGGCGGTCAACGACGGAAAACAGGTAGTCGTGATGGTGCCGACCACCCTGTTGGCAGAGCAGCACTACCATACCTTTTTCCAGCGATTTGAAAAATATCCCGTAATTATCGACTGCATCAGCCGATTCCGCACCAAAAAAGAGCAAAAAGAAATTGTTGACCGCATGCACAACGGCACGGCCGACATTGTCATCGGCACCCATCGCCTTCTCCAGAAAGATATCGGGTGTAAGGACCTGGGCCTGATCATCATTGACGAAGAGCAGCGCTTCGGGGTCAAGCACAAGGAAAAACTGAAAAAGATGCGGAGCACGGTGGATGTCCTGTCCATGACGGCAACGCCTATACCGCGCACGCTTCACATGTCCATGCTGGGCGTACGCGATATCAGCATCATTTCCACGCCGCCGGAACTGCGACAGCCGATCATATCCTATATCAGCGAACTGGATCCGGCAGTTATCTCGGAAGCTGTCCTGCGGGAGATCGATCGGGGCGGACAGATCTTTTTTGTTCATAACAATATCAATACCATCTGGAACATGGCGAAGTTTTTGAAGGAGATGGTGCCGGACGTTCGCCTTGGCGTTGCCCATGGGCGGTTGAGCGAGTCGGAACTCGAAAGTGTGATGCACAAATTTTTACACCGGGAAATCGACATGCTTGTGACCACCACCATCGTGGAATCGGGCCTTGACATTCCAAACGCAAACACTATTATCGTTAACCGTGCGGACCGGTTCGGCCTGGCGCAGATATACCAGCTTCGCGGCCGTGTGGGAAGGGCCGGAGAGCAGGCTTATGCCTATCTGATTGTTCCGGGGGAGGCCGCCCTCAGCCGTGATGCGCAAAAACGACTCAAGGTGCTCATGGCGCACAGCGATCTCGGCGCAGGCTTTCAGATCGCCCTTCATGATCTTAAAATCCGGGGCGGAGGGGCAGCCTTGGGGATTCATCAGTCCGGCCACATCTCTACAGTCGGATATGATATGTTTCTGCAGCTCATGGAAGAATCCGTTGCAAGGCTTAAAGGGGAGGTCATCACGGAGCCTCTTGAACCGGAAATCAATATTCCCGTTTCCGTTTATATTCCGGAAAACTATATACCGGACCGGGATGGAAGGCTTTCGGCATACCGGCGTCTTGCCAGGATGAAGGACCTGAAGGAGGTGGCGGATTTCAGGGAGGAACTCATCGACCGGTTCGGACAGCCGCCGGCGGAAGTGATCCATCTTTTGCTGAAGATCATGCTGAAGATACTGGCGAAAAAGGCCGGGGTGAAACGGCTTGATTTGACAACGGACAGCCTTTCAATGGCTTTTTCGGAGACGCACCAGAAAAATCCGCATGCGCTTGCAGATCTGGTTCTCTCCGCACCGGACCGTTTTCGAATGACACCCTCCCAGACCGTGATCGCAACCCTCAATAAATCGGGCATCAACAGCCTGATGAACCAAAGCAAAAAAATATTGATGGAAATTGCAACATATGTTAATAATTAGAAATTTTTATTTCAAAGCCGGATCGGGGATTCAATGAAAGAGCATATGCGTTCGTTTGGCATTCTTAAGAAGGGTATCGTTTTGGCTATCCTGGCATCGTTGATGTGCGTTGCCGGACCGGGGGTTTGCCGGGTGCAGTCCGCGGAAGTAGTCGACCGGATCGTAGCCATCGTCAACGAGGATATTATCCGCCTGTCGGATTTGAACCGTCACCTTGATACGATTAAACAGCAAATCCGTTCCCGTGGGCTTTCTTCGGCTGATGAGACGGAAATGATCTATGAAGCCCGGAAGGAGCTGATAGAGGATTTGATCGATGAAACCCTGGTCGACCAGGTCATACAAGAGACCGGCATCCGGGTCAGCCAGGGGGAAATCGATGCGACCATTGAGCAGATCAAGTCGGCCAACCAGTTGACCCATGAAGATCTCCGGCGGGCATTGCAGGCCCGCGGTATCAGCATGGAAGCGTATCGGGAGGATATCCGGCAGCAGATTTTGCGAAGCAAGGTAATCGATCAGAAGGTAAAATCGAAAATCGTTATCACAGACGAGGATATTCGAGAAGCCTATTCGTCGACGCCGGAAAAATACGGCCTTACGGAAAAATACCGGTTGAAGAATATCTTTATGCTCTACGGGGAAGACAGGGGCCAGGTGCGCCGGGAAATGGAAACGGTTCTGAGAGCGCTCGAGGACGGCGCGTCTTTCGATGAAATGGCCCGAAAGCATTCCATGGCGCCCAATGCGGAAGAGGGTGGAAAGCTGGGCGCTTTTGCACTGGGAGACCTGACCGGGCATCTGCAGCCGGTTATTGATGCACTTGAACCCGGCCAGTTTACCGGGATTGTCCAAACGGAAATGGGCTTTCAGATATTTTTTCTTGAAGACATTGAAGAACCGGAACAGCGGGAGCTGGAAGATGTCAAGAAGCGAATCGAACAGGCCTTGTACGAGCAGAAAGTGGAAGAAAAATTTGACAAATGGCTTGAATCCTTAAGAGAATCCGCTCATATTCGTGTTATTTTGTGATGCCCGGCGCACCGCAATATCGGCCCCTTTACCGGTTTTTTCAATACCCTTCGGCCCGGAGACCGACCCGGAGATAATATTCGGATAGAACGATACCATGGAGACTTTATATATCCTGTCATTCGGCCGTTATCTCAAGGCCATCCGGGAAAGCAGGAATATGGCATTAAGCACCGTGGCTGACCAGCTTCGTGTCAGCATATGGCACCTGATGCTTATTGAGGCCGAAGACCATGAAAAGCTTCCGGATGAAGTATATGTCAAGGGAACCTTAAAGGCGTATGCGGAAACCATCGGGGTTGATCCCGCAGATATTATGGAGCGCTACGAAATTAACCGTCAGGCGTGGCGCCGTTCCGTAAAATCCGAGCAGGAGCTTCTGAAGTCCGGAAAACATTCCGTATACCGCATGATGGTCGCCCTGGGAGCATTGGCCGCAGTGGTCGTTATATCCATTGTTTTGTTTGACCGTTTTCATGCCCCGGGTGGGATCGATCCGAAAGAAGACGCGGACGCAAAGAGGGAAGAACCCCTTGAATTTGTTTTATTCGAACAGGCGGTTGGGCATTATGACGAAACGGAAAATCCGGTATATACCTTGAATGACCGGTTGCGCCTGAAGCTTGTCGCGGTTTCGGAAACCCGAATCCGCCTCCGCATCGATGACAGCAAACAGGAACAATTGACGTTAAATCCGAGAGATGAAATGCAGGTGGAAGCCTCGGAACGATTTGCATTGGTGGTCAGCGACCCGCAAGGGATCAATGTTTATTTCAACGGCAAGAGGATCGATCTCCAAGGTAAGCCGGGAGAATCCGTCAGCGTTTTACTCCGGAAGAAAATAACGGAAACACCATGATATGTTTTTCTTCACCTGCGATACTGCTTAAACGAACCGATTTCGGGGACTACGACCTGATCGTATCGTTTTTTTCTTTGAACCGGGGAAGAATTTCCGTCATCGCCAAAAACGCCAAAAAAAGCCGAAAGCGTTTTTCCGGATTGCTGGAACCGTTTACAAAACTCGACATCGTGTGCCGCAAAAGCCGGAACAACGGGATGCCGGTTCTCCAGGAAGCGTCGATGAATTCCTCTTATGCGGGTATTCGCGGCGCCTTGATCGAAACCGCCTATGCGAGTTACTGGACAGAATTGGTCCACGGATGGCTCGAGGAGTTCAAAACCCAGCCGGAAATCTATGCGCTGCTTGATTACAGTCTGGAAGCACTGGACAAACGCAACGTCTGCCCCCACGCCATGAGCATCATTTTCCAGATGCGGTTTCTGGGCCTGGCCGGATTTGCACCGCACTTGTCATCCTGCATCGGATGTGCCCTGCCCATTGATAATATCCGCGCCAACACGGTCGTTTTTGATCTTGCAAAGGGCGGCATTGTATGCAATGGATGTAGCGCTGGCGAGAGCCGGTTTCAAAAGCCCATTACAAAGGGGACCGCCAAGTTTCTTTCCTGGATTCAGGAATACGATACGGATGCGGCAATGCGGCTGCGGTTCAGCGGACAGTCGCAAGCGGAAGCGCAGTATATTCTTGAAGCGTTTGTTCCGTACCACCTGGGCCGGGTGCCCAAAAGCCTGGCGTTCCTGAAAAATCTGAGATGAAATGAACAATCCGATCCGCGACATTTTACAGCAGCAACCGGTTGAAGCCTCGGCACCATGCCGGATCGATCTTGGCGGCACCGTCGATATTTCCGTGTTTTATTACCCCCTGTCCCATCTTGGGCCAACCACATTCAATATCGCTCTGGATATGCGAACTTCGGCCCGGCTCTCTTTGCATACCCCCGGTCTTGTGAAAGTATCCTCAGCGGGCTTTTCGTCCGTGGAACACCCTGTTGATACAATGCCCTTTAACCACCCATTGGGTCTCATTTTCGCCATTGCGGCGTTTTTCAACATTGACGGCATTCATATTGAAATCAACTCTTCGTCGCCTCTGAAAAGCGCCCTTGGCGGTTCCTCGGTCGCGGCGGTCGCCGTAATTGCGGCATTCAACCGTTTGCTTGTTCTGGCGGGAAATCCCGGCATCGAATTCGACAGGATTCCCGTGCTGGCCCATGCTATTGAAGAAAGCGTTGCAGGGGTGCCATGCGGATGCCAGGACCAGATGGCGGCTGCCTACGGGGGGGTGAACGCTTTTTTCTGGAAAGGGGCGGGAAGCGATAAATGGTTTGAAAGAAAACCCTTGCTTGCGGCCGAAGACGCCAACTGGTTGAACGAGCGGATGCTCGTATCCTACTGCGGTGTTCAGCACGATTCCAGGGATATAAACAGCCGGTGGATTAAGGGGTTTGTCGATGGTACATGCCGCAGTCAATGGGTGGATATTATCGAGTCCACCCGGGGCTTTGTCAACGCATTCGAGGCAAAAGACGTGCCGTCTGCTGTTCAATGGATGAACCGGGAAACCCATATTCGAATGGGGATGACCCCGGATGTCGTGGATGGCATTGGCGAAAAACTGGTTGTAACGGCACAAAGAATCGGCTGCGGCGCCCGTTTTACCGGGGCGGGCGGGGGCGGTTGTATCTGGGCGTTTGGGGATCCCGGTTCCATCTCGACCGTAAAATCCGACTGGAACGCCATTTTGAATACCCGAAAAGACGCCCGGCTCCTCGATGCTGCCGTGGATATGGCAGGTGTTGCAGAACCTCGGGAAGTTTCATAACAGCAACGACAAGGAAAGATTTCAATGTATTTCCAGGATGTAATTCTTCATTTGCAGCGGTTCTGGTCCCGAAAGGGATGTGTACTTGTGCAGCCCTATGACATCGAGGTGGGGGCGGGCACGTTTCATCCGGCCACCCTGTTGCGGGCCCTCGGTCCCGAGCCCTGGCATGTTGCCTATGTCCAGCCGTCACGGCGGCCCACCGACGGCCGCTACGGGGACAATCCATACCGTTTGCAGCATTATTACCAATTTCAGGTCATTCTCAAGCCGTCGCCGGATAACGCCCAGGACCTGTTTCTCAAAAGCATCAAGGCGTTGGGCGTTGACCCGATGGACCATGATATCCGTTTTGTAGAAGACGACTGGGAATCGCCAACGCTGGGCGCCTCTGGCCTTGGATGGGAAGTGTGGCTGGATGGAATGGAAATCAGCCAGTTTACCTATTTTCAGATGGCCGGGTCCATCGAAGTCGATCCCGTCCCCCTTGAATTGACCTATGGCCTTGAGCGGATATGCATGTATCTTCAGGATGTCGACAATGTTTTCGATATACAATGGAACAAGCATCTTACCTACGGCGACGTCCATCACCGGCAGGAAGTGGAACAGTCCACGTACAACTTTGAAGCGGCCGATGTGGAGATGCTGCTGGAAAGTTTCAACAAGCTTGAAGCCGAATCCAGGAAAAATGCAGCGGCCGCCCTGGTGATACCTGCATATGAATGCTGCCTGAAATGCTCCCATCTGTTTAATATGCTCGATGCGCGCGGCGCCATCAGCGTCACCCAGCGAACGGGCTATATTGCCCGGATACGCGATCTTGCACGCCTTTGCGCCCAGCGGTATATAGAGCAGCGCCAGGCCATGGGGCATCCGATGCTGAACAAAGCCTGAATATCTGAAAACCAGCGATTGATACGAAGGATACCGATAGAACATGGAACAATTGTTGATTGAAATTGGCACCGAGGAAATTCCCTCCGGATATATTGAGCCGGCGTTGCACGCTTTCCGATCCATGCTCATACAACGGCTTCAAAAGGAGCGGATCGAATGCGGCGAAGCATTCATTTACGGCACCCCGCGCAGGCTTGCTGTTGTTGTCCACAACGTGGCATCACGGCAGACACCTGTGGATACGGAAACAATCGGCCCACCCGAGCGTGTGGCCTATGACGAGGCCGGCCGGCCGACCGTTGCTGCAAAAAAATTCGCCGAAAAAGCGGGGGTCGGTGTAAACCGCCTGGATATAAAGGAAACCGAAAAAGGGCGATATCTCAGCATCCGTAAAACGGAAAAAGGGCAAAGCACTTCCCAAATCCTGGGGCAGGTGATGCCGGAATTGATTCTGTCCATTCCGTTTCCCAAGACCATGCGATGGAAAGACCTCCGGACCCCGTTCGCGCGCCCGATTCACTCCATTGCGGCACTGTACGGCAGCCGTGTCGTATCCTTTACGGTTGGGGACGTGAAAAGCAACCGTAAGACCTTTGGACATCGTTTTCTTTCGCCGGGAAAGATCCGTCTGGCGCATCCGGACGAATACCTTGCGGCGCTTCAATCCGCTTTTGTGATTGCCGATATCGCACAGCGAAAGGCGCACATGGAGGAGAGGATTTACGAGGTGGTGGCAGGAACCGGGGGGATGCTTCTGCCGGATGAGGCCCTTTTGGACCTGGTCTGCAATCTTGTTGAATACCCGGAAGTTGTGCTGGGCACCTTTGACAGGAAATTTCTCGCGCTGCCCCCTGAAATTCTCGTGACGGCGATGCGATCCCACCAGCGGTATTTTGCCGTTATGGACAGCGATGACAACATGATGCCGCATTTTGTCGCGGTCAGCAACAATCGTGCCCGAAACATGGAGGTGGTCGTATCCGGCTATGAGCGCGTGCTTGCGGCGCGCCTGGAAGATGCAACGTTTTTTTACAACGCCGATCTTGCGATATCCCTTGGAGACATGGTGGAAAAATGTAAAAGTGTTGTTTATCAGGCGCAACTCGGCTCCGTTTACGATAAAACGCAGCGCGTACGGAAGCTCTGCGGTTTTATCGCAGGGAAAGAAAACTTCAAAAATACGGAAAAGGAAAATCTGGACCTTGCGGCCCTTTACTGCAAGGCCGATCTTGTCAGTCACGTGGTTAATGAATTTCCGAACCTTCAAGGGATAATAGGGCGCGTTTATGCAAAAAAAGCAGGCCATCCCGACGGCGTTTTTATGGCCATCGAAGAACACTATCGCCCGACATATTCCGGCGGAAAGCTGCCTGAAACCAAAGAGGGAGCGGCGCTCGGGATTGCAGACAAGATGGACACCCTCTGCGGATGCTTTCTCGTGGGGCTTGTTCCCACCGGCGCTTCGGATCCATATGCCCTGCGCCGCCAGGCCATCGGACTGATCGCAACGATCAGGGAAAACGGTTTGGGCATTTCATTATCGGAAATGATCCATTACGGCATGCGCCTGTTTGAGGGCTGCGACGAAGGCGCCACGGAAGAGCCTGCTCACAATCTCTATGACTTTCTTAAAAACCGCATGGCGCATATGCTGGAAGAGGAATCGATCCCAAAGGATATGGCGGCGGCCATCCTGTCGGTCTCTTCGGACAATATCCTGGACGTGTGGAGCCGTGCCCGTGCTTTTGTCAAAATGAAATCCCAGCCGGGCTTCCAGTCCCTGGCCATTGCGTTCAAGCGCGTTGTCAATATTATCCGCAAAGCCGATCCGGCGGAAACCGGCTCTGGTGACGTTCGGGAAGACCTCTTTGAAAACGAAGCCGAAGCGTCCCTTTTCAAGGTGTTTGACCAAACGGAAACGCAAGTAGCGGATTGTCTGAAAAATCAGGATGCCGAAGCGGCCTTCAGCGCCATTGCCGGCATCAAGGCGCCGGTGGACCGGTTTTTTGACGATGTCATGGTCATGACGGATAATGCAGAATTGCGCCAAAACCGGCTTGCGCTTTTAAAGCGCATTTCCGATCTGTTTGCAAGGCTTGCGGATTTTTCCAGAATATCAACGTAAACTCGTTTTGTCTTATCTGTTGTCGGTTGACAAAACAACCAAACCCACGGAGGAATACATGGCGGGATATGACCCGGAAAAAGATAAGGTGATCAAGAAATGGCACTGCGAAGAAACAGGCCTCCTGGTTTCCATAAACCGGTATGGCGAGGGGGAGCCCAAGCTGCAGATCGGTCCCCGGATCCTTAAGAAAAAAGACGGTACGGATCGGGCGCCGGTCAAGGCGGGTCGTCTGAGCATAGAGGATGTCCTGTGGCTTTACGACAATATTGACGAGATCAAAGACGAGCTTCAGGATCTGGCCGCGCCCATGGAATAAAACCGATGGAAAGAGACAACGCTGTAATAAAGCCGCTGAACCCAAAGCACTGGCCCTCGTGCGTCAACCGGACGGCCGTGATGGTCAGCTCGCCGGCGGATCTGAAAGATATCGTCAAGCGCGCCGGTTTGTCGGATACAACCCCCCACGCTTTTATGAACAGCCGGATGTACTGCAATCCTTATTTACCGGCCAACGTATGCGTTGCAGGCCCCTTTACGGGCGCGCCATATGCAGTAATGCTGCTTGAAACCCTTGTTGCCTGGGGAATTGAAAAAGTCATTGTTTTCGGATGGTGCGGTTCCGTCTGTGAAGATGTCCGTGTCGGCGATTTGATTATCCCTCTATCGGCGTTTCCCGGGGACGGTACTTCCCCTCATTATTGCATCTCTGCGGATACGGCGCCCAATACGCTTCCTTCCGGCGATCTTACGTCAATGGTCATTTCAATGTGCCGCAAAATAAAGCTTTCATGCCACCAGGGCCCAATATGGACAATGGATGCCGTTTTCAGGGAAACGCCGGAAATCATCGGCCATTACCGGGAAAAGGGGGCCCTTGCCGTGGAAATGGAAACAGCAGCGCTTTTTGCCGCCGCTGCATACCGTCGCATTGAAATCGCCGCGGTTCTTGCGGTTTCCGATGAAGTGCATTCCTTTTCATGGAAGACGGGGTTCGGCAGCAACACTTTTAAACAGGCGCGAAAGAACGCCATTGCGTTGATTCTGGCCGTAACCGGGCAGCTGGACAGCCGGTGTACCGGAAGCAGGACCGGCAAAACCTGACATCCGCGCCGTATCGTGAGGTTCTGTTGTCTATTACAATGGGCTGTTTCATGTTTTTGTAACCGCTTATGCCAAGGCACAACATGAATTTTTCCGAAAACAAAGAACAGGCGGAATCCAGAGCGGAAGCGCTTCGAAAGATTTTGCATCACCATAACTACCGGTATTTTGTCCTGGATGATCCGGAGATTTCCGATGCGGAATATGATCGTTTGATGCAGGAGCTGATTGAAATCGAATCCCGATTTCCGGAGCTCTCCACCCCGGATTCACCCACCCGCCGCGTCGGATCCCCTCCGCTGGACAAGTTTGAAACCATTACGCACCATGTTCCCATGCGCAGCCTGGACAAGGGGTTTGATGAATCGGATATGATTGCTTTTGACCAGCGCGTGTCCCGCAGTCTGAACACGGGGGAAAAAATTCGTTATACGGTGGAACCGAAGGTCGACGGGGTTGCCGTGGCGCTGGTGTACCAGGATGGCGCGCTTGTATCCGGCGCCACGCGGGGGGATGGATATACAGGGGAGTTGATTACCCGCAATGTGAAAACTATAGGCAGCATTCCTCTTGTGCTTCAAAAACACGAAGAAATCGATATTCCTGAATTTATCGATGTTCGGGGCGAGATATACATGAACATATCGGATTTCAGGAGCCTGAACCAGATGCGAATGGCGCAGGGACTGCCGGTATTTGCCAACCCGAGAAATGCATCGGCCGGATCTTTGCGGCAACTGGATTCAACGATCACGGCGCAGCGGCCGCTAAAAGTTTTTGTTTACGGGGTCGGGCGCACGGACCTGCTGGGGGTAAGCAGCCACGCCCAAACCATCAACCTTTTACATAGACTCGGGTTTCCGGTCAATCCCCACCTGGCAGCAGAAATCACGGTGGATGAGGTCATCGATTTTTTCCGGCAGATGGATGAAATGCGCAAGACCCTTGACTACGAGATTGACGGCATTGTTGTGAAAGTGGATCGGTATGCCTATCAGGAGCGGCTTGGAAACACCTCGCGCAGCCCCCGTTGGGCCATCGCGGTCAAGTTCCAGGCGATGCAGGAACAGACCCGGGTGCAGGATATCATTGTCCAGGTCGGTCGAACCGGGGCGGTTACCCCCGTCGCCGTACTCGAACCGGTCAGTATCGGCGGCGTCACAGTCAGCCGGGCAAGCCTGCACAATCAGGACGAAGTTCAGAAAAAAGATGTCCGTAAAGGGGATATGGTTCTTGTGCAGCGCGCCGGAGATGTGATCCCGGAGGTGGTCAAGGTGCTCCCTTCGTATCGGGATGGATCGCAGCGACGATTTGAGATGCCGTTGCACTGTCCAGTGTGCGCCCATCGCCTGATCCGCTTCCAGGATGAAGCCGCCACTCGCTGTATCAATACCGGGTGCCCGGCGCAGTTAAAGGGGAATGTCCTGCATTTTGCATCCAAGGGCGCTTTTGATATCGACGGGCTTGGAAAGAAGCTCGTGGACCAGCTTGTTGAAACAGGACTTGTCCGGTCCCTTGCGGATATTTTCCGGCTGGACGTGGAAATGCTTGAAAAATTGGATCGAATGGGCAGAAAATCGGCTGAAAACATCGTTACCGCCATTGATAACAGTAAAAAGGTTCCGTTATCAAAGTTTCTTTACGGGTTGGGGATCCGTCATGTGGGACTTCATGCGGCAAAGCTGCTGGCCCGTTATTTTTACACTCTCGATGCGCTTTTGACGGCACAAAAAGACGATATTGAAAAAATCGAGCAAGTCGGTCCGGTAATGGCCGAAACGGTCACTGCCTTTTTTGCGATGCCGGAAAACCGGAAGACTATTGGTGACATGCAGGCGCTGGGTGTGGATATTCTTCCCGAAGGTACGGGCGGAAAAACAGACAGAGCGTTGGAAGGCACCACTTTTGTGCTCACGGGAACCCTTTCTTCCATGACCCGGAAACAGGCGGCGGAAAAAATTGAAGCCGCCGGCGGGAAAGTGACGGGATCGGTTTCCGGACAGACCGGTTACGTGGTTGCCGGACAATCCCCGGGGAGCAAGATGGATCAGGCCAGGGAAAAGGGGGTTGCAATTATTGATGAAAACCGGTTTATCCAGTTGCTGAAGGAAACGGGGGCCTGAGTTGCTGTGAGCGGTTCGCCTTGACGCTGTGGGGTTGCCGGATTATGTTTAAAGAAAAAAATCGACCAGGCCCTATTGTTTTGGATTGAATGCTTTTTCAAAGGAAGGTGATGCGAAATGCCGGAGAAGAAGGCCCTGCGCGTGAACATCGAAGGTCGTGTACAGGGAGTCAATTTTCGGATGGCCACGTTTCACGAAGCCGATAGGCTGGGTGTTTATGGTTGGGTCATGAACAAGCCTGACGGCTCGGTGGCGGCATTTTTTGAAGGGAATGCGGACAAGGTCGACGAAATGGTCCAATGGTGCTGGAAGGGGCCGCCTGTGGCTTCGGTAACAAATGTTACGGTCTCAAAAGAGGCCGCCACCGGCCGCTATACTGATTTCACCGTCCGCTATACGTGACGCTGTCGTGATACCCCTGCCCGCTTCCGGGGGATGCCACGATAAAAAAGGGGACAGTGAAGAACGGTCCCCTTTTTTATGTGCACTAAAACGGATAGCTTCGTAAAAAGTCCAATATCTGCGTTGCGCTTCATCTTGAGAAATTTTACGTACAGCCAACCAAGTACGCTCAATTCCTCAAGATTCGCGCGCCTTGATCTTGAACTTTTTTCTTTGCCATCGAAAAAACGACTTTTTACGAGCCCATCAAAACTGAAGTAAAAAACAATCAGATCGATTCGCGTAATTGTTTGCCCGGTTTGAATTTTACGACATTGCGAGCCTTGATCTTGATGGGGGCGCCTGTCTGCGGATTCCGGCCGGTTCGGGCTTTGCGCTTTACTTTCTGGAAGGTGCCAAAGCCGACCAACGTTACTTTGCCGTCTTTCTTCTTCAAAGATTTTACCACGCCATCAATGTAGGAGTTGAGAGCGGCTGTTGCGGCAACCTTTGAAATCCCTGCATCTTTCGCCATTTTTTCTACGAGTTCAGCTTTTGTCATGACTTTTCCCTCCCCTTTTTTTAGGTTTATTCAAAAGGCTTGAATTTTTAATAATTTAAATAAGGTTTTAGTTCTTGTCAATACATAAAACAGCACGAACTCATTTTTTTTTCATTTACGGGTAAAACTAAGCCAAGCCTGAAGGGAGTTTCCGGGTAGGTCTCCGCTGAAGAACCGATCCACAGGATGCATGATCTATCCGAATGAACGGTTTTTTATAAGAAGCGATGGTCCGGTGACGAACCAGTGTTTGCGGTCTTTTTCCAGAGCCAAGCGATGACGAAGGTTAAAAAATGGCATCAATAAATTTTTCCGGGTCGAACGGTTGAAGGTCTTCAATTGCTTCCCCCACGCCGATATACTGGAGCGGAAGTTTCATGGTGTTGCAGATGCTGACGACGATCCCCCCTTTTGCGGTACCGTCGAGTTTCGTGAGGGCAAGGCTGGTCACCCCGATCCCCTCGTGAAAAATTTTGGCCTGGGAAATTGCATTCTGGCCGGTTGTGGCATCAAGAACGAGCAGCACCTCATGGGGTGCTGCGGTCATTTTTTTGGCGATGCTGCGCTTGATTTTTTTCAGCTGCTCCATAAGGTTGACCTTTGTCTGCAGCCGTCCTGCCGTATCGATGATAACAATATCAACCCCCCTTGAGGATCCCGCTTCAACCGAATCAAAGGCAACTGCTGCCGGATCGGCATTGTCACGGTGCCGGACGATATCTGCCCCGGAGCGTTGGGCCCATATCTCCAGCTGCTCCACGGCCGCCGCCCGAAAAGTGTCCGCTGCGCCGATCAGCACTTTTTTCCCTTCTGCCTGATACCGGTAGGCGAGCTTTCCGATCGTCGTGGTCTTCCCAACCCCGTTTACGCCTACGACCATGATTACATACGGCTTTATTGACGTTTCTATCTGCCGGGGACGGGTCAGCAGCTTGCGCATTTCAGATTTCAAAAATTCTTTCAGCTCATCCGGGCTGGTTACGCCGGCCGCATGCCCCTCTAATTTTGATATGAGCGCCATGGTGGTGTTCACCCCCACGTCGGAGGTGATCAGGGCCTCCTCGATTTCTTCGAGTGTTTCGCGGTCCGCGATGCTGCGTTCAGAAAGAATGTTTTCGATTCGGCCGGCAAGTGATCTCCGGGTTTTCTGCAGGCCGCCTTTCAAACGTTCCATGACGCCCATGGGGGGCAGCGCGTCGGCTTCGTCTATGGCTTGACCTGCCTGTCGGGATGCAATCTCCTTTTCCGGGGAAGCGACCTCCTGCGGCGGTGCTTCATAAGTATCTGCCGGTGCCTGGTGCTCCTTTTCTGGATGCCTTACCAACCGGGATTTCCGTCTTTTACGGATTCGCACTATCAACAACGTCAAAAGCATCAGGAATATCAACAGAAGAATTCCTCCCGATGCAATTGGATATTCCGACACAATGCCGTTTACGGTTTTGATAATATCGTCGAACCGTACGGCATTTCGCATATCTGTAAAAAAGTCCGTCATTGGCTCTCCCTTGCGGTCGCTTTCATCTCGTTATCTGTTCGCTGGGCGGGTTGCTGATTATTGATTTCAAGGGCCTGTTCAATATTCACAGAAATCATTCGGGAACCACCGCTTTTGGCCACGGTAATGCCGAAAAGCATGTCCGAAAACGCCATGGTCTGTTTTTTGTGGGATATCATGATGATCTGCGTTTGTTCTCCGATAATCCGAAGAAGTTCATTGAATCGATACACATTGACGTCATCCAGGGGCGCGTCGATTTCATCGAGAAGACAGAAGGAAGCCGGATTCAGCATAAAAATCGAGAAAATAAAGGCAATGGCGGAAAGGGCCTTTTCTCCTCCGGAAAGCAGGCTCAGTCGGCTGAGTTTTTTGCCCGGCGGCTGGATCATGAGCTCTACCCCGGTTTCGAGCGGCAGGTCAGGCCGCGTCAGTTCGAGCCATGCGGCCCCGCCATTGAACAGTTTCGGGAAAAGGGCCATGAATTGAGCGTTAACCGCCTCAAATGTCCTGAGAAAGAGTCTTCGGGTGATGCGGTTGATTTTTTTGATCACCCTTTCCAGGTCGTTCAATGCATCTTCCAGATCTTTTCGCTGTTCGACCAGAAAGTCGTGTCTGGATTTCTGTTTATCGTAGGCCTCTATGGCCCCGAGATTGACATCCCCGATGGCCTCCATTTCCGTACGGATTTCAACCCTGTTTTTTTCGGTTTTTTCAATGGAAAAATCCGGTGCGGCGACCATTTCCCGGTATTGCGGCAAAATTGTTGAAAATGGCTCCGGATAGCGCTCCAGGTATCGATTCACGACGTTTTCCCGGTTGAGCTGCAATCCGGACAGCTCCAGCTCAAGGCGGTGTATTTTTTCCCGGGTCTTTTCAAGTTCGGTTTTTGCATCCTCGATGCGGTGGTCCGTATGCTCCTGATTGTCTGTGATCGACTGGTAATCGTTTTCGTCCGCGGCGAGATCCTGTTTCATCTCTTTGAGGGCGGCCAGCGTTTCAGACAGCGCAGCCTGACAGGCCTCCATTTTTTCCCTGATTTCCTTTTTCCGGATTTTTCCGGATTCGATATTGTTTTGTATTTCTTCGAATCGCTCCATCCCTTCTGATGAAAGGGTCTTCAAACGGGATACCGTCCGGCGCGTGTTATCCGATTCCGCTGACAGGCGGGTGGCATCCAGTTTCAAATCGACCAGGCGGTTGTTGAAAGTCCGTATGGTGTTTTTCAGTGCTTCAATCCTGCCGGTGATTTCTTCGATCTCCGATCTTTCGGTTTCAATGTCATGGGCGATGTCCTGCAAAACCTGGTCGTGGTGTTCTATTTCCGAATCGATATCCGCTTTTTCACCGCTCAGTTTTTCTTTTTCGAGGGTGGAAATTTCCATCTGCCGCCTTGCATGCTTTAATTTTTCCGATGTTTTATAGAGCGCTTTTTCCGCATCAAGTAGATCGGCTTCATATTTGAATTTTTTTTGGGTAATATCGGAAAGGTTGTTTTCAAGTGTTTTGACCGAGTCTTCCATTTCTTTTTGACGCTTTTTTTCCACGGCGATGGCATCGTCGATAACATTTATATCCTGCTGGAGCTGTTTGATTTCCTGTCGTTTTTCAAGGATGCCGGCCAACTGATCGCGGCTACCCCCCACCAGGATACCCTTTCCCGATACTACATCCCCCTGCCGTGTAACGATTTTTCGAAACCCGTTGCCTGTCTGCCAAAGGGAAATCGCCGCATTGATATCCTCGACAACGGCAACTCCGGCCAGCATCGTTGCAATGATGGATTCAAATCCGGGACGAATATTGACGTGTTCTGAAAGCATTTGCGCAACCGGTTGGCCGCCGTTGGTTTTGGAATCGGAATCACCGGTGGTCTCCGAGATGTCAATGGGTATAAAACCGCTCCTTCCCGCTTTTTCCCTTTTAAGAAAATCGATATAGTCGATGCCGGCATCCTGCCCGTTTACGATAAAATACTGCAATGATTCCCCCATGGCCGCTTCCACTGCATGCTCAAATCCTTCCGCAGGGTCGACGACTTCAGCGGCGATGCCCATTATTCGCCCCTGTTCATCAATTTTTCCGCGGTTTTTCATTATTGCCCGCACCCCGTCCTTGTACCACTCAAAATTGGACTCCATTTTTTTCAGGACAGTCCACCTGGATTTGTACCGGGTTCGTTCATTCTCCCGTTGGGAAACGGTGCGGATCTTTTCTGAAAGGGCGGCGTTTTTTTCTTTCAGGGTCCTTTCGCATTCGGATTTCCGGCGGAGCAAAGCATCAAGATGCATCTTTGTTTCCTCAAGATGCCGGCGGGTTTTGTCGGCCGAATCGGACAACCGGGAAATTTCCTGTTTCGTATCGACGATTTCTTCATTGATCCGGTCGATTCTGCGTTCAAGGTTTTCTTTGTTTGCCGAGGCATTCTGAAAAATGTTCTGGTGCCGCGCATGCTGACTCGAAAGCATCATCAGGCGTTCTTTTTTTTCATCCAGAACCCGGCTTTGTTCGGCAAGCTGTTCCTTGTGTTCGGCAACGGCCTGGCTTTGTTGTTCAATTTCTTTTTCTGCCAACCCGGTCCGGTTTTGCAGGTCAACGAGCTTGCGCTGCTCCTCCTTGAGCTCCATTTCGGTTTGTTTGTTTTTTCCCTCAAGTTCTTCAAGGGAGGCTTCAAAGCGTTCGTTGTCCTGCGCAATTCGCGCTTCTTCGCTCTTCAGGTGCCTGTGCTCGTATTCAAGCTTTTCGGCGGTTCGCTGCTTTTCTTCCTTTGCGGCTTTTTTTTGGGCGATGGCGTCGGATTTTTCTTTGCGGTATGAAGCAATCTCCCGGAGGGCGGCATGCAGGCGCTCGATTTCTTCGTTCTTGTAGGCGGTCTTTTCGTTCAACTGGTTCAGGAGTTTTTCGGTAGAATCAATCTTTCGGGTGTATTGCTCGTGGTAATAAACGGTAACAAGAATATCGTGGGTTTTCAGATTGCTCCGGCAGTTTTTGAAGCGGCGGGCTTTTTCCGCCTCCACAGACAATTCGTCCAGCCGGGACTCGATTTCTTCAAGAATGTCGTTTAAGCGCAGGAGGTTTTCCCGGGTTGCGCTCACCTTTGAAAGGGCCTCCTGCCGTCGGGTTTTATATCGGACAACGCCGGCGGCCTCCTCAATAAAGGCACGTCGTTCCTCCGGAGAGGCATCGGTAATGGCGCCGATATTTCCCTGCTGTATGATGGCGCAGGACCGGGAACCCATGGAATACCGAAGGAAAATATCGCTGACATCCTTCAGGCGGCAGGGTTGCCGATTGATCAGGTATTGACTTTCACCGGAGCGGTAAAGCCTTCGGGTAATCATTATTTCCGTGTAGTGATCGAGAAATTCTGCCCCGGTTCCGTCGTGCCCGGCAATGACCAGGGAAACTTCCGCCATGTTCAGGGGGGGGCGCTTGTCGGTGCCGGCAAAAATGACGTCACCCATGGATTTCCCCCGGAGCTGTTTGACGCTTTGTTCTCCCATGGCCCATTTAATGGCATCGATAATATTGCTTTTTCCGCAGCCGTTGGGTCCGACAATGGAAGAGATGCCCGGTGGAAAATCGATTGCGCATTTATCTGCAAAAGATTTGAAACCTGAAATTTCAAGCCTTTTTAATTGCATGAAAAACGCCTTTATATGATGGTGTGGCTCTTTGTCGTCTATTATTGTTCGTAATCCATTGCCGGTCATCCTCCAGGAAACGCTTTTGCCGGAACACTGCGAGGCGCTGATTGTGCGCGCGCTTCATCTCCCGGTCAGACAGTGCCAACCGGCAACGGCAAAAGGATTTACGTCTTATCCCCGGCCCCCCCTTTCCAGTAGGGGTTGATCAGGTCTTCGAAAATGGCCATGGCCGCACCCGAACCCTGGCCCGACGCGATTACGATCTGATTGTAGCCGCCGGTTACGTCGCCTGCCGCGTAAATACCCTTTACGCTGGTCCGGAAGTTCTCCTGCCGGATATACCCGGCAGGCGTCAATTCCACGCCAATCTTCTGGGCAAGCGCCACGGCGGGTACATACCCGATGGCAACAAACACGCCGTCGACATTGACCCGTTGGCTGGACCGGGTCAGGTTGTTATACACCGTGACTTTTTCAACGGATCGTTCTCCGTGTATCTCTTTGACCTCGCTGTTGAACAGGATCTCGATGTTGTTCTCATGGAGCTGTTTTGCCAGGTGGTGCTGCGCTTTGAGCTTGTCCTGCCAGTGAACGACGGTAACATCGACACCGATATTTTTAAGGTGGAGGGCCTCGGTTGCCGCGCTGTCGCCCCCGCCGACAATGATCACCTTTTTGTCCTTGAAAAAGGGGCCGTCGCAGGTGCTGCAGTAGCTGACGCCCCGCCCTGACAATCTGGACTCCCCGGGGACCTTCAATTGGCGGTACTTCGCTCCGGTGGCCAGGAGAATGCCCCTTGCAGTGAATTTTCGCCGGTTCGTGGAAATGGTGAACAGGCCTTCGCCGTCCTTTTGGATATCCACGGCTTCTTCCCCCTGATAAATGCGGACATACTCCAGGGCGTGGGTAACCATAACGTCTGCGAGGGCTTTCCCCCCGACATGGGTCATGCCGGGATAGTTTTCCACGACGGGCGTCTGGGTAACCTGGCCTCCCAGCGCTCCTTTTTCAAGCAAAACCGCGTTCAGCCCGCTCCTTGCTGCATAGATGCCCGCCGTCAACCCCGCGGGCCCGCCGCCGATGATCACCAGGTCGGTTTCAACAAGAGGTGCGTCATCGTCGGGAATATAAATGTTCTGCTGGGACATTTTCTCCAGGCTCAGGCAGAACAGCTCTTCGGCCTGGGCGCCCATGGCGATCAATTGATCGTTGGCAAACACCTGGGGTACCGACTGGGCGTCATAGGTATCGGCAATATCCGGAAACGCCTGTACATCAATAATTTCCAGCGACACAAAGTCTGGCTTCTCCACAGCGGCCTTGCAGGCGTTTACGGCCTGTTGGGGGCAATACGGGCATGTGGGGCTGACAAACAGCCGGACATTTTTTTTGTCCCCAATGTTGCGAAGAATTTTTTGCGAATCTTCTGACAGCCCGCTTTTTCCGGTGCCCAAAAGGATGATGAGCTCGACGAAAGCCCGGCCTTCCTCGCCTGCGGGTGCCCCGAGCCATTTTATGTCGTATGTATCCGGTGCAAAAACGAGGGTCGGCGAATGGGTGACGCCGTGTTTTTTCGCCAGCGCATGGGAAAGGGAATAGGGCGTTACCACGATTTTATCGGTGATCCGCCCGAACCATTGGAGCACCTTTTGGGCAAGGTCATTATATACGTCGTTTTCCCCCTTTTTCGTAAACAGCAGGACATGAACCTTGTTTTTCAGGTGGGAAAACAACCGGTGAAGCTCCTCCCTTGTTTCTTCAGTGTTTTCGTCACCGTGTCCGTGATCGTGTTCATGGTCACGGGAATGGTCATGTTTCTGGTCATCCATGGAATCTCTCCTTGAAAAATGGGTAATGATCCCTACGCAATCAGATATCCCCTGGCAAGCGCAGTATATTTTTCCACCTGTTCTGCCGCCCAGCTGTCATCCTTTTGGAGCTCTTTTGCCATGATCGCTGCCACCGCCGGGGCCATTTCCATGCTTTCCCTGGCATCGAGCAGAAGCGCCCGCGTTCGTCTGGACAGGAAATCCTCGACGGTTCTCGCCATTTCTTTTCGAACCGCCCAGACGACTTCGCCGGCAATGGTTTTCGTGTTGGGGGTGATCGGCGTTTCAAGGGCGGGATCATGGTACAAAAGGTCCTTGATTGCCGGTGCATCGCTGCCGTAGAGAGCCAGATCGCCGAATTTTTCTGCATGACGGTGATAGCCGTGGATGTGGATGTTCCGGCTTACACAGGGGCTTTCGGGAAGCTGTGCGATAGTGGCCGCATGATCAATCGTGTCTTCCGCCATTTTTCGGTACGTGGTCCATTTGCCGCCGGCAACGGTTACCAGTCCGGAACTGGATATGTAGATGGTATGGTCCCGTGATATGGAAGAGGTGTTTCCGGATTCTTTGTCCTTGACCAGGGGGCGCAGACCGGCAAAAACGCTGAGCACGTCCGAAGGGGTCGGGTCCTTTGTCAGGTACCGGCTTGCATGGGAGAGCAGAAATTCGAGTTCTTCTTCCATGGCCCGCGGTTCAAGGCTGATGGAATCGACGGGTGTATCGGTCGTCCCCACGATCACCTTGTCATGCCAGGGAGTGGCAAAAAGTACGCGGCCGTCGGAGGTGTGCGGCACCATGATGGCGCTTTTTCCGGGAAGAAAATCGGCGTCCAGCACCAGGTGAACCCCCTGGCTCGGGGTAATGAGATTGCCCGATCCGGATTTGTCCATTTCAAGGATGCTGTCGGTGAAAACGCCTGTTGCATTGATGATTCCGGCGGATCGTATCTCGAAGGTCTCTCCGGATTCGACGTCTTGTGCAAGCACGCCGCTGACGAGCCCCTTTTCCTTGATCAGCCCGCACGCCTTCACGTAATTGATGACCGTTGCCGACTGTTCCACCGCGGTTTGCGCCATGTTTACAGCCAGCCTCGCATCGTCGAACTGCCCGTCGTAATAGATGACCCCGCCGCGCAGACCGTTCGTTTCCAGTGTTGGAATGCTTTCCTGGATTTTTTCTTTGGACAGAAACCGGGAACGCCCGAATCCGTGCTTGCCCGCAAGCATATCGTATAATTTCAGCCCGATGCCGTAAAACGGCCCCTCCCACCAGTCGTAGCTGGGGACGATAAACGGAAGGTTGTGAACCAGGTGAGGGGCGTTTTGGCGCAGCAGTCCCCGTTCCTTCAAGGCTTCCAGCACCAGCGAGACATTGCCCTGCTGCAGGTAGCGGATCCCGCCGTGAATCAGTTTTGTGCTGCGGCTCGAGGTGCCCTTGGAAAAATCGTCCTGTTCAAGCAGCAGGGTTGAATAGCCGCGGGACGCTGCTTCGATGGCGCAGCCAAGGCCTGTGGCGCCGCCGCCGATAATGATGAAGTCCCATGTTCGGGCGGTATCTTTCATTCTCGACAACATCTCGTTTCGGTTCATTCATTCCTCCCTGATCCGGTGGGGTAACCGGTGCCGCCTGTCCGAGAGTGCATCCGTATCCCCCGTTGATGGTTATATTCATCCCAATCGTGCTTTCAAGGCGCGTATACGACTATCCGACCCATCCGCTTTTTCCCTGAAAACCAAGCGATCCCTTATTTGTCGGCACATGGCATCAAAGGCATCCATAATGACTTCTTTTGTTTTGCATATCAGGGCAATGTCAATTCCCGCATCCATTACCTGTCGCATGATCGTTTCCGTATCATAGTGATTGCAGATGGCGCCCATCTCAAGGTCATCGGTGAGGACCACGCCCTTGTATGACATTTTGTTTCGAAGCAGGCTTTCCGCAATTGCAGGCGAGAGGCTCGCAGGCCATACCGGGTCGATTCCCGTGTAGCGTACATGGGAAAGCATGATTCCGGATACGCCTACGGCAACTGCGTCATGAAAAGGGATGAGGTCGAATGCTTCCAGGCTGTCCATGGAAGCGTCAAGATCGGGCCTTTGCATGTGAGAATCGAGGGTGGTTCTGCCGATGCCGGGAAAATGCTTTGCAACCGCCATGATCCCGCGATCCTGCAGGCCGCGGATAACCGTGCAGCCGATTTTGCCAACCCGGCGGGGATCGCCGCCGAATACCCGTTTGGACATGATGGAGTCAAATCCGGGTGGGGCAACGTCCATTACCGGCGCCATATTCATGTTGATACCGGCGGCACAAAGCTCTTTTGCGGTAATGTGCGCAAATGCATCGGCGTCCTGCCCATCTCTGATGAACGGTGCACCCTTGAATTCCGTGAAATCAGGGCCTTTGAGCCGTGCGACGGTGCCGCCTTCCTGGTCGATGGCAATCAAAAGAGGCGGCAGATCGCATGATCGCGCATATTCCGCGGCGCTTCTGCAGAGCGTTTTCAGCTGCTGCCGACCGGTAATGTTTCTTGAAAAAAGGATGATCCCCCCCACCCCGATCGTATCGATCAGAAAACGGAGATCATGGTTCAGATCGGTGCCGTGAAATCCGGCCATGATCCGCTGGCCGGCAATGCGCTCGATTGTTTTTGCATCCTGCATGGCCAGTTACTGTCAGGTAAACGGGTTTTCGGCTTTTTCACGGCCTATGGTGGACGAGGGAGAATCTCCGTAATCATGGCCCGGCCACACGATCGTTTCATCCGGCAGCCGATAAAGCTTTTCACGGATTGATGAGATAAGCGTTTTAAAGGACCCGCCGGGAAGATCCGTTCTCCCCACTGCACCCACAAATAACGTGTCCCCGGTAAACAGGTGGCCGTCCGCGTATATGCAGATGGATCCGGGTGTGTGGCCGGGGGTATGGATGATTCGCAGATCGGTTTTCCCGACAGGGACAATATCGCCGTCGGAAAGAATGCATTTTGCTGCAGGAGAGCCTTTTCCGCCCAGTACCCGTGATATGGAGCGATTGAAAAAACCGGAAACCTGGGAAGCATCTGCTCCGTGAATGCACAGCGTTGCCCCGCTCGCCTTTATAATGTCCGCGTTTGCGGAAACATGGTCCGCATGTCCGTGCGTGTTGATGACATGGGTAATACGATAGCCGGCAGCATCTACTTCACCCGTGATTTTTTTTGCATCGAATGCCGGATCGATCACGGCGCAGGTGCCGGTTTCCAAATCGCCAAGCATGTAGCAGAAATTGGCCATGCGGGGCAGATAGATCTGTTTGACATCCATAAAACGAACTCCGGTTGTAAGGCGGCAAATAAAGGGAATCCCCTGCCGCTTTTATGACTGCAACGGGTTATAGCTGCAGAGCGGTTCTTCCGCAAGGTAGCTGCCGGTCGCTTCATACGCCCGCGCCCGGCATCCGCCGCAAACCTTTCGGAACTGGCATATGCCGCATTTGCCTTCCAGGTTGTCAGGATTGCGAAGCTTTCTGAAAATTTCGGAATCACGCCAGATATCCGCGAAAGACGTTTGGGTAACATCCCCGCAGTCAAGATCAAGAAAACCGCATGGCTGCACGATTCCCCTGTGAGAGATGAAGCAGAAACCGGTTCCCCCGAGACATCCCCGGGTTACCGCGTCAAGTCCATGTGTCTGAAAAGTGACCGGCCTGCCTTCTTTCCGGGCCCGCTGCCGAAGAATTCTGTAGTAATGCGGTGCACAGGTTGCTTTCAACTGGAGCGGGGTTTTCTGCTTCTGATCGTAGAACCAGTTGAGGGTATCTTCGTATTCCTGCGCCGAAATCGCCTGATCCACGATGTACTTGCCGCGGCCGGTGGGAACCAGCAGGAAGATGTGGAGGGCAACAGCGCCAATGCTTTCGGCAAATGCAAGGATTTCCGGGATCTGGTCCCGGTTGAGCTGTGTGATCGTGGTGTTGATCTGAAACTCAATTCCAGCATGTTTGGCGGCGTTTATGCCGTTTATCGCCCCCTCGTATGCACCGGGGACACCGCGAAAGGCGTCGTGCTGCTCCGCGCCTGCGCCGTCTATGCTGATGCTGATTCGTTCAATGCCGGACGCCTTCATTTTTTCGGCAACCGGTGGCGTGACAAGCGTTCCGTTGGGCGCCATCACCATTCTCAGCCCGAGTTCCGTGCCATAGCGAGCGATGGGGAAGATGTCTTCCCGCAGGAGCGGCTCACCCCCGGTTAAAATCACGATCGGTTTGCCGACTTCCGCGATCTGATCCAGAAGCGTATATGCGGCGTCCGTCTCAATCTCCCCGGTATACGGCCCACAGGTGGCGGCAGCCCTGCAGTGGACGCACGAAAGATTGCAGTTTCTCGTGGTTTCCCATGCAACAAGGCGGAGTTCGTTTGCAGATGAGGAATGATCAGCGGATTTGCCGTGCCCCCCGGGGTGTCCGGCCGGATTCCCGCTTGATTCTGTGGGGTGTGCCATTTATAGCGTTCCCTCTTGGCTCTTATATCAAGGTGAAATTTTATTCATAATGGTTACGCGCGGATACAATCAGCCTTTGCCGCGGAGCCCCTTTGCGGCATCCATGGCAAAATAGGTCAGTATCATGTCGGCACCGGCGCGTTTGATGGATGTCAGCGTTTCCATCATCACCTTTTCCCCGTCGATCCACCCCATCTTTTCTGCCGCCTTTACCATGGCGTATTCCCCGCTCACATTATAGGCGGCCACGGGCAGGTCGAATTCCTCCCGGATCCTGTAAACGATGTCCAGGTAGGGCAGGGCGGGCTTGACCATGATGATATCCGCCCCTTCCTCCACGTCCAGGGCGGTTTCCCGTATGGCTTCGATTGCATTGCCCGGATCCATCTGGTAGGTCCGACGGTCTCCGAATTGGGGCGCGGATTGGGCGGCTTCACGAAAGGGACCGTAATACGCCGAACAATACTTGGCGGCATAGGACATGATGGGGATGCGGGCATACCCTTCCTCGTCGAGCAGTTCCCGGATAATGCCTATGCGCCCGTCCATCATGTCGGAGGGAGCCACCATGTCGGCCCCCGCTGTCGCGTGGGAGACGGCGGTTCGCGCCAGCAGATCAAGGGATGCGTCATTGTCAATTTCTCCCTTGTCTACGATGCCGCAATGACCGTGATCCGTGTATTGGCAAAGACATACATCCGTTATTACGGCAATGCCGTCCACTTTCTCCTTGATGCTTCGAACAGCCTTCTGCACGATGCCGTCTTTTGCATAGGCCTGCGTCCCGAGCGGGTCTTTCTTCTCCGGAACGCCGAACAGCATGATCGCCGGAATGGACAGATCCCGCGCCTCACGCGCGGCCGAAACAACATTGTCGACGGAAAACCGGTAATGGCCCGGCATGGAAGGGATCGGGTTTTTAACGTTTTTCCCGCCAACCACGAAAAGCGGAAGAATAAGATCATCCGGGGTAAGCACGGTTTCCCGGATCATCCGGCGAAACATCGTGCTTGCTCTCAGTCGGCGGGGCCTGTAGTCTGGAAACTGCATGATTATCGTCCTGTAGTGATTGTCTGATGGCTTTCCGGTTGAATTTCCTCGTCCGTGAGGTAGCATGCCGGATCCGGCGCCCAAAGATCGCCTGTGAACGCCTCGGCCCGAACCCTGAAATTGCCGCCGCAGACATCCAGCCACCGGCAGCGGCTGCAGCGACCGGTAACGTGCTTCTTTTTTTCCTTCAGTTTTTTCATCAAGGGATCGCTCATGTCGTACCATATTTCAGAAAACGGGCGGTGGCGAATATTTCCGAAGCTGTGGTGACGCCAGAACTGGTCGGCGTGAACATCGCCGTTCCAGCTGATGCATCCGATGCCGTGGCCGGAGTTGTTTCCTTCATTCATTTCAAGCAATGAAAGGACTTCAGTGGCCCGCCCGGGGTCTTCCCGGAGCAGGCGGAGATAGATGTAGGGACCGTCTGCATGATTGTCGACCGTCAACACTTCCTTTGGCTTCCCCTTGTCGTGGAGCTCCCTGGTGCGGTCCATAATCAGGTCCATCACTTTCCGGGTTTCCTCGTGGGACAGATCGTCATTCACCAGGCTGGATCCCCGCCCCGCGTAAACCAGGTGGTAAAAACAAATCCTGGGAATGTCCATCTCTTCCAGCAGGTCGAACAGGACAGGAACTTCGTGGGCATTGAAACGATTAATGGTAAATCGAAGCCCTACCTTGATACCGGCGTTTTGGGCATTCCGGATCCCTTCCATGGCCTTGTCGAATGCGCCGTCAACGCCGCGAAACTTATCATTGATCTTTCTGGAACCGTCTATGCTGATACCCACGTAGGAAAGACCGATTTCCTTCAATTCCCGCGCTGCTTCGGGTGTGATCAGGGTGCCGTTGGTGGAAATCACCGCTCGCATCCCCTTTTCAACCGCGTAGCCGGCAAGGTCCGGCAAGTCTTTTCTCATCATGGGTTCGCCGCCGGAAAAAAGAATTACCGGCGCTCCGATGGCGGCCAGGTCGTCGATCAGCGCCATGCCTTCAGCGGTGGTCAATTCATCGCTGGTTTGCCGGGCCTTTGCGTGGGCATAACAATGTATGCACTTCAGATTGCACTGCTGGGAGATGTTCCAGACCACAACGGGCCGCTTGTCAACGGAAAACTGCAGCAGGTGGGAAGGAAGACCGCTGGATTGCCTTCCATATCGCAATGCATCGGAGGGTTCCACCGTTCCGCAGTATAGTTTTGAAATGCCGATCATGTTGTCCTCATTATGCAGGTGTATGCCGCTATTTTTACGGACCTCTTTCCCCGAATTTACGATTCCGGCCGGGCATCGAGACATGAGAGCAGGTCGGATAACGCCTGTTCCCCGGAAATACTTGCTTCATCCGCATCGTGTTTTTTGAGCTCACTTGTAATAAGTTGATTTAAAAACGTCTCCGGGTTTTCAAGGGCATACTGCGAGAGGAAGAAACGGTTTTTTCCGGTCTTTTCCCGCAGCAGTTTCAACCCGTATTCAAAATCACCGGATAATTTATGATAAATCTGATCGATATTCAATGAATGTTTTTCCATTTGCGCGGAAATAAAATCAATGGCGTCTTCCTCCAGAACGATGTTGAGTTCGTGGCGGTTATAAAAATTGATCTCTATCCGTTTTATCTGGTCGTAAAACAACTTGATTTTTTCTGTTGCCGTACCGATCTCCACCACTTCGGTATCGTAATAATCGGCAATCCGGTCGATGCGATACGCAGTCAGGGGCATGCCGCATTGTTCTGAGAGTTTTTTCCGGTTTTTCCGGAGGTATTCAATCAGCTTCAGCCGTCCCTGTTCCTGAATGCGCTGAAAGTCCGCTTCCTGTTTTTCGATGCCTTCCCCGGAAAGCCAGCGGCTCAAGACCGTTTCCGGGTTCCGGATTACCTCCCTCGTTACAGGGAACCGTTTGATATTGGCAGACGGCAGGCGGGTTTCAAAAGGGATCAGGGCCTGTTCGATGACGCTGACCAGGCCTCTGGCGCCGGTATTTTCCGCAAATGCCCGTTTTGCCATTATTTTCAACGCTTCATCGGAAAACCGTATATCGATGCCATAGGTGGCAAAATCCAGCCGCTTGCTGAGAACAATCGGGTTGTTGGGGTTTGCCAGAATCTCGTAGAGATCGGTTTCGGTCAATTTTTCAAAAACAGATCTTACGGGCAGCCGGCCGATAAACTCCGATTCAAAGCCGAATTCAATGAGGTCTTCCGCCCGGGTCTGCATGAGTATTTCGGATTCATTTTCGGCTGTTCCGATATTGGCGCCAAAACCGATGCCCTGATTGGTCGTACGGTGTTTAATAATCTCTGGAAGATGAGAAAACGCACCGCTAACGATAAAAAGGATGTTTTTTGTGTTCACGGAACGCTTTTCCCGTTTCCCGGTTTTTCTGAACTGTTCAACCTCCTGGATCATGGAGATGGGATCATGGGGAACTTTCATTTCGACTTCGGTTTCCTCCATGGGCTTCAATAGGGCTCGCTGAACGCCGGTTCGGGAAACGTCGGCACCATAATGCCCATGGCTCGTGGCAATCTTGTCAATCTCGTCAATGTAAACGATGCCATACTGGGCCAGATCGATATCATTATCGCTTTCCCGCACCAGATCCCGTACCAAGTCCTCCACATCCCCCCCGACGTAACCGGTTTCGGAGAACTTGGTGGCATCCCCCTTAACAAACGGAACGCCGATTTTCTGGGCGATCAGGCGAATCATGAACGTCTTGCCAACCCCGGTGGGGCCGATCATGATAATGTTGTTTTTGATCTGACCATGAAATCCGCTTTTTTCGGTTTCATGACTGCCCTGATGACGGATCCGGTTGAAATGGGTACAGATCTTGGTTGAAAGGATCCGTTTGGCCGTATCCTGCCGGATGATGTATTGATCCAGATAAGCGATCAGGGCTTCCGGCTTCAAGTCGAAGTGGATGGGCGTGTCATGACCGCCCCCCTTGTTTTCGGTTTCGGAATTCTGGTTTTGCGGCATGACAATGGGAGATACGACTTTGACCTGGTCGCCGTATTTCCTGCTCAAAAAATCGGAGATCTCTTTTTCGATTTCTTTTGGATTCGGTATATTCATATTTTTTCTTTCCATAACACACCTAAATATAGTCACTTCCCGTTGGATTTCAATTGGGCCTGCATGCGTATGCAGTTCTATTTTATTTTCCGACAACATAATCATGATTTTTTCCTGATCAATTTATTTGCCGGCCCGGAAAATCACGTTTATATTTAGAAACAGCATTTTAAATGACAGTAAATGGCAACACCAACCCTTATTTAAGGAGGTAGCTCATGACGGAAAGTGTCTACAAATTTATCGAAATGGTCGGAACGAGTAAAACAGGCTGGGAAGATGCCGTTGTCAACGCCGTGGAGACGGCCTCGAAATCGGTTCGCGACACCCGGGTGGCTGAAGTCAAGGATCTCGATGTCAAGATCGAAGGGGGGAAGGTGGTATTGTACAGGGCGGTGGTCCGGCTGTCCTTCAAGTACAAGCCGGGCGCGGAGTAATGACATCCGGTGCACGGATGGGAAGAAAAACCAGGCAGAAACGAAAAATACCCGGAGCAGAACATGCCCCGGGTATTTTTTTTGGCGTTCGTTTCATCTTCGAATCAGGCTATTGCCCTGATACATACTCATAATTCATGATTTCCTTGTCCGGCAGAAACGTGTTGGGCACTTTGTTGTCGCGCATCCTGTCGTAAATCATGCTGTTTGCGCCAAACAGTATGGAGCGGGCGTCATACCCGAGTATCCGCAGGTAACCGGCAATGTAGGCACTGGTTTGTCCCGTGAAGCAGTAAATCACATTGGGTATCTCCGTGGAAAGGGTGAAAAGGTCGTTTTCGCTTTTGAACGGCTGGTCTCCGGGAGGATAGCTTACCGCTCCGGGAATATGCCCCTGCTTTCGATAGAGGTCGGGCGTCCAGTAATTGATGACATAATACCCGCCGTTGGCATACCAGTCATGGAAAAGACAGCACTGGCTGATCATCACCGGGCCGAAACCCTCTTCAAAAAGTTTTTCAAGGCGGGCTTCGAGAATTTCCTCGGGATCGGATTTTCCGGTATTGAGCCGGGGAAGGGGGGCCTGCGGGTTCTTGGGCGGAGATTCCGTATGCACGAATTCCGGTATGCGGGCGCTGCTGATGTTTCTCAGCCATGATTCCTCTGCAAACACATGGTGCCAGGAAGCGATTCCATACTTCAGGGAAACCACGTTGTCATAACCGGCGGCCCTGAGCAGGGAAGCCTGGTAACCGGTGGCCTGGCCGGCGAAGCAAATCAGAACGATGTTTTCATAGGAGGCCGCGTCGATCTTTTTTATATGGTTGTATACTTCATGGATATCCACATGCACGGAGCCTTTAATATGCCCCCTGGCAAAAGCCTCGGGGGAACGGATGTCGATCAGGTACTGCTTGTCCGGCTTGGTGAGCAGGTTTGTTCTCAGGCTCTGGGCGGTTATGACAAAAGATCCGCCTTCGTGAAGATAATCCCGTTCATTTTCAAAAAATTCCAGCAAAATCTGTGCTTCATTCACCGGTTCCGGCTGTCTTTCCAGGTGTGCGCATCCGGAGATCAGCGTTGCCGCCAGGATCCATGCGATCGGGATCCATAAGAAGCGGGCTTTTTTTGATTTTGGTCTCATGTAAGACTCCTCGTCTCAATATTTTACTGTAGAAAGCATTTCTTCGGTGAAATCACTGACCGAGAGCTACTCCCAGCCTTCGGGGAGCCGGCCATCGACAACGATCCCCTTGTTTGCGGTTTTTTCCCATTCTCTTTCAAGGTCTTTTTCAAAGAGGTACAGCTCCCGGTTGTGATCAACCGGCTCATCCGGACGAACATGACAGTTGTCATAACAGGAGCTTCCTTCATCGACCTGTGTGCGCGACGTCCATTTCTGTATGTTGTGCGGCGTAGTATAATTGAAGGTGGTCTTGGCATCAAAGTTTTCCGTTTCTTCAACCCCGTATTCAGACCACGTATCCGGGGCGGCCAGGGTCCGCCGGAGAAGGGCCAACCGGTAGGGTTTGTGTTCGGGAATGGGGTTTATACCGATTTTATAATCCAGATACGAGGGGATCCTGGCCCCTTCGCCGCCGACATGACAACTGCCGCAGTTGTTATAATCCTGGGAATGGCAGATATGGCAGTCAAGTTCCCCCATGTGTGCTTCGTGATAGTTGTTGCTGCTTTCCTGATCCGGGTGGCAGTCGGTACAGGCCGGGTTCAGCGGGGACTCGTAACGGGTAGTATACACATTCCCGTCTCCGTGGACATTTCTTTGTCCATGGCAATCGCTACACGCGAATCCGGCTTGGGTCAGGTGAACGTCCGGATTCGTACCTGCGCCCAGTCCGAAATAGGCATGACCGCCCCTGCTGGAATGGCACGCAACGCAATTGTCCCGCATGTCCGGGGTCCGCTGAAAGTCATGCCCCTTATATAGTCCGCCGCCGCCGGCCGACGGCCGTGTAACGTGGCAGGAACCGCAATCCCCATGGCAGGTGGCGCAGTTGTGCTCATACCCCTCGTGAATGCTTTCCGGAACGTCATCGAAGGATTCGTATCCAAGTCGCAGGGCCACACTGTTTTTTTGCCCCCACCCCTGTTGATGAAGGCTGTCCTGTACGTCGTCCACAATATCGTAATGACAGTCTCCGCACGCTGCCTGCGGGGTTGAGGAGGGTGATCTGACGAAATTTCCGGAATGCGCTTCCTGTTTGTCCGCCGTATTGTCCACGCCGCCGTGGCAGGAAGTGCAACCGATCATGCCGTGCGTGGAGTCTTTAAATCGTTCGAACCCCGGCCCCCCCAGGTAAACCCGGTCATATGGTTCGATAAAAGGGGCTGCGCCGCCGCAGCCTTCCGCAGGAGGATCCGTATCCGGGTCGGCCATTTTCTGCAGGGTCGAATAGTTGGTATGACATCCCATGCACGAGGCGATTTTGTTCTCGCTCTCGTCCGGCTCCTTGTCCCGTATTTTTTCGGTACAGCCGGAATGCATCACCAACAAGGTACACAGACCCACGAGGCAGATCCAGAACAGAAGAACGTTTTTCATGAAATTTTTCTCCCGTGCAAATTTTGCAATATTTTATGGGGCCTTTCTTCGGCCCACGTTGCCGCATGCGCAGGCAGCCAACCGGCCAGCTCCGGCCGGAGGTAGAAGCGGGGTTTCAAAAGATCGTCCCCGCCGGATATAACACCTTCCGCGAGGGCGGTTCTCGCCAGCGGGGTTTCGGGATATATACGAATACCCACGGTGATTTTCAATGTGTCCAAAGGCAGGGTATCAGCAAAGGCAAGGGAGTCCTCCACGCTTTTCCGGGTTTCCCCTGGCCCGCCCAAAAGAAGAAAACCTTGCTGTTCGATGCCGAAATCGTTCAAAATGCGGCATGTCTCTGATACATCGGTCGGCGTGAATTGTTTGTTCATGTGCGCAAGCACGGGGGGGGCTCCGCTTTCAAATCCCATACTCACCGCAGTGCAACCGGCGGCCTTCATCTTCCATGCCATTTCAGGATTGATTTTCCTGGGATATAAAATGCAGCGCCATTTTATGGTAAAATCGGCTTCGATCAATGCGCTGCACAATTGTTCCGCGTAGGATTCGGGTATATTGAAAATATTGTCTACGAAAAAAAACTGCGCGATCCCTTTGTCGACATACAGGGAAATGTTTTCGATAATTGCCCGGCTATCATGGAAGCGGAGGGTTGAGCCTTCGATGACCGGGGTGGAGCAATAGCTGCATTTCATGGGGCATCCCCGCCTCGTCTGGTAGGGAAGCCACAGTTGCTCCTTGTCAATGGTGGCCGGAATGTCCAGATGAACATGCGGTTCCGGCAGCGGAAAAAGGTCGAGATCGGTACTGTAGCGGGGCGGGTTGTTTCTTTTCATTTTCCGGGAGTAAACGCCGGGTATGCAAAACGGTTTCCTTCCGGCGTTCAGAAATTCAAGCAGCAGAGGAAACATTTCCTCTCCTTCCCCCTGCAGGCCGTAATCCGCGTTGGTATATTCCAGTGCGCTTTGGGGAAAAATACTGTAGCCGGCACCGCCAAGGATAACAGGGGCATCCGACATTTTCCGGCAGTCCTCGACAAGATCCCTTACGGAGTCAAGCAGGAATCGGGGGTTTTCCATTGACTGGTCATCAATATTTCTCACGGAGATGCCGATGGCATGCGGCTTGATTTCCCGGAATGCGTTTTCAAAAGACAGCGGGATATCGCTGCTTTCCAGAAGATTCAGCGAAAGCACGGTATGCCCCGCCTTTTGGGTGGCGGCAACAACCGAAGCCATTCCCAAAGGAAGTACGGGCATGTTTATTGTTTCCGTGTTTGGTGAAATCATGAGGACGCGCATATATATAGTATTGTATTGATCGTTACCCTTGTCAAGAATTCTACAAAGAGCACCCCGATGATCTACGAAAACGGCCTTTCGGCGAGATATGATTTACAATGCCAACCGATTTCTGGTATCAAAAAACGATCCATACGGGTCGGATTGCAAGGACCCGTCGCCTTTGGGTTGTAACGCGGAACATTCGACATGATTTCAGGGAAGGAACAATGAAGATTGCAATTATTGGTACCGGCGCCGTTGGCGGATATTACGGCGCACTGCTGGCAAATGCCGGCATGGATGTCCATTTTCTGGTCCACAGCAATTTCGAACATGTCCGAAGGCATGGTCTGATAGTGGATTCCGTGAACGGGGATATGGTCCTTCCGAAAGTCAATGCCTACGGAGCGCCGGAGGATATGCCCCGATGCGATATCGGCATCATTGCCCTGAAAACGACTTCCAACGAGGCGTTGAAAACGATACTGCCAACCGTCCTGAAACCGGACGCTACGGTTGTCGTTCTGCAGAACGGGCTCGGCGTGGAAAGGCAGGTGCTCAAGATTCTTCCCGGTGCAACCGCTATCGGGGGGCTGTGCTTTCTTTGTGCCAACAAGATCGGCCCTGGCCATGTGAAGCATCTGGATTACGGGGCCATCCGCATGGGGCAGTACCGCATAGATGAGAAAGCCGCCGGTATAACCGATCAATTGAGCACTGTCCATGAAATTTTTTCAGCGGCCGGTGTGCCCGTGAATCTGTCCGGCGACCTCGGGATGGCCAGGTGGGAAAAGCTGGCCTGGAACATTCCCTTTAACGGACTGAGTGTCATACTGAATGCGGACACCAGCATGCTGATACAAAGTGAGCCCGCACAAGCGCTTCTGCGTACGATTATGCTTGAGGTGATCGTCGGGGCAAGAAACTGCGGTTACGATATCGGCGAAGATTTTGCGGAAACAATGATTGCGGCCACGAAAAAAATGGTCGCGTATGAACCGAGCATGAAGCTGGATTACGACGGAAAAAGGCCCCTGGAAATCGACGCCATCTATCGCAAACCGCTTCAGGCGGCGGCCGAATCGGGATATAGAATGGAAAAAATTCGTATGATCATGCTGCAGTTGGAATATTTGGATCGGCATAACCGGATGCTGTAATCCGTATTGTCATCGCACCGACCGACAGAGCAGTAAACCAAATGATGACGGCTTCATAAAAAGTCCAATATCTGCGTTGCGCACAATCTTTGAAGAATCTCACGTACGGCTAAGTACGCTCAATGCTTCAAAAATTGCACGCGCCTTGATCTTGAACTTTTTACTTTGCCGTCCAAAACCAATTTTTACGAGTTCATCAAATGATTGTAGCGCAATAAAAAGTCCCGCCAGGCTTTCTGGCGGGATTTTTTTATTGCGCCAATTATGTATTTTATCTGTTGTGAGTGATATTTTTTTTCCATTTTATGTAATAATATTTGACATTATGATCAATTTTTTATTATTAAAAAAATTGCAAATGGTACGTATTTATCTATTACCGATACGCGGTTTCATGAATAATAAAACAATTTATAATGCTTTTAGGGAGGAAAAATGGTAAAAAACAATAAGCGCATAACGATCATCATGGCCCTTTTCCTTTTGTTCGGATTTGCCTCTGCGGCATTTGCCCAGGACAGCGGAAAAATCGATATTAACACTGCCAGCGTTGAACAGTTGACGAATATTACCGGTATCGGGCCTGCAATCGCCCAGCGGATCGTCGACTACCGGGAAAAAAACGGCGGATTCAGCACGGTGGAGGAAATTGTCAACGTCAGGGGGATAGGAGAGAAAACATTTGAGAAAATAAAGAATGATATAACCGTCGCCAGGTAGATATCGGCGATTTTGAGAGAATTTACAATTGCAGAAACCGCAATATCGGTAAAAATCCCGTGATACTGTATATCACGGGATTTTTTTTAAAAAATGAATTTGAAGCCCAGGTATCCGGAGCCATGGGATCTCTCCCACTCCCCGAAATCGACATCCAGGTACCGAACACTTGCCGTAATGGCGGCGTTTTCTAAAAACATCCAGTCTGCGGAGAGCATGGCTTCAACAAAGCGCTCCGTATCATCAAAACTCATGGGGCGGGGACTGTAGCTGAGGGTGGTATGAAATATCACGGGCACATAATGGGTAGCAATCACCTCTGAAAGGTCATAGCTCCCTGAAATTGAAAATGCAAGTGCGAGAAGATCCGGATTTTTGTTCCGGGGGCGCTTGAATTCACCGGCAAATCCTTTAAAACCGATTTTCCCGGTCAGTCCGCGGGAAACCACATTTCCAACCATGGCATGAATCCCGAATACCGAGTATTTGTCCTCATAATACAAGCCGTTGGCGCCGATATAAACCGTGCTTGGCTGCGTATAAAACCGGGTTTCGGCATACAGGTCAAGGGCACTGCGGTTTGCCTGGATCCCGAACAGGAATTCCTCCTGAGACGCGCCCGGCGCCGGAATGATGAAAAGGGCCATAGCAAAAACACATAACTGCAGACAGATTCGTTTCATTGGGTGGCTATCTTTCTTCAACCGGTTAGTAGGGCGGAATTTGGATCCGGAAAGATTGACAACTTCGTAAAAAGCCCAATATCTGCGTTGCGCACAATCTTTGAAGAATCTCACGTACGGCTAAATACTCTCAATTCTTCAAAAATTGCACGCGCCTTGATCTTGAACGTTTTACTTTGCCGTCCAAAATCGACTTTTTACGGGCTCAACAAGATTCAAGACTCAAGAAAGGGATGGCGTCCGGTGCAAGACACTCCCTTTGCCAGCGTTACTTGGATTTCCTCCAGAACGCGGCACTGGTCCATGCACTCCGGAAAATCTTCCCTGCGCGGGCACCCCTTGCAGGGGCTTTTTGCCAAATACCCGATATCAAAATCAAATACATTCCTGATAATCATTATTGTCATTGTCGCGAACCTCTTTGTTTTCAACCAGCATACCACCCCGTGCCGGCCGGTTCAAGACAAAAAGCTTGCCGGCAGTTTCCCTTCCGGATGACATGGATAGCGACCGTTCAAAAGTTTCTTGACAGCAATCGGGTTACAATCTATGTGTTCAACAACATCAAACGGCCGGTATCGGTGATGCCCTTTACCATACCCTGTGTATTATGGAGATATGCATTATGAACGTTGTCCGATCCTTTTCCCGGAGAAGTTTTTTCTGGCTGTTTATCCTGACGATACTGCTGATAGCCTTACTTGACGCTGGCATTTATCTGGGCGCCGGGTACATTTTTACGCGCGTCCCCATCGATCAGCTGCAGGCGGCCGCGGCCGATGCACCCGCACTCAAGGCCGGCATGGATGAAATCCAGCCGGTAATTGAATGGATTCGCGTTTTGTTCTTTCCCGTATCGATCGGGTTGTTTTTTTTCTTTTTCCTGATTTCATGGCTCGTTGTCCGTTCGATACTGGTCCGTGCATTCAAAAGGGAAAGGTATGACGAGTTGGGTGCAAATAAAGAGGGTGTTGGGAAAATATCGGAAAAGAAGAAAAAGAAAAAAGAAGACGGTGGATATGAACCCGGATTGGAACCGGTCTTTGAGGAAAAAGAAGCAGTCGTTTCAAAAAGGGAAATGGAAGACAGGCAGCGGCGGTATTACCTTCATCTTTTAGCGGTTCTCCAGCGGGAAGGACGTCTTGTCGATTTTCTGACCGAGGATCTCACGCCGTACGACGATGCACAGATCGGTGCGGCTGTCCGGAGCATCCATGAAAATTGCCAAAAGAGCCTTGAAAAATATCTGGCGCCGAAATTCGTGATGGATAAAAATGAAGGGGAATCGGTTACCATCCCCCCGGAATTCGATTCAAACGCCATTAAACTTACCGGAAATGTGACGGGAGAACCCCCATTCAGCGGCATTCTGAGGCACAAGGGATGGCGGGCCGGGAAACTGGAATTGCCCGAGCTTACCGGCACCGGTGATTCGAAAATAATTGCACCGGCAGAGGTTGAAATTCCCTGAAACCGTCGGGATTGCTTTTCCGGCATCCATGTATCCGATTCCAAAATCATCGATAATACCTGTTGAAACCCGAAACAAAAAAGAGTCTATCCGTGCCTGATTCAAAATATATCATCGGGATTGATCTGGGAACGACGAACTGTATTGTGGCGTATGCCGATATCGGCCGCCAGCCGGAGGAGAATCTCCCTTTCCGGATATTCGAAATCCCCCAGATTGTCTCGCCGCACACCGTTGAAAAGCGAAAAAGCCTCCCCTCCTTTTTGTATCTGCCACCGGCGGTTGAAACAAAGGAAGGCGCCCTTGACCTGCCGTGGGAATCCGGTCCGTCCATCGTGGTCGGCGAATATGCCCGGTCGCGGGGGGCGGAAGTACCCCAGCGGGTGGTTGCTTCCGCAAAATCCTGGCTTTGCAACACTTCCGTCGATCGCAACAGTTCGATACTGCCGTGGGAAGCCCCTGAGGATGTTGAAAAAATATCGCCGGTGCAGGCATCTGCCGTTCTTCTGACCTACCTGCGCAAGGCCTGGAATTACGAAGTCGCAGGCGATGATCCGTCTTTGGCCATGGAACACCAGGATATCTATCTTACCGTACCGGCTTCTTTCGACGCGGTTGCAAGGGAGTTGACGGTTCAGGCAGCCGCAAGGGCAGGGCTGCCTGACCTGACCCTGCTGGAAGAACCCCAGGCGGCTTTTTACGCATGGATTGAAAAGTCCGGTGAAAAATGGCGGACATTGGTCGATAAAAACGATCTCGTGCTCATATGCGATGTTGGGGGTGGAACGACCGATTTCAGTCTGATCCGGATTACAGAGGAGGATGGCAACCTTGTCCTGGATCGAACCGCGGTGGGGGAACATCTGCTGGTGGGGGGGGACAATATGGACCTCACCCTTGCCTATTTTCTCAACAAAAAGCTGGCCGAGGCCGGCACCCGTATCGACGCCTGGCAAATGCGCGGCCTGGTTCACGGATGCAGAAACGCCAAGGAAACGGTTTTTTCAAAAGAAGAGGGGGAGGCCCCGGTAACCATCCTGGGGAGGGGCAGCGGGCTTGTCGGCGGAACGATCAAAACTTCTTTGACCGCGGAAGATATGACCGCCATACTCGTAGACGGCTTTTTTCCGAAGTGCGATCCGGACGCCGCTCCCTTGGCGCCCAAGCAGGCGGGACTTCGGGAAGCCGGCCTTGTTTACGCATCCGACCCGGCAATAACCAGGCACATGGCGGCTTTTCTGAAACGCGGCACTTCCGATATCACTGATCAAATCAAAGCCCCGACAGCCGTACTTTTCAACGGCGGCGTCATGAAGGCCCGCATGATCCGGGAACGGATCAAGGCAGTGCTGAATGCATGGTCTGAAAGGCATGACGGCAGCCATCCCGGTATCCGGGAAATCAACACGGAGGATTACGACCTGGCGGTTGCCCGGGGCGCTGCATACTATGGATATGCAAGGCGTGGGCACGGCATCCGGATCCGGGGAGGGCTTGGCAAATCCTATTATATCGGTATCGAGGCCGCCATGCCGGCGGTACCCGGTATGCCGACACCTGTGAAAGCGCTGTGCGTTGCGCCGTTTGGAATGGAGGAGGGTACCCGGGTCTTTCTCGAAGACCGTGAATTTGTGCTGGTGGTCGGCGAACCGGTCCGGTTCGATTTTTTCGGTTCAACCATTCGAAAAAACGATCCTGCAGGCGCGGTAGTGGAAGACTGGCACGATGAAATCGAGGAGATCACGACCCTTGAAACCCTGCTTGACGGGCCCTCCGGTACCCGTATCCGGGTGAATCTGGATATCTCTGTCACTGAAATCGGCACCCTCGAAATATGGTGCGTTTCGGTGGAGGACGAAAACCGTTGGAAGCTTGAATTCAATGTGCGGGAGCAATCCTGATCATGGATATGCAGGAGAGACGATATATTGTCGGAATTGACCTTGGCACCACCAATTCGGCGATATCCTGGATCGATCCGGCTGCAAAAGGGCAGAAGGAACGGGGAATCCGGCTGTTCGAGATTCCGCAACTGACCGGTGCCGGGGAGATATCTTCACTGCCGGTTCTCCCTTCATTTTATTACATACCCGGAAAATATGATATTCACGAAGACGCCATCCGTCTTCCCTGGCATCCGCATGTCTCCCACGCGGTGGGCACCTTTGCAAGGGAGCAGGGCGCAACTGTCCCGGCCAGGCTGGTATCATCTTCCAAAAGCTGGCTCTGCCACGCAGGTGCGGACCGGCGGGCCAAAATACTCCCCTGGGGGGCCTCCCACGAAGTGGGAAAAGTATCTCCGGTGCAGGCAACCGCTGCGTATCTTGACCATATCCGAAGGGCATGGAACAGCAGGGTCAAAGATGAGGTCGGCCTGCTTGAAAACCAGTTTGTCGTCATTACCGTTCCCGCCTCATTTGATGAAATCGCCCGTGACCTTACCCTTGAAGCTTCAAAAACAGCCGGATTGTCTGATGTCGTTCTGCTGGAAGAGCCTTTATCCGCCTTTTACAGCTGGCTGGTAATGCATGAGCATGACTGGCACGACCACATCCAGCCCGGCGAATTGGTGCTGGTATGTGACGTGGGGGGCGGGACGACCGATTTGACCTTGATTTCCCTGACGGAAACCGGGGGGCAGACCCCCCGGTTCGAACGCATTGCCGTAGGCGATCACCTGATCCTGGGCGGGGACAATATCGATCTGGCACTGGCCCGCCATGTGGAGCAGCAGTTCGGGACGAATGCCTCGTTGAGCGCAGACCGCTGGAAAACGCTGTGCCATTTGTGCCGTCAGGCCAAGGAAAATATTTTTAACGGCAGCGCGGAAATCGAAACCATCACCATGATGGGGGAGGGGCGCCGGTTAATCGGGGGGACCCTGACGGCAACAATCGATCGGCAGATGCTTGACAGGATTGTTCTGGAAGGATTTTTCCCCCTGGTGGAAAAATCGGATGCACCCGCGCCTTCTTCCAAAAAGGGGATATCTGAATTCGGGCTTCCCTATGCCCAGGAGCCGGCCATTACCCGTCATATTGGTAATTTTCTGGAAAATCACAGAAAAGACATTGAAACGTTCCTTGGCCCCAGGGAGCCGTTTCCCGACCTTGTCCTGTTCAACGGCGGGTCTCTCAAGGCGGAAGCGGTTCGCAAGCGCGTATGCGAATCCATCCGGCACTGGTTCGCCAACACGGATGAAAACCGCCCTCGTGTTCTGGAAACCAAAAGCCTTGACCTTGCCGTGGCGCATGGCGCCGCATACTATGGGCTGGTAAAAACTGGAAAGGGCGTTCGGGTCGGCTCCGGGAGTCCCCGGTCCTATTACCTGGGCATCGCGCAGGACGCTGCATTGACGGAAAATGAACCAGAAAAAGCGGTCTGTATTGTCGAGCGGGGCCTTGATGAGGGAAGCCGAATTTCGTTGGAAAACATGATTTTCGACGTGCTTGCCAATCAGCCGGTATCCTTTGATTTGTACTCTTCCAGCTTTCGCTCGGGAGACCGTTTCGGCGATATTGTTTCGATTGATGACACCTTTACCCCACTCCCCCCCCTGCAGACCGTTATCCAGTTCGGCAAAAAGGGGGCAAAAACAGCCATCGCCGTCACGATTGAGGTGGAATACACGGAATCAGGTGTGCTGATGCTCTGGTGCAGCGCCGTATCCACAGGCCATAAATGGCAGCTCCGCTTTCAGTTGCGCGACAGCGCCCTGCGCAGCGGAATACGCGACAGGGAAGTGTTTGACGCGGATCGCCTTTCCGATGTCTTGTCGATCGTGTCGGAAGCCTTTCAAAAGGAAGCGCCAAAGGATGCCCTTGCAGGCCTGGTGAAATCCATTTCAAAAAGCGCCGGCCGAGGACGCGACGACTGGCCCCTGGGGTTGATTCGAAAAATCGCCGATCTGCTGCTGGAGAGAGCCGACTCCCGGAAATTCTCGCCGGAACATGAAGTCCGGTGGCTCAATCTGGCAGGATTTTGCCTCCGACCCGGTTTCGGTGACGGGTTTGATGAGCAGCGGATAAAAACACTCTGGAAGATATACAAGACCGGAGTGGTATTTCGCAAGAACCAGCAGGCCCTGGCGGAATGGTGGATCCTGTGGCGAAGGGTCGCCGGGGGGCTTACGGCCGGTCAGCAGCGCCAGTTTTCACAGGACCTGCGCCCCCTGTTGCTGCCGAAAAAAGGGAGCAGGGTCCGGACGCCGGTCCAGGAGCGAATGGAAATGCTCATGGCCATAGCCAATATGGAACGCCTCGCCACAAAGGAAAAAAGTGCATGGGGGAGAGTGCTGATCTCGGAAATCAACCCCAAAAAGGCCAGGGTGCAGCATTTATGGTGTCTGTCACGAATCGGGGCAAGGGAGCTTCTGTACGGGCCGGTCGACCGCGTGGTAGCCCCCGGCGAAGCGGCAGCATGGCTCGAGTGGATGCTGGCACATACCTGGAATCTGACAGGACCGGCCGGTGACGCCATGGTTCAAATGGCCCGAAAAACAGGCGACCGGGCGAGGGATATCGACGCTGCACTCGCAAACCGGGTGGCCGCCTGGCTTGAAGAGCACGGGATAGCCGAAAAAGCAAAGCCCATCAAAGAAATCGTGGCGCTGGAAAAGCAGGAAGAAAACGCCATATTCGGAGAATCGCTTCCGTCTGGCCTCATCCTCCGAGAAGAGTAGGCCGGCCTTTATTTCCTCCCCGTTATTCTTCCAGCAGCATACGCGCGTCCAGCGCCATGGCTCCGGATCCGTCCGCCAGTATACGGACGGGATTGAGGTCGAGTTCCTTGATCTCCGGGAAACGATCCATCAGATGCGTCACCCGTTCCACAAGGTCGACAAATCCTTCCACATCCACCGGACCCTTCCCCCTCGTCCCCGAAAGAATGGTAAACGATTTGAGCCGCTCCAGTTTTTCCCGGATTTCATCCGTATTCGACGGGCACATAACGATTTCCACATCGGCAAATACCTCCACGTAAATACCGCCGAAACCAAACACCACAACCGGACCGAACACGGGATCGGATTTCCCGCCCACCAGCATATCGAAACCATCCCGGGCCATTTGCATTACCCGCACGCCGTCGAATTGCGCCTCACTGTTATGCGCGGAAAGGTTTTGCCGGATTTTTTCAAAGGCTTCTTCCACCGCTGCCGGTCCATTCAGATTGACCATGACCCCGCCCGCTTCGGATTTGTGGATGGCATCGGGAGATATCACTTTCAAAACAACGGGATAGCCGATCCGTTCCGCAGCTGCAACAGCCGCCGTGGCGGTTTGTACCGCTTCCGATGCCGCAGTCGGGATGTGAATCGTTTCCATCAGATCAAGGGACGCTTCACCGATGACACCGGTTTTCCCCTCCAGCCAGGAGGCGGCCGCGGACAGGTCGGCATCGGAAGGGCAACGGGTCGTAAAGGGGGGCCGGATCGAACGCCTGTAGAAAAATTTCTGGGCTTTTAAGGCATTGACCATTTCCTCGGGATTGTTGAAAAGGGGGAAGGTGATGTTCTGCTTGATCCGGGAGATGGTGTTGGAATGCCCGTAAAGACATACACACATGGGTTTGCCGGATGACTGGATGGCGCCGATGGTTTCTTTTGACAGGTCCGTGTTGAACATCCGGGTAAATACGTCCTCCCCCTTTGGCATGTCCGGCCACTGGGTCACATAAACGGCACCGTCCACGTTGTCGTTGTGGAGTACGGAAAAAAAGACCTGGGCATACATCGCCGGGTCGTAGATGTCTCCCATATCCAGGGGGTTGGTAAAATTGATCACACCGGCGTTGGAATAATTCTGCAGCTCCCGGTAAAACGGTTCTCCCGGATCGGCAAAGCCGAAGCCGGCTTTTTCAAACAGATCCGCGAGGATGACCGTGAATCCGCCAGCCGGGCTCATGATCATCAGCCGGTCTCCCTTGAAAGGCGGAAGCTTGAAGATCTTGGCCATGGATATGAAATCCGCAAACCGGTGAATCCGGATAACGCCGGCACGCTCGAATGCCGCATCGATGACGGCATCGTCATGGCTGACTGCGGCCGTATGGCTCATGGCGGCCTTGTTTCCGGCGGCCGTTGTGCTGGATTTGAATATAATTACCGGCTTGCCGGCTTTTGACGCGATTTCAATCAGCCGTCTTCCGTCGGTAATGCTTTCAAGGTACATGGCAATGACCTTGGTCTCGGGGTCCCGGGAAAAATAATCCAGAAAATCGAGTTCATTGAGATCCAGCTTGTTGCCGATGCTGGCGAACTTGGCCATGCCGACGTTTTCATCTTTCATCAGGTTCCAGAGCATCAGCCCCAGTCCGCCGGACTGGGTGATGATTGACAATCCGCCTTTGGGGGGGCTGTACAACGGAACAAAAGGCAGGCAAAGGCCGTTGTCCGTATTCGCCACCGTCAATCCGTTGGGGCCAATAAAGCGAACGCCCCATTTTCTTGCTTCTTCAAGGGTCTGGCGGGCAAGCCGTTCCCCTTCTTCGCCTGTTTCGTTGAATCCGCCGGAGGGGACCGCCATATAGTGGATACCGAATTTGCCGCACGATTCAATGGTCTCGGGTATAAGCCGTGCAGGAATAAGCGCCACGCAAAGGTCCGGAACAACGGGAAGCTCCCCGATCGTTTTGTACATTTTGACCCCGTCGACATGCTCATCCGGGCATTTCGGGTTGACGCCGAAAATTCGTCCCATGTATCCCCACCGGATCAGGTTTTCCAGGATAATGCGCGGGACGTTGCTTGCTTTTTTTGACAGTCCCATTATGACGATCGATTTCGGATAAAACAGTTTTTCCATTCCATGTGCCCCTTATGGTGAAAGGATGATCGTATTGGAAGACAATGCGATACGTGAAATGATAGACAAGCGATTCATGTTGTTATAAAAAGAAAAAAAATGCAGCATCCACCGAAAGGTAACCGGGGTGTATATTGCAGCGGATATCGTATATTTGGTTACACCCGGCGCATATGCCTGTTCCGGTACAATAAGCGTAAACAAGCATATCCTCGGGTTCAGGTCAAGTACAAAGGGGCGTTCATGCCGTCAAACAGCGCAAACCAGACAAACGGGGACATCATGGCAGACGATTCGGCACGAATTTCGGATGTAAAAACGTCATTTCGGCCCTTGTCTCCGATGCTCATGGCGCATCGCGGGGCAATGGCTGAAGCCCCGGAAAACACCGCCGCGGCATTTGACAAGGCGCTTTTCCAGAGAATCGACGGCATCGAATGTGATGTGCAGTTGAGTGCGGACGGTATCCCGGTTGTTTTCCATGACGACGATCTGTTCCGGATAACCGGTGAAAAAGGGTCCGTTTCCGACTATCCCTTTGAAAAGTTGAAAACCTTCGATTACGGCAAATGGTTTTCGGATTCCTTCTCCGGCGCCTCCCTGATGCGCCTAGAAGACGTTTTGCGTACCTATGCCCCTCGAACGAATTTGATGATCGAGTTGAAAACCGGCCGGCGGGAAACGGACGATTTCCATCAAAGGAGGCGCCGTCTGGCGCTGGAGGCTGTCGGGAAAATCATGACGCTGGTCCCCGAAAAACGATGTGGGAATATCTGGGTTCTCTCTTTTGACCCGGATGCATTGGAGATCGCCCATGAGGCCGCACCCGGCTTGAAATTCATCCTGAATCTGGAGACCTCAAAGCATTCCCCGGCCGATACCGCAAACAGAAGAAAAATTGCTTATGGATATGGGCTCCATTTTGACGAACTGGATAAATCGGTTGTGGAAAGGGTTCATAATGCCGGAAAAATAATAATGACCTATCCCTGTAACACCGTTGATCACGTGGCAGCAGCCCTGGAAGCCGGGGCCGATTTTTTACTGACTGACGACCCTGCATCCGTTGCGCCCTATTTTTTTTTAAACAAGGTAAAATAGATGCTATGGATCAATGAGAACGCTTCAATGTGTGAGACGCCTTCGGCACCGGAAAGCCGCTGTCTGAATTCGCCCATCGATGCCGGCGCCGGCACCGAGCCGGAGGGCAAACCGATGCCGCGCATATAAAAACAGGCGCAATCGGTGGCATTCGCTGATATTACGCGACAATGAAACAAGATGGGAGGAGGTGCATATGAAGGTTGTCTTCAGCGATTATTTTTACACGGTATACACCTCGGACCCGGCATCCGAGGCGGGACGCATGGAAAGCATTGTTGACGCGCTGCCGGATCACGTTGAAATGATCGACCCTGAACCTGCGTCGGAAAACCAGATCCTTCTTGCCCATACCCCGTCCCACGTCAATGATATCAAACGGCAGGGGCTCTATGACATCTCCGCCCTTGCTGCCGGGGCGGCCATTGTAACCGCCCGTATCGGACTGAACGAACCGGCTTTTGGCGCAATCCGGCCGCCCGGCCATCATGCTTCCGCCGACAGTGCATGGGGGTTTTGCTTCTTTAACAACATGGCCATCGCCCTCCTTGCGATGCAATCGGAGAAGCATATCGAAACCGCATTGGTTTTGGACATTGACCTTCATTACGGCGATGGTACGGATAATATTCTCCATGACCGAAGCTGGGTGCGCACATTTAATATTTCCAAAAATTCCCGTGAATCATATATTCAGGAAATCGATCGGATTCTTTCAAAAAACCGTGTCGATCTGATCGGGATTTCAGCGGGATTCGACAATCATAAAAACGATTGGGGCGGACTGCTGGCCACGGAGGACTATCTTGCCATCGGGAAAATGGTCAGACAGGCTGCTTCCGGGAACAACGGCGGATATTTCGCCCTGCTGGAAGGGGGATACAACCACAAGGTGCTCGGGCGCAACGCAGCGGCGCTTATCAACGGCATGTCAACGACGGTTCCCTGACATCGGATCATGCGCGGTTACGGGGGATTGCCGTTTACGGCAAATCGCGGTATATGCTAATCAGTAAGGATCAGATAAAAATATACAAGACATTTTCAAGGAGTTTTTCGTGCGCGTCGGTATTGGATATGATATTCACAGGCTGGTAAAAGGAAGAAAGCTCATGCTGGGCGGCATTGAGATTCCCTTCGAAAAGGGGCTTGACGGGCATTCGGACGCGGACGTGTTGATCCATGCCATATGCGATGCGCTGCTTGGGGCTGCCGGCATGGGGGATCTCGGCCTGCATTTTCCGGATTCCGACGCTGCATTCAAGGATGTATACAGTATCCGGCTGCTTGAAAGCGCCTGGAAGATGGTCTCGGAAAAATTTCCGCGCATCTACAACATCGATGCAACCGTTTTTGCCGAGGCCCCCCGGTTGGGTCCGTTCAGGGAAGCCATGGCTGAAACCATTTCCCGGGCAATGGGCATATCCCCGGCATCGGTGAACATCAAGGCGACGACTACCGAGGGATTGGGCCTGGTGGGAAGTGGAGATGGGATGGCGGCCATGTGCGTTGTCATGATCGGTGCAATCTGATTATGCACTGCCGGCATGGGGCGGTTTACAGAAACCCTGCTTATACATTATGAATACGGATGTTACCATTATGACGATCAGGATATACAACTCGTTGAGCCGGCAAAAAGAAATTTTTGAACCGGTGGAAAACAACAAGGTCAGAATGTACGTATGCGGCCCGACCGTATACGATTCCTGCCATATCGGCCATGCGCGCTCCGTGGTCGTTTTTGATATGATATACCGCTACCTGAATGCCCGCGGGTATGAGGTGTTTTATGTCAGAAATTTTACCGATGTCGACGACAAAATTATCGCGCGTGCCAATGAGGCCGGCGTCAGCTGTGATGAGATCTCCGAAAAATATATCAAGGAGTTTCACAAGGACATGGCGAGCCTGAACATGGTCTCGCCGACCATGGAGCCCCGCGCGACAGCACATATCGACCAGATCGTCAATATCATCGCCATTCTCGTGAAAAAAAAATACGCCTATGTCGTGGACGGCGACGTCTATTTTTCAGTGGAAAAATATCCAGACTACGGGAAACTGTCCGGAAGGCGCCTGGAGGACATGGTTGCAGGATCCCGGGTGGAAATCGATCCCCGCAAACAAAATCCGTATGACTTCGTCCTCTGGAAGGCATCCAAGCCACACGAGCCGCAATGGGACAGTCCATGGGGAAAAGGAAGGCCTGGATGGCACATTGAATGCTCTGCCATGAGCGCGGAATACCTGGGGCAGACCTTTGATATCCACGGTGGGGGAAAGGACCTGATATTCCCCCACCATGAAAATGAAATCGCCCAGTCCGAGGCTGCCTTCGGCGAGACATTCGTCAAGTACTGGGTGCACAATGGCTTCATTAATATTGACCAGGAAAAGATGTCCAAGTCCCTGGGCAATTTCCTGACCATCCAGGAGATCGTCAAAACCTGGCATCCCGAGGCGCTGCGCCTCTTTTTGCTTTCCAATCACTACCGGTCCCCGCTGGATTACACCGATCAGGCCATGCAGGAGGCGACTGCCGGCATGGACCGCATATACGGACTGATGGGGCGGGTGGCGCAGTACCTGGATCAGCCGCTGATCCGGAGATACGGCAGCGACGGACAATCGGCGCTCGCGGACAAAACCGAGACCGGTCGCCTCTTTCTCGAGGCCATGGACGATGATTTCAACACGGCGCGCGCCATCGGCATTCTCTTTGATACCGTGCGGAATATCAATCGTTTGATCGATGCGGACGAAGCGGCAAAAACACGCGCCAGCCAGGAACAGATTGTAACCGAGGCAGTCGATATTTTTAAAATCGGCAAAATACTGGGCATTGCGAACCTGCCTCCCGATGTTTATTTTCAGCAGAAACAGGAAAAAGGCACCGGCCTTCGCAAAATCGATCCGTCATGGGTGGAAGAGAAAATCCGGATGAGAAAACAGGCGCGGCAAAATAAGGACTTCGCCGCTGCAGACAGAATCAGGGATGAACTCCTTGCGCTGGATATCATCCTGGAAGACCGGCCCGGCGGCACCATATGGAAAATGAAACAATAACGGCCCCTCTGCTTTTTTTTCACTCGGCAGCGAACCCGACCGAGGGAAGCAACTTCTGCAGAAGCTGTTATCGATATAAAGATCATGAATTCAAAAAGCATCCAAGGCGAACATTTTCAGTTGCAATCCACCATGACGCCGACAGGCGATCAGCCCGTGGCCATATCCGAATTGTGCAGGGGGGTGCGGGAAGGGAAACATGACCAGGTGCTGCTGGGCGTAACCGGATCCGGCAAAACCTTCACCATGGCCAATATCATTGAACAGCTTCAAAAACCTGCCCTTGTCATCGCCCCCAACAAGACCCTTGCCGCGCAGCTGTACAACGAGTTTGCCTCTTTTTTTCCCGACAACGCGGTTGAATATTTTGTCAGCTATTATGACTATTATCAGCCGGAAGCCTATCTCCCCGTGTCGGACACGTATATCCAGAAAGATTCCTCCATCAATGAAATGATCGACAAGATGCGCCATTCCGCCACGCGATCGGTGCTTTCCAGAAAAGATGTACTTGTTGTCGCCTCTGTATCCTGCATTTATGGCCTTGGTGCCCCTGAAGATTACCTGGCCATGCGGATTGATATTAAAAAGGACATGGAATTGAACCGTGATCAGCTTCTGGGGGCATTGGTGGAGATGCAGTACCAGAGGAATGACATGGATTTTCATCGGGGCGTGTTCCGGGTACGGGGGGACCGGGTTGAAATATTTCCATCCTACGAAGAGGATATTGCCGTCCGCATCGAATTTTTTGGCGACGAAGTCGACGCCATTGCGGAAATTGATCCGCTTACCGGGAACATTAAAAAAAAGCACGCCCACCTTACCATATACCCGGCAAGCCACTACGTGACCCAGCGCCGGAGCCGCAGGCATATTATTGAATCCATCCAGTCGGAGCTCAAAGAACGCGTCGAAATGTTTCATCATCAGGGCAAACTCATCGAAGCCCAGAGAATCGAGGAGCGCACCCGGTACGACATGGAGATGATACTGGAACTGGGATACTGCAACGGCATTGAAAATTATTCGCGGCACATCACCGGCCGCAGTCCTGGCCAACCGCCGCCGACGCTGCTGGATTACTTTCCTGAAGACTTCCTTTTGTTTATCGACGAAAGCCATATCGGTCTGCCCCAGATTCACGGAATGTACAACGGGGACTATTCGCGGAAAAAAACGCTGGTGGATTTTGGCTTCCGGCTTCCCTCCGCCCTGGATAACCGCCCGCTGCGGTTTGAGGAATTCGAAGCCCGCGTCAATGATGTCATATATGTATCAGCCACGCCCGCGGAAAAAGAGATGGCCAAATCGGACGGGGGGATTGTGGAGCAGATCGTTCGCCCCACCGGGCTCATCGATCCTGAAATCATTGTGCGCAGCGCAACGAACCAGGTGGATGACCTGCTGGCGGAAATCAAGCGCAGGGTAGCCAAAAATGAGCGGGTGCTGGTTACCACCCTTACCAAACGGATGGCCGAAGATCTGACCGATTATTACGCAGAGTTGGGCATCCGGGTACGGTATCTTCACTCCGACATCAAAACGCTCGAGCGGATCGAAATTATCCGGGAGCTCCGTTCCGGAGAATTCGATGTGCTGGTGGGCATCAATCTTCTTCGGGAGGGGCTCGACCTGCCGGAGGTTTCCCTTGTGGCGATTCTGGATGCGGACAAGGAGGGATTTCTGCGCTCCAATCGGTCCCTTGTTCAGACCGTGGGCAGGGCGGCACGGAATATTAACGGGACAGTGCTGATGTATGCGGACAGGATGACATCGGCAATGAAATACGCCATGGACGAGACGCACCGGCGGCGAAAAATACAGACAGCGTACAATGAAAAACACCATATCACCCCGGCGGGAATCGAAAAGTCCCTGTTTTCCGCTTTTGAATCCGTTTTTCCGCATTCTGTGGATTCGCAAGCCACGGAGATTGCGGAAAAATTGACCGAATACGGGGATGTGGGGCAGTTGGACAAAAAGATCCGCGCCCTTGAAAAGCAGATGCACGAGGCAGCCAGGGATCTCGAGTTTGAAAAGGCCGCATCCCTTCGGGACCAGGTAAACGCATACAAGAAACGAATGGTATTCGACCTTGACTCGTCCATCGAACCCTGAATCAGAAAGTGAAAAAAAGGGTGCAGAAACCGTCCCGGAAGCCATCTCATCCCGGCTTGCCGGTGTCCCGAAAAGCCCCGGCGTCTACCTGATGAAGAATGCGGGAGGCAAGGTGATATATGTCGGGAAAGCGGCCAGTCTCAAGAACCGGCTCTCTTCCTATTTTTCCAAAACCGGTAGCATGGATCCCAAAACCAGGGTCCTGGTCAAACAGATCGTTGATTTTGAAATTGTTCTAACGGCTACGGAGAACGAGGCCCTGATCCTGGAGTCCAACCTGATCAAACGCCACCGGCCGCGCTACAATGTGATCCTGAAGGATGACAAACGATATCCATCCTTGCGTCTCGATACAACCCAGAGATATCCCAATCTGACGGTTGTCCGGAAAATCAAAAGGGACGGGGCGCTTTATTTCGGTCCATATTCATCTGCAGGCGCTGTCCGGGAAACGATGAAGCTGATCAACCGGAATTTCAAACTCCGGAAATGCAGGCACGTGAATCTTCGGCCCCGGCGGCGGCCATGCCTCAATTTTCAGATCAATGCCTGCCTTGCCCCCTGCTGTCGAGACGTCGATGCAAACCAGTACCGCGAGGTTGTCAACGAAGTAAAGATGTTCCTCTCCGGCCGGACGGAGGATTTGATTCGCAACGTAAAAACCGATATGCGCGCGGCATCGGACAGGCAGGATTACGAAACCGCTGCCGTGCTCAGGGACAAAATGCACGCCATTCGTCAGACCATTGAAAAACAGGTAGCCGTTACCACCGATTTCGTGGATCGGGACGCGGTGTCCGTGGCGCGTTCCGACGAGACGGCCGTGATCCTGCTTCTTGCGGTCCGAAACGGACATCTGCAGGGGATGAAAGAGTATTCGGTCCGTGACCCGTTGTCCGGGGACGGTGAGCTCCTGCGTGCCTTTTTCAGCCAGCACTATGAAACCGCACCGATGGTGCCCAGCGAAATTCTAATCGACACGACCATTGAGGACGCACGCCTGTATTCCGCATGGCTGTCTGAAATCAAGGGGCGGAAAGTCGAAATACGCCGTCCTGTAAGGGGGGACAGGGCCAGGCTCTTGGCCATGGCAGCCGATAATGCCGCGGATCGCCTGAAATCGATCACCGAGGCTGCCCGGTCCAATGCCCGGATATTGTCCGGCCTTCAACGCAAACTGGGCCTTTCCTGTTTTCCGTCACGCATCGAGTGCATTGACAATTCCGGCCTGGCGGGAAAAGATCTGGTATCGGGCATTGTTGTGTATGAAGAGGGCGTTGCCAAAAAGTCGGATTACCGGAAATACCGGCTGAAAAACGTGGATCTGCAGGATGATTACGCGGCCATGGCAGAAGTGCTGGAACGGAGATTTTCAAAAGCGGGCAAAGACGATGTGCTGCCCGACCTGCTGGTCGTCGACGGCGGAAAGGGTCAACTAAGCATTGCGGTATCCATTTTGAAGAAACAGGGGTTGGGAAGCCGGGTCCCCGTGATTGCCATTGCCAAGAAAGACGAAACCAGAAAGGAGCCGGAAGACAAGATATTTATTCCCGGCCGTGCCAATCCCGTCAATTTTTCAAAGCAGTCCGGGCAGCTTTTTTTTCTCATGGGCATTCGGGATGAAGCGCATCGCTATGCAGTGGCTTTTCACCGGAGCCGGAGAAAGACCCGGGGCATGCAGTCGGCCCTGGATACGGTTCCCGGTATCGGGGCAAAGCGGAAAAAAGTGCTTCTGAAGCATTTTGAAAGCATCGACGGGATCCGCCGGGCAAGCCTGGCCGAAATCGCAGCCCTGCCCGGGATGAACCGGAAAGCCGCCGCAGATCTGCTCTCGGCGCTTGGGGAGGAAGATTTGCGATCCGGCCCCGGATGACAAGGGTCGGAAAATCCCCGGGAAACAGAATTGACGGCTTCGTAAAAAGTCCAATATCTGCGTGGCGTACAATCTTTGAAGAATCTCACGTACGGCTAAGTACGCTCAATCCTTCAAAGATTGCACGCGCCTTGATCTTGAACTTTTTACTTTGCCGTCAGAATTTTCTTCTGCCTCCCGGGTCGCGTATAAACATTCACAGGACGGAGGATCAATACCGCTTTTGCAACGAGGCTTTGTAAAAGCGGCCGGCGGCGGCCGGCTTACAGCTTCGCCATGTCGTCCACGAGTTTCCGTACGGCATCCGCGGATTTCATCAGCGCTTCCTTTTCATCGTCGGTGAGCGTGATTTCAATGATTTTTTCGATCCCGTCTTTTCCCAGCTTCACCGGAACACCAATGAAAAGTCCTTTTATACCGTACTCTCCTTCGAGGTAAACGGCGCAGGGGAGTATTTTTTTTCTGTCCTTGAGGATGGATTCCGCCATTTCAACCGCTGCCGATGCCGGCGCGTAAAATGCACTCCCCGTTTTCAGCAGGGATACGATTTCCGCCCCCCCGTTTCGTGTCCGTTCAACAATGGCGTCGATACGCTCCCTGTCCATCATTTCCGTAATAGGCACGCCCGCGACTGTCGAATACCTGGGAAGAGGGACCATGGTGTCCCCGTGTCCGCCAAGGACGAACGCATGGGTGTTTTCAACGGAAACATCCAGTTCGTCCGCTATAAAAGACCGGAAACGTGCCGAATCGAGCACTCCGGCCATTCCGATCACGCGATTTTTCGGAAAACCGCTGGTTTCAAGAGCCACATGGCACATTGCGTCCAGGGGATTGGATACAATAATCAGCATCGCTTCCGGCGAATGTTTCGCGACATTTTCAACAACGCTTTTCATGATGCCGGCATTGGTTCGGATCAGGTCGTCCCTGCTCATACCCGGTTTCCTGGGAATTCCGGCCGTTATTATCACGATGTCTGAGCCGGCAGTCTGTTCATAATCGTTTGTTCCTATAAGGCGGCTGTCATGCTTTTCTATGGGGGCTGCCTCTGCGAGATCGAGGGCCTTCCCCTGGGGGAGTCCTTCGGCAATGTCCACAAGTACAATATCGCACAAGGCTTTTTCAGCCAGTCTCTGGGCGGCGGTTGCGCCCACATTGCCCGCACCCACAACGGTTACTTTTTTTTGCATCATGATCTCCTTCGATATCCATTTTCTTTGTTACCGTTACTGTCCCCAACGTCATCCGCAATACCTTGAAATATCATCCGGACGTAAAAAAATCCAATTTTTTATAGCAAGCAGGGAAAAGAATCGTATTGTATGAGTGAGAACAGTATCTTGACATTGTTTTGCGTTTTCGGTAATCAGAAAGAAGTACTTTTCTGTTCGCGTTCTTTACGAAAACCATTCAAATTGCCAATATCCATGAAACAGGATTGATTACACAAAAAAAATATAAACCGGACCGATCGCAGACGCACTGCCAAAAAGAAATATGTATTGAGATTATATCGATGCAAGGGTATTATTACAGCATTTATTGGAAGGCCGGTTTTCAAAGCCGTCACTGTTCTGCCTTCGGGTTCTGTCTGCACCCGGAATTCAATTCAACAAAAGCGATTTCGCTTTTAACCCCTGAACCGTCTGCTGTAAGGCATACGCCATTATGAACGCAAAGTCCAAAATTGTGAACATGCTAAAGGAAGCCGAACTCTACCGGCAGCAGGGGCTGCTGGAAGAGACATTGCAGCAATACAGGAAAGTGGAGAAAAATATTCGGTCTTTGAAGAATGTAAAAAACAAGGATTCGCTGTTGAATAAGGTCCACGGTACCATCGAAATGGTGGAAAAGGAACTGCAGTGCTTCCTTGAAGAGCAGGAACTTCCCGAAGTGTCGGAAGAAGCCCGTAAAGTCATGCGAACCATGTTTTCGCTTGATGACCCGGAAGTCAAAGGCTCCTCCCTGCTGGGAGAAGCGATCGCCCTAGCCGGATTCGGACAATATCATGCAGCCATCGAGGCCTTTGAAAGACTGCTCGACCTGGAGCATTTGCGAATGGATGCGGCAAAAAAAATGATTGCGTACGGCCTTGAATACAAGGGGGAAAAGGAGGCCCTGCATATGCTCCAGCGATGGGAGTCGGACAACCGTTTTTCCATGGAGGACAGGAATTTTCTTGTCAAGTACATGCAGGAGCAGGCACGGGCCGCAAAAGCAGAAAACCAAACAGGGACTGCCCCCCCAAGGGAGCCGGAATCGGAGCTCAGGGAAAGTGATGTCTGCGATATCAGCGCGATTCGTCTGAAATTGCCAAAAGAGGCGGGTGAAGACGAGAAAATCAAGCTGAACGTCAATTTTCAGCACGGAACAAGACTGAATGTGGTGGTCCCCCGGAACAAACCTGACATTGCCCGGGCGCTTCAAACGGGAAAAACGGTCCCGGGCGTGGTGTTTTCTTCACCCATCGGATCGTATTCCGGCACTGTCTACATACAGCTCAACAGAACCATTGATTTCGGACCGCACAAGGGTGATGCCAGCGTTAATTTTAAAATACTAACCTTCTCATAAGCATTATTCGTGATGCTGCCTTTTGTTTTCAACCCGAAGAGGTTACGGAGCATAATCGAATGGCCAATATAAACCTGAAAGACCGGCGAATTGAATGCAAAATCGTGTATTATGGCCCCGGCCGCTGCGGAAAAACCACCAATCTGCAATATATTCATGAAACGTATAAGAAACAGGTAACCGGTGAAATGATTTCCATCGACACCCAGGGGGACAGAACGCTGTTTTTTGATTTTCTCCCCTTGGGGCTCGGCAAAATCAGGGGGTGTGACGTAAAGGTGCAGCTCTATACCGTTCCCGGGCAGGTCAAGTACCGTTCCACGCGGCAATTGGTTCTGCGGGGCGTGGACGGCGTGGTCTTCGTTGCCGACTCACTGAAAGTCCGGCGGGAAAAAAACATGCTTTCCTTGAAAGACCTGCATGAAAATCTGAAAAAAATGGGCCTTTGGATTAACAAGATCCCGCTTGTGCTTCAATACAACAAGCGGGATCTGGAGAGCGAAGGGCTGCCCCTTATGCCGGTGGAACAGATGGAGGCCGAACTGAATCGTCAACTGAAAGTGCCGTCTTTCAAGGCGAGCGCCGTTAACGGTATGGGCGTGGGGGAAACGGTAAACGCGTGCATGAAGCTGACCCTTCGGGATCTCCAACGAAAATTCAAGTGGGCGCAGGATTAGACGAAATGACATCCAAAGTGGTATTAAAAGGCAGCATTGCATTTATCGAACTTGGCGAACTGTTGCAGCAGCTCGGCACCAGCGGCAGCACGGGAGTTGTGAAACTGGTTTGCGAACTGCTGGAAGACCCGGGATACATATTCATTAAAGAGGGGAATCCCATCAATGCGGAATGCGCAGACCTCAAAGGAATCGAAGCCCTGAACAGCTTTTTCGGGTGGACGAGCGCGGAATTTGAATTTATCCAGGAAAATGTAACGTGCGACCCTGTGATTAAAAAAAGCCGTATGGAGATCATTCTTGACGGGTTGAGAATGTTTGACGACGGTTTGATTCCTGAAGTCGGCGCCCGTTCGCATGTCGAAGAACGGGGGCAAAAAAGGGGAAAGACGGAAAACGATCTCCCCGTGATCAAAGGGCCGGTAATCGACTACGTGTACGTAGTGGATGAAGAAGAATTTCCGGATGGAACCGATGTGGTCGCCCAGGACAGGTTCGGCAACTGGTTCTGGGTGATTCTGGCCGGAAAAATGGAAGTGATCCGAATATTGCCCGAAGGCGGGGCGCCGATTGTCCAATTGGCGGACGGGGCCTATATCGGCAGTATTGTATCGTTTTTACGGGAGGGAAACGTCAGAAGCGCCACAGTCAAGGCGATCGGCAATGTTCAACTGGGTGTTCTCGATTCCGAGCTGATTTCAAGAGAATATTCGGCAATGACGGACGACCTGCAGAGCATACTGATCTCGGTAGACAAACGGCTGCGCCAGGTGACCGATGTCTGTGCTATGGCGGTTTTAGAGCAAAATGTCATGACCGACAGGCTCAAGAAAATGAAGCTGTTGATTTCCACCGATAAAAATGAAAACAAATGTCTGCGTATTACGGCCGGTGAAGCGCATGTCATCCGTAGCTCCCCTGCAGGGGATATTCACCTGTGCACGCTTTCTCAAGGGGATTTTGTGGGCGCCATACCTTTTTTGAGCACGTCGCATGAACCGTATTCCGCAACGGTATATGCTTCAAAAGATTTTAACGCGGAAGCGTTTGACCTTGGAAATGTAAGAAAAGAATACGACAGGCTGTCCCAGACGTTCAAAAATATGATTGATTACCTCTCGACCAGCATTTCTGTTACGACCGGTCGGGTTCTTGATCTGACAAGAACCAAAAGCGCAAACGCACCCGAATCATAGCATTCATTCAGGACATCAGGAGGTCGATGCAATGGAAAAAGAGAACCAGCGGGAGGAAAAGCGATACGATGCGATTCATCTTTTGAACTATATCTGCCTGGATTCGGAAAACAGGCAACTCGGCCAGGGAATGGCCCGGACACTCAACCTCAGTGAAACCGGGGTGAAAATAGAGACCCATCAATCGATTGAAACCCGTGATATCGTCTTTTTGGCCATCGGCATCGGGGAAGATATCTTTGACATCAAAGGGAAGGTGGTGTATTGCAACCGGGGCTCGGAAGGTCTTTTTGAATCGGGTGTTGAGTTCTACGAGCTCGATTTTGAATCGTTCGGAAAGCTGAAGCGCTTTATTAAGGCGCTCGAGGAAAAGAACGCGTAACTCGTTCGGGTTCTGGCCCGGTATTGATTGCCGGCAACCCCTTGTCTGGACATGCATTTCCTATTTGAAAAACGATATAAACAGAGAAAGGGCTTGAATGAACATTGTACATGAAACGCACTTTCAGGATCTTCCCCTTTTCAAAAGGGGGAAGGTGAGGGACATATACGATCTTGGCGAAAACCTGCTTCTTGTGGCAACAGACAGAATCTCCGCCTACGATGTCATCATGAGGCAGGCCGTACCGGAAAAAGGAAAGATGCTGACCCGTATTTCTCTTTTCTGGTTTGACGTAATGTCGTCCATAATACCCAATCACATCGTGGAAAGCAGCGTATCGCGGTACCCGGATGGTTGCCAGCCATATGCCGATCAACTCGAAGGCCGCAGCATGCTGGTGAAGAAAGTGCAACCGCTGCCGGTGGAATGTATTGTACGGGGATACCTTTCGGGATCCGGCTGGCAAACCTACCGAAAAGACGGAACTGTCTGCGGTATCACGCTTCCCAAAGGACTCCGGGAATCGGATAAGCTGCCGGAGCCGATTTTTACGCCATCCACCAAGGGAGAGGTGGGCGAGCATGATGAAAACATTTCTTTTGAGGAAACGGTGGGTCTGATCGGAAAAGAGCAGGCGGAGCAAATCCGGGATATCAGCCTCGCCATTTATACGAAAGGGGCTGAGATCGCCGATGCAAAAGGGATCATCATTGCCGATACCAAGTTTGAATTCGGTCTTGACGATGACGGCAATCTCATATTGATCGATGAAATTCTGACACCCGATTCCTCCCGTTTCTGGCCAAAAGAGGGCTATGCGCCCGGCGGACCGCAACCCAGCTTTGACAAACAGTATCTCAGGGATTACCTCAATTCCATCGACTGGGACAAAGAGCCTCCGCCGCCCGACCTTCCCGAAGAGGTTGTTGAAAATACGCGCCTGAAATACAAGGAAGCCGTGGACACCCTGGTGAATTGATGGTGGTGAAAACCATCGAAAAATCCGTAGATTTGAATGCGATTGACATCGATGATGACCGTTACCGTATCTCTGGAGCATCCGGCATTCAATCGATCGTCGAATCCATCCGGAATATCGGGCTCATCAATTTTCCGATACTTGAGGAAAAAACATCCGGATCGTATCGCATTGTCTGCGGATTCAAGAGAGTTATTGCCTGTCGCCGTCTCTCGATGCCGTCAATCCCATGCCGGGTGGTGAATAGCGGCTGCAGCAAAATCGAATGCCTGAAGCTTGCTGTCACGGATAACACAGTGACATCAATGCCGGGCCTTCTTGAAGAAGCCCGTGCCATAACAAAGCTGCGCGCTTTATGCGATCACGATGATGACCTGCCCCGGATTGCCGGAACCCTCGGCATGAATGTCAACATGCCCCTTGCAGAAAAATACGGCGTGCTGTGCCGGCTTCCGGCACAGCTTCAGCAGCTTGTTGAAGACGATGTGCTTTCCATGAAAATCGCAATTGATCTTTTCATGCTCGACAGGAAAACGGCCCATGCCATTGCCGGCCTTTTTGAGTCCCTCCGCCCGACCGCAAGCCATCAGAAAGAACTGATTTCCAGCCTCCGGGCAATATCTGCGCTGCGCGACATTCCCGTTGCCGAGCTGCTTACCGCAGCGCCGCTTATCGGGATTATCACAAATGACAACCTTGACCGGAAACGGCGAATTCAATTATTGCGAGCTGCGCTTCGCAAAATGCGGTATCCTCATATCAGTCGTTTTGAAGCGTCTTTTTCCCAAAATCTGAAAAAAATGGGACTTCCGCAAGGGGTGTCGCTTCACGCGCCGCGGGATTTTGAGAGCCCTGTTTATACGTTTGCGGTTAATTTCGAGAATATCGATGAACTGCGGCAGAAAGCGGATCTTTTAAAAAAATTCTCCGAAACCAACGAACTTATAGCCATATTGAAACGTGAAATTGAAGATACGTAAGGTTTATATTGACCGGGCCGTTGCGGATTATTCGGAAACAGCAGAAATATGCACCCGGATTGGCGGAACCGTTGAATATACAGGGGATATACAAAGCGTTTTTCGTCGTATCAACGCATATAAGGATCCCATATCCGCGGGGAAACACCTTTTGCTGATCACCCGCAACAGGGGGGACTTTATCCGAACATGCCCCGGCACGGCGCAGTATACATGCTGCAATTACCAGATCCTTCATATCGGTTCTTATTGCTGCATGGACTGCGCCTACTGTATCCTCCAGGCATATTTTCACCCCCCGCTTCTGACGTTTTTTGTGAATCACAATGATATGAAAAATGCCCTGGAAAATCTTTTCTCCTCTCCGGGTATGTATCGGGTCGGCACCGGGGAGTTTACGGACTCCCTGATATGGGAAGACATATATCCCCTGGCGCCGGGACTGATCCGGAAGTTTGCCGGTCGGAATAACGCCGTGCTGGAGTTGAAAACCAAAACTGCTTCGGTGGAGCACCTTTTGGGCCTTGAACACATGTCCAATACGATTATGAGCTGGTCTTTGAATACGGAGATGGTCATCGCAACGCAGGAGCGCGGCACTGCATCATTGGATGACCGAATAAACGCCGCTGCCGTCTGTCAGGCAGACGGATATCCGGTTGCCTTTCATTTTGATCCCATGATCTGGTACGAGGGGTGTGAAGCCGATTATGACCAGGTGGTAGAGGCGCTTTTCCGCCGCGTCGATCCGTCGGGTATCGTATGGATCAGCCTTGGCTCGTTCCGCTTCATGCCCCCGCTCAAGGAAATTATGGAAAAGCGTTTTCCCCGGTCCAGTATCGTACACGGTGAATTCATCCGTGGGCTGGATGGAAAAATGCGATATTTCAAGCCGCTGCGAATTCGACTCTATCAGTCCATCGTTGACAGAATCAGGCGTTTTGCGCCGGATGTGACCCTCTATTTCTGCATGGAAGACGATGAGGTCTGGGGGAGGGTACTCGGCCATACCCCCGCCGATTATGGCGGATTGCCGAAGATCCTGGATAAAAGTGCTATTCGTCATTGTAAACTGGCATAATCCCCCCTTTTGGTCGTGCCGTTCTAATCCCATTGACATACGATTGTTGCACGGATTATAGTTATGTATCGTACCAAGGTATTTGAAACCGTATCCACCCTTAGACAGGAGATGAAGATGAATACGTGTAAACCTGTTTCAGTCTTTGCAACCCTTTTTTTTCTTGTTTTTATGGGTTTTGTTATGCCGGGCCTGGCCGGGGCGCAAAAGGAAAGCTTGCACGGAGATTTTTCGTACTGGTTTGAGAAAGGCGCGCTTTTTTCGGTCTACGGGAACCAGAATGCTGCCATTGAGGCATTTCAAAAAGCCATTGAGATCGAACCGGAAAACGGGGATGCCCATTTTAACATTGGCATCGCGTATGCCGAGAAGGGGGATTACCCAAAAGCCATCCACGCCGTCAACAAGGCCTTGCGCATCGATCCCGAGCGCGGCATGTACCATTACGGCCGGGGCTGGATCCACATACGTTTCGGAAACCGGGATCAGGGCTTGTCGGACATGGAGGAAGCGGCAAACCGTGGGAATCCGGATGCGAAAGAATATCTTTTGAAAATTGCGCCGCGGTCGGCTGCCCAATAAAAAAATTCTCCTTTTGCGCAATCATTCGGTTTACAAATTGAAATATTTATAGTATTTCAGGAATAGTAAAAGTTTTATTTGTCATTTTACTGTTTATGGTGCAGCAGCATCAACAATTATGGCTCCTCTAATAATCCGGCATCAAACACATGATGACTGATTCGAATGACCGCCCGAATGACACGCCGCTATACAACAGTCGAATAATATTGCCCTACATTCAACTGCTGCGAAAAAAATACCCCCATGTCGATCCACTGCGATTGTTATCCCGGGCCGGTATGAAGCCTTATGAAGTAAACGACCAGGGGCATTGGTTCACCCAGAACCAGATTGATCGCTTCTACGAAGAAATTGTCCGGCTTACCGGCAATCCCAACATCGCCCGGGAAGCCGGGCGTCATGCCGCTTCACCGGAAAGCGTAGGGGTGATGTGGCAGTATGTTCTGGGGCTCCTGTCGCCGGCGTCCGCATACGAGAAAATCGGAAAAACAAGCGCCAACTTTACCCGATCCTCCCTCTTTGAATCCAGAAAGCTATCCTCGAACAAGGTTGAAATTCTGGTCAGGCCGTATGTCAATATATCGGAAAAGCCGTTTCAGTGCGAAAACCGGATCGGCTTTTTTGAAGCCATCTTGAGCTTGTTTAACAATAAAATCCCTGAAATCCATCATCCGGAATGTTTTTTTAAAGGGGACAGCGCCTGCAGATACATTATTTCCTGGGAACGTTCCTTTACGGATTACTTCAGGCTGCTGAAAAACTACTTTTTCATCCTGTTTTTTTTAGTTATCGTTGTTTCTGCAATTTTTCTTCCCCTGCAGATCGTCGGCTATATCGCAATTGTCTGCATGTCGATTTTTCTGGGATTGTCCTACCTGAATGAAACCGTTAACAAAAACTACCTGACCACCACCCTTTCCAAGATTCGGAATATCAGTGAAAGCCTTGTGGAACAGATTGACCTCAATTACAACAATACCCTTGTCACCCGTGAAATCGGCCAGGTGGTAAACCGATATTATTCCATCGATGATGTTCTTTCGGAAATTGTCCGCATCCTTGAAAAACGGCTTGATTATGATCGCGGCATGATCATGCTCGCCACCAAAGACAGAAGCGTTTTATCCTTCAAAGCCGGATACGGATATACCGATCAGCAGGATCAATTTTTAAAAAATATCCGTTTCAACCTGGACAATCCCAAGTCCAAGGGGATTTTTGTTGTGTCGCTCAAGACGCAAAAACCGTTTCTGATCAATGACATCAATGAGATAGAAGAAACCCTGTCCAGGAAAAGCCTCGAATTCGCAGAACGGATTGGCGCCCGGGCGTTTATTTGCTGTCCCATTATATGCGACAATGAAAGCCTGGGAATTCTCGCCGTGGATAACATCAATACCAAAAGAACGCTGGTCCAGAGCGATATGAGTCTGTTGATGGGGATATCCAATGTTATCGGTATCAGTATTCGGCACACGGAACACATCGAAGCCCGGGAAAAACAGTTGCAATCCGTTCTTCGGGTCATGATTTCAACCATTGACGCCCGCGACCCGATTACCAGCGGCCATTCTGAGCGGGTTTCAGAATATTCCGTCGGCATTTGCACCGAGCTCGGTATTGAGCGGGAGTATACAGAGATGGTGCGTATCGCGGCATTGCTGCATGATTACGGGAAAATCGGTATTCCGGATTCATTGTTGAAAAAAAAGGACCGGTTTACCGAGTATGAACTGGAACATATTAAATGCCATGCGGAAAAGACGACGGAGATTCTTGAAAAAATCGAGTTCGATGGATATTTGAAAGATGTTCCCCTGGTGGCGGGTGCCCACCATGAAAAACTCGATGGAAGCGGATACCCCAAAGGATTAAAGGCCGATGAAATTCCTCTTGGCGCGCGCATTATCGCGGTTGCGGATTATTTCGAGGCATTGACGGCCAGCCGGTATTATAAAATGCCCATGGCTCCCGATAAAGCCATCGATATGCTGATCCAGCATTCAGGGTCGCATTTTGAAAAAGAAATTGTTGAGGCGTTCATCCGTTATTATTCTTCATGCCCGACAAACGGGAATGAAGCCCTCCATGTATCCGGGAAGAAAACCATATCCGCCGGTTTTAATTAACGCGGTTTTCACCGGCGAGACGCTTATTTGGCCGGCTTGCGCCCTCTGCAGCAGATTACCGGCGTATAGGTAAACCTTCTCGGATCTTTGAAAAAACGGTCAAACTCCTTGTAGAATGCATCAAAATCCCCCCCATATGCGCTGAAATCAAACCCGGATCGCTTTCCCGCAACGAGCACCTTTTTCTTCCAGTTAAAATAATCGATATCATTGATTTTGCCGAAAATCAGGTGATGGGGATCGAGCCGCACATCGATATTTGTGAAATGCAGATCATACAGGTAGGAATAAAGTTTTCTCCCGGCCTGGGGATCAAAATCGTGATGTTTTGCAAGGTGGCTGACCAGTCCATTCAATGTTGCGGAAAGCCGCGGCGGCGCATCATAATGGTTCAGACAATTCTGGTCCAGGTCGATCAGACAAAGAATCCCTTCAGGACGAAGCATATCCGCAAGGCGCCTGACGATTTCAAAACTTTTGGCGCGGTGGTATTCCAGTATGAAACGCACCCATATCAGGTCGAATTTGCCGAGAATGGTCATATCATCATGAATGTTCATGCGATAAAAGGAAATGCCCTGCCTGGTGTACCTCTTTTCGGCATGGTCGATGCGGTCCTGGGAAAAATCAACGCCGACCGTCTCCCCCTCCGGTTGAACCAGTTGATGCAGAATGCTTGTCGTTTTTCCCGGGCCGCAGCCAATGTCGGCAATCCGCATGCCGGGCAGTATCCCGGCCCACCTTGCCTGTTTTTCGATAACCTCTGTTCTGGTTTTTACTTCCATCCGAATGGATTCGGCATCGTTTTCCATTAAATATGCTGTGCTTGGCATAATCGGTATTCCCGTTTGATGGTATGTGTTTTTATTTCATCCGCCTGTTTCCGGTCATTGATTGCTTAAAACAGACTGCTGTAATATTTCAGGCACTCATCCGAATATTCCATGCTCAGCGCCCATAACTGGTATATGCGATTATAGGAAATGCCATGGTCAAGAACATAATCGGCCGGATAGACAAGCACCGGAAATTTCGGGCGCAGATAGTGTTTTGCGGTAACCGAGAGCGCCTTGTGTAAAATATCGGGTTCAAGCCCCTCTTTTTCAACGATAAACAAGCTGATGCAGTTTGTAAGATCCGACAGGTTCAATGCAATATCAGAGATATTGACCATAATGACGGCCTTGAGACAATTGTTTCTTTTTAGCGCGTAGACCCGGCGTTCCCGGGTCAAACCGTGCTCCTGATACTGGGATGCCAAGCTTTTCCGCTCGATCATTTCATCGTCGGGAAGCATGTCCAGTACATTGAGCATGAGTCCGCCGGAAACCTGGCTGTAAAAGTTATTTAGGGCTGTAAGATCGCTGTATTCCGGCTTGCAAAGCGTCCATGGGGTTGGCAGGGTGGCTTCGCCACGGTTTGCCCTGAAAAGAATATACGCAAAACTGTCAATGGAGCATGCCTTCGGGTTTTGAACATCCCGGGCGATGCCTCCGAAAAAATGATTTGGGAAACGCATTTCCGGACGGAAATAGCATAGCAAGTAATCCATATTGCTTGAGGCAAGCCGATGGGAGTTCAGCGTAAAATCGCTTATCTGGTTTAATATTTCAATGCCTGCCCCAATGTGCTTGGAGGTTTTCGCTGCAAGATGGTGAATAAGCCATGATTTTTCGTAAAACCGCAACATTGCAAGGTGGGCGAGAATTTCCCCCTTTTTCTGCCATGTAAAATGCCTTGAGATGCTGGATTGCGTTGAATAAAGGGTATTATATGTTTTTTTGATTTGTTCGCTGCATCCGTGGAGAAACGCATATTTTTTGGGATAAATAAATCCGGTTTCGAAAAAAAATTCCCAAAGTTTTTCCGTATCAACGGTATTACAGAGGTATACGTTTTGATTTTCTGCATTGTGCAGCATGGAAAGCAGCTTGATGTGGTCGTTGGGATTTACGTCCAGAAAAGCAATGCCGCATTTGGCAAGCGGTTTTTCATCTTTATTCAAAAACGTCCGCCGGTAAAGCACCTGTGCCCGGCACACAAAAGAAAAGCTGTTTGAAAAATTTACCGTCAAAGCGGGCAGAACAAGGCCGGGAAGGAGGACGGAATTTTCTTCATCATCTTCCACGGCAAGTCCCGAACCGGAGACATCGAGCACTTTCAGATTTACCATGGTCCCGGTAACAGGGTGATAAAACCGGATGTCCGGAGAAGGTTTCAGAATAAGCCGCTTGCTGCGGTGGACCCGGGGAGAAAAACGCTGGATCGGTTTTTTGGAAGGTGCAAGAATGATGTCCTGGGTGCGGGCTTTTTCCGTGTGCCGCAATATTCTGCACTCTCCTGAATAAACCGGCGTTTCACCGGACATGAGGACCGCGTTGATCGGATAGCTTGTATTGATCCAGTTTACCGGGGTTTCATTCCTGTCGTTAAGCATGACCCGAAAAGAAGATGTGCTGAAGTCTTTGAGCGTGCCGGAGAAGATCACGCCGCTTTGAATCAGCTTGACCGTCAGCGGCATGCAGGAATATCGGGTTGTCTTGCGGCAGGTATGCTGCAGGGCTCTGTCCGGAAGCACAAGGCATATGCCCTTGTCGCTGACCGCGCGAAGGGTTGCAGGAACACTGATCACCTGTTCATCGGAGATCAATTCGAACTGGTTAAAATGATATGAACGGGAAATGCTTTTCCATTTTTCGGGGTTTTCCCATAAACATACCACGTACCGTCCGAAGCAGGGCTGGGGCAGGGCCCCAATGTTTATGGTCAGATTGTCCGGGCTCTTTTTGAATTGGACCTGTACGGATTTGTTCTTGAAATGAAGATGGTTTAACTTGTTGACAAGTCTTTTTTTGGAGATGGAATTTTCTTTTCTGGCAGGCTGGTTCTTCTGGAGATCTTCATCTAAATTGCCAACCAGCACGAGTTTTTTCGGAGAATTTCCGGTTGTTTCGTGGGGCGTGATCTTGTCTGTTTTTTGGGGCTCCTGGATGTAGTCCATCTGTAAGGAAAAATTCCCCTGATGTTACTAAATGTTGCCTGGCCGGACGTCGTCTTTTCAAAAAATCTTACTCAGGCGATTGACCAGGCTGAAAAAGGCATTGTAAGCCCCCATGCCTCGCCATAATATAGCCGACCAGAAAAACAGACTTGTCTTTTCTGATCATTTAGACATTGTGTAGGAAAAAAGTAGATAATTTTTGCATCAATGTCAAGGAAAACTTCCCGTAAATTAGTGTTTTGCTTAAAAAAAATGAAAATAACTTGAATCAGACGCCGGATTCGTGGATAATCTTGAATAAAATCTGTCCTTCGTATCAAATTGGATCGCTGAAAACCCCTATGATTCATGATGATTCATGCCGTATTCGAAAAGGGCGTTTGCAGAGATTTTTTCACTCTTGACGTTTTGTATTCAATCTGGAGATGACATGCAGATCGCAACCACGCATAAGAGTACCGATTTTGACGGACTGGCTTCACTGGTCGCTGTAACCCTTCTTTATCCCGATGCCGTTCCGGTTCTTCCGAAAGCGCACAACCCCAATATAAAGGCCTTTTTGTCCATTCACAAGGATCTGTTCAACCTCAAGAGCGTTGAGGATGTTCAACTTGACAACGTCACGTCGCTTATCGTTGTTGACGCCAATCAATGGGAGCGCCTGGATCGAATGGACGCATTGAAAAACAACAGCAAACTGGAGGTAATCGTATGGGATCACCATGAGAACAACGGCAATCTTTCACCTGTGTGGGAATGCCAGGAACCGATTGGCGCCAACGTTACCCTCATGATGCGAAAAATCATCGAAAAAGGCATTTTGCTTACCCCCATACAGGCCACCTTGTTTCTGTGCGGAATTTACGAAGACACGGGCAACCTTACATTCCCCTCTACTACAGCTGAAGATGCCCGTGCAGCGGCCTTTCTGATTGAAAACAACGCGGACCTGGGCATCTTGAGAACGCTGTTGCAGCCTGCTTACGGGCAGAAACAGAAGCAAATCCTTTTTGAAATGCTGAAAACGGCGGAAAGAAGCGTGATCAACAACTGGAAAACAAGCATTACGATCACGGAAATCGACGGCCATGTGAACAACCTTTCCCTGGTGGTTCACATGTACAGGGATATTCTGAATGTGGACGTAGCGTTCGGGATTTTTTCGAACGCGGAAAATGACAAATGCATCGTCATCGGTCGGAGCGGGACGCCGGAGGTAAATATCGGCTCCGTCATGAGGAGTATGGGCGGGGGGGGGCATCCGGGCGCAGGATCGGCAATGCTGAAAGCGGTCAACCCCCTGGCGCTCAAAGAATGGATCATTGAACTGCTCAAGGGAAACCAGGAAAGTTCCATCAGCATCTTTGACCTGATGTCCTATCCGGTCAATTCGGTATCATCGGATACGCCCATGTCAGAGGTGTCAAGAATACTGGAGGAAAAAGGGTGTACGGGTCTTCCGGTAATCGATGACGAAAAGCTGGTCGGCGTCATTTCAAGACGGGATTTCAGGAAAGTAAAGAAGAAAGCAAAGCTGAAATCCCCGGTAAAGGCCTTCATGAGCACGCAACTGGTAACGATAACCCCGGAAAAAAGCCCGATGCACGCAGCGCGATTGATGGTCAAGTATGATGTCGGTCGTTTGCCCGTAATCGAGGATGGAAGGGTTATCGGGATTGTTTCACGGACCGATGCAATGCGTTTCTTTTATGATACCATACCGGAATAATGACGACTTCGCAAAAAGTCCAATATCTGCGTTGCGTACAATCTTTGAAGAATCTCACGTACGGCTAAGTATGCTCAATTCTTCAAAAATTGCACGCGCCTTGATCTTGAACTTTTTTCAAAGCCGTCTGATCACGACTTTTACGAGTTCATCAATAATAAACAATGTATAGATGGTATTAGCATTTATATTGTCGTATAAAATCAAAACATTTTGAATATTTGTTGAACCAGTTTCTCAATTCCCTCCGCAACTTCCGCAATGCCGGGGCCAAGCATGTATGCCGGCGTTGACACCAGCCTGTTTTTTTCGTCAACATGGATCATGTGTACGGAACACACATTGTGCCCGCCGCCCATTGCCTCGATCGCGTCTGCCGTGCCGAGGTCATTTCCGATGCTTACTTCCGGGCGCCTGTCTTTCAGAACACCCGCCAGTACCACCGGAGAAATGCAGATGGCGCCAACGGGTTTTTTTGCCTCTGTCATTTCTGTAATCAGTCGGTGCACTTCCGGGTGAATATCCGCATCCTTGCCCTTGATGGCAAAATTGCTGAGATTTTTGGCGGCCCCGAAACCGCCGGGCAGAATCAGGGCATCGATGTCTGCAGCGCGTATATCCTTTAGATCGCGGATTTCCCCGCGTGCAATACGGGCGGATTCTACAAGAACATTTCTTTTTTCATCAGCGGCTTCCCCTGTGAGATGATTGACAACATGGTATTGATCGATGTCTGGCGCCATGCAAAGGGATTTTCCCCCCTTTCTTGCGATCGCCAACAAGGTGATTACTGCCTCGTGAATTTCAGAGCCATCGTAAACGCCGCATCCGGAAAGCAAAACACCGATTTTTTTCATGTCCGACCCCTTCAACGAAATAAAAGAAAGACCAATCCAGAAGATGCCAGTTTATCAATGTAGGTCATTGTCGTCAACAGGCAACCATACGACATGCAGGAACGGCCGGGACAAAAACAGACGTATTGTGCCGTTTTTTTTCAAACAGAAATTTTTCAGGGCGTAATTCTTTCAATCACTTTGCCGCTGGCGTCTGTCAGGAAAATCAGAAAACCGTTGTTGCGTGCGTCTTCACACAAAACATCAAACAAAACGGCCTGCACTTCGTACTTTCTGTTGTTTCTTCTGGGCATGTTAACAAGACAGGACAAAGCATCTTCCTTGGTATCGAATGCCGGTATATATGATATGTCGGCATCCGTATCATGCAGTCCCACAAATTTTTCATCTCCGCCCGGGTCTTCCACCGCAACATAAATCCATCTGTCTTTTTCATCTACATTCGTCATTTATTCACCTTTTACAATATTGCACCAGATATTGTTCGCCAATGACCTGTTTACAAGCGATCTCAAAAAAATCTTTTGCCCCAATATCTTCGTTGGCGGTGAAATTTAAATCCTCGGAATACTGCAGTATGCCTCCGGTTACCATTTCACCTCCGCCTTGATCTTGAACCAAAATCCTTTTTTTGAGATGGCTTGTAGCCCTGCAGAATAAAGGTCGCTTTAATGGCGGCAATTATATACAATTCATCACGGCTGTCCAAAACAATTTAACAATTTGTGAGATATAAAAAAAAGGAAACTGCCGGACATCCGCATGTTGCCCCATACTGTTATTGACACGTCAACGCCTTTTGGTTTATTTGTTTTATATGAAATTATTCCCTATATTCAGTAAAAGAGCTAATTAATCAATTGGTTAAAACCATTATACACTCAGGGTATGCCATAATAGCGGCATGGTTGAACAGCAACGCACCAGAAAGCATGGAGATGATACGGTTTTCTCTTCATGCTTTTTACGTCGTGCCGCCCCATGAAGGCCCCGCGTTTTGACAACCACTGCCGTACACGACAGAAAATGTGCGCACCATTTGTCGGGCCGTATCGGTTTGATCGCCGATTCGCATGGGAGGACGTCGCCTCTTGTGAAGGCAATTGATGCACTGGCCGGCAGAAATGTCGGAGAATTCATTCACCTTGGCGATTTTTTTGATTCCATATATACCAAAAAGGTATCCGAAGTGCTATCCATCCTCCGAAAGAATCGCATTCGGACCGTAAAAGGGAACAATGATTACCAGGTTGAAAAAATGCTCGAAAGCGGGGCCTTGCATAACTTTGAAAACCCAAAGGACGCATGCCTTGCTTTTTTGAAAGAAACGCCGTTATTATACGTCAACGGAAACGCATGTTTTTCGCATTCAATGCCATTTGACACGATACGATCGTTTTATGAGCCCATTGATATCGGTACAACGGAGCGGGCCGCGGAGATTTTTAAAAAAACGTCCTGCCATGTCCTTTTTTGCGGGCATTCCCACAGACCTGTATTTTTCAGGTACAGGCGCGGAAGGGTCATCCGCAAGCAGGTCGCGGCCGGCGACCGGGTCCGCATCAATCCACAGGAACGATTTATTTTTATTGTGGGGTCGGCCGAAAATGGCGAGTGCGGGTTGTATAACACCGTGGAGTCTTTTTATGAACGTATTGTATTTGAGTGATTCATCTTATGCGCTGGCAGATTGAATGGCCAGCATCACCGGATTTGTAAGGATACCCAGATCACAGAAACTCGGAAGAACCTCATGACAGCTACTTTAGACACGCTTGGTATATGTATAGGCGCATCCACCGTTTCGATTGTGCACGTTCAGGCGTCCGCAGGACATGGAAAAAATGGTTTTTTGAATTCCCCGCTTTCCATTGTGGCTCAATTTTCAAGGTCACACGGCGGAGATCCCAGGAAAACGCTTCTGGAGATACTGGCGCAGGTGGAGTTGAACCGTATTGATCGCATCGTTGCCACGGGCCGGCACTTTCGAAATTTCGTCAATCTTTCGACCATTTCCGAGCCCGAAGCAGTGGAATTGGCCTACAAATATGCAAAGCCGGAGGACAAATCGTCTCCTGCCATTGTTTCCTGCGGCGGCGAAACGTTCATGGTGTATGCGCTTGATGATTACGGTCGTATCTCCAATGTTCTGACAGGAAACAAATGCGCTTCAGGAACGGGCGAATTTTTTATCCAGCAGGTCCGGCGGATGGGAATTACGCTCGAAGAAGCCGCGCACTGGTCTTCTTCTGAAAAGCCCTATGAGGTTTCCGGCCGCTGCTCGGTCTTCTGCAAATCCGACTGCACCCATGCCATCAATAAAGGGGTCCCCAGGTCCAGGGTTACTGCGGGACTCTGCCGGATGATGGCCAACAAGGTCCTGGAGCTGGTCAAAAACATTCCCAATGAAAACATGATGATCGTTGGTGGTTCCACACGAAACCACAGGATGATCGAATATCTGAAACAACCCCTGCCCGGCCTGATCATACCGGATTGCGCCACTTATTTTGAAGCCATGGGCGCCGCCCTCTGGGGTCTTGACAATGAAACAAAGCCGTTTCCCGGTTTTGATCACCTGATCGTTCAGGGGATCGCCTCCTTTGATACGCTTGATGCACTGAAAAATTATGAGCACATGGTGGAGTTCAAAACCATGAAAAAAGGGAGCCCCGCGGCAGGAGACACCTGCATCCTTGGATTGGACGTGGGGTCGACCACAACCAAGGCGATCCTTTTACGGGTCGATGACAATGCCATTGTTGCATCCGTTTATCTTTACACCAACGGTGATCCTGTCGGAGCGTCGCGCGAATGCTACGCAGCGCTCCTTGAACAGGTAAAGAACCATGCAGATCCCCGTTCCCTATCCATTACCGGTCTTGGTGTATGCGGTTCCGGCCGCCAGATTGCCGGCCTTCATGCATTGACCAAAGGGGTCATAAACGAAATCATCGCCCATGCAGCCGCAGCCGTTCATTTCGACCCGGACGTGGACACGCTTTTTGAAATCGGCGGACAGGACGCCAAATACACGTATATTACAAACGGCGTACCGTCAGACTATGCCATGAATGAAGCATGCTCCGCCGGAACCGGCTCTTTTCTGGCGGAATCCGCATATGAAACACTGAATCTCCCGGTTGAAAAAATTGCAGATGTCGCTGTTACCGGTGATGCGGCGCCGAATTTCAACGACCAGTGCGCCGCTTTTATTGCATCGGATATCAAGACCGCCATTCACGAAGGGGTCAACCATGAAAACGTGGTGGCCGGACTGGTCTATTCCATCTGTATGAATTACACCAATCGTGTCAAAGGCAACCGTCCCGTCGGGGAAAAAGTGTTTATGCAGGGGGGCGTCTGCTACAACCGCGCTGTTCCCCTGGCCATGGCGGCGCTTTCCGGCAAGCCGATCATCGTACCCCCGGAACCCGGGCTCATGGGCGCATACGGCGTAGCCCTGGAAATCAAAAAGCGCATCAGCATCGGACTGATTGAGAAGGAACAATTCGATCTGGACGTGCTTGCCAATCGTGAAGCCAATTATAAAAGTACATTTACCTGCAAAGGCGGCAGGGAAAAATGCGACCGCGGCTGTGAGATCGCCGTTATCGAGCTGGAAGGCCAAAACTATGCCTTTGGCGGCGCGTGCAACCGGTACTACAATATCCGGAACAACATTCAATATGACATCGCGAGTCTGGATCTTGTCGCCGCCAGGGAGCATATGATATTTGAACATTTTGCCCCGACGGCCGGCAGCGGCCCCCCGGTAAGGGGGAGGGTGGGCATCAACCGCAGTTTCCTGGTCGACACCTATTACCCGTTTTACGCCACTTTTTTCCGGGAAATCGGATTTGAACCGGTTTTGCCGGACACGGTTTCATCAGAGGGAAAGGACAAGCGTAATGCGGCTTTCTGCCATCCTGCCGAAATCGCCCATGGATATTTCTATTCTCTTTTGCAGATTGACCCCCGGGTAGATTACATCTTTCTTCCCCAGGTCAGGGGTATTCCCACAACCAACAACCATACGGAATCGCAAACCTGTCCGCTTGTGCAGGCGGAACCTTACTACCTGACAACAACCTACAGGAAAATGCTTTCCCAACTGGAAAGCAGGGGAACGGTTGTTTTAACGCCGTATATCAATATGATACAGGGCATTGAGGCCGCAGGCCCCAGCATGATCAAAACCGCATTGGAAATGGGCGTTTCCGCTTCTGTCGCAAACAAGGCGCTGAAAAAGGCCCTTGACCGGCAGCAGGCCTGCTTTACCGCCATGCAGGACCTCGGAAGAAAGGCCCTTTCCCGATTGGCGGAACATCCCGAAAAAATTGCCGTGATCGTGTTCGGACGGCCTTATAACGCATTCGTGGAATCCGCCAACATGGGGATTCCGCACAAGATTGCCTCACGGGGGGTACAGGTGATTCCCCTGGACTTTCTTCCCATAGAAAACGAGCCCTCCAAACGACACATGTACTGGGGAATGGGGCAGAAAATTCTCCAGGCGGCCCGATATGTCAAGCAGCACAAACAGCTTTTCGGGACGTATATCACCAATTTCTCCTGCGGTCCTGATTCCTTTATTATCGGCTATTTCCGGAGCATTATGGGGCTGAAGCCGTCTTTGACCCTTGAACTTGACAGCCATACCGCCGATGCCGGCATTGAAACCCGGATTGAAGCTTTTCTGGATATCGTCACTGAATACCGGCAGTTATTGATCGGCAGAATGCCTGCCGATTCAACCGGTTCATTCGCCCCCGCCCGGACCGTGGTAGAAAAAGACAAGCCAAAAGTGATCACTTCTTCCGGTGCGATCCTGCCCATGACGGATCCACGGGTGAAATTTCTGATTCCCTCCATGGGGCGACTCGGTACGGAACTGTTTGCAGCCGTATTCCGGGATGCCGGTTTTAACGTTGTCCACTCTCCGCCCGCTGACGAATCGGTGCTGAAAACCGGCCGCGCCAATACATCGTGCAAGGAGTGCCTGCCCTTGATCCTGACCACCGGGAAGCTGCTCAATTACGTGTATAATGAAAAACGCGACGATGAGGTGCTGGTCTATTTCATGGCATCCGCATCCGGCCCGTGCCGGTTCGGCCAGTATGCGATTTTCATGGAAGACCTGATCAAACGCCTGCAGATTCCGGATGTAGCCATTTTTTCCCTGACATCGGACAATTCGTATTACGGCATTGAAGGCAGCTTCAACTATTACAAGGCGTGGTGGGCGATTGTTATCTCCGATTTCATGGAAGATGCCCGCTCCATGATTCTGGCCAATGCAGAAGACACCTCCCAGGCAATGGAAATTTTCGAAGCGCAATGGCATCTGATTGTCAAAGAAATGGAAATGGGGGATTTCAAGTCGATACGCGATCAACTGGAAAAAACAGCCGTCCTGCTGGGAGATATCCCCATGAAACGCCCCCCGTCCGAAGTGCCGACGATTCTGCTCACCGGAGAGATTTTTGTCCGAAGGGACGGGCTTTCCCGTCAGTATTTGACAGAACGCCTTGCTGAAAAGGGATTTGCCGTAATGTGTTCGCCGGTTTCGGAGTGGATCCATTACCTGGAATACAATGCCGGCGTGAACGGCGATGATCACAGGATGACATGGACAGAGAAGCTGAAGTTTTACCTGCGTCAAAAATTGATGAAACGATATGAAAAGAAATTGTACCACACGCTCTCCCGGTCAAAGCTGGTCCATTCCCAGAGCGCCGATGTAAAAACCGTTGTCGAAAATGCAACACCCTATGTTTCTCCGAAATTCAGCGGGGAGGCCATTTTAACCGTCGGCAGCGCCCTGACCGAGATCGCCTCGGAAGTTGCCGGCGTGATTATTATCGGACCGTTCGGATGTATGCCAAACCGTATATCCGAAGCCATCCTGTCTGAAATTATGACGCGGGCCGACAAGCTTCGGGCAAAAAATGGCAGTAACGGTCTTGAAAAAGTGCTTTCCGATATAGAGCGACTGCCCTTTCTTGCCATCGAAACCGACGGCTCTCCCTATCCCCAGCTCATAGAGGCAAAGCTGGAAGCGTTCTGCCTTCATGCCGAGCGCCTTCATGAAAGGATGGTTGCAAACCGTTCCTGACACGGTTGTCCGCCTTCGGACCGGGCATCCCTCCTTTTCAGCGGTCTTTCCCGGTCCGGACGGATATTATTTGTGCCCCACCGGAATCATATATACCGGGTGCGTGTGTTTATCGATCTTCAGGATTTCCCGCATCACCTCGTCGTCAAATGCGCCGATGGGGACATGCCCCAGGCCCATTGCCTCGGCTTGCAGCAGGAGGTTCTGGGCGGCATGCCCGGCTTCCATAAGCACATACTGCATTCCCCTCTTTCCGTATTTTTCCATTGTCCTGGGAAATACTCCGGTAAAGAGGAATACGGCCGACGCCCTTCTAACGGCGGACTGCTGCAGCGCCGCGTCCCACAGGCTTGAACGATGATCCCCGCCAATAATGATTTCCAGGTCATGGGATTCCGCTCGATAATGATACAGCCCCGGAGGCAGTTTTTCCACGTTGCCGGCCGCCAGGTAAATTTCAAGCGGGTACAGGGCTCCGGCAGACGGCGCAGCTCGAAAACCGCCTTTGCCCGTAATCCCCTGTGCGGCCCAGAGCATCTGGGCGACATCCTGGAGAGTGAGCGGTTTTTCTGAAAAGGATCTTGTAGAGCGCCGGTTTGACAGCGCCTTTTCAACGGATACGGCACTGTCCTTAACCGGTTCGGGAAGTGGAATAATTCCGGAATCGGTGTCTTGTTTCATGGCATACCCCTTTTCGGTAATCCCTATGGGTCCTGCGATCAGGATCCATATCGTCAAAGAAACGGTCAATAAGACCATTTTCATCGGGCTCCTCCTTGTTTTCCGCATTTTTTTCTCCCCATTGGGTACACAGTAAGGTGGCGGATGATTTGACCCTTTCCCGGCATGCGCCGGGAAAGGGAACTTGGCAATTATATAAAATTGCATATAATGCCTGCAACTATAATAGATTTCTTTAATGGGAGATACGTTCCGGCGATTTCCATGGTCGAAAATCGATCGGGTAACCGGCTGCACCGAGACGGCACAAGACGACGGCAAGATCGTACAGACCGCTGTTTTTTCCGGCGGACGCATCCATGGAAAAGGCGGTAAAGACAGATCCCTTGAGTGTCGAATGCACCAGTCCGGTTAAGACGTTTTTCGGCCCGACCTCGACAAAAACGCGTATTCCGTCCGAATGCATATTCATGATTTGATCCATGAAGTGGACCGGACTCTCCAAATGTTTTCCCAAAAGATGAGCGGCCTCTTTTTCATCTGCGGGATAGGGGAGGGCGGTTTTGTTCGAATACACGGGAATGGGTCCGGGCAGTATCTCGATCTGCCGTATTTTTTGGCGAAAACCGTCAGCCGCGTTGAAAACGAGGCGGCTGTGGAAAGCCGCTGCCACCGGCAAAAGCATTGCACGGATCCGGTTTTCCCGGCAGATGTGGACCATTTTTTCTATTTCATCGCTGCTTCCGGACAATACACCCTGTTCCGGGGAGTTCTTGTTGGCAAGCACAACATCCACGCCGGTTGATTTGACAAGCTGACCAATCATGTCCGGGTGGGCTTTTACGGCAAGCATCTGCCCCTTGTCCGTACCGGCGGCATCGGCCATCAGGCGTCCCCGCCACACGGAAAGACGGAGAAAATCGTTTTCAGAGATGCGCTTTCCGGCGCAAAGCGCACTTAATTCGCCGTAGCTGTGCCCTGCTGCGGCATCCGGAAACAGACGGTACATGGACAGGATGTATGTCATGATCAGGCTTATGGTGCCGATGGCGGGCTGCGCAACGTCTGTTTGTCGAAGAAGGTCTTCCTGCCGGTTTTTATCGGTTTTGTCCTTGGGCGCCTCCGGATACATATACTCCCATAGCGTCTGTTCATGGTCAAACAGGGCTTCCATTCGATCAATGACGGTTTGCGCCCGGGGGAAGGCATTGACCAGGTCACGCCCCATGGCAATATACTGGCTCCCTTGGCCGGGGAACAGGAAGGCGATTTTCCCCGGCGGTTTGTCCTCGCCGTAGAATATGCCGGCAAATTGCGCAGTATCGATTTCTCCCGGGGAATCGAGGGCGCGTAGGGCATTTTTCAGGCAATCCGGCAGGAGGGCACCCGGGGGCACAACCATGGCAAGCCTGGAAAAATCCTCCGGGTTGAATGCCTCTCTTGATCGTTTGGCCAATTCCGCAAGGTCTTGCATTGCGTCGGGTTTTTCATATTCAGAAAGCATTTCGGCAGCCACGGCTTTGACAGCATCCCTGCTGTTTCCCGAAAAAGTAAAAATTTCCATATCGTTTGAATCGTCGGTTCTCATCAAAGCAGCTCCTTACGCATTGTCAATACCGTATGTATCGCTGAAAGGGGAAAAACCGGTTTTTCCGCTTTCCGGTTATTCATAAACAAACTGTTTAATATATTCAAAATATTGCTTCCCCGCCAGGGCGAAAATATTGTTATGGTCCGCACCGTGAATAATTTTCATGGCTTTTTTGGGGCCGGGCGCGGATTCATAGAGTTGTTTTCCGTGTTCAAGGGGGATGATATGGTCCTGCTCGGCGTGTATGATCAGAACCGGTCCATCGAATTTCATGATGGCGTCTGCATTGGAAAACAGCATGGCCTCGTCAAGATGAAGCGCCTGCGGCCAAATCCCCAGTCGTTCGAGCAGATCTTTAACCCCGGCAAATCCACTCTCAACGATGAGCCCGGAGATCATGTCCTGCCGGTTGACGGCCACCTCGACGGCCGGGGCGCTGCCAAGGGATCGTCCCATGATCCATAAGGGTCCGGCATAGCCTTTATGGGCCAGAAGATCTGAGACATGATCCAACGTGGCATATGCATCCCCAAGCATCGATGAGATCGTCGGAACGCCGGTACTGATGCCGTAACCCCGGTAATCGGCGACGACGAAATTCAATCCGCATGACAGGTATATGGATCCAATAGGATCATAATCATGGGCGATTTCGCCATTGCCATGGAAAAACAAAAGCGTTGGATTCTGTTTTTCCCCGAGATGAAGCCGGCAACCGATGGCGACTCCGTCTGCCACATCGATTGCAATCTCCTCAACCCGGCTGTCCGGTTGCATCCCGGATGATTTGCGGGGATGAAAAAGGAATTCAAGTATATCGTCACGATCCAGAATTCGGGCTTTTGACAGGGTGTTTGTTTTCAAATCCATGCATCACACTCCTCTGTGCTTTGAACGGTTTTTTTCATGCGGCCCTTGATTCCTGATCGAGCCTGCCGACGCCGAAAAATCTTGAAATCATCGGCGTTTTTATGTAGTAACAGAAAAGCAGGTCCGGGTTTTAAATTATACAAAATTTTTTAGGTGTAAAAGGATTTTTATGTTTTCTAGCGCGACAGGGCCGGTGACGGGGACGAACGACAAGGGCTTTACGCTCATCGAATTAATGGTCGTTATCGTCATTCTCAGTATTCTGGCCGTTTACATGGCGCCACGACTGGTCGGACGGGATGATCAGGCGCGGCAGTTGCGTGCCAAAGTAGATATTGAAGCCCTGGAAACCGCCTTGAAATTGTACCGATTGGACACCGGCAGATACCCCACGACGCAACAGGGAATGGAAGCGCTGGTGGAACAGCCCGAAGGGGTTTCCAATTGGCGGGAAGGGGGGTATCTCGAGAAAAAGAGACTTCTCAAGGATCCCTGGGGCAACGAATATGTATACCTCAGTCCGGGAACCCACGGCGATTTTGACATCATTTCCTACGGAGCGGACGGTCAACCCGGGGGGGAAGGGGTAGATGCCGACATTAAAAGCTGGGAACTTGAATAACCCGTTGCCCTGATTCTTTCAGAGCAACTCCTGCCGCACTTCACACCCCTTTGATATGCTCCGGCCGAAGGTA
>JAABTJ010000015.1 GCA_011389935.1 Desulfobacteraceae bacterium
GGCAAGCTCTGACAGGTAGCGGGTCTTTCCGCCGGGGACCCGGGTATAGGCGTGCACCGGACCCGCATTCACCCGGAACGGCCGGGGGCAGACATACGGGTTGGAAACGCTTTCGGCATGCACCAAAAAGAGCGCCGCACTGGCATTGCCAACAAGCATCCCTTCTCCGGTACCCATTTCCGTGCAGGTATCCACACAGACCCGGTCCCCCATTCCTATTGGTTTTATTTCTAATATTTCCGAAATTATAAGATCTGTTTGTTCAGGTTTTGATTTAAGTTTTGAAAGGGCTTTTTTCAGGTCGGCTGGATCGGTCGGCACGTACAGGATTCGCTCCACCCCTTTCTCAAGGATGCCGAAGGCAGTTTCCGCATCTGCAAGGCTCCTGGCTTCCACAATGATATTTTGCGCATTTTTGGCGATCAGGTTTTCAACGGGGATAATGGCCCAGTCGGAAAACCCCAGGATCACCTGCCGGGTCTGGCTCAGTCGCACGATTTCCTCTTCGTCCGTACCGGAAGTGACGTGGAAGTATACCACGTCCTGTCCCATTTGAATATCCCCGTCCTCGGATATGGTTTTTATTACGCCCAACTCCTTCACCTTGTCCGTGTACCCTTCGGGGACCATTATGGCGTCAGCCCCGCCTTCAAGGGCGGTGGTGACCAGGTCCTTGTTCCAGGGATCGACCCTGACCCAGATCTCTCGCATGGTGTTACGCTCCTTTTTCCGATTTCCGGTAAAAAAATGCCTACTCCAGAATTTTTAATGCTTCATCCACCGGCGAGTCTTTGAAGATGATTGCGGCCATGGCCCTCACAAGCTTGGTCGGATCCTTGTGCTGGAACACGTTTCTGCCGATGGAGACCCCTGCCCCGCCGGCATCAATGGAACCGCGCACCATTTCCAGGATATCCCGGTCCGAATCCATCTTGGCGCCCCCTGCGATCACGACCGGGATGGTGGAGCCGTCCACGACCTCGCGGAATGTCTGGGCAGAACCGGTGTAGGAAACTTTCACAATATCCGCCCCCATTTCCGATGCCACGCGCGCGGCATGCTTCACCACGGATACGTCGTATTCGTCCTTGATTTTCTCCCCCCGCGGGTACACCATGGCAAGCAGCGGCATGCCCCAGGTGCGCGCTTCATAGGCCACGCGGCCGAAATCGTTGAGCATTTCCTTTTCCTGGCCGTCGCCGATATTGACGTGAATGGAAACCGCGTCGGCGCCGAGTTTGAGTGCTTCCTCAACGGAGCAGACCAGGGTCTTGGAGTGGGGGTACGGGGACAGGCTGGTAGATGCGGAGAGATGGACGATCAGGCCGATGTCCGCCCCTTTTTTCCGGTGGCCGGCCCCAACGAGCCCCTTGTGTTCGATAATGGCGTTTGCCCCGCCCGCGGCGACCTTGTCAACGGACTCCTTGATGTTGATGATGCCGTCGATGGGGCCGACGGAAACGCCGTGGTCGAGCGGCACCAGAAGCGTCTTGCCGGTGTTCCTGTCCATGATGCGTTCCATGCGGATGTGCTTGCCGATGATCGTCATGTTGCGGTTCCTTTCCTTGTGGTGTTTTCATGCGCCAGGGATGGTATGATACCGCTCCCCGAACTCCCTTTCGGCTTGCTTTCAAACAAAAAAAGCCGCGGGCTTGACTCTTGGTCTGCCCGCGGCTTTTTTTGTTTGCTCTTATTTACGATTCATCACGCCATAGACAGACCTCTTGGATAGGTATAATAATACACCCAATAAAAATAAAAAAAGCGTCTGTCGGCGGATGAATTCATCGGATGGGTATTTTTCTTTCTCTTTGTTTTTAAAGCCCGTTTTTGCGGATCATCGTAGCTGTTCTGCCGATGTTGTCTATTTGCAATGACATTGTCAAGGCTTTTTTTAAAAAAACCGCACGAATTACACCTTGTATTTTCCGAAATCGTCGGGATCCAGGTTTTTCAGATACTCCTCCCATTGTTTTCCCTGGTCGCTGTCGTCGGCGGCCTCGTAGTTTCCGTCGGTCGTTTTCAGCTCGTTGACCACGGATTCATCCACGAAAATATCGGCCTTGAGGCGAAGGGCCAGCGCGATGGCATCGCTGGGGCGGGCGTCCATGATAAAATCCCCGTCCTGGGCATGGCAGTATATCTTGGCATAAAAGGTGTTGTCTTTCAGGTCGCACACCTCGATCCTTGATACCGTCACATTGACCCGGTCGATAAAATTCTTGAACAGGTCATGGGTCATGGGGCGATCAAAATCAATCCCCTGCAGTACGGAAGCGATAGAGGCCGCCTCCATGAGCCCGATCCATATGGGCACCGTGAATTCGTCGTTTCTGGCGCTTAAAATCAGAATCGGCGCATTGGTGGATGGGTCGATGGCCAGCCCGGTAACCGTCATTTCATGCAGCATTGGTTTTCCCTCCTTTCATTGACAACGGTGCAGCCGGTTTCAGACCCGCTGTATCCGGCACGAATCGCCCCCACAGGGAATTGGCGCATGCCCTTTCGATATGAACGTTTACCAGTTGCCCTTCCATGAGATCGGTTTCTTTTTCGAGACCGGATGAAGCGCATACAAAGTTGACAATCCGGTTTTCAGACGATCGACCGCTCATTTCAACAATATCCTGCCGTGGTTTTTTGCTTTTCCCCTCCACCAGCACCGTTTGGGTGCTGCCGACCAGGTTGTGGTAGATATCGGCGGTGACGTCTGCCTGAACATCCAGGATTTTTCGCAGCCTGTGTTTTTTCTCCAGCGAATCGATTTTTCCGTTAAAGCGTGCGGCAGGGGCTTCGGGCCGGTCGGAGTATTCAAAGGCAAAAAGCGTGTCAAAGCGCACCTTTTGGATCAAATCGATGGTGTCTTCAAAATCGGCCTCGGTCTCTGTCGGGAATCCCGCGATAAAATCCGTGCTAATGGCGATATCCGGCCTTGCCTCCCGAAGGGCGGCCACCCGCTGCATGTAATGGTCGCGGGTGTATCTCCGGTTCATCTTTGACAATATCCGGTTCGCGCCGGACTGTACCGGCAGGTGCACGTGGTTGGCCAGCTTCGGAAGCTTTGCAAACGCATCGATCAGCCCGTCAGACAAATCCTTCGGGTGCGATGTCACGAACCGGATGCGCAGAAGTCCTTCAATATCGTGTATTTGCCGCAGCAGTTCCGGGAAGCCGCAAAGGGCTTCTTTTTTGCCGTAGCTGTTGACATTCTGTCCCAGAAGGGTGACTTCCCGCGCGCCCGCCCGGACAAGGGCCTCGACCTCGGCATGGATACGCGAAGGTTCGCGGCTGGTTTCACGGCCGCGGACGTAGGGGACCACACAGTAGGTGCAGAAATTATCGCACCCCCGCATGATGGTAACGAAACTCGAGATATCGGCATTTTCGATCTTCTCTGCAACGTCGTCTGCGGGTGGGTCGATTTCCGTTCTCATGGCGACGTCGATGATCGGACGGTTTTCCGGGCCAAGCTGCTCGAGGTACGGCACGAGCCGCGTGACCGCATGCGTGCCCAGAATCAGGTCGACGCCCGCAAACCGCTCGGCAAGCCATTGGCTCTGCTGCTGGGCAACGCAGCCGGTCACGGCCAGAATGATTCCGGGTTTGTGCCGCTTGATGCCGCAGATGCGGCCGAGAAAGCTGTACACCTTCTGGACGGCCTTTTCCCGTATGGCGCACGTGTTGACAATGACCAGGTCAGCCCGCCAGAAGGAGTCCGTGGTCGCATATCCGGCGGCCGCCAGCATGTTTTCCATTCGGTGGGTGTCGTAGACGTTCATCTGGCAGCCGAATGTGTTGATATATGCTTTTTTGGTTTTCATTATTCCCTTGTTTCCATTTCCTCCACAAGATACTCCCGCGACAGATCGGCGATGATGCCGTCTGCCATATCTTCACACCCCGGGGCAATATGCAGCGCAATGATGCCGGCTTTTGCATCCAGCGTCTCCAGAATGGCAAGGCCGTCATACCCTTCCAGTATGAACCGGAAAAAACAGATCGCCTTTCTTTCGATGCGGTACAGCTGCCTTGTGGTTGTTGCATGCATATGGGGTACGGATGCGTTCATGCCTATATGAAAACATAACATTTCGGGATTTTCAATACCAATTGAAAATATCCGCGCCGGATGGTTTTTCGCCGAACAAAACAATGCCATACCGCTTCACCCCGGTAAATGCAATTTTTTATTGTCTGTCTCCGGCCGATACGGTATACCCTTTTCCCATGGAAAAGACATGGACCATCAAAACGCCCGACCCGGTCCTCGTGAGGCGTGTCTGCCGGAAAATCGGCTGCCACCCGGTTACGGCCACCGTGCTGGTCAACCGCGGCCTTTCGTCGGAAGACGAAATCGCCGCTTTTTTGTATCCATCCATTTCAACCATTGATTCCTTTTTTACCCTGAAGGACATGGACAGGGCGGTCGAGCGCATTGCAGCCGCTCTCACAGGCGGGGAAAAAATTCTCGTTTTCGGCGATTACGACGTGGACGGCATAACATCGGCCAGCATTGTCTGGTGGTTTCTCCGGCAGGCAGGCGCGGATGCGGACATTTACATACCCCACCGGATTGAAGAAGGATACGGCCTGAAGCCTTTTCATGTCGCTGATGTATTTGTCCCGACAAAGATCGATCTCGTGATCACCACCGACTGCGGCGCCGCCAGTCATGAAGCGGTTCTTTGCGCAAAAAATGCCGGGATCGACGTGGTCATCACCGACCACCACGATATGGAAACCCTGCCTCCTGCCTGCGCCGTGGTCAATCCAAAACGGAAGGACTGCACCGCCGGCCTTGAACACCTTGCGGGCGTGGGCGTTGCGTTTTACCTGCTGGTCTGCCTGCGCAAACATCTGAGGGGCGTTGGCTTCTGGGATACACGCCGACCCGGTCTGGCCGAGCCCAACCTGAAGGAAGTCTGCGACCTGGTCGCCCTTGGCACCATTGCGGACGTGGTCCCCCTTGTGCGGGAAAACCGGATTCTGGCCAAAACCGGCATGGAGGTGTTAAACGCGTCCCCCCGCTGCGGCATCAACGCACTTATCCAGGCATGCGGCATCAACAAGCCGGTACTCGACACGGACGACCTGGCTTTCCGGCTTTCCCCCCGGCTCAATGCCGCAGGCCGGCTCGATCATGCCATGACTGCGGCAAGGCTTTTGGACGCCGGTGACGATGAAAGCGCCGCCGCCCTCGCATCGGAGGTAAACCGGCTCAATGCCCGGCGGCAAGGCATTGAACAGGGGATTCAAAAGCAGATCACCGCCTTTCTGTCCCAGGAGGACGATCTGGAACGGTTCAAAACCATCGTGCTTGCCGACAAGGACTGGCATCCGGGCGTCCTGGGAATTGTTGCATCCCGGCTGGCGGAAACGTTTTTCCGCCCTGTCGTGCTCTTCGCCGTGGACGGGGATATGGGCGTGGGGTCCGCCCGTTCCATCCCCGGCGTCGATCTGTATAAAAGCCTTTCCCAATGCGCCCATTTCCTGGAAGCCTTCGGCGGCCACACCATGGCCGCGGGTCTTCGGATAAAAGGGGAAAATTTCAAAAAGTTCAGGCAGGCATTCGACGACTGCATTGCCGGCGTTTACCCGGAATCGGTATTCGCCCCGTCCCTGGAAATCGACTGCGCGCTTGATTTCGACAAAATCACCGACGCCCTGGCCGATGAAATACTTTTGCTTGCCCCGTTTGGCGAAAGCAACCCCGAACCCCTTTTTGTCGCTGAACATATCGAGGTACGGCACGCCCGGATCGTTGGCAAAACGCATCTTCAAATGTCTTTGGCGCAGACCGGCTCGAAGACCGGAAAAATACTGCCGGCCATTGCGTTTTCGGTAGATCCGGAAAAACCGCTGCCCGCCTTTTTTGAAAAACTCGCCTATCGACTTCGGTGGAACCATTACAACGGGAAGCGGAAGCTGCAGGCGGTTGTGGAAGCGGTAAGCGGCGAAACCTCGCAACGCACCCGCAAGAGGGCGGAGATTTAATTTGCAGGGCCGTATTTTGACTTGAATTGTGAATTCTTTGTCTTTATGATGCGACCAAACGCATATCAACTATTGTATAAAGGAATACCAATATGGCCAAACGATTCGAAAACACCGGGGAAAGCAGGCTTATTTCCAGGATCGAGTCTTCCAAGGAACTGGAAAGGCGCCGGGCGATACAGGCCGTGGGCGACGTGGTGGAGCCCCTCAGCAAATCCATCGCAAACAAACTCGTGGAAAACGAACTCGTCGAGACCGCCAACAAGAACTCCCTCGAGGAACAGCTGGCGTACAGCCTGGACAAGCTCAACCGGGCCGATGATTTTGACATCGACTTCCAGGTCGCGCCCTTCCGGAATGTGGTGAAAGCACCGCACATCGTCAGTCTGTATGTCACCGCTTTCGTGATCGAGCACCTGATCAAGCACAAGGATATCATCGATATTTACGGTTCCGACGAGGAAATCTACGCGACCATTCACAAACAGGTGGCCAGGCATCTGGTTGTCTAACGCTTCATGACTGTGCACAATGCCGCCGCTGTTCAATCCACGATTGATTAATTCGCCGTTCGGCGACCCGGGTCTTTTCGTCCCGTTTTTCTTCAACAAACGGGCGCTGCTTTTCGATATGGGCGATATTACGCCCCTCTCCCCCAAAGATATCCTGAAAGTCACCCACTGCTTTGTCTCCCACACCCATATGGACCATTTCATCGGGTTTGATTTTCTGCTCCGGATTATGCTCGGCCGTGGAAAAGAGCTGCACCTTTTCGGTCCGGAAGGGTTCCACGACAACGTGGCCGGAAAGCTCTCCGGGTATACCTGGAACCTGGTGGACAATTACGAGGAATCCATAACACTCGTGGTTACGGAAGTTCTGGAAGGCAAAGCGATCACGAAACGCTACGACTGCAAAGACCGGTTTATGCCTTCCGATCCGACCTGCACGATGCTGACGGGACCGCTCCTGTACAGCGAAAAGGCCTTTTGCGTGGAAGCCGTCACCCTTGAACACAACATCCCCTGCCTCGCCTTTGCGATCAAGGAGCATTTTCACGTCAATATCCGAAAGGAATCCCTGGCGCGTATGGGCCTTGAACCGGGAAAATGGCTCTACGATTTCAAACAGATGGTTCATGAAGGGCGTCCCCCGGAAACCAGGGTGCCGGTGGTCTACAGCAAATCCGGTGCGCAGGGCGCCATCCCCCTTGGCGAGCTGGCGGAAGAACTGGCGATTATCAGCAAGGGGAGTAAAATTGCATACATTACCGATGCGGCGGGAACCCGGGAGAATAGCGACCGGATCGTTTCACTGGCCAGCGACTGCGACCACCTGTTCATTGAAGCGTCATTTCTGGATAAACATCGCGATCTGGCGAAACGGACGAGGCACCTGACCGCATACCAGGCCGGCTGCATTGCGGGGGCTGCCGGGGCCAGGCGGTTTACGCTTTTTCATTTCTCGCCGCGGCATGAAGGGGAAGAGGATGCCATGATGGCCGAGGCCATGGAAGGGTATCAACAATTTTCCGCTGCCAACATACGTGGTCGGCTATAAATCTTCCAGAGCCCCTTGGCGCATGATCATCAATGCAAGCTTGTGAATGGCCTTTCGCTTTTCTTCGGCGGTCCTGCCAGGGTAGTTCCGAAAGGTCAGGACAACGCCGGCAAGGGAAGCAAAAAAGGCCTGGGAATTGAGGTGCATTTTCTCCACACCCTGGGCTTTCTGGACGACGGAATCAAACATGTTGAGGAAATAGCGCTGGACGCTGTTGAATTTTTTCAATGCCTGGGGATTGAGTTCACCGCGTATCATGAAATGGACCATCATCTGGAAGGTAGCCTCGTTGTCGATGAGGTAATCCACCACTGCAATGGCGAGCTCTTCTATGGAGCTTCCCCGTTCCACCATCCGGTTCAGCAGTTTTTCGATGAGGTTGATGTCCTGTATCAGGGACTCGACGAAAAGATCATCCCGGCTCGGAAAATACCGGTAAATGGATGCTGCCGACACACCGGCCTGGAGTGCAATATCCCGCATACCAATTTCATGGAACGATTTTTCCTCGAACAACTCCATGGCGGCCTTGATAATCAACTGCTTGCGAACTTCTCTTTCATCCTCCCTCAGCTGTTCGAAAGTGGACTTGTCCGGCATCTTCGGTGCTCCTTTGCTTATTTATCAATCACTCCAACTTACAGTATTGACGGCTTCAAAAAAATCCAATATCTGCGTTGCGCGCAATCTTTGAAGAATCTCATGTACGGATAAGTACAATCAATTCTTCAAAAATTGCACGCGCCTTGATCGTGAACTTTTTACAAAGCCGCCTGAAAACGACTTTTTTACGACGCCATCAGTATTGGCCCCATCGCAAAAAAAGGTTTTGCGATTCCTACAGATTTGGATTTTTGTTATTTAGGTATCTTACAACAGTTCATTTGGATAAACAACGTTTTTTGATTTAAAAATATTTTTTTCGGCGGACGCCTTGAGAAACCCTGCATGAGCGGGGACCGCGCACAACGAAACGAAAAAATGTTTTTTTAAAATTAAAATAGTTCAAACTAATAATAATAGCACAATATAATTTTTTTGCAATATCAAACTGCAATCGTTTCTGCGCACCTACGAAAGCTGATTTACCACGACACGGGAATCCGAACGGTATTGCCGGCCTTGTTTTTGAACAACAGGTAGCTGTTCTTCCGGCCGAAAAGATATATGTCCCGGGTGATGTCAACGTCTTTTTTGCAATACGCCGCAATCTCTTCGATCCGCCCCTCCTTCCACCACCTAAGGGCCACAAGGCCGTCTGCGGATTTGTTCCGTCCGAGGGTGACGCCGGCAAGGTGGTCCAGGGAGAGGCGGTAGCCGAGATGCCGGTGCACTTCTTCCAGGATGTCGAGGGTAGGCAGATGCCTGAAGGGGAATTCGATTTGACCGCTGATAACGGCGTAGTCGAATCGCTTGATGTTAAACCCGACCACAAGGTCCAAAGATGCCAGGTGTTTGACCAACTCCCCGACAGTCTCCTGGTAGTAGGTGAAATGCCTGTCCCCTGCGGAATCGTATAGCACCGCGCAGCTGATCCCCATCCGGTGGGCCCGCCCCCATCCGCCGACCTCGTCGGCGGAATACCGGGTTTCAATATCCAGAACACCGTAGTGCGGCAGGTTCTCTTCGCCCGGGATATCCGACAATATTTCTTCGCCGGTATTGACTTTTCGCCCCGCCTCTTTTGCCTGGGGGATGGACCGCGCATGTTCCGCGGGTGAATGCAAAAGCTTGTCCAGAATAAACAAGGCGGCGTTTTTGTCTAACGGACGGTTCCCGGAGCCGCATTTGGGCGAGTGGACGCACACGGGACAGCCGTTTTCGCACGCGCACTCCTCGATCGTCCGGCGGGCTGTTTCAAAAAGCGCCCCTGCTTTTTCGCAGGCGCTGCGGCACAGGCCGATGCCTCCGGGGATGGCATCATAGAGAAACACCGCCGCGTTTTGGACCTGCGCATGCCAGGGGATGGATATACCGCCGAGATCGTTCCGGTCGCAAAGCACAAACAGCGGACAAAGCCCTATGGCCGCATGCTCCATTGCGTGGATACCCCCCATGAAGTGCATCTGCCGCTCCTCGGTTGCCTGGCGCACGTGTTCGGGGATCACGATCCAGAGCCCCTCTGTCTCAAAAACCTGCGGGGGGAAATCCAGCGGCAGAATATTGATCCGCTGGTGATTTTTGATCTGCCACGTTTCATACCCGGTCACCTGGTCGGTCACCTTGAGCCGGCCGAAGCCGACCGTTGTCGCACCCACGGCTTTTTCGTGAAAGATCTCCAGGATCTCGGTCTGCTTGGTGCTCCGGGAGCGGGTATAAAAATTCGGATTTGCAGGGGCTGCGGTGACAGTGCCGGTTTCGATATCCAGGGCGCTAACGAGGTACGTCATGCCGTGATGCAGGTAAACAGCGCCGGGATGCGTCTCCCGAAAGGCCCGGAAACCGTCGATTTCACCCATTCTTTCGCCGGATTGTTCATTGATGATCGTATACCGGGAGCCCGAACCCCGCAAATCGATTTTTCGCTGGGGGGATTTTTCAGCGGCAAAATACTTCCTGCCGTCGGCGCTTTTGAGCAGTCTGGCCGAGGCTTCCAGAAGATCAAGGTGTTTTTGGAAGGAAGCGTGATGATACACGGGATCATCGATGCCGAGGGGATGCTCCGCAGCGGCGCAGACCAGATGCTTTGTGGCGATTTCCCTGTTGTGCGGGTTGATTGCAGCGGATTCCGGCTCCCGCGCGATGAAATCGGCGGCATGGCGAAGGATGTACTGATCCAATGCGTCTTCTCCGCCGACCATGACAACGGCCGAATCTTTACCGCTCCGCCCTACCCTTCCGCCGCGCTGGCGGGTCGCCATGACGGTCCCCGGGTATCCCACCAGGATACACAGGTCCAGGCTGCCGATATCAATGCCCAGCTCCAGGGCGGAGGTGGAAATCACCGCCAGAAGCTCCCCGGACATGAGTTGCTGCTCGACCTGGCGCCTTTCCTCGGGCAGAAACCCGGCGCGGTAGGCGCTGATCCTGTCCGAATACGGCCCTTTGCTGCCGGAGGCCCACAGAGCGATCAGTTCGGTCATTTTCCGGGACTGGGAATACACGATGGTGCGAAGCTCCCGGACAAGGGCGGCTTTTAACAGCAGAATCGCGGTCCGGGCGGCTCCTTCAACGGGATTAATAAACACAAGGTGCCGCCTTCCCTCGGGGGCGCCGGTTTTTTTAATGCATTCGACATCCAGCCCGGTGAGCGCCCCGGCAAGTTCTGCCGGGTTGGCAATGGTGGCGGAACAGAAGACGAAAACGGGAGCCGCCCCGTAAAGCGCGCATATCCGGCGCAGCCGCCGGAGCACCTGGGACATGTGGGACCCCAAAACGCCCCGGTATACGTGGATTTCATCGATAACTACGAATTTCAGCTTTGAAAAAAAGTCCGCCCATTTTTCGTGGTGCGGTAAAAACCCGAGGTGGATCATCTCCGGGTTGGTCATCACCACGTTGGGCGGGTTGGCGCGTATTTTTTTCCGGTGCCACGCGGTGGTGTCGCCGTCATAAATGGCTGCAGACGGCCGTGGCCCAGGCGGGCAGGCCACGGCCGTCTCGTTGAAGCTGCGCAGCTGGTCCTGCGCCAGGGCTTTTAAGGGAAACAGGTAAAGGGCCCTGGTTTCCGGGTCGGCTGCCACCGCCTCCATCACCGGCAGGTTGTAGATCAGCGTCTTGCCGGAAGCCGTGGGGGTGGCCACGACCACATGTTTTTGCTCCAGGATCTTTGATATCGCCTCGTGCTGGTGGATGTAAAGCGAATCAATGCCCATGGTTTTCAGCAGCGGCGCAATGATCCCGGGCCGGGTTCGCCCGCCGGGTGCATGGCCTTCAAATGAAGCGTTTTTCCAGACGGCCGGAATTTTTTCAAGCACCGTGTGGTAGACCACCTGGGCGCCGGGGCGCCGGGAGGAAAGCAGCGCGGAAATATATTCGCTGATGGATCCCGAAACCGCATCGTCTGTGGAAGCGGATCGGTCGTGGGGTTGCGTCATGTCAGGGCCGGTCATTTGCAATGCAGATATGAAGAATCATCTCTTCGAGGACGGCTTTGGGGGAGCGCCCCGTGGTTTTCAGGCGGATGTCCGCCTCGTGCAGCCGGACCAGGAAATCCTTCAGCCCGTCGGTCCCGAACCGCTCGGCCTGAAGGAAAAGCTGGTATACGGGATAGGGATTGTTGGGATTTTTAACAATGCCCAGATCGCTTGCCCGCGCCTTCTTTCCGGCAGTTTTTTTCCCTTTTTTACTTTCTGCGCCAAGGGCTTCCCGTCCGTCTTCAGCGGCTGCAAGCTCCTGGTCGTACTTCACGACAGCGGGCATGACCTGCTTTTTGAATGGATCAAATCCCATACCGGGCTGCCAGGCTTTTCCATGGGGGCTTTCCGTGAAAAACCGGATCATCAATAGCTTTCGCACCTGGTTGACAACGGCGTTGAGCAGCTGCATGTAGTGAAAGCCCGAAAACAGAAGCGAGGACAAACACTGGATCGCCTTTGGCGCATTTTTTTCGAAAAGGGCCCCGGTAAAGACAAACACCGGGTCCTCCCGGGTTTTATCCAGAACCGCCGCCACATCTTCGTTTCTGATATGCGGGGAGGCCCCTGCATACTGAATGAGCTTTTCAATATTGGCGGAAAAAACGCGGGGCGAAAAACCGGTCAGGTGAAAAACCCGGTCAAACACTTTGCTGTCCGCACTTTTTTGATGCGTTGCGAGCAGGTGCTGCATCAGGCCGGTCAGGACCTGTTTCTGCTGGTCCACCTCGGCCTTTCGCGACCCGGTGGGGACACTGCAGTTGATCACCGTATGGGCCGCATTGATTGCCTTGTAAAGGGCGCTCCTGCGGTCGACGGTGCCCGCCGTCAAAAGCAGAACATGCCCCTTTGGAAAGCCTTTTTGAAGGGCTTCCTTGAGTATGGCTGCGGCACCGGTCCCCCCTGCCGGTGAAATGCCTTTTTCAATCCCGTAGGCTGCCGCCTGTTTCAGCCAACCGATATCGGTATGGGGGCGCGGATCCATTTTCAGGACTTTTTCCGGATCTCCTTCGGAAATATCGGCCGTGTCGACCTGGAGCCTTGCCGCAAGCTCGGCAAGGAGACGGGCAGCAGAGTGAATATCGTTGGAAAGACGCGCCTCTTCGATTCGCTCAAGGTGCTTTTCCGGCTGGAATCCGGACGCAAACAGGATATCCGCCTTCACACGAACCACTTTTCTGGGCGCGAAAAAGGAGATCGTGTTGATCTGTTCGATAAGTGCGTATATGGATTCTCCCTCCGCCAGGTCAACGGTTTCCAGGTGAACGGATTTATCGGCCGGGTCGGGAAGGAGCCTGTCAACGATGCTGGATGCGGCCTGCTCGACCAGGAATCCATCGCCAAAGACAAGATAGGCGGAATCAACGCCTTGCGAAGGCGTCCGGTTCAGGTGCGAAATAAGTTGGTTGTAAAGAATTTCCGGCATAATTGCACTGATTCGTTGGGGAGTTGCATCGGAATGGTTTTATTCCGGAATTTTTTTAACGACCAGGTAATAGGCGAAGATCACCATGCCGATGGAAATGGCGCTGTCCGCGATGTTGAAGGCCGGCCAGTGATACGAACCGATGTAGAGGTCGATAAAATCGACGACATTTCCATGGCGAATCCGGTCGATAAGGTTGCCCAGCGCCCCCCCGAAAATCATAGCAAAACCGGCCGTCAGCGGCCAGTGCCGCGCCGGGGTTCGCCAATGAAGGTACAGCACCAGGCATGCGGCGATAAAGGCCACACCGATAAAGAGAACAATCCGTATGCGAACATCCTGGTCTGAAAAAAGGCCGAACGCGCCGCCGGGGTTCCGGACATGGACCAGGTTTGCAAATCCCGGAATCACGACTATATGCGAATGCAGGGGCATGTACGCCATCAACAGCCACTTGGTAAGCTGATCGAGCACCACGACAATGGCGCACACCGCCCCGAAACCGATATGCTTTTTCCTGTCATCCATTAAACGCTTTTCCGGTGATGGTGGGGGATTATCCGCCGATATTGGTCAGCACGCTGCGGCAGCGGGCGCACACCGTGGGGTGCTGATCATCCTCGCCCACGGTCTCGTCGTATACCCAGCACCGCTCGCATTTTTCACCGCCGGACGGCTGAACGCGGATGCGAAGGCCGTCCATGTCCGTGTCCGTAAACGAAGCGTCGCCTTCCTGGTTTTGAATGCTGACTGCGGACACGATAAAAAAAGCGCGCAAATCCGCCTCGTAGGCCTTCAACAAATCATACAGCGGCCCGGACGCGCAAAGGGTCACCCAGGCGTCCAGGGAATGACCGATCACCTTGTCTGCACGGGCTTTCTCCATTGCCCGGGTCACCTCTCCCCGCACTTTCAACAGGTTTTCCCATTTTTCCGCAAGCGCATCATCGATCAGTGCCGGATCGAAACGGGGCATTTCCGCAAGGTGGACGCTCCCGTCCGTGCCGGTGTGCGGCAGGAAAGAATGGATCTCCTCGGCCGTAAACGGTAGAATCGGCGCCATGAGACGGGTGATGGCGGACAATATGTGCTGCATTCCGGTTTGGGCGCTTCTGCGAAGGAGCGAATCGGGTTCGCTCGTATACAGCCGGTCCTTGAGGATGTCCAGGTAAAACGAGGACAAGTCGATGGTGCAGAAATTATACAGCCCGTGATAGATGACGTGGAAATCGTAATTGTCATAGGCCTGAACAGCGCGCTTGACCAGCCCCTGCAGACGGTGGAGCATGAACCGGTCAAGCTCGCTCATATCCTTGTAGGCGCATGCGTTGGTTTTCGGATCAAAGTCGCTGAGGTTTCCGATCATGAAGCGGCAGGTGTTTCGAATGCGGCGGTAGGCGTCGCTTAACTGTTTCAGGATGTTATCCGATATCCGGATATCGTCTTTGTAGTCGGAGGCGGCGACCCACAGGCGCAGGATCTCCGCACCGTACCGGTCGATGACCTTTTTCGGGGCGATCACGTTGCCCACGGACTTGGACATTTTCTTCCCCTGCCCGTCCACGACGAATCCATGGGTCAACACCGATTTGTACGGGGGCCCCCCTTTAAGCCCTACAGCCGTGAGAAGGGAGCTGTGAAACCAGCCCCGGTGCTGGTCCGACCCTTCGAGATACAGATCCGCGGGCCATTCCAGGTTGTCCCGGGCTTCCAGCACGGCCGCATGGCTGACGCCCGAGTCGAACCAGACATCGAGGATGTCGGTTTCCTTGTCAAAGCTCGTCCCCCCGCATGCCGCGCAGGCGCTGTTTTCAGGCAGGAAAAAGGCCGCGTCCTTTTCAAACCAGATATCCGCCCCTTTCTCCCGGAAAATGCCGAAAATTTTGTCCACGATTTCCCGGTTGATGTGCACTTCGCCGCAGGACCGGCAGAAAAACATGGTGATGGGAACACCCCACGAACGCTGCCGGGATACGCACCAGTCCGGCCGGTGACGGATCATGCTGTAGATGCGCTCCTTGCCCCATGCGGGAATCCACTGGACCGTGTCAATGGCGGCAAGGGATTTTTTCCGCAAATCGTTTTTCTCCATGGAAATGAACCACTGGGGGGTGGCCCGGAATATAACCGGTTTTTTGCAGCGCCAGCAGTGCGGGTAGGAATGGCTCATATTTTCCCGGGCCATGAGCATGCCTTTTTCTTCCAGGGTTTCAATGATATTCGGATCCGCCTTGAAAACGAACTGGCCGGCAAATGGACCGGTATCCTCGGTCAGAAGCCCGTTTTCATCCACCGGCGAGTAGACATCGAGCCCGTACGCCTGCCCGGTTTCATAGTCCTCCCGGCCGTGCCCGGGGGCGGTGTGCACGCATCCGGTGCCGGCCTCGAGGGTGACATGGTCCCCCAGCACGAGCAGCGACTGCCGGTCGTAGAACGGATGACGGCAGTGTTTGTGCTCGAGCGCTTTGGGATCAACCGGTGCAACAATACGGTAATCGTCAATGCCGAATGATTTCATGCACCCCTGGACAAGGTCTTTGGCAAGGATCAGAACCCCGTTTTCCGGGGTCTCAACGGCAACGTAGGGCAAATCCGGGTGCAGGGCCACGGCAAGGTTGGCCGGCAGGGTCCAGGGAGTGGTGGTCCAGATGACCACGGAAACGTCTTTTCCCGCCAGTTTTTCATCGATCGCCTCGGGCGGGTCTGCCAAGGGAAATTTAACGTACACAGAGGGGGAGGTCTCGTCCGCGTACTCGATTTCGGCTTCGGCCAATGCGGTTTTACAGCTGCAGCACCAGTATATGGGCTTTTTGTGCCGCACCATGCCGCCCTGGAGGGCAAATTCAGTGCAGAGCTTTGCAATGATGGCTTCGTATTCGTAGTTCATGGTCAGGTACGGATCGTCCCATTGCCCCATGACGCCGAGGCGCTTGAACTCCTCCCGCTGAATGTCGATATATTTTTCCGCATAGGAACGGCAGTGGCGGCGAATTTCAACAATGGACATTTCTTTTTTCTTCGAACCCAGCTGCTTGTCCACGTTGTGTTCAATGGGAAGGCCGTGGCAGTCCCATCCGGGGACGTACTGGGCGTCAAACCCCGCCATCTGACGGGAACGGACGATGATATCCTTTAAAATCTTGTTGAGCGCGGTGCCGATATGGATGTTGCCGTTGGCATACGGCGGGCCGTCATGGAGGACAAACCGTTTTCTGCCTTGTGCGTTTTCGCAGATTTTTTCGTAGAGCTTTTCGGTATGCCATTTTTCGATCTGGACGGGTTCCCGACCCGCCAGGTTGGCTTTCATGGGAAACCCGGAGTCGGGAAGGTTCAGCGTTTTCTTGTAATCCATGGGGATTGTCCTTTCAGAAACGAAATAGTATGCAGTTCAAGGCCATGACGTCCTTGAAAAAAGGTTATCTTTCTAAAGAAATTGTTAAATTTACGCCACTTGGGGAAACCATGTCAAGGACTTTGGTTTCATGCAGGGATAAAGGTCAGTTTCCGATGAAGGAGGCCTGTGCGCCCACGGCAACTTTCCGGTCTTGGGATATCTCCTCGCCTTGATAAGCCGCGCCCTGAAAACTCGTCCCGCTAAAGGCGGGACGCAAACAATTCAGGTCGCCTGGCTTATCTGCGACGGGAGCTATCGCCAATCCCGCCCAATGTTGCCTTAGGGCTGCACCGCCCCCCTCCATCGGATATTGGTCATTTTATATGCCGGATGCTTGACAGGTTTTTTGAGGAATGTAATATGATTAGCTTGTACGGGCTAAAATTTTTCATCCGAAAACATCGCAAGCCGAGAACATTGCTGGATTGTGAATTCATCCAATGGAAAATTTTGAAAAAGGGGTGTGGGAGTTGACCGGAGCAACATCGGGAGGGCTTGGCGGCAGCTCTTGGCGAAGATAATCCAGGTACCCTGCATTGTCTGAGCCCGCAGGGCGATTTTGCAGGGTGCGGATTATCAAGCCATAGAGATGCCCCAAGTTCTCACGGTTGCTACGGCCACCTCCGACACCCCTTTTTCAAAATTTAACCTATTTATCCTTTTTTTTCCAATATGGCGTAAATCAAAGATATCCAGGAGGTATTAAAGAATATGATAGCGGTTGTGCAGCGTGTAAAGAACAGTTCGGTAGCCGTGGATGACGAAACTATCGGGGCCATTGGGCAGGGGTTGATGGTTCTTCTGGGTGTGGCGGACACGGACGACGTGCCGGAAATCGACTTTCTGGCGGAAAAAGCGGTCAATCTCCGCATCTTCGAGGATGAAAACGGCAAGATGAACCGGTCCCTTCTGGACATCGGCGGGCAGATGCTGGTGGTCTCGCAGTTCACCCTCCTGGGGGATTGCAGCAAGGGACGGCGCCCCTCGTTTATCCATGCAGCCGCGCCGGAAAAGGCCGAGGACTATTACCAGAAATTCGTGGAAAAGGTGCGCGGCATGGGTGTATCGGTTGAAACCGGCCAGTTCCGGGCCATGATGGACGTCTCCCTTGTAAACCATGGGCCGGTCACCATGATCCTGAAAAGTAAAAACCACGCGGAGTAAGGATATGATGCACTTGATGCGACTGTGCTGCCTGCTGGTCTTCCTTGCGCCGGCACCGGGAATTGCGGGGGCTTTCAGCACAGTGGATGAAATGATCGGTGATGCGGATGCCGTGGCCGTTGCCACCCCGGACGGCAGGCGCATTTACTCCAAAAATGAAGATGTCATGCTGACGCCGGCATCCACGCTCAAAATCCTCACTGCCCTGGTCGCATTTGAACACCTGGGGACGGCGTACCGGTTTCCCACCGATTTTTACGTGGACGAAGAAAACAACCTGATCGTAAAGGGCTACGGCGACCCCTTTCTGGTCTCGGAAATCGTTGCAACAATCGCCCGGCACATGGCCGGCAGCATCGATTCGGTCAACCACCTGGTGGTGGACGGCTCCTTTTTTGCCGATGCGTCCATGCCGGGGACGGCTGAAAACTCCATCCGTTCCTATGACGCCCCCAACGGGGCCTTGTGCGTAAATTTCAACACGGTTTTTTTCAAAACGGAAAAAGACGGGCGGCTTGTCAGCGCCGAGCCGCAAACGCCGCTTCTGCCGACAGCTGTAAAGCGCATCCGGGAGATGCAAATCCCTGAAGGCCGCGTCCTGTTCTCTTCAACGTCCAATGAGACGGCCCGCTACGCAGGGGAATTGTTCCGGTATTTTCTGGAGGCATCGGGCGTCAATGTTAAAGGGGATATACGGATGGAGAGCGCGAATGGCGGAAAGGCATCGCTGGTATACCGGCATTATTCCGATCTGGACGTGACCGAATTGGTGCACCGGATGATGGAATATTCAAACAACTTCATCGCCAACCAGCTCCTGCTGGCTTCCGGGGCAGCGGCGTATGGTCCGCCTGCAGCGCTTGAAAAAGGGGTTCGGGCGACACTGGCATATGCCGAAACGCTGTCCATTTCCCCTGAAATCGTTGAAGGATCGGGCATTTCCAGGAAAAACCGGGTTACGGCCGAAATGATGATCGCCATCCTGGACGCCTTTGCCCCGCATTCCGAATTGCTGCAGAAGCGGGGGCGGATTTTTTACAAAACCGGAACGCTGAGCGGCATCCAGAGCCGCGCGGGCTATATTGAAGGAAAAGACGGGGTGTTGTACCGTTTCGTGGTGATGCTCAACACCGACGGGGCGCTTGCGGACCCCATCGTCGACCGGATCGCGGCAGCTCTGGTAAAAAAAGGGGGACGCCCATGAAATTATGCGTTTCTACAAGCCATCTCAAAAAAGATTATTTTGAGATGGCTTGTTGTGAAACGTCGGATCAGGCGACTTTGTAAAAAGCGCAAGACCAAGACGGATGAACTCGTAAAAAGTCGGTTTTGGACGGCAAAGTAAAAAGTTCAAGATCAAGGCGCGTGCAATCTTTGAAGAATTGAGCGTACTTCGCCGTACGTGAGATTCTTCAAAGATTGTGCGCAACGCAGATATTGGACTTTTCCGAAGCTGTCAAGGTTGAGGAACTCGTAACAGATGGCTATGTTAAAAGTTCCATATACAAGGCGTAGCAATTTTTCATACGCGAAGGCATACATGTCGTATGTTGAGCGGATGAAAAATGGCTACAACGCAGTAGATGGGACTTTTAACGACGCCATCAAATGTTGGGGGGTTCGCCGCTGGTAATGTAGGCATAGGCGTTGTGGTTGTGGATGGATTCGAAGTTTTCAACGCTGACGTCAAACCAGGTGATATTCTTGTCGGCCTTCAATGAAACGGCAATGTCGCGCACGATGTCTTCCACGAACTTGGGATTGGAAAAACCCCGTTCGGTGACGTATTTTTCATCGGCCCTTTTGAGCACCGAATAGACATCGCACGAGGCCGCCCGTTCCACCAGCTCGATCATGTCCTCCATCCAGATGAAGCGCTTGAAGCGGGTCCGCAGATGTACCATTCCCCGCTGGTTGTGCGCCCCGGAGACGCTGATTTCCCGGGAGCACGGGCATACCGAAGATATGGGGACGCTTACCTCGGAGACCAGGTCAAGCTTGCTCGAATTGACGGAGCCGACCAGGCGGCAGGTATAATCCATGAGCCCCACGCACCGGGAAACCGGCGCCTGCTTTTCGATGAAAAACGGGAATGTCACCTCGATATGCGCCGATTTGGCATCCAGGTGGGATTTCATCTGCGTGAGGATATCGGAAAATGTTTTGAGGGAGAGTTCAGGGCGGAACAGGTGGAGGAGTTCCACAAAGCGGCTCATGTGGGTCCCCTTGCACTCGTGGGGGAGATCCACGTACATGTTGATATATGCAACGGTATGCTGCTTCCCCTTGTCCCGGTCCAGCACGGTCACCGGATAGCGAAGGTTTTTGATGCCGACCTTGTTGATGGCCATGTTGCGATGATCGGGGAGGCTCTGAACGTCTTTCATGGAGGCGGCGTCGAAAACCTTTTCCAGCCGGTATTCTCCGGGACCGTCCTTGCCGTTTTCCCCGTCACCGGGCGTTTTAAAAAGTGTATCTTTCATTTCAGCATATAATCCATGTTTACATGGCTCATCGAACGGAAGATGTTGTCCTTGATTTTTTTATTGCCGCTGTAGAGCCGGTTTAAAAAAGCCTTGATTTCCTTTCGCCTGGAGTTTGTATTCGATGGGCAGGGATTGACGAATTCCGGAAATTTCTGATCATCCACAAACCGGGCAATCCGGTGCTCATCCACAAACGCAAGCGGTCTGATGATGGTAAAAAGCCCCTCAAACATCCTTTGCGCCGGAAGCATCGTTCCCATGGTGCCCGTGTGGCACATGTTGATAAACAGGGTTTCTATAATATCATCCTTGTGATGCCCCAAGGCGATCTTGTTGCATCCGGTTTCTTTGGCGATTTCAAACATCCGGCGTCTGCGTTTTCTCGCGCACAGGAAGCACGGATTTTCGCGGTTTTCGTCGCTGTGGGCGTATACCCCGAAATCCGTCTTTTCCACCCGAAGCTCATACCCGGTTTCCCGGCACCAGCGGACGAGATCATCGGCAAAGCCTCCTTCAAAACCAGGGTCCACGTAGACCGGGTGGATGGTGTAGGCCACCGGAATCCGCGCGAGCCTTTCGGCAAGTATCCACAGCAGGCTCAAAGAGTCCTTCCCGCCGGAAAGGCCCACGAGAATCCGGTCATTGTCCGAAATCATTGCGTACCGATGGAGCGCCCGGCCGACGTCGTGATTGATCGCTTTATAATTGTTGCTGGTCGGTTGCATCAATACAGGCGCACACGCTGCATCGTCTATTGGTCGTCTTCTTCGGCGCCTTCGTCCGCGTCAGCGCCTTCCGCGGGGGGTTCGGGTGCTGCTTCCGAAGCATCACCGGCATCTTCTGCCGTGCTTTCCGCCATGCTCTCTTCCAGGCCTTCTTCCGAAATCGGATCCTCGTATTCCGTGTAATGCCGCGTCACAAAAACCTTGCCCGCGGCGATCTCCCGCAGGGCGGTCACGATATCCTCATTGTCCGAGGCTTCGATAAGCCGCTCACTGCCTTCCCGCAACTGCCGGACGCGCTTTGCCGCCGCATGCACGAGAAAAAACCGGTTCGGTATCCTTTTCAAACAATCTTCTACGGTAACCCTTGCCATGATCCGCAATCCCCTATGTTATAATCTTTACCTGATTTCCACAAGCTCATACTGCCTTTTGCCGCCGGGGGCGTTTATGGTGATTTCATCACCCAATCTTTTTCCGATAATGGCTTTTCCAAGCGGCGATCCAACGGAAATCCGCCCTTCCTTGATATCCGATTCATCGGGGCCAACGAGCTGATAGGTCACCTCTTCCCCGGAATCAATGTTTTCAAGCATCACGACGCAGCCAAACACGGCCTTTTCCTTGGGCGAATCATCCGTGTCAATGATGTCCGCATTGGAAAGCTTGTACGAGAGCTCGTTGATCCGCCCCTCGATGTACCCCTGCCTTTCCTTTGCCGCATCGTATTCGGCGTTTTCAGAAAGATCACCGTGGGCCCTTGCTTCTTCGATCGCCCGTATGTTTTTGGGGCGCTCGATTTTTTTTAATTTTCCAAGCTCTTCTTTTAAGGCGTCGTAACCCTTCCTGGTGATCGGCACCTGTTTCACGATATTTCTCCGGTTATTCGTTTTTTACGTATGTAACAATAAGATCGCCGACTTCAGCGGTGGTATACCCCATTTTGCCGGCACCAAGGTCCTTTATATCGTTTTTCAGGGCTTTTTTCACCGCTTTCTCGATGCGGGCGGCCCCTTTTTCCTCGCCTAAAGTTTCCAGCATCAACTGACCGGCACAGATGGCCGCCATGGGATTGATGACCTGCTTTCCGGTATAACGCGGCGCTGATCCGCCGATCGGTTCGAACATGGAGACGCCTTCGGGATTGATATTGCCGCCGGCGGCAATGCCCATGCCCCCCTGGATCATGGCGCCAAGATCCGTAATGATGTCTCCGAACATGTTGTCCGTGACGATGACGTCAAACCATTCCGGGTTTTTCACCATCCACATGCAGATGGCATCCACGTGCGCGTAATCGGTTTCAATATCCGGGTATTCTTCGGCGACCTCGTAAAAAGTCCTCTCCCACAGATCAAAGGCATACGTAAGCACGTTGGTTTTCCCGCAAAGGGTGATCTTCTTGTTCTTGTTGCGATACCGGCAGTACTCGAATGCGTACCGGATGCATCGCTCCACCCCCTTTCGGGTGTTGATGGACTCCTGCACGGCCACCTCGTCCGGCGTGCCCCGTTTCAAAACACCGCCCGCACCGGCGTAGAGGCCTTCGCTGTTTTCACGGACAACCACGAAATCAATATCTTCGGGCCCCTTGTTGGCAAGCGGCGTTGTCACGCCTTCGTAAAGCTTTACCGGGCGCAGGTTGATGTACTGGTCCAGATCGAAACGGAGCCTGAGAAGAAGCCCCTTTTCCAGGATACCGGGCTTTACGTCGGGATGGCCGATAGCGCCCAGGAAAATACTGTCCGCCCCCCGCAGTTCCGCTACCACGTGGTCCGGCAGAATTTCACCGGTTTTGGTGTAGTGTTCGCCACCCATGTTGTAATATGTGTAGTCAAGACCGAATCCTTCGACACCTGCCGCGGCGTCGAGCACCTTGATGCCTTCGGCAACCACTTCCGGACCGGTGCCGTCTCCGGGCATAACAGCGATCTGATACGTTTTTCCCATAAAATCACAGCTCCTTTGTTATCAGCGCATAGCAGGCATTGCCGTACATACGGCGGTATTTGTTGTTAGGAGGGGTACTGTTGTTTCCTTCTTACGGATTTTTTTCCTCCGGCAGATCCGGGAGTCGTCCGATAATCGAATACCCCGCGCTCACCCTGTCCCCCACCCTGGCGGAAACTTCAGCGTCTTCGGGAAGGTAAAGATCCACCCGGGACCCAAAACAGATCATTCCGAAACGCTGCCCCGCTGCCACGGTGTCATTCGGATGCACCCAGGTGATGATTCTCCGGGCGATAAATCCGGCCACCTGGACCACGCCAATGACCCGGCGATCCTTGGTGGTCACAATCACGGCATTCCGCTCGTTTTCCAGGGAAGCCTTGTCCTTGTCTGCGGAAAAGAATTTCCCGGGATAATGCCGGACGGACGTCACGTCGCCGGAAAAAGGAATCCGGTTGACATGGACGTTCAACACCGACATGAAAATGCCGACTTTCATACAAGGCCCTTCCACATAAGGGTTGTCCTCGACCTTTCCGGTAAACACCACCCGGCCGTCCGCAGGTGCGATCAGGGCGTTTTCGGAAACCGGGGTCGCCCGATCCGGATCCCTGAAAAACAGGCATATGGCCACTGTTGCCAGAAGACCGAAAACGGCGATAACCGACCACCCGAGAATTGCAAAAACGACGGTGGCAAATGCGGCGGCATAGATAAATGGATAGCCGGGCGCCGCAACAGGAAAGGCCGTCCGGCTCGGCGGATCGGCCCATGTATACTGGTCCATAGCGATTTGGCCTTTTCTGGTTCTGTTTTACTGTTGATGGCGCCGTAAAAAGTCCAATATCTGCGTTGCGCACAATCTTTAAAGAATCTCACGTACGGCTAAGTACGCTGCATTCTTCGAAATCACGCAAGCCTTGATCTTGAACTTTTTACGGCGCCATCTGAAAATCGACTTTTTATGAGCTCATCAATGTTTATGCGTTTATTGTAAAGGTAAAATTATAAACGATTGACATCATAGTGTCAATAAATAGTCAACAGCCGGCCGGAAGAGCGGCGAAAAAATCATCCCTGCCTGTATTTTTCCGCATCCGGGCGCCGGATATAGAACGGCGTGACATCATGAGGCGCCACGCCGGCACCTCGGTGAAGTTGCCGGAAACCGAGACAGGCGACCGCGGAGGAACGAACCAGACTCATCCGGGGCGGCGCAATCACCGCTTGATCGCCGAGACGTCTCGCTATCAGATCCCGGTAAAGCAAGGCACCGCTTCCCACATAAAAGCATTTTTCCCCGCAGCCCTGCAGAATTTCTTCCGGGCCGGTCACCTGCGGGCGGCCGACCAATTCCAGATGGTCGCCTACCCACCTGTATGTTGCCGTGTAGACCTCGTTTTTGCGTGCATCGATAAGCGGACAGATGAGGGTTTCAACGCCGACGCACTGAAAGGCCAGCACATCCAGGGTCGATACGGGGGCAACCGGTTTGGCGGCGGCAAAAGCAAGCCCTTTGACCGTGGCAATGCCGATGCGAAGACCGGTAAAGCTTCCCGGCCCTGTGGTGACGGCAAATCCGACCAGATCACCGACCGAAAAGCCCGAAGCGCCCAGCACCGCGTCGATCATGCCGGAAAGCTGCACTGCGTGGGTTCTGCCCGGATCGGCCGTGTACTCATACAGGGGGGTTTCGTTTTCCGTCAGCGCGACGCTGCAGGTGCTGGCTGACGTGTCAATAGCCAGTATTTTCATGATGTCCGGGCGGGCTTTTTGGCTGTCGCGGGAGCGGCCGGCGCCGGGGCCTTCAGGACATTTTTCCCGATGGCAATCTCGATGACCTCGTCAATGGTATTCACCGGGGTAAAGGCAATCTTTCGCTTCACGTTTTTGGGAATCTCGGATAACTCCGGCTTGTTTTTCATCGGAATAATAATGTTCTTGATACCAAAGCGGAGCGCGCCGATGGCCTTTTCCCGCAAGCCGCCGATCGGCAGCACCCTGCCGCGGAGCGATATCTCGCCGGTCATGGCAATGGCTTTGTCCACCGGTTTTTTGGTAAGTGCGGAAATCAGGGCCGTTGCCATGGCAATACCGGCGGAAGGCCCGTCCTTTGGAATGGCCCCGGCCGGAACATGGATGTGGATATCCATGCCTTCGAAAACATTCTTTTTGATGCCGAGTTCCTTGCGATGGGCGCGTGCATAGCTCAAGGCCGCCCTGGCGGATTCCTGCATGATTTCACCAAGCTGCCCGGTAATGATCAGTTCCCCCTTGCCTTCCAGCAGCGACACCTCCACATAGAGCACCTCGCCCCCCACCTGCGTCCATGCAAGTCCGGTGGCAAGCCCCACCTGGCTTTCGTCCTGGTCGAGCTCCGGAAAAAACCGGGCCGGGCCCAGGAAGGTATGCAGGTTGCCCCGGGTGATCCGGTAGGGCCCTTTTTCGCCTTCGGCCAGCTTTCGCGCCGTTTTCCGGCACAAGGCACCGATTTCCCGCTCCAGATTGCGAACCCCGGCCTCGCAGGTGTAGTCCGTAATAATTTGCTCAATGGCAGACCGGCTGAACACCAGGTTCCCCGCTTTCAGCCCGTTGTCCGAAAGCTGCCGTGGCACGAGGTATTTTTCCGCGATTACGGACTTTTCCTCTTCCGTGTAACCGGGCAGTTGAATGACCTCCATGCGGTCAAGCAGCGCGGACGGTATGGTGTCGGTCATGTTGGCCGTAAGGATGAAAAGCACCTTGGACAGATCAAAGGTCAGGTTCAGAAAATGATCTGAAAAATCGGTATTCTGTTCCGGGTCGAGGGCCTCGAGCAATGCCGAGGACGGGTCACCACGGAAATCCATGCCGATTTTGTCGATCTCATCCATCATGAAGACCGGGTTGTTGCTTTCGCACTGCTTCAACCCCTGGATAATGCGCCCCGGCATGGCGCCGATATAGGTTCTCCTGTGCCCGCGGATTTCCGCCTCGTCGCGTATCCCGCCCAACGACATCCGGAAGAACTTCCGGTTCATGGCATCGGCAATGGCCTGGCCGAGGGATGTCTTCCCGACGCCGGGAGGACCCACAAAGCAAAGGATCTGCCCCTTTTTTTTGGGGTTCAGCTTGCGAACACTCAGGTACTCCAGAATACGGTCCTTGATTTTCTCCAGGCCGTAATGTTTTTCATCCAGAACGGATTTTGCTTTTGGAATATCAATGACATCCTTTGTGGCGCGGCTCCATGGCAAATCCACCAGCCAATCCAGGTATGAACGTACGATGGTGGCTTCGGATGAATCCGGATGCATCTGTTCAAGGCGCTTGAGCTGCTTGTCTGCTTCGTTCAGGGCATGCTTGGGCATCCGGGCTTTTTTGATTCGCTGCGTGAAATCATTGATTTCCGCCAGGCGCTCATCCTGCTCTCCCAGTTCCTTGTGAATCGCCCTCACCTGTTCGCGCAGAAAATAGTCCCGCTGGTTTTTGGAGATTTCATCGCGAACCGAAGACTGAATCTTGGCCTGGACCGTGGAGAGTTCGACCTCCCGGGCCAGGTAATTGTTTACGGCCCGAAGCCTTTCGATGGGCTCATCAATTTCCAGAAGCCCCTGGGCTTCTTCCAGTTTGAGCTTCAGGTTGGAGGATACCAGGTCCGCAAGTTTGCCGGGGCTTTCGATTTCCTCCAGGAGCATGCCGATCTCACTGGAATATTCGCCCCGAAGATTGAGTATTTTTTCGCAGTTCTCCCGGACATTTCGCATCAAAGCCTGCGTTTCAACATTACCTTTTACATCATAACTATCCGGAATTACATCTATTGAAACGTGATAAACAGACTTTTTATTGATGTAGCGCTTGATCCGCCCTTTTTCAAGCCCGTGAACCAGCACCTTGAAATGACCGTCGGGAAGTTTCAGCATGCGCAGTATCCGGCATGCGGTTCCCACGCGGTAGATATCTTTGGGGCCGGGATCTTCGACCATCGGATCCTTCTGGGTGGCGAGGAAAATGATCTGCTCCCTTTTCATCGCCTCTTCCACGGCGCGCAAGGACTTTTCGCGCCCGATATAAAGCGGCAGGACCATGTCCGTATATACGACCACATCCCTGACCGGCAGCAGGGGAAGTTTTTCCGGAATTTCAACGGACTTGCCCCCCTCATCATCAATCAACCGGATCAGATCGTCTTTATCGCTTTCAGCCATTGTGACTCCTGACATGAACTTTTTCGTCAATTTTATTCTTCCTTCTCAATCCCTGTTTTTCTGCAGATGACAAACACGGCTTTCGGTGATATGCGTCCAGGGCCCTTACATAATTTATCCCGCAACGAAAGGTCAAGCCCCGCGTGAAAAAACATATTCCTTATAGACCTGTTATATGGTAAATACAATACATTCCCACCTGTTTGGGGGCATGACATCGCACGGCCCCGGACCGGTATTTTCAGACAACCTTTCGAAATCATTAAAATAAGCACTAATTAACTCATGTCAAACCCGTTTGAAATCACCATCGGTTTTTTATTTGGCCTGTTTATCGGAAGTTTTCTCAATGTCTGCATCTACCGGATTCCCGAAAACAAATCTATCGTAATGCCTGCATCCAACTGCCCCGGGTGTCATACCCCCATACGGTTTTTCGATAATATCCCCGTTTTGAGCTACGTTTGGCTCCTGGGCAGATGCCGAAGCTGCCATGCGCCCATCAGCATCCGGTACCCCGTGGTGGAACTGCTTACCGGGGTTTTTGCCGGCTTGTGCGTGCTGAAATTCGGATTTACCCTTGCGGCCGCCATTTATTTTGCATTTATTGCATCCCTTTTGGTAATCACCTTTATCGACATCGATCACCGCATTATTCCCGATGTTATTTCCCTTCCGGCAATCCCGGTATTCTTTGGCGCAACATTCTTTTTACCCGGTATCGGCCCGGTTGAATCGATAGCGGGCATTCTCATCGGCGGCGGAAGCCTTTTTCTTGTGGCGTGGGCGTATTACCTTTTCACCGGAAAAGAGGGAATGGGGGGCGGAGATATCAAGCTGCTTGCCATGATCGGGGCTGTCGTCGGATGGCAGGGCGTCATATTAGCCATTTTTGCGGCTTCCATTACCGGAACCGTTGTGGGCGGCATACTGATGCTCGCCTCCGGCAAAAACCTGAAATTGGCAATCCCCTTTGGCCCGTTCCTTGCCGTAGGCGCTGTGATTTCAGTATTTTATGGTCCGGAATTGATCCGGTGGTACATCTATGGCGTCCGCCCGTTTTAGACACGTAGACCAAAAAAGAACATGTGTTTTAACCTAAATCGGCCGACTCCTTAAAAACACTCTTGACACAATGTTTTCATAACCGTATGAATATAGAACAACGGTTCGGTTAACAAAAAATGTTTGAACGACAGAACAGCCTGCGGGTCATTTGCAAAACGTTTTACGCCGATGCGATCCGTTTTCCATGTATATATACGATCTGTTGAAGGATCATTTGAATACCCATAACCCCCCCGCAAAAACCAACAACAACCGCAAAGAAAGGAGTAGTCAAGTGAACAAGGCAGATTTAATCAACGAAGTATCAAAAGTCGTAAACACCAAGAAAGAGGCCCAGGCGGCAGTCGATTGCATGGTCCAGGCAATCACGGATGCACTGTCCAAGGGAGACTCCGTAACCTTGGTTGGATTCGGCACCTTCAAACCCGTTAAAAGAGACGCTCGTACGGGCAGAAACCCCCAAACCGGTGCGCCGATAAACATCAAGGCGCGCAAAGTGCCGAAATTTACGCCCGGAAAAGCACTCAAAGAAGCGTTGAACTAATTCCGATTTTTTTGCAAGCCCTGGAGCATTACGAATTCAAAAATCCAGGGGCCGGAAAAAAACCGATAACTTTTTGGTTTCTCTCTGTATTCCGGCCCCTGGATTTTTAATGCCAGTAAAATTGAACAGCCTGTGATCTACTCCGCATCCGTTCCGCAACTGGAACCGCATGCGCAGGACCCGTCCCCCAGATCAATATTTGAGCTGATGGCAAACCCCATCCCTTTATGATCGATTACAATCGGCTTCGCCTTTTCCAGAAAATCCTTGTCGGCGATAAATTCGAATCCCTTTACATCAAACACTTCATCGGTTTCTCTTGGTTCATCCAGAACCATGGCCAGTGAAGGCCCGCCTCATCCGCCCGGGTTCAGAAGAACCCGTATGGGGCGCGCTGTTTTGTCCTTGAAAAATTCGGCAATCTCCTGGTATGCCGTTTCCGTTACCTTGAACATGGTACCCTCCGTATAGGAATAAATGAAATAAGTATATATTTTCCACTGCCAACAAGCAACTGACAGCAGATAAAACTATACATGAATGGTGCGATTGTCAATGCATTCAATCCATCTCAAAAAATCTTTTGGCCCGATATCTTTTTTTGAGAGGACTTGTCATCAAAAACAGTATCCGATGCATTCGGCCGGCTCTTCTCCCGTGCCGCACATTTCTTGACTTGCGTCCGACAATCTGCTAACCAGACGCAAACGGAAAACGATTGCGCCAATACCTATAACGACACTTATGGAAAGGAAGTCCGTCAATGGAAAGAACCTTGTCAATCATCAAACCCGACGGCGTCAAGCAGGGGCTGATCGGTGAAGTCGTCCGTCGTTTTGAAAAAAACGGCATCCGGATCATCGCCATGAAAATGATTCGGATGACCAAAAATCAGGCAAAAGGGTTTTACGCGGTTCATGAAAAACGCCCCTTTTTTGACAGCCTGACCGATTTCATGTCCTCGGGCCCCGTCGTGGTCATGGTGCTGGAAGCCGATGATGTCATCGCGAAAAACAGGACGCTCATGGGGGCGACCAATTTCGAGGAAGCCGCCGAAGGTACCATCCGGCGCGATTTTGCCACCGATATTGAAAAAAATGTCGTCCACGGCTCGGATTCGCCGGAAACCGCAGCGTTTGAAATCGGATATTTTTTCAATGCGTTTGAAATTGCCGGGTAGTCGGCGCTTTATTCCTTGCTTTTCAGCACCGAGAGAAAGGCGTTCTGCGGGATCATGACGTTGCCCGCCATCTTCATCCGTTTTTTACCTTTTCTCTGTTTTTCCAGAAGTTTGCGCTTTCGGGAGATGTCCCCGCCATAACATTTGGCGGTAACGTCCTTCCGGTAGGGATTGATCGTCTCCCGGGCGATCACCTTTCCGCCGATGGCGCCCTGTATGGCAACCTTGAACATGTGCCGGGGGATTTCCTCCTTGAGCCTATCGCAGGCATTTCTTGCCCTGAACACCGCGTTGTCCCGGTGCACGAGCTGGGACAACGCATCCACTTTTTCCGCATTGATAAGAATGTCTACCTTTACGATATCCGTTTCCCGGTAATCGATAATTTCATAGTCAAAAGACCCGTAGCCCTGGGTGACGGTCTTGAGCCGGTCGTAAAAATCATACACTACCTCTGATAACGGCAGCTCGAATATCATTTCCAGGCGGTTGCTCGAAAAATACTGGTAATTTTTATTGATCCCCCGGCGCTCCATGCAAAGGGTCATGACTGTCCCCATGTATTTGTCCGGCACCATGATCGACGCCCGTATATAGGGTTCCCGCGTGGATGCAATGGTTGCCGGATCCGGAAAGAGCGCTGGATTTTCCACCATCAGGGTCGTTCCATCCGTGAGCACGACTTCGTAGCGGACCGAAGGCGCGGTGATAATCAGTGAAAGATCGTATTCCCGCTCAAGGCGCTCCTGTACCACTTCAAGGTGAAGCAGCCCCAGAAATCCGCACCGGAAGCCAAAACCCAACGCGGAGGACGAATCTTTTTCATACACCAGGGAGGCATCATTGAGCTTCAGTTTTTCAAGGGCGACAATCAGTTCCGGGTAATCATCGGTGGAAACCGGGTAGATAGAGGAAAAAACAACCGGTTTGGGGTCTTTGAATCCGGGCATGGCCTGCTCGCAGGGTCGATCTTTGCGCGTAATGGTGTCGCCGGATTTTGTATCGGAAACGGTTTTTATGCCGGCGATGAGGTAGCCCACCCGGCCGGCGGCGATCTCGTCCTGGATGATCCGCTTGATCTGGAAGATGCCCACCTCTTCCACCGTGTATTCCGCCTTGTTGGACATAAACATGATTTTGTCCTTGGGCCGGATCCTGCCGTCAAAAACCCTGAAATGAACGATCGTCCCCCTGAAAGGGTCATAATGGGAATCAAAAATCAGGGCCTTGGCCGGTGCGTTCGGCTCCCCTTTTGGCGGCGGGAGCTTATGGACAATGGCCTCCAGGATCTCCTCAATACCGATGTTGTTTTTTGCCGACGCGAGAATGGCGGTATCCGGATCGAGTCCCAGATCTTCTTCGATCTGGTTTTTGACCATTTCGATGTTCGCCGAGGGAAGATCGATCTTGTTGATTACCGGGATAATCTCCAGGTCATTTTCCAGGGCGAGGTAGAGATTGGCGAGCGTCTGGGCCTCGACCCCCTGGCTGGCATCAATGAGCAGCAGGGCGCCTTCGCAGGAAGCAAGGGCGCGGGAGACTTCATAGCTGAAATCCACATGCCCCGGGGTATCGATCAGGTTGAGCCAATACAGGTTGCCGTCCTTTGCGGTGTAGGGCAGGCAGATGGTCTGGCTTTTGATGGTGATGCCCCGCTCCCGCTCTATATCCATGCTGTCGAGGATCTGGTCCTTGAAATCCCTGTCCGAAACGATGTCGGTAGACTGGATCAGGCGGTCCGAGAGGGTGGACTTGCCATGATCAATATGGGCGATGATGCTGAAATTGCGTATATTTTTCATAGGATGTACAATAAAAAACTGTCTTGGAATCGATAAAAGGTTTAAATGTATTGAAAAAAGCATGAAAAAAAAGCATTATGAGAACAGATCGCGGCAAACAGTCGATTGCGCGCTCGTAAAATGCAGTCCGTTCCCGGAGCCGATGAAAGCCGGCAGAAATGGTGATGTCTATCAAGTAACGCCGTCTCTGTCAAGCAATCCATTTTTCACCCATAATTTGCAATGATCATATATCCAAATCCATGACTCCGCAAATTTTAATTGTAGATGACGACGACTCGATCCGGGACGCCATATCGGAGTACCTTTCCATGTCCGATTACCGGACGGATGTCGCCGGCAATGCAAATGAAGCCATCGAACGGCTATCCGAGAAGAACTTCGACGTCGTCATTACGGATATCATAATGAACGGCATGGACGGATTGCAGCTCACGGAGCACATCAAGGCCGTCTCCGATGCCTCCGTGGTCATTATTACCGGGTATAGCCGCGACTACACATATGAAACGGCCATTCACAAGGGGGCCGACGATTTTGTATTCAAACCGTTTCGCCTTGAAGAATTGCTGCTCCGATTAAAAAGAGTGTTGCGGGAGCGCAAAACCGCGCAGGAGCGCAACCATATCCTGGAAGAATTCAAGATCCTTTCCATCACCGATCACCTGACCCACCTTTATAATTCAAGGCATTTTCACGCACAGCTGGAAACGGAGATCATCCGCCACGATCGCTACCAGCGCCCTCTTTCCCTTCTGATGATCGATATCGATCACTTCAAGCGGTTCAATGACGCATACGGACACATGGAAGGCGACCGCGTCCTGCAACGCATCGGCAAGGGGATCTCCTCGGTTCTTCGCACACCGGATACCGCGTACCGATACGGCGGCGAAGAATTTACCATTCTTTTGCCGGAAACCGACCTGGAAGCCGCAATACGGGCGGCCGAACGGATTAAAGAGGAGGTCGAGGGGCAAATGGCGGCATTGGAAAGCCCGTACGATCCCATTACGCTCAGCATCGGCGCAACGGAATACCTCAGGGGGGAAACGGCCGTTTCCTTTATGAAACGCGCCGACAAGGCGATGTACAAGTCCAAAAGCAAAGGGCGAAACTGTATATCGACCCTTTGAGCGCTTATCGGGACGGGTCGATACGCACTTCCAGGTACAGGTCCCCCGACTCGCCGCGGGCATTTTTCCGCCCAAGCCCTTTCAGGCGCAGCAGGCTGCCGTGGGAAATGCCCGCCGGAATTTTGACCCTGTACATTCTTTTTTGAAAACCCGATGGAATATTGATGGTTTTGCTGGTTCCGACGGAAGCTTCGTACGGTGTAACTGTCAGGCTGGCTTTACGATCGATCCCTTCCCCGCCGGAGGTCGGTCGGACAACCTGCAGGTGGCTGCTCTTCCGGCGCCGGGGCCCGTTGAATCGCTTCCGATCTGCCCCGGGCGATGACGCGTAAACGTTCTGGACGATCTTTATGGCCGCCACGCCGAATACAAAGCCTCCGATATGCGCCCACCAGGCAATTCCCGGCCCATCCATACCCGCCGTGCCTGCGGCGTTGAAGACCTGCATCATGAACCAGATGGCCAGAAATATAAAAGCCGGTATTTCGATAAAAAACGGAATAAAGAATATCGGAATCAACGTAAGAATCCGGGAGGTGGGATAGAGTATGAAATATGCGCCCATCACTGCGGCAACCGCCCCGCTTGCACCGATAACGGGCGTGGTGGACGCCAGGTTGAGCGCCATATGCGTCATTGCGGAAAAAAGGCCTCCCCCGATGTAGAACAGGGCAAAACGAAACGAGCCCAGAAAATCTTCCACGTTATCCCCGAAAAGATACAGAATCCACATATTGCCGAGTATGTGGAGAAACCCGCCATGGAGGAACATGAAGGAAAAGACTGCAAAGACCTGCTGGCCGGTTGTAAAATACCTGGCCATTTCTTCCGTCGTATATCTTGCGGGGACCAGGCCATAGGTATATGCGATCTGTTGAAAATCCGGACCATGTGCCGGGTGAAAAAAATAGACCAGCACATTGATACTGATCAGGCTGATGGTGACAACCGGATAATGCCTGGATTGGATGGTGTCCCGTAAGGGAATCATTTAATGAAACGCTCCGCCTGGTAATTGTCGGCTACAGTGGATTACCCGCCGCCCACATCCATGCTCAAATCCACAAAGCGCGCCGCATGGGTCAGGGCCCCGGAAGAAATGATATCAATGCCCGTCGCGGCCAGGTACGCAATACGGTCCCGGTCGACCCTCCCCGAAACCTCCAGCAGGGCCCGGCCATTGACAATGTCCACTGCGGCTGCAATGTCCGAATCCGTCATATTGTCAAGCATGATGACATCCGCACCTGCGGACAGGGCTTCTTCCACTTCCGAAAGGGTCGATGTTTCCACCTCGACCCGAACCAGGTGAGAAACCTTTTTCCGTATCCGGGAAACGGCAGAAGAAATGCCGCCGGCAGCGGCGATATGATTGTCCTTGATCAGCACCCCGTCGTAGAGGCCCATCCGATGATTATACGCGCCACCGACCCGAACCGCATATTTTTCCAGTACCCGCCACCCCGGAACGGTTTTGCGCGTATCCACCAGACGAACCGGGGAATCCGACAAAATGTCCGCAAACTGTCTCACATGGGTGGCAATGCCGGAAAGCCGCTGAAGAAAATTCAGCGCCGTTCTTTCCCCGATCAGCAATCCTGCCATGTTTCCCTTTGCGGTCAGGACGGTCGTTCCTGCCTCCACGATGTCGCCGTCCTCAAAATGGGATTGGGCAACAATTGCCGGATCGATCTTTTGAAACACCCGGCCGACCATCTCAAGGCCGGCAAGAACGAGCCTCTCTTTGGCGCGGATTTCCGCCCACCCCTGCTGCCCGCCGAAATCGAGACATTCCGTGGTAATGTCGCCGTGGCCGATATCCTCGTCAATGGCCATGTCAAGGATGCATTCAACCTGCCGGCAAAATGGGAGTCGCATTGTAAGGGATCTTTCTTTTTTTTAAGGTGGCTTGTAGTTAAGACGCGCCGGTCTCTGCTGCCAGCTCCTGTATGGTCTGCCGGTTCTTTTTCAGCTTTTCCATCTTTTCGCTGTTTTCGACATGCTGCACCCGAACCTTTTCCACCACGTCTGCCGGTGCCTTTGAGACAAAGCTGTCATTTTCCAGTTTTTTGGCAAGCATGGTGATTTCCTTTTCCAGTTTGGCGATTTCCTTGTCCAGGCGCGCGGATTCTTTGGATACGTCGATAACGCCTTCCAGCAAGACGGACACGGAGACATCCCGGACAATAGCGGTGGCAGAAGCTTTGGGCCGCCGTCCGGATTTTGTCGCTTCCATCGTATCGATCCTGGCAAGGTTCCGGATCAGATCCCCCTGCGCCATAATTTTTTCGAGGGTGCCGTTATCGTCCGCCCCCAGGAAGACCGAAAGGGCGACCGAAGGGGAGATGTTCATCTCCCCCCGGATATTTCGTACCGCGGTAATGATTCCCATGACCAATTCCATGTCCGCTTCTGCAGCGGGTTCCAGCTCCGGTGCAGGGAAGTCGGGATCTTTTCCGGGAAATCTGGCTTTCATGATGGAGCCTTCGGTGCCCGGAAGTTTCTGCCATATTTCTTCGGTGACAAAGGGGATGAAGGGATGAAGCAGTATCAGCGTGTCGTGAAGCACCCGCCACAGGGTATCAAGGCCCGATTGTCTGAATATTTCATCGGTCTTGCCGAAAAGCGCCGGTTTGACTGCCTCCAGGTACCAGTCGCAGAACTCATGCCATACGAACTGGTAGAGCGTTCCTGCGGCTTCATTGAACCGATAGTCGTCTAATGCCTCGGCAACACTGTCCGTGGTCTGGCGCAGACGGGAAAGTATCCAGCGGTCCGGCAGGGAAAGGTTTTTTCCTATGACCGTTGTACCGGCATCTTCAATATGCATGAAAGCGAATCGCGCCGAATTCCAGATTTTGTTCACAAAATTGCGGTATCCTTCGATCCGTTTTTCAGAAAGCTTGATGTCGCGCCCCTGGGCTGCAAAAGCGGCCAGGGTGAACCGCAGGGCATCCGTTCCGTAATTGTTGATCACGTCGATGGGATCGATCACATTGCCCGTGGACTTGCTCATTTTTTTGCCATCTTCATCGCGGACCAGGGCATGAATATACACGTGGCGGAAAGGCACTTCCGCCATGAAGTGGAGTCCCATCATCATCATCCGGGCCACCCAAAAAAACAGGATGTCAAAAGCGGTGACCAGCACCGAGGTCGGGTAAAACGTTTCCAGAAGCGAGGTTTTATCGGGCCACCCCATCGTGGAAAAGGGCCAGAGCGCAGAACTGAACCAGGTATCGAGCACGTCGCTGTCACGAACCAGGTTCTCACTTTCGCACTCGGGGCATTGATCCGGATCGGCTTCAGAAACCACGAGAGAACCGCAGTCTCCGCAGGTCCAGGCCGGAATCTGGTGCCCCCACCAGATCTGCCTGGAAATACACCAGTCGCGAACATTTTCAAGCCACAGGAAATAGTCGTTGCGCCATTTTTCAGGTATGATCCGCGTGCGGTCACTCTTCACGGCGGCGATGGCTTTTTCCGCGAGGGGGCGTGTTTTCACAAACCACTGCGGGGACAGGTTGGGCTCCACAATCGACTGGCAGCGGTAACAATGGCCGATGCTGTGCGCATGGTCTTCAATTTTGACAAGCAGCCCTTCTTTCTCCAGCGCCTGCACCACCTGCTTTCTGCATTCAAACCGGTCCAGGCCTTCAAAGGCACCGGCTTCAACGGTCATCAGCCCGTCATCGCCGATCACCTTGACGCTGGGCAGCTGGTGCCTTTCCCCCACTGCAAAGTCGTTGGGGTCATGCGCCGGCGTAATTTTCAAGGCGCCGGTACCAAATGCCATATCCACGTAATCATCCCGAATGATCGGTATAGTGCGGCCGGTCAGGGGGAGGATGACGTGATCAGCCGGCATTTGCCGGTACCGGTCGTCTTCGGGATTTACGGCAAGGGCCGTATCCCCCAGCATGGTTTCCGGCCGGGTGGTGGCAACGACGGGGCCCCCCTCTCCCTGGGCATAGGGATACCGGATATGGTAGAGCCGGCCCTCGTGCTCCGCGTGTTCGACTTCTATGTCCGCAAGGGCGGTCCGGCACCGCGGGCACCAGTTGATGATGTAGCTGCCCCGGTATATCAGCCCTTCTTCATAAAGGGCGACAAAGACTTTGCGAACCGCGCGGGAAAGCCCCTCGTCCATGGTAAATCGCTCCCGCGACCAGTCGCAGGACGCTCCCAGGTGCTTGAGCTGTTCGATGATCGTGGAGCCGTATTTGTGCTTCCACTCCCATACCGCTTCAATAAACGTTTCGCGTCCCATGGCATGGCGATCGACCCCTTTGGCGGCAAGGCTGCGCTCGACCACATTCTGGGTCGCTATGCCCGCATGATCCGTTCCGGGCAGCCACAGCACGTTTTCGCCCAGAAGCCGGTGGTACCGGCACAAAATGTCCTGAAGGGTGGTGTTCAGTGCATGCCCCATGTGAAGCACGCCGGTCACATTGGGCGGAGGAATCACGATCGCATAAGGTGCTGCATCGGAAAATTCATCAGCGGCAAACAGGTTCTCCGATTCCCAGTATTGATACCAGCGCGTTTCAACGGCCTTGGGATCATACCCCTTGTCCAGAAGGTTGTCAGTCATGGTTTTTTTGCTCCGAAAGAATAACCGTTATGTTGCATCCATCGTTCTCACAGGTCCAGACGGAATTGGCAATCCATGCCGCCTCTGCGGCAATCTTTTTGCATAAAAGCGGCGCACTTTCAAATGATTTTACACAAAAAAATTGGGGATTGATACCAATCCCCAATTCCATCATTCATGCAATTCGTCCCGAACCGTATGTTTTGTAACGATTTTTTTATTTACGGGTTTTTATGGAATCCAAAAGGATCGTTTTCAGGGCCTCGATTTCTTCCGAGACCTTCCGCGAGACGGCCTCGCTCAGCAGATGGTCAATAGCCGCACCGAATTTTTTTTCAACCAACCGGTCCAGCGCTGCCTCAAGCTGTCCCGGTTCCAATGCCATATCACCCCCAAGGCTTTCCGGGATATTTTTGGCCGGCCTGGCGGCCACGGCATCAAGGCCCTCGTCTTCGTCTTCATCGCCGAAATAATCGTCCAGCTTCTCCAGCAGTTCATCTTCCATGGAATCATCGGTTTCCGGAATATCTTCTGCAGCAGGAGTCGGCGCGGCACCGGCGTCATCGATGAAGTCGCCTTGTTCCATATCAAACTCCTCCTCATCGATGTCAAACTCCTCTTCCGTCAAATCCAGGCCGGGCTCCCCTTCATCTGCGGTTTCCAGGTCAAAAAAAGACTCATCCTCAAGGGTGTCCGCCAGATCAATTCCCTCTTCATCCTCGTCGTCTTCCGTGCGGAACGCTGCTGTCAACTCAAGGATGGTATCCCCTTCCACCGCGGCGGTGCTGGTAATCTCCGTTAAATCGAGGATCTCCCCCTCTTCTTCAATCCCTTCGGCCTCAAGGTCGGCCATGTCAATAACCGTATCCTCCCCTTCCATCTCATCCACCTCCAGGGAGGCAGAATCGATCGTTTCATCAACAGCATCCCGGGCATCCGCCTCCAGCGCAGACATATCGATGACATCCGACATGCCCTCCGTACCCGGATCTTCTACGTCGTCAGATCGTTCGACAGTATTGTTTTTTTCTTGATTTTCGATCATGGATTACGGCTCCTGAAACCAAAAGGGTGAGTTGAAATAAAAATGAAACATATTCAATTTATTATGTTTTAGAAGTAGCATAACCGTCAGGGGGTGTCAAGCAGTTTGCCCTGCCAACCCGCAAGGATCGTTTTTCTATTATATCATATCAAATCAATTGTTTGCAAATAAATCATTTTTGCGGCAATATAGAAAAGCCGATCATACGATTTTCATACCCGAATCCGTGAGGAATAGAATATCATGCGCCGTTTCTACATCGATCCCGCTGAAATTGGGAAATTCCGACCGAAAATCACCGGCGCGGATGTCCGGCACATGAAAAAAGTGCTGCGTCATGCGCCCGGCGACCGCGTAACACTGATCGACGGGTCCGGCTTTGAATACCCGGCCGTTATTGAGACGATAGACAAGGATACGGCCTGGTTTTCAATCATCGAAAAAAAAAGGTCCGATACGGCTTCTCCCCTGGAACTGGTCGTGGCACAGGGCTTTTTGAAAGAAAAAAAGATGGATATTATCATTCGTCATCTTACAGAGCTGGGATTGGCCCGGTGGATTCCGGTACTATCCGAGCGGTCGGTCGCCCGGCCGGACAAACGCAGAATGGCAGAGCGGATGCGCCGCTGGGAGGCCATTGCCATTGAATCGCTCAAGCAATGCGGCCTGTCGAACCTGCCGGCCATCTCACCGGTGATGACCCTGCAGGAACTGGTCGCCGATCCGGAAGAATTTGACGGGAAAATCGTTTTCTGGGAGGAAGAAACAGCACCGCTGGACGCGCTTTATCATCAAAAGCCAGACAAGATCCTCGTGCTCATCGGCCCCGAGGGGGGCTTTACTCCCGATGAAATCGAACTGGCGCAAGCCTCCGGATTTAAAAGCATCTCTTTGGGGCCGCGCATTCTAAGGGCCGAAACTGCCGCCATTTCCGCATGCACCCTGGTGCAATACCTGTACGGCGACATGAAAAAAAGTCCTTGACACGCCCATGATTTTTTCTTTATACACTTGGCAATCAATGCCGAGGTAGCTCAGTCGGTAGAGCAGGTGACTGAAAATCACCGTGTCGGCAGTTCAATTCTGTCCCTCGGCACCAAACAAACCATTGAGATCGCTACATAGAAAGAGGTCAGAAAAAGTTTCTGGCCTCTTTTTTTTATCTAAGGAAACCTTTCATGTCCAGCCATATTGATTCCAATTCCGGCAGCAGGAAATTGCAAAAGATCCGGCGTGTCCCCATGGATCAGCTCCAGGCGCTGCCACTGTATTACCGAAAAACGATCCCGGAGGACTACATCGATGCCATGGGGCATATGAACGTGCGATGGTACATGGCCCTCTATGATGAGGCCACATGGACCTTTTTCGAAACCATCGGCATGACGACCGACTATTTGCAAAACAGCCGGGCCGGCGCTTTTGCCCTGAGACATTTTATCAATTACTTCAGCGAAATCCATGCCGGCCAGACGGTAGCACTGCACAGCCGCGTGCTTGGCCGCACGGACAAGCGTTTCCATTTCATGCATTTTATGATCAATGAGACCGCCGGTCAGGTGGCGTCCAGTTTTGAATCCCTGGGCACCCATGCGGACCTGGAGCAGCGTCGATCTGCACCGTTTCCCTCCTTTATTGCGGATGCACTCGACATCCGGATCCAACAGGACCGTCAGCTTGACTGGGAAGCGCCTGTATGCGGCATTCTAAGCCTTTGAGCCCTCAATTACAAATCTTTGCATTTATCAATAGATATGATGATCAGGAAGACCTCGTAGGGGCACCCGCAAGGGGTGCCCCTACGAGCACATATTCTGTGGGAATATTTACCGCGTCCATACAAAAATTAGCATCTGTTTCTGTCACCGCTGTGTAGCCGGCTTCATTTCAGCCCCAGTTCCACGCGTGCCTCGGCGAAATCTTTGTTTGCCTTTTCGGGCGACAGGGATTCTGCCCTGAGGATAAACAGGCGTCCGCCGTCGATGCGGCCTTTCATAAGAATATGGTTTCTTACCGCCTGGGCCCGCTGCCGGCTCAAAAGCCCCAATGCAGCATCCGGGATCCGTATCTGCTGGCGTATGGATTCCGTCATTTCCTCCCGGGTCAGGCTTTCATCCGATAAAGGTTTTGCTTCCGCTTCGGCATCCGTATTGGCCAGGACTTTCATTTCATAGAGTTTTTGGAGGTAGGCCCCGTATTCTTCCTCCGAAAGGGTCATTTCTGCGGTACCGCCGACGTCATCATCCTTTTCTGCCCCGGTATCGACCCATTTCAGGGTTTTCAGCTCGCGCTCAAGGGCCAGCGTTTTAAGCGCCGCCCGGTCTTGCTTCACGTCCACGTAACCGGTCATCTCCAGGTTCAATTCAGGACGCTGATACAACAGTTCTTCAACGGCCGAAACCCTCTTTTCGGAATCCTCGTCAAGCATGGCAAGGCCGTGAACAAATTCGATGTATCGAAGCTCCTCTCCTCCGCCTACCAGGCTGCCGACCAGTGCAAAGGGCGAAGTGGCCGCTTTGGTCATGATGTTCACCAGGGACTGAACGATGATTTTCGCCACGGAAAAACGGGGGTCATCGGTTCTGCCCGATACCGGGATGTCGAGGTTTATCTCGCCGCGACGGTCTTTTAACAGCGCTATGGCAAGGCCTACCGGAAGGGTAATGGCGTCCGGGCTGTCGACCCTGCGGCCAAGACTGAATTGGTCGAGCAATATCTGGTTTTTGGCCCGCAGGTTTTTTTCCTCGATACGGTAGGCAAGATTCAGTTTCAGCTTGCCTTTTTCAATGGCATTGCCGATATAGGCGCCCGAGTAAGGGGACAGGGGGCTGAGCTCCATGTTGTCAAGGGTAAAATCGATATCGACAAGCGGCTCTGCGAGCAGGGGGTTGATACGGCCCGATATATCGATGGGAGATTGCCGGTCCACGGTCCCCTGGATCTTCAGGTCCGCCCCTTCAAAGGATTCGGAAGTCAGGCCCTTGACGGAGCCTTCGGTCAAATCGAGACGGGTGGAAAAATTGGGCCTGACATGGTGGTCGGTAAAATTCACGGACGCATCCTGAAGCCGGATTTCGTTGATGGCCACAGGAAACGGTACCAGCGAAGATGCCGGAGCATCCGTGTCTTTTTTTTCCTCATCGGTTTGTTCAGCGGCAGACGCCTCTTCGCCTGCTGGTTCTGCGTCACCTGTCGATTCACTGCCGGACGATTCTTTCCCAGCATTTCCACCGAATATCCGGGCCAGGTTGAGACGTCCGTCCTCCTGGCGCACAAGCTCATGGGACAGACCGTCGATCAGGATTTCATCGATACGGACCGCGGCAGGATTGTGGCTTACATCGATGCCGTCGACAGAAAAAGAGTGCAGCGTCAGCAGATCCGTCCCATAGTCCCGGTCCAAAACCGAAAGCTCGTCCAGCGAGGCATTGCCGGTAACCGAAGCGGAAAGCGCTCCATCCGCCATTGATCCGGCTTTGGCATCCGCTGTCAGATGAAAGGCGCCCCCGGCAATTGCCAGCCGGATGGATTCCGGCACATAGGGCTGCCCCCAGGAAGGGTCGATATCCCTTGCCTCCAGGTGAATATCCGCGGACAATGGCGAAATACCAAATGTACCGGCCAGTTCAATACCGGCGGTTTGGTTTACGCCGGCGGACAATTCGACCGAAGCGGTCTGTTCCGGAGCCGAACGGAAATCGTCCACGGATAATGCGATATCGCCTATGACCATTTCCACAGGCGGATCACCGCCGGACGGGGCTGCAAAGTCCCTGTAATCAACGCGTCCGTTGTTTATCCGGAATTTATCGACAGCGACAATAAAGGGAGAATCCGTCTGCCTTTCAGTGGCTTCTGGACCATCGGATATCTGCATTCCGTTTTCCCGTGTACCAACGTCCAATTCCTGCCCTGCATCCCCCTCTTTTTCGGAGGACGCACCAGCGCCGACGGTCGTCAGGTAAATTGTGCCCCCGGCATCGCGAATGACGGTCAAGTGCGGGTCGTCCAGAATAACCGACGAAAGACGGATGTCTTTTTGCAACGGCGTTGATGGCGCAAGGACCATCTCCAGGCCTGCAAGGGAAAAAAGATGGCCCCCGGTATCGTCAACAAGGAGAAGCTCCGATAAGGAAGCCCGCCCCGACGCTTCAATGGAAAGATCCTGATCCGCCCCCCGTTTCAAGGAAACCGATGTTTGGATGTCCAACGAACCGTCGGCAACCTCAAAACCGATGTCTTCCGGCGCATAGGGGAAATAATGGGGCAGCCGCAGTCCCTTCATATCGATATCGACAATGGTTTCCATGGAATCGATAAAGAGCTTGGTCCGGGTTGCAATGGTAATGTCCGTGTTATTGACGCGTCCGGTCAGGCGGGGCTGGGAAAAGGTGTCGATGTCGGCCTCAAAGCTGGAGAGTTTGGGCAGATCAAAATTCAGCGGCGCAAAGCGGTGCGTGATATCGACCACCTCGTCGTCGAAGACCACCTCCCCTTCTATAATCTGAACCTGGTGCAGGGAAAAGCGCAGCGGTTTCTTCTCCGCATCGGCCTGCTCCGGTTTGGCTTCTTCCTCCTCGCTTTCCTCGCCTTCCCCAACCAGGTCGGAGAAATTAAAGGTGTTGTCCGATAACCGGGCAAGCCGCAGATACGGCCGCGTCAGCCGGGCTTCCTTGATTACGGGACCCAGCTTAACGGCCGAACTAATCTGGAGGTTGATATAGAGCTCGTCAAATGCCGCAAAAATTTTCTCTCCGTCCGCTTCACGGATCGTGAACCCCTCCACTGCCAGGATAAGCGCAAAAGGGTTGAATGCAATGTTTTCAATGGTTACCGGCCGGTTCAATGCGGCCGAAAGCTTGTCAGGGACAATGGATTTGGCAATCACCGGAATGAGCAGAAATCCGACCAATGCATAGATACCCAGGAAAATGCCAAGGCCCAGGGCAAACTTCTTTTTCCGCTTCATGAATCAACTCCCTTGTCATCGCAGCTGTGCCAATCGTACCCACTGTAAAACCTCTGCTTCCAGCCTATTCTTCCCCTTCCAGTACCTGGCGCAATTCACCCATGTGGGGGCGAACCGCATCCACGTCTTCCGAGGGCGCATCCGCCATTGCATCCACGGTGGACATTGCATTTCTCATCATCTGCTTCATTTCCTGCTTCTGGGCATCGCTCATGTGGGGATTTTCATCGATTTCCCGCAGCGTCCTTTCCATTTCTGAACGCATGGCCGGTTCCTCCTCCTCCAGGAGGATCGAAAAGAAGGCTTTCAGAACGCGGTCGCCTACCGATGCCCATTGCGTAACGCCTGAAAAGCCATTTTTTTTGGCAATCCCGTCGAGACGGCCATAGATTTCATGCCCCCGAAGCGCCTTGATACTATCCGACATTGGATTTTCCGGTATTTCCATGTCCTGTTCGGAAAGGTCTTCATCCTCCATAAAATCATCCAGGTCGTCGTATTCTTCCTCAATCATCTGGACTTCTTTCATGCTCGATATGAAATTTCTGATATCGGCGTCTTTCAATGATGACGCCTGGACATACCCCCCGGTAACCACCGTCAAAAAGAACACTGCAAAAAAACATTTCGTAAAAATCCATTTTTTCATGGGGACACACCTTTTTTTTGGTTGTTAGAAATCTGCTGGAGAATGCAATGCCTATCAAAATAAATTTATCATAAAACGTGGCATGCGGTTATGCAACACCAATGTTTGTATTCTGCCGGATTCGTATAACACCGATGCATCGACCGGAATTGCCGGGGGCAACGCGATCTGCTGTCAATAACCCCTCCATGCGAATTTGCTTTTATTCGCGTATGCAAATTGCTAAATAGTATCGACAGGGTTCTCCAGAAAAGACAACGCCGTTTTCTGGTTTTCAGGAAAGCGCACCATGTTCAAAACGTCCGGAAGTTTCAATATATTCGGAGACAATATGAAAAACAAGATCCTTGCCGTTATCCTGATTGCCGCTGCCGGATTTTTCGGATGGCGCTTTTTTGCGTCAACCCCGCAGGGAACCGGGTCCGGAAGCGCGCGGGAATCAAGGGGAATACCTGTTGAAGTCACGGATATCAAGCAGGAAACGATCAGGAAAATCTCCCAGTTCACCGGGACGCTGAAACCATCGACCCGGTTCGTCATTTCACCCAAAATCCCGGGGCGCCTGGAAAAAATCCTGGTCAATATCGGCGATGCAGTTGAAAACGGTTCATTGATCGCCGTTCTGGACGGAGAAGAATATTCCCTTGCCGTCGCCCAGGCGCAGGCCGAACGGGAAGTCTCCAGGGCCAATCGACAGGACTCGGAAAGCGCCATGGAAACGGCAAGACGGGAACTGGATCGCGTAAAAGAGCTCCGTTTACAGAAAATTGCGTCCGAGGCGGAACTCGATGCCGCAGAGGCCAGATACAACACGGCCCGGGCAGCCTACGAGGTTGCCCGAGCGCAGATCCAGCAGCGGGAAGCCGCGTTGGAGGCTGCAAGGGTGAGGCTCTCCTATACCCGCATCCATGCCGGCTGGACGAATGGAGATGAAAAGCGGATCGTATCGGAACGGTTTATTGATGCGGGAAACATGCTCCGGGCAAACGATCCCATCGTTGCCATCGTGGATATCGATCCGGTGGTTGCCCGGATAAACATCATAGAGAGCGACTTCCCCGAGATCCGGATCGGCCAGCGAGCCATTATATCCACGGACGCCTATCCGAACCGTACATTTGAAGGACATGTTGTCAGGCGGGCGCCGGTGATCGCGGAAGAGTCCCGGCAGGCGGTGGTGGAAATTGAAGTTGCCAACAACGAGCTCCTTTTGGCCCCCGGAATGTATGTCCGCTCCCGCATTGAATTTGAAAGAAAGCACGATGCGATTGTCATCCCCGCGTCATCGGTTGTCCGGCGGGAAGGGGTACGGGGAATTTTCATTGCGGATACAAACACCCAAGCCGCTTCCTTTGTTCCGGTTGAAACGGGGATTGTCGAGGGGGAGCGAATGGAGATTACGAGTCCGGATATACAAGGCCTGGTTGTCACCCTTGGGCAGCATCTCCTGGTGGACGGATCCCCTGTTCGAATCACGGAAAAAACGACGGGGCCGGAAAATTGAAAACAGCGGCTTTTTCCGTGAAACGCCCGATCTTCACCACCATGGCAACCCTCTGTGTCATCATCATTGGCGGCATGGCCTTGTCCCGTCTGCCGGTGGATCTGTTGCCGGATATCACCTACCCCACACTGAGCATTTCGACCGGATACGAACAGGCAAACCCGGAGATCATCGAAGAACTGATCACCCGGCCCATCGAGGAGGCCATGAGCGCGGTCCCCGGCGTCGAAGAGGTTTCATCGGTATCCACGGAGGGGCAAAGCAGTGTCCGGGTGACCTTTGCATGGGGGACCGACCTGGATGCTGCAGCCAACGATGTGAGAGACCGGCTGGACCGGGTAATCCCCCGGCTCCCCGAAGATGTGGACCGCCCTTCCCTTCGCAAGTTCGACCCGGCGAGCTTCCCCATCCTGGTGCTGGGGGCATCAAGCAAGCTGGACCCGGTAGAAGCAAGGCGCATTATCGATGATGACATAAAATACCGCATTGAAAGGGTACCCGGCGTTGCGGCAATGGACGTATGGGGCGGTTTGAACCGGGAAATCCATGTTGATCTGAGCCCGGACCGGATAAAGGCCCTGGGGTTGTCCACTGCCAATATCATCACCGCCATAAGAAGCGCCAATATTACGCTGCCCGCCGGGTCCATCGAATCCGGCACATGGGAGCTGACGCTTCGCACCGCCGGTGAATTCAGTAACCTGGACGAAATCCGGAAGACCACCGTCGCCGTTCGGAACAATGCTCCCGTTCATCTCGAGCAGGTAGCATCGGTTACGGACAGCTATGAAAAGATCCGCCGAATCATTCGCGTAAACGGCCAACCCGGACTGCGATTGTCCGTGAACAAGCAGTCCGGCACCAACACCGTTGAGGTAGCCAGGCGGGTGCTTGCGGAAATCGAGCGGATCAACGCGGAGATTCCCCAGGTTCGGATCTCCCCGATTATCGATACCTCCGAATACATTCAACGCTCCATTACCAACGTGGGCTTGGCAGCCCTCTACGGCGGCATATTCGCCATCCTGATCCTCATGGTGTTTTTGAGAAACATCCGCAGCACGGCCATTATCTCCGTTGCCATACCGGTTTCGATCATCGGGACGTTTGCCATGATATACATGGGGGGATTTACCCTGAACCTCATGACACTGGGCGGCCTGGCCCTTGGCGTGGGCATGCTGGTGGACAACGCCATTGTTGTGCTTGAAAACATATACCGGATACGCGAACAGGGTATTGATGCCGAGACCTCCGCCATAACCGGAACCAGTGAGGTGTCATCGGCCATCATCGCCAGCACCGTCACTACCCTGACTGTTTTTTTCCCCCTTATTTTTGTCCGCGGAATGGCGGGTATCATGTTTTACCAGCTCGCCCTGGTGGTCGCTTTTGCGCTTTTGTGTTCACTGGCCGTGGCGCTGACGCTGATTCCCATGCTCTCTTCGCGATTTCTTTCTCCACCGGAAAAATACGGAAAAAGCCGGTTCCGAACCGTCGAACGCCTCTTTAACATCTTCTCCGATCTTAACCGCGCTCTTGAAAATGCCTATCAACGGCTGCTTTCCTTCTCTCTTGACCACCGGTTGGCCGTCCTTGGCATCACCATGCTGATTCTTGCATCCAGCCTGATGGTCATTCCCAGGATCGGGAGCGAACTGATGCCGCAGACCGATGAAAGCGAAGTACGCGTCAACGCGGAAATGGCCGTGGGTATCCGGCTGGACATTACGGACCGCATGATCCGAAACATAGAAGAAATCGTCTTTGCGGAGGTTCCTGAAATCAAAAATGTGGTAGCCAGCGTCGGCGGCTCTCGCTGGCGAGGGGGCGGCGCCAACGAGGGGCAGCTCCGGATCGCGCTGGTTCCCCGGTCCGAAAGGGAACGCTCCAGCGCGCAAATCGCTGCCGCTCTCAGGCCCAGGCTGGCGGATATTCCCGGCGCCGTCATACGAACGCGCGAAGGACAGGGCCTGTTTCTGATCCGGCGCGCCACAGGGGGGACCGAGCGCATTGAAGTGGAAATCCGGGGGTACGACCTGGACACGGCTGACGCCCTTGCCGAACGGATAAGCAGCATCATTGAAACCATCGACGGAGTAACCGATACCATTGTCAGCCGCACTACCGGGGCTCCCGAACGACTGATTTCCGTGGACCGATTAAAGGCCGAGAGCATGGGAATTTCCGTGAGGGACGTCTCTGAAATCCTTCAGACCGTCATCGCAGGCAGCCGGGCCGGCAATTTCCGGGAAGGTGGCAAGGAATACCCCATTCGGGTATTGGTGGAGGATGCCGAATATTTTACCGTGCGTGACATTCTGGATACCGTAATCGTCAATTCCGCGGGCATACCAATATCCATCCGGAATATCGTGGCCGTTGAACCCAAAACCGGCCCGATCCAGATCGAACGGAAAAACCAGGAAAGGATCGTATCCATCCGCGCCAACATCGCGGGGCGGGATATGGGCTCCATCCTCTCGGATATCCGCAGAGAAATTGACACCGTTGCCTTGCCCGCCGGTTTCGCCATCAATTACGGAGGTGATTACGAGGAGCAGCAGGAAGCCTTTCAGGAACTGATGATCGGTCTGATACTGGCCCTTGTACTCGTATACATGGTACTCGCAAGCCTTTACGAATCCCTGCGCAATCCGTTTGTGGTAATGTTTTCGGTCCCGCTTGCCGTCATCGGGGCGATCTGGATGCTCTACATCACTGGCACCACGTTCAATCTTCAGTCCTACATCGGCTTTATCATGCTGGGAGGGATTGTGGTCAACAACGCGATCCTGCTGGTGGATTACACGAACCTCCTGCGGAAGGAAGAAAAAATGGCGCTGCACCACGCCATTCAGGAAGCGGGGCGGAGGCGTCTTCGTCCCATATTGATGACCGCGCTCACAACCATATTCGCCCTTATCCCTCTTGCCATCGGATTCGGTGAAGGCGGAGAGGCCCAGGCGCCCATGGCCAGGGCGGTTATCGGCGGTCTCATGAGTTCCACGCTGATCACCCTGATTTTTGTCCCGGTCATGTATTCATATATAACGAAAAAAACCGGATCCATAACCAACCCGACACCGGAAACGGCAAAATGACCTTTTCAACCCGAACAACCGCAATCCTCCTTGTATGCGCGGCAATTCTTTCCGGCATCCTTTATCGTTTTGCCGATGCCGCGGAGATGTCCCCGATCCTTGCCAGTGGTCGAATCACCATCGAGGAAGCGGTTCTCATGGCTCTGGAAAACAACCGCGCCCTGCATGTGCAGCGACTGGAACCGGAAATACGGGCCACGTTTATCGATCAGGAGCGGGGCGTATTCGATCCGATGTTGTCCGGAGAAATACGTGCCGGCAAAGAGCGTTATGAAGGGACGGGCTTTTTCGGCTCGCGTACCAGCACAACAACCGGTGCGGAGGCCGGCATTTCCGGATTTCTGCCAACAGGGACCCTGTTGGAGGCCGACTTGTCCGCCACACGGCGCGAAAACGAGGAAGCGGAAAAAATCCATGAAGCCCGGCTTGGCATGTCCGTGACCCAGGCGATTTTACGGGGCCGGGGAGTTGCGGTAAACCTTGCCTCCTTTCGCCAGGCGTCCCTGGACGAACGCATGTCCCGATACGAACTGGCCGGATTTACCCAATCACTTGTGGCGGAAGTGGAGACCGTTTACTGGGAATACGTCCTGGCACGCCAGGAAGTGCAAATTGTTGAACAGTCTCTTTCGCTTGCCGGGAAGCAGCTTGAAGAAACCCGCCAGCGGGTTCGCGTGGGCGGCATTGCGGAAACCGAAATGGCCGCGGCAAAAGCGGAAGTGGCGTTGCGGAAAGAATCATTGATCAATGCAAAAAGCCGCGTGAATCGATTAAAAATAAGGCTGCTTCGGCTTATCGCACCGTATCGGCACACATCCCATGACCGGGAAATACTTCCCGAAAGCCGTCCGGAAATTCCTCCGGACCCGCTTGAAGCGCTCTCCGACCACATTGAAACCGCCCTTCATATCCGCCCGGATATCCAGCAGGCAAAGATACTGATCGAGCGCGGGGCGCTTGAGATTGTCAAGACGAAAAACGGGCTGCTACCCGAGATGAACCTGTTTATCCGCCTTGGGAAAACGGGCTACGCTGATTCTTTTTCCGGCGCTGTAAAAGATATGGACGGCGATTCCTATGACGTGCTCGCCGGCATAGGGCTGTCAAGGGGCGCCTCCCGCGTGCAGGCCGATGCCCGGCACCGCCGCTCGCAGCTTTTACGCGGGCAGCGGGAAATATCCCTTGAAAACCTGAAGGACCTGGTCTGCGAAGATGTTTCACTGGCATACATTGATGTCAGGCGAACACTACAACAGGTTCATGCCACCGAGACCACGCGTAAATTCCAGGAGGAAAAACTGCGCGCAGAAAGCGCCAAGTTTGCCGTGGGCAAATCCACCGCCCTGCTTGTGGCCCAGGCGCAGCGCGACCTTCTGGAAAGCCAGGTGTCGGAAGTCGCGGCGATTACCAATTACCTCAAGGCAAGAATCCATTTCTACCTGATGGAAGGCTCCCTCCTGCAAAGGCGGGGGATCGATTACGGCGTATAAAAAAATCAAGGGGAGAGGACGTCGATGAAACACCCGCCGTCGCTGTCCCCGCTGACGGGAAGAACGTCTTTTTCCTCTGACGAGGGATCAACGGTTATCGAAAGCGACTCCGCATCTTCACCGTACGCATTGGATGCCGTAAGGGTATACGTCGTATCTTCTTCAGGCGCCACTGTACGCTCTCCCGACGGACCTACATAACCGATATCCGCCCCGGTATCCGCCCCGATATATACTTCATCTGCATTTTTCACCCCCCACTCCAGGGTGACGGTCTCCCCGATGTCAAAAGAAGCGGGTTGGGCCGTAAATTTCAGGATAGCCGGCGCTTGGGGCGCATCCTCCCTGTATGCGGCAATGACATGCCGGACGGCCCGCAGGGTGCGGGCATTGTCTCCGTCCCGGAAATCTCCGGTCGGCTTTCCTTCGTAATATATATCCGGATTGGAGAAATGCGGCACGTTGATGCTTTTGATTTCATCCGCAAAATACTCCTTCTGCGGGTAGGTCATGATGCTGCTGTACAGCTTGCCGTCCGGTCCCCTCCATCGCCACCCCGCGGAATAATCGAACAAGCCGCCATCCGCCTCCGATTCGGGCAGCTGCTCCTTGTGATGCCCCATGCCCAGATTGTGACCGATCTCATGGGCAAAGGTATACGTTGTGGCCGTCTGCTGCACCCTTGTCAATGAAAATGCGTATTCCGAATCTCCGGAGGCCTTTTCCAGCTGATAGGAAATACCGCCGACATCGTCTACGCTTGCAAGCAGGGCAACCAGATCGGCCCCATACCGGTCGCGCCAGCGATGAACACCATCCATGTACCCGTCGCCGATCCCTTGAAGGCGTCTCAAATCCCTTGATGAAGATCCGCTTTCCCGGTAGTCCAACTCATCGGCATGCACGAGCGCAAGGGTCGTTTGGGTCTCGCTGTTGTCCAGGGCCAACTGCGTCTCTTCCAGAGCCTGGGCGATAATGTTTTCAATACCGCCTTCATTTTCGGCCCAGTTTTTTGCCTCGGGTGTGTAGACCACCATGACGGCAATGACCGCCTTCGTATCACCCTCGTAGCTCCCATACAATTGCACCGGAAAACCTTCGGTCGCGGGGGCACCATCATCGATAGAAAAAAGGGCCGGAGCGCTTTTTTCCGGCAACAGGGGGGGGCCCTTTTTCAACCGGTCTTTTTTCGCCGGGTCGACTTTTTCCATAAACAGGGCTTGTACCTTCGCATCGTATTGAATCCGGTATTCCCGGTTTTTTTCCGGAATACGGATAAACCCCAGGCTTTTGCTGCCGGTCACCGAAAGGGTAAAACAACCCCCGGGAAAAGCGTCAAGGCGCCCCCGGATGGTACGGGTGCCCAGCCGATTCACCGTGTTTTTGTCGATGACCACCCTGATCCGTGTATCGAAAAGATCCGCGTTAAACGTGTCCCCTGGTACAATATTTTCAATGCCTCCAAAGCCGTGCAGAACCAACGGTTCCTGCCCCCGGCCGAGCGCGGCTCCAGGAAACAGATACAAACAAATGATCAACAGGCAGAAAGCAGAGGATGCGCCATATGGTGCAAAATATAAAACAAGGAAATTTTGGATATTCTTCATTCGATTATACGATTATAAGACGGGTTCTATTCGCGCTCCGGATGCAACGGCAACGCTCCGGGCAGCACTTCTTTTTCTGCGGGATCGATATCTATAAGATAATGCGCCTTGGTTTCAGAATCATACAAAATAATGTATTCCCGGTTTTCTTCCGGAATACGGATATGGACCAGGCTTCGCCCTGCACTGCTCGAAATCACAACATATGCGGAGGGAAAAGACGCCAGGCGACCCCGGATGGAAAGGGTGCCCTGAACGTTTCTGGAAATGCGCTCAACATAGGCCTTGTACTGTGCGTTGTCAAAGAGGTTGAGGACAAGCACGTCATCGGCGGAAATCATATCTTCGGCCGACAGCCGATCCACCAGATCCACTTTCACGATCCGTTTTGCGGCGCGAAATATACCCTTATCCGCCCTGATCCTTTCCGCGATTTCAGGCGGCACGCTTTGACGCCCTGTGATCAGGGGGTACTGTCCGGCGGCCGCGCATGCAGCACAGGCAAAGGCCACGCAGCAGACCATCGTCGCCAGAAGATATTGGCTGTTCACAAAAGAATCCAATCTCATATTTTTTTATTTACATTTAGCGAATTTTTTGAAAATGAAATCGTTTACAAGGGGTTGCATACAATTGAAACGCTCTTGCCGACCGGGAAAAAGATCCGCCCGGTTTTTCACCCGATTTCAATGATAAGAACACATTTTCTGCAATGGCGATATTATGCGCTTAGCCGTGGTTTCCGATATACACGGAAACGCAACTGCGTTCCGGGAAGTCCTGCGTGATATTGACGAATGCCGGATCGATGCAGTTGTCTGCCTTGGAGACAATATCGGGTACGGTCCCGAACCGGAAGCGGTCATCAACATGCTTCGGCAGCGGAATTTCGCCTCGGTTATGGGCAATCATGAAATGGTCATCCGCAACCCTGATTTTCTTGAGTGGTTCAACCCCGCTGCACGGCTCTCCCTGGAAAAAACCATGGCTGCCATTTCCATTGCCAATATCGAATATCTCTCGGGCCTGCCGGATTATATCATCGCTCACGGCTGCCGGTTCGTCCATGGATTCCCCCCGGATTCGCCCACGAGTTACATGTTTGAAATATACCCGGCGGAAATGGAAAAGACAATGGCTGAAATGACCGAACCGATTTGCTTTATCGGCCACACACACGAGCTTGCCCTGATTGCGTATCAGGAAAAATCGATAAACAGGATCAGCCTAGACGGCGGCGCACAGTCCCATTTTCTGGATCCGGAAGCAAAATACATCGTCAATGCGGGAAGCGTCGGACAACCGCGAGACGGCACCAGCGAGGCCAAATACGTAATCTTCGACGATGAATCGCAGAGCCTGGAAATACGCTACGTCCCCTATGACGTCAACGACACCATAAAAAAAATTCACGCCGCAGGTCTGCCCCGGCAGCATGCATTACGCCTTTCCTGGTAATGCATTTTTCTCCCAGGCCTCCGGGTCGGTTTTTCTCCCGGGCACCCGGTTCGCAGCTACCCCCCGGCCGCTATTTCGGGATAACCAGCCGGTCCCCGGGCTGTATAACCGAGTCCCGGCGAAGGTTGTTCTGCTCCAGAAGCTTCTGCAGGGATATTCCGTTCGCCCTGGCAATGCTGTACAGGGTATCTCCTTTCCGCACCTCGTGATAACGGACCTCTCCGGAGCCGGCCGTGCTTTTCGGGGCTGGGGCCGGCGCCGCCTGCTTTTGGGAGAGTTCCTTTGAAATCGATTCCTGGCGGCTTTTCAGCTGCCGGGTCTCCTCCTGGATCTCCTTGATACGCGTATCCAGTCTCTCCAGTCGCGCAAGCACCTGGTCTGCCTGACCGGTACTGCCGCCGGTATCCATGGTTTCAACCTGGTGGATCAATGCCGGAAGGCGCGTCAACTGAATTTCAACCGCGTCGATCCGCTCCTCAAGCCTTTCAAATCGGGCGTTCAGCCTCTCTACGGCATCATAAGAAGGCGTCTGCACCTGGCTTTCAACCGTCTTATCCTCATCGCGCGAAAAAACAGCTGTCATCAACAGAATGATCAAAAGTGCGACCACTCCTCCTAAAATGAAGTGCTTTCTGGAGGCCGTTTGCCACAAGCCGCCGGAATTGCTTAAAAGGCTTCTGGGGCTTTCTTCCTCGTCATCATAGCGGTCTTCGTTTTCTCTTTCCATGTGCAATACCTGCTTTCTTAAGTGTCCTGTTTGTTGTAACCGGGTTTATGGGAGACTCTTTTCCTTCCATTTTATGAATACTTGCAAACCGGCGCCGGATCAGGTACATTTCAGGTGCCCTGACCAACGGATAGCATCAACGGATAACATCGCCTGATGGACATGACGCTGTTGCTGTGAACGCAGGCTTTGTTTGTGCAACTTTATCACTATTTGGTGTCTGGACAAAATGAAAAAATACAACCATGATTTTGTGGAAGGCTACGATGGATTCCTCGGGTTCGGATGGGACCGGGAAACCGATGAAAATACGGTGATCTGCTACCTCCAGATGTTTTCCGACGACGAGGTCGCCGCCCGGATGACCAAGCGGATGACAGACGATGAACTGGCGGAAGTTCATCATCTTATCAACCGCCTCTTGAAAAACTATTTTGACGAAAGCGAATATCACGGGTTGTTTTTGAAAGACGATACCCATCAATAACCTGAACCTGCCAACCCGACAGGAATATGCAAAAAATTTCAGACACGGGGAAACCGAAACATGCTTGACGACACCCAATTGGACCGGTATGCGGATATTCTTTTGTGGGGGCTGAAAATCGCCCGCAGAAACAGAATAAAAACCAGCGATACGGTTATGATCCGTTATGACCTGGGAGCGCTGAAACTTGCGGAAAAACTCTATGAAAAACTTCTCATCAGCGGCAGGAATCCGGTCCAGCGGATCCTCCAGACACCGTTCATGGAGAAGAAAACGTACGAGATTTCCAGCAACCGGCAACTGACATTCATCCCCCCCGGTGATGAGGAGCTCTACCGAAACCTGAACGGGAGTATCGTCTTGCTTGCGCCAGAATCATTAACCCACCTGGCGCATATTGCGCCGGCAACCATTGCAAAATCGCTCAAAGCCCGCAAATTCCTTCGCGACATCCTGGACAAGCGGGAAGAAGACGGCGCTTTCAGCTGGACGCTGGGGATTTACCCGACAGCGGCGCTTGCCAGGCACGCGGGCATGGCGGCCGAACAATACACCGGCCAGATCGTGAAGGCCTGTTTTCTGGACAGGGAAAATCCGCTGGAAAAATGGGATACCGTGTTCCAAAAGGCCGCGTCCATAAAAAAACGACTCAACCGCCTGGGAATCAGTGCTCTCCATGTGGAATCCGACAAGGTGGACCTTGTTGTCAAACAGGGGGAAAAGCGACGCTGGATCGGGGTCTCCGGACACAATATCCCCAGTTTTGAACTGTTTGTCTCTCCGGACTGGCGCGGCACAAAGGGTGTGTTTCACGCTGACCAGCCGTCGTACCGAAGCGGAAACCGCATCGAAAATATCCGGGTGGCATTCAAAAACGGAAAAGTGGTGGAGGCCTCTGCGGAGAAAGGGGAGGAATTTTTACTCAAACAGCTTGAAATGGATGCCGGTGCAAGGCGGATCGGTGAATTTTCCCTGACCGACAAAACATTTTCAAAAATCGACCGCTTCATGGCCAATACGCTATACGATGAAAATTACGGCGGCACATACGGCAACTGCCATATCGCCCTTGGGTCTTCCTATTCGGACACGTATGCGGGGGACCCCCACGATCTGACCCGGGAAATGAAAAAAAAGCTTGGTTTTAACGATTCCGCGCTTCACTGGGATATCGTCAACACCGAAAAAAAGCGCGTCACTGCCAATCTTTCAGGCGGCGGAAAAGCCCTTATTTACGAAGACGGCCAATTTGTCTACGGATAGTGCGTCATGATTGCCGGTGACAAGTCACCGTCACCAACTACTTGCAACCTGCAACTTCGAACGTATACCCCCTATGATTGAAACACCATTGCTTCTTGAAAACCAGATACAGGACTATGCATGGGGATCCAAAACGGCCATTCAGGAACTGCTGGGCGTTGAAGGAAACGACACCCCCTGGGCGGAGCTGTGGATGGGCGCCCACCCGAAAGCCCCGTCCAGCGTCGTCATTAACGGTGAAAAAACACCTCTTGACGATCTGGTGCGCCGATTCCCCGATACGATCCTCGGGGCGAATGCCGCTGTCAAGTTCAACAATACGCTGCCCTTTCTTTTCAAGGTCCTGGCGGCAGAGAAGCCCTTGTCCATCCAGGCGCACCCGGACAGGTTCACGGCAGAGGCCGGTTTTGAAATGGAAAACCAACGCGATATTCCCATCGATGCCCCCCATCGCAATTACCGCGACCCGTGGCCGAAACCGGAAATTATCTGCGCCCTGGAGCCCTTTGTCGCCGTAAACGGATTCCGGCCGGCGGAATCGATCGTAAAATGGTTTGAAACGCTCTGCCCGGGGATGCTTGCTTCGCAAATCACCATGCTGAAGGAAGACTCCGATGAGGCCGGGATAAAAAAAATGTTCGAATCCCTCATCCGGATGCCGGCGGATTCAAAAAGATCGGCGGTCGACGAGGCGGCGGCCAGGGCCGCTAAAACGGATGCCATGGAAGCCGAGTGGGTGGTTCGGCTCTCCCGGCGCTATCCCGATGATATCGGCGTGCTATGCCCGCTGTTTTTGAACCTGGTACGCCTTGAACCCTGCACGGCCATGTTTCTCCCCCCCGGCCGGATGCATGCATACCTGGAAGGCGTCGGCATCGAACTCATGGCCAATTCAGACAATGTGCTCCGGGGAGGGCTGACGGACAAACATGTGGACGCAGAAGCGCTTCTGGAGGTTGTCCGGTTTGATTCGCCGCCGGTGGACCTCTTGCGCCCTGTCGCCAAAAATGAGTGCGAAAGCCGGTATCAAACGGACGCGGAAGAATTTTTCCTCTCCGTGGTGCAAACGGAGAAAAAAGACAAGTGCCGGTTTGCCGAAGATCATGGCCTTGAAATCCTGCTGTGCGTCAACGGGACGGCTGAAATTACCGCCGGACAGGATACCTCCCCCCTGATAGTTGAAAAAGGCGCATCCGTGATGATACCCGCAAGTGTCGGTTCGTATGAAATCAAGGGGGAAGCCGTCTTTTACAAGGCTGCTATACCCAATATTACGCCTGCCAGATAGATGCAGAAAGAACCTTTATCTTTTATAAAACATCCGGGGCATGCATGGGACTCCTGGTAAACGAAATTTTTTTTTCCATACAGGGGGAATCCACCATGGCCGGACGGCCGTGCGTTTTCGTGAGACTTACCGGATGCAACCTCCAGTGCCGATACTGCGACACGGAATACGCCCGCGACCATGGCGTACATATGGCAATGGAGGACATCCTGGAAAAGGTGCGTTCATACGGCTGCCGCATCGTTGAAATTACAGGAGGGGAGCCCCTGCTGCAAAAGGAAACACCGCTGCTTGTAAAGCATCTTCTGTCCGACGGCTTTACCGTGATGATGGAAACCAACGGCTCCATGGACATCGGCATGGTCGATTCCGGTTGCATCCGGGTTGTCGACATCAAATGCCCGGCAAGCGGGCAGAGCCAATACATGGATATGGAAAATGTTCACCGGATGGATGCAAAAGACGAATTGAAATTCGTCCTGTCCGACCGGGGGGATTATGAATATGCAAAAGACGTTTTGGAAACAGCGCGGAAGGGAAACTTTCAAAGCCCGGTGCTCTTTTCTCCGGTTGCCGGAAAGCTCGATCCACAGGCGCTTGCTTCATGGATCCTGGCGGACCGCATCGATGTCCGCCTGCAGCTCCAGCTTCATAAAATTCTCTGGCCGGAAATCGCCCGGGGGGTGTAATGGTGAAAAACCGACTTCATAAAAACAGATACGGGGATGGCTTGCACCGCCGACCTTTGCGAGGGAAAAAACACGGGCGTGCACGCCATTTACGGAGATGAATATGAGCAACCCAAAAAAAGCGATCGTTCTGCTCAGCGGGGGACTGGACTCTGCCACGACGCTTGCCGTTGCCCTGGACAAAGGGTATGAATGCCACACCCTTTCCTTTGACTACGGCCAGCGGCACCGGCATGAACTGGCAGCCGCCGCACGGATCGCCGATGATGCCGGCACTTTCCACCACGTTGTTACCATCGATCTTCGTGCCGCCGGCGGTTCGGCCCTGACCGGCGACATTGCTGTGCCCAAAAACAGGGGAGACGGACCGATACCGGTTACCTATGTCCCGGCAAGAAACACGATCTTCCTTGCCCATGCACTGGGATGGGCGGAAGTATTGGAGATCGGAGACATCTTTATCGGCGTCAATGCCGTCGACTACAGCGGCTACCCGGACTGCCGGCCCGAATTCACCGCCGCGTTCGAAACCATGGCCAATCTTGCCACAAAGGCCGCCGTGGAAAAGACCCTTCGTATCCGCATACAAACCCCCCTGATTCATATGAGCAAAAAAGAGATCATTCAGAAAGGCATCTCCCTCGGCGTGGATTACGGCAGGACCCACAGCTGCTATGACCCCCTGCCGGACGGCGGTGCCTGCGGCGCCTGCGACAGCTGCCGCCTCAGGAAGAAAGGCTTTGCAGACGCCGGTATCCCAGATCCTGCTCTATACGCCCCGGAAAAACCATGAACATCGTTTACATGCACATGCACCTCAAGTCCGGCGGCGTCTCCACCGTTATTTCCCAACAGGCTGGCGCAGTCTCCGATTATTGCCGGGTCCTGGTGGCTACGGGGGATGATCCGCCAATGGATTTTTCCATGCCCCACGTGAAAATCGAGGGTCTCGGCTACGATGACCCGGATTTTCCGGAAAGGGATCCCGCCCCGTACCAGACCGCAAAAGCGGTTGCCGATGCCATATACGACCGGTGGCCGGAGGGCTGCGACATCATCCACGTCCATAACCCCCTGATCGGAAAAAACAGCCGCCTGATTGCCATTCTCGATCATTTGAAAGCAATGGGGTTTACCCTCTTTTTGCAGATCCATGATTTTCCCGAAGACGGCCGGCCCGGTTCATACCACCAGACGCGTGAATACCCGTCGGACTGCCATTACGGTGCCATCAACGCCAGGGACTGCCGGTTCCTTGAAATATCCGGCCTTACGCCCGAGGGCGTCCACGAGCTTTTCAACATGGTCGCCCCCATCGATACCAGTAACCTGCAGGGGGAAGCCATACCCAGCGTGCTCTATCCGGTGCGGGGCATCCGCCGGAAAAACATCGGGGAAGCCCTGTTGCTTTCCTTGTATTTCCCGGACGACACGCCCCTTGCGATCACGCTGCCCCCCAACAGCCCTTTGGATTGGACCGTGTACAAGGAATGGATCACCTATGCCGGAAAAAAGGGGCTGAATGTTCTTTTCGAAGCATCCTCACTCTACGATTTCAGGGCGCTGGTAGCCAATGCGCGCTATCTGATCACCACCAGCATTACCGAGGGCTTCGGGTTTGCATTCCTGGAACCATGGACCGCCGGCAAAATCCTCATGGGACGGAAGCTTCCGGATATATGCAGGGACTTCGAGGAAAGAGGTATTGCGCTGGACCACCTGTATGAATCACTTCCGGTGCCCGAGGGGTGGATCGATCGCGGAGAATTTGAGCAACAGTGGAAACAATGCCTCCGTGACACGTTTGCCCGCTACGGCGCAGATATTGATGAATCCAGTGTTTCCGAAGGATTTGAGCGCATCATTCAAAAAGGGGCGGTTGACTTTTCCGTGCTGAACGAACCGCTTCAACAAAAGGTATTGGACCGCCTGATCGGCGATCGGTCCGCATACCGCAGCTTTGAACGGTTCAACCCGGTATTGTCGCGCTTCCGGACCCTTCCCGCATTCCCGCGCGTTGTTTCATCCAACTGCAGCGCCATACAGAACCAGTACAACCGGAAAGCATACCGGGACCGCCTCATGGACACCTATAAAAAGGTGCTGCGCGAGGCTGTGCGGCACAAAATCGACAAATCTGTGCTGCTGCGGCAATTTCTGCGCCCCGACAATTTCAGTTTGATGAAGTGGTGCGACCTTGACCTTTCATGATATTTTTGACCGGCATAGCAAACCCCTTGAACCGGTTCCGGCGGGCCTGGCGCCTTCCGGATCCTGCAGGCGTCCGGTCAAAGCGCTTCTTTTTGATGTCTACGGTACGCTTTTTATCAGCGCGTCCGGCGACCTGGGCGGGATTCGGGATACCAGCGCATCCGATGATGTGAATGATTTCCCGGAGAGTTGGAAGGCCATTGAAAACCTTGCCGCCGATTGGGTCCTCTCCTTGTCACCGGACAAGCTGTTGCGGGCCTATGCCAGGGCCGTTGAAAACGAACAGGACCATCTTGTCCGTCAGGGAATCGACTATCCCGAGATACAAATCGACCAGATATGGCAACGGATCCTGAAATTGGGCGACATCGAACGCAGCCGCCGTTTTGCGCTACACTTTGAACTTATCATCAACCCGGTATACCCGATGCCGAACGCAGGCCGGATGCTTTTACGAATCCACAGGTCCGGGCTGAAAACCGGCATTATTTCCAACGCGCAGTTTTATACGCCCCTGATGTTTGAATATTTCCTTGGAAATCTGCCGGAAAACATGGGCTTTGATCCGGCACTGCTCATCTATTCTTATCGCCATGGCCGGGCAAAACCTTCACCCCTGCTTTTTGGCGCTGCTGCGCAAACGCTTCGCAAATACGGCATCCTTCCTGAAAATGCGCTTTTCCTGGGAAATGACATGCGTAACGATATCCTTCCCGCACAACGGACGGGATTTCAAACCGCCCTTTTCGCCGGAGACCGCCGCTCTCTCCGGCTGCACCGGGATGATCCCTGCTGCCGGGGCGTTCGCCCGGACATTATCATCACCGACCTTTCCCGGCTCCCGGAGATGGTTGGGGCCTGAACGGATAGCGCAAAGCAGGGAATACAATCCACAATCCATCGCAAAAAAATAATCAAGTAAGGCAGAAAATGCGGGGAAGGTGGGTTTTACCACAGAGAGCACAGAGGAGACACAGAGATTCACAGAGAAAAGCAAGAAAAAAAGGGGGGACGCCCATGAAATTATGCGTTTCTGGCAATCCTCTAAAAAAGAGATATTTTTGAGGTGAGTTGCAAAAAAGCGGATTCGAATTTGACAAATCTCTATCAAAACCGCTATTATAAAAAGTTATATCATAACAAAAATGATGAATTCGTAAAAAGTCGTTTTCAGACGGCTTTGTAAAATGTTCAAGATCAAGGCGCGTGAAATTTTTGAAGAATCGATAGTACTTCGCCGTACGTGAGATTCTTCAAAAATTTTGCGCAACGCAGATATTGGACTTTTTACGAAGCCGTCAAAAATCGTACAGGGAGAAACCAATGCCAATATATGAATTTCGTTGTCTGAAATGCGGAAATGTTCAGGAAGTCATCGTGACCAAAAGCGAATCCGATAGCGTGGAAATGAAGTGCAACGCCTGTGAGAGCAGCGACCTGGAACGGGTGTTGAGCGCGGCCAGCTATACCATGGGGGCTTCCGGAAGCGGGCCCCAACCCAGTGTTTCAACCAAGACCTGCGGGGAAAACACCTGCGGAACCCTCAACATTCCCGGTCCGACCCGATAGGGCAACAACAGGATAACACGACCTGCAACATCTGTATCCGATTCAGATCGACCGGATTTCGACTTCCGCACGGCTGTTTTCAATCTCGGCGTACGCATACCGCCCGCTTCCCAGTTGTCCCGGGTTGACAATCCGCGTTTTTCCGATACGATCCGTGGCAACGGCTTCATGAATATGTCCGGTAAAACATACCAGGGGCTGATATTCCTCAATGAACGCATGCAGCGCATGGCTTCCCACGTGATGGCCTGAATTCAGCCTGTCACAGGCCGTGTTAGCCGGCGGCTGGTGGGAAACCAGCACCATGGTAGATTCAGGCTGCAGCATCGTCTTTGCCTGATCGAGAAAGCGGCGCAAGTCCGCCTCGGCATACTCGATGGGCGTATGAAAAGGGGTTTCAAGAGATCCGCCAAGCCCCAGAAATCCGATGCCGTCTATGGTTTGCGCCCGGGCGTGCAGGTTGATGCCCTTCTCATCCAGGTAGTCCACCACTTCCGGGGTATCGCAGTTTCCGTGCACCGCCAGTACCCGCGGCGCATACCGGCAGACCGACTCGACCACCTGTCCGGCTTCCCGGGCCCCGCCAAAATGCGTAATATCGCCGGTAATGCATGCAACATCGGATTCTTGCAGTTGTCTGCTTATTTTTTCAATTGATTCCACCATACCGTGAATATCGCTTACCGCGAGTATGATCATCCGTTGCCACCTTTGCTATTTTGCTCGTCACGAAGACAATGGGTTCAAAAATCATTCTTTTCTATGGGCCAATAATATAATATTATACGTGAAACAACAATAACGGTTTTATGGGGTGAAACGATGAATACCAATCGCAGCGGCAGCCTTCCCGGGGAAAAAGGTCAACTCCTTCTTGCGCTGGCCAGAAAAACCATCGCCGGGCGACTGGGCCTGGCGTACGAAGGATTGCCCGGGCTGGAAGGCAAATTGACGGATGAGACCTTTGATGACAGACGGGGGACGTTTGTCACGCTGAAAAGCGGCGGACAGTTGAGAGGGTGTATTGGGAATCTGTCGCCGGAGCATACAATCCGGCAAAGCGTTACGGAAAATTCTGTCAATGCGGCATTCAACGATCCTCGCTTCCCTCCCCTCCGCAAGGAAGAGTTTCATTCGATCCAGTTGGAAATCAGCCTCCTCACCGAACCCGCATCGCTGGATTACAACGGACCGGAGGATCTCCTGGCAAAACTGACGCCGGGTGTGGACGGCGTGATTATCCGCAAGGGGATGCACAGCGCCACCTTTTTGCCCCAGGTGTGGGATCAGCTCCCGGACAAGGAGGCGTTTCTAAGCCACCTCTGCCTTAAAGCGGGCCTTTCAGCCGATGAGTGGAAAAAAGGGGATCTGCTGGTCTACACTTACCGCGTGCAGTATTTCGAGGAAAAACCGTAACCCATGGGGCATGGTTTATTTATGAATCCTGACAGTCCGGTATACATCTCTGTCTGCCGGGGGCTGCTGCTCCTGGCGGCTGCCGCCAGGATTGCCGGCGCAGGCCTTTCCCTTTCCGGCTGCGCCACTAAGGCTCGAAGTCACGATCTACAGGGACTGACAGGAACCCTTGTTCGTAAATGTGACCGCGTTGTCATTGGGAAAAATCCGATTCCTCTTTGCATACATAATACAGCCGGGAACCGGAGGACGTGATCGTCACGCGCCCCCTTGCAACGAGTTGGTCAAGGAGCTTTACTGCCAGCGAAGGGTTGACATGTAAAGCCGTTGCAATATCGTTGAGCGTGCATGGGCGCCGGAGAAGCATATCCACGAGCGCCTCTTCAGGCAGTTCCGCCTCAACAGCGTCATCCGGATTTTCTTTAAATTCTGCAATCACCGAAGTGCTGTCGCCGATTGATTCTGCAATGGCGCAAAGGGTGTTTCTGTCAACGGCGGTGGCAAAGGCTTCCGCAGGAGGGCGTACGGCGGTATTCAGATGAACCTTGTCCGGACCGATACGCTGCACCAGGCGCTTCAGTTTTTCCACATGCGCAGCGGAGGTGTTGATGTTTTCGATAAAAAATATTTCCAGCCAGATTTTTCCTGAATACTCCGTTGAAAACGATAGGATCCCGTCAAGCAGACGCTCAAAAGAGATGTCCGGATGGGGGCGGTTGATTTTTTTAAACGTTTCTTCGTCCCCGGCATCCAGGGACGGCAGTACGATATCGGCTGCACACAGATCCTGCCTGACCTTTTGATCCCACAGCATCGACCCGTTTGTCAAAACGGCCACCGGGATATCCGTGAGCGTTTTTATGCCTCGTATGATATCGCCGGTTTCCAGGTTAAGGGTAGGCTCTCCGGAACCGCCGAGGGTAATGTGATCCGCCCTTGCACCGGCTTCCAGTTTTTGTTGTATCGCTTTTACAATATTGTCTGCAAAACCGAAATTCCTTCTTTCCACGGAAGGATTTTTTGTTGGACCGATCTGGCAGTAGATGCAGTCAAAGCTGCATACCTTGTACGGCACCATGTCAACGCCCAGGGACAACCCCAGCCGACGTGACGTTACGGGTCCATAAATCGGAGATTTTCCCATGGTATTGCCTCTTTGCATTCCGTATGCGGACCCGCCGCCGGACCCTTGGGGGCCGCCGAAAGCGGACCGGGACTTCCCGGGCGCCTTATGTCGTCACCCGGCGTCCTCTTCCATGCCAATGGAATCCGCAATCGCTTCAACCTTGCTCGAAAGCAGGTCCCACTCGGTTCGAAGGCCATGAAGAAGGCCTTCCCAGGCGCCGATCATCGTGTGATACTCTGCGGCAGGCTTCAATTGCTTCTGCAGCATGTGTTCGTAGAGCTCCGAGAGCTTTTCGGCCATTTTCATCCGGTCAAACCCGCGGGCCGTTGCAAGGGCATTCTTTTTCCAGACGGCCTTTTCATCAGGGTCTTTGCCCCAATCGGCAATGGCCTCGGCAAAATCGCCGGGGGAGGCATCCGCAGGCAAAAGACGGCCATTTTCATTGTCCGACACCACTTCCCGCACGCCGGATGCGTCTAAGGCAATGACCGGCGTGCCCGCAGCCATGGCTTCGGCGACAACCAGCCCCTGGGTTTCGGACATAGAGGAAAAAACAAACAGATCCATGGCACCGTAGGCATTGACCAGATCATCTCCTGTTTTCTTTCCGGCCAGAATCAGGCGATCCCCGAGACCCTCATCCGCAAAGGACTGCTTCATCCGTTTTTGCTCGGGCCCTTCCCCCACAACCAGAAACTTGCTTTTTTTGCCCTTGTCGTGCTGCGCGAGATAGATTCTAACGGCTTTGGCCAAAAAGCCAAGATTTTTCTCCGGCGCCAGCCGACCCACATGGCCGATCAGCCGCACGCTTGCATCAATTCCGGCCTGTTCCCGAAAGCGGCTTCCCTCCCCTTTTTGAAATGCGTCCCAATCGATGCCGGTGGGAATTTCCGCCACCGGCCGGGTTACGCCCCGTTTTTTTATCAGCGCTGCAATGCTCCGGCTGGGCGCGATAACGGAGGTACAGCAATTGGCATAGGCCGTTGATAGGCGGGTAACGAATTTTTTCATGGTGTTTGACGATAACACGTAATGCGCATACTCCTCGTACCGGGTATGATGGGTGAACACAATGGGCAGGGACCTTCTCCCGGCGATACGCATGGCTGTATCCCCCAGCAGATACGGATGGTGGCTGTGTATGATGTCCGGGGAAAAATTCTCCATTTTCTGGGAGATCAAAAAAGGGGACGGGATGCTGGCGGAAAAATCGCTGCCATTAAAATTCTGGATCGCCGGTATCCGAATCACCTGGTCCTCGTTTTCCTTTTTCGGCTGGTCATGAAACCGGGGGGCCACCACCAGGACATGGTGCCCGAGTTCTCGAAGATCCTCCGCAAAACAGGAAACCGAGCGGGCCACACCGCCGACGTGCGGAATATAGGTGTTGGTAAACATGCAGATGTTCATATCTTTTCGACCTCCAGCACAAGCGGGCTTTCCCTGTTTTCCGTGTGCAGCCTGCGGATATGGCCGGGAATCCGGATGTCAATTTCCGGCGGAGATGTGCGCCATTGATTGTCGAGCGTGACTTTCGCTCCCCGATCCGTCTTTTCAATGGTTACCGATAGCGGCCCGAACGGCGTGGCCGTAGGGCCGAAGATCACCGGCTCGTCATGGTGAATCCATTCCGGAAATATGCCGGAGCCGACTACCAGCCTGCCCGCTTCTTCCCGGACAAACATGTTTCGGATGATCATCAAAAATTCCGCCGCAGCCCATCCGTGCTGACCGTCGCCCATGCAGCCGCCGCCGGTAAGGGGATGAATGGCCTCGGGCCACTGTCCGGTCGGGGATGCCAGGTCGATCACTTTTTCAATCAGGTCCCGATACCGCGCATCTCCATGGCGCATAAGGGTCTGGGCAATATCCAGGGTCAGGTATGCGTTGATGCCGGAATGAATCATGTCCTGGAAAAAGGCGCCCCGGTGAAAACAATTGTCTATCAGATACTCCACCGTATTGGCAATGAGCGAATTATCGGCCGGCAGAAGCTGCAGCGGGTAATCGGCCACGAGCGAGCCGATAGCCCCCGCATCCATCCGGCGGTAGGGGGAGGCGGGGATGCCCCCCCGGCTTTTGACACCGGGAATTTTTTCGATAGAAGAAAATATCGTTTTCTCAAAATCCGCGGCGTATTGATCAAACCGGTCGGCCAGTCCGGATGAATTATATTTGCGGGCGATTTTCGCGGCGGTCTGCAGTCCGGCCAGCCCCCAGAAATCATCCCAGTAGTAAAAATCATTGGGCCCGAGATGTTCCGCGGAAAAGCCTGCCGGTAAAAGGCCTTCATGGGGCCGGCCGGATTTTTTCCGGGTCCGTTTCTTTTCGATCCACATCCCCCCCTTGAAAATGGCATCGAGCCATTTGGCCGAAGGCCGGTTTCCGCTGAGATCCAGGTACCGCCCCATGATCCACAGCACCTGGCCGTTGGAATCCCATTCCCCCTGCTGGCTCTGGAAATAACCGGAGATCTTCCGGCGATCCGGAAAGGTGTCAAGATGTCGGTAGGAGCGCTCCAGCAGATTCGCCCCCAGCAAGGCATTGATCATCAGGCACGCATCCCGGAACCAGAATCGAAAGTAGGTATAGGGCCCGGGGACCGCATCACCGGCAGACAAAAGCAGAAGCGTTGAAAGGGCGGTGTCGTAGAGCCGCTGTATCCGATCATCCGGCACGGAAAGACGCGCAGCGCCTTCAAGGTGCTTTTCCCAGGAGTCGGACGGCGGGATTCGTACCGTCCGGCCCGGCGGCAGATCCCGGGAGATATCGGCAGAAATTTTTATATGGCGGGACTTTCCGGATATGGGGAAAAATGCGGCGGACGTGGCCAGGCCGACGCCGCAATGAACCTTTTGCGTTGTTTCCGGACCACTGTATTGATGAACCACATCCCCGTCGTGATAATTCGAAAAAAGGACTTTTTCAGGCTCCTGGTCCAGATATACGCGGGCATGCCGGTTCACCACCCAGAACCATGCCGGGTCTTTTTCAAACCGGAGGTTTTCGATAAACTGTATCCCTTCCGGGTTATACGGACGTATGGCAACCACAAGCCAGGCCGCTTTTTCCGAGGATGCCTCTGCTTCCATGGAGGCATAAAAACGGCCGTTTTCATGCGCCATCCGTATGGTCGTGTCCAGGACAAAACCGTCCTTTTCCAGGCGCGTATTCACCGTGAGAGGGCGTTGCCGGATTTCCTGTGCGGCGGTTTCCAGCCGGGAAGGGATGAACCAGGTGCCGTCTTTGGCAATAATCCAGCAGTCAATGGACCAGCCGTCATACAAGGGTGTCAACAAGCCCTGCGGATCCACAATGGGATAGGCAGGCACATCCGGATACCCCACCGCTGTCCAGTTCCTGTGGGTGAGATTGACATGGGAAAAGGAAAAGCCCCTGGGGATAAAGCTCGTGGCGTTCGGGTCGAACTGTTTTTCCGCCCAGAAGGGCCATATCCAGTCCAGGTTGTACTGGATCACCCGGGAGTTGATAAGGCCGCGGGCATGAAAAATAATCCCCGCCCGGAGCAGTTCTATGGGCTCCTGGACCTCGGATGGCTGGGAAAAGCGGCGAACCCGGGCAATGAGACTCAACGGATCGATAATGCCGAAACGCCTCGCAGCGCTTTTGAGCAGGAATTTCCATGGCAAAAAACGTGTAATCATAACTAATAAATATAATCGTCCTGTGAATTTTTTCAATCTTGACGGCTTCGTAAAAAGCCCAATATCAGCGTTGCGCACAATTTTTGAAGAATCTCCCGTACGGCTAAGTAC
>JAABTJ010000016.1 GCA_011389935.1 Desulfobacteraceae bacterium
ACAAGACGCCGCCGCGATCTTGAACCGAAATCCGAATGTTGAGATGGGTTCTAGTTTGTAACCCTTTGAGTGCCGAGCAAATAGCAATGGTATCCATTACAAGAGAAAACCTGGAATTGATGATCGAATTGCAGTCCGCGGAAATCGATGCCGCCGGCATTGAAGCCGCGTTGGCTTCCCTGCCGGCGCAGGCGGCAGCCCTGGAAATGCAGCTTGTTGAAGCGACCGGGCTTGTTGAATCGAGAAAAAATCATGCGGCTGAATTGAAAAAGAAATACCGGATGATCGAGGCGGATTTTGAAACCAGCCAGTCGAGGATTCGGAAACGGAAGACCCAGCTTGATTCCGTCAAGAGCAATAAGGATTACCAGGCGCTTTTAAAGGAAATTGACGATATCCATGCCACATGTTCCCGCATGGAAGACGAAATGCTCCAGTGCCTCGATGATATTGATGCGGCGGAAGCCGGGCTTGCCGAGGCGGAAAACATGTATGCGGGGGAAAAGGCCGTTATTGAAGGCAAAAAACGGGAATATGAAGAAATTGCCGCCGTTGAAAGGGAAAAATTGTCCCAATTGCAGGCAAAAATCAGAAAAATCGTCGATATGCTCGATCCCGCCCTGAAAGGAAAATATGATAATATCAAGAGCAAATCAGGGGGTGTTGCGATTGTGTCGGTAAACGGTGGCATATGCAAGGGGTGCCATTTGAATATCCCCCCTCAGCTGTACAATGAACTTCACAGGGAAAATGAACTTCGTTTATGCCCCCATTGCTATAGGATGATTTATGTTTTATAATAAGCGTTACTTGTTTTGTATCGCATGATTTGAGTACGGTCGGTACGGTTCAGGCGATCGCTGGCCTTTTCTGAAGGCTGGAGGAAAGTCCGAACACCACAGGGCAGGGTGCTTCATAACGTGGAGTCGCGGCAACGCGAAGGAAAGTGCAACAGAAAGTATACCGCCCCGCTTTTTTGCGGGGTAAGGGTGAAACGGTGCGGTAAGAGCGCACCAGTTCTCCGGGTGACTGGAGAAGCTTTGTAAACCCCACCCGGTGCAAGACCATATAGGGGAGCGTTTGAGGGCGGCCCGTCCGATGCTCCCGGGTAGGTCGCAAGAGATACCGCTGTAAAACGGTATCCCAGATGAATGACCGCCGCCCGTTATCGGGGTGACCTGATATGCGGGAACAGAATTCGGCTTACGAGCCGTGCCGGCCTATTTTTTTTTTCTGCCCTGGCAGTTGAACATGACAAATGATCCCTCGGTGCGGGCGCATGCCGCAACGCTTGTGCCAATCAACTGCGAACAAAAGCGCACCCAACTGTTACGTTTTTTTTAGCATTACTGAGAAACCCGCCATGGAAAACAATGAATCCTGCGACCTTTCTTTTGCCGAAAGGATAAAATTCTACTCGCGCCCTTATGTGCGCTGTCTTCTATATATCTCCGGCACGGACAACCCGAACAACCTGTTTACCAAAAGCCTTTACTCCAAATTGATCACAAGCTCTCATCTGCTGGAAGACCTGCTTGATTTTCACGGGGCCAAGAACAATTCCAACTGGTATTTTTACCGGGAGCTTGCCGCGGCCGTCAGGCACCTGAGCCTTGCCGGGTATTCCCAGAAGCACATCTTAAACCGGCTTGTGTTCTACGATATTGACCGGAAAGAGGATTTCCGGAAATACGGGGAGATTGTGCTTGATTTCATCAACAATTCCCTGATGAACCTTGCGCCGGTGATCAACAGCGAAGCCCTTCGGCTCGGCGTTTATGACAAGCTTGAGGCCTATGCGGCCTCCCACTTTCCGGATGTGGTCACCGGAGAAAAGCTGGAATACGACATTGATGACGAAGACAAGGACCAGCAGCAGGACCATGTGGTCCGGGTAGCGAACGAATTTATTTCCATTGCGGACGATTTCGACACCTACGAGTTCTACGAAGCGTATGATCTGGAAGGCCTCAAACAACTTGTTCCCGCAAAGGTCAACGAGGTATCTATACGGCGCTTTGAAATGCTGGTGCACAATCTCCAATCTTCTTTTGACACCTATGTTATCCACGGCGGGTTCCAGTTCGGCAACCGCCGGATGAAGCAGTTTCGTTCCTACTTTTCCGTCATTTTTCACCTGCTGCAGATCATGGGAAGATTCCTCCATTTCTATGAGCGTCATTTGATTGAAGTCGGGTATAAAAGTATTTACAAGGAAGTGCGTGAAAAGCTGTCGACCCTTGTGTCTCCAAATCTGCTGCTGGACTGCACCATCAATTACGGACTGCACTTCGTAAACCACTATTTTATCACCGGACGGAAAGTGGCCCATGAAATATTGAAAGAAAATGTTCAGAAAGGGCGGATCCGGGTCCCCATACCCAGGGACCTGGGTTTTCATTGCCGTCCCAGCCTGCTGGTGGCCAAGGTTGTTCAGAAATACGGCGGGCAGGTGGAAATGGTGGTCAACGGCGACCGGTTTGATGCGGGCAGCGTACTGGATGTGCAATGGGCAGGGGGGAAGATTCAGAAGGAAAAGATCGAGGCAGTGGTCTTTGAAGGCGACGTGCGCGCACTTCGCGACATAGAAATCCTGGCGGGCGTCAATTACGGCGAGGACCGCATGGGCAAGGGAATATCGCTGCCCAAGGATCTTCATTACCTGAGATAAATTTTACAATGCGGCGTATGTACGGATGGTATCGGCGATAATACTTGCTGCGGGCAGCGGGAAACGGATGAACAATGCCCGGCCGAAACAGTACCTGGACCTGGCCGGTTTACCCGTGCTTTCCCGAACGCTCATGGTTTTTGACGATCATCCGGCGGTCAACCGGATTTTTGTGGTGGTCGCTGCTGAGGAAATTCCCTATTGCCGCAAGCACATTCTTTCAACGGTCGCCTGGAAAACGGAAATCATGCTGGTTCCCGGTGGAGAACACCGGCAGGATTCCGTTTACGAGGGTATCAAGGCCGCGGAACGGCAAACGGGCGATCATGCGATCGTTCTTATCCATGACGGCGTCCGTCCTTTCGTGTCCGGTGATATGATCACCGACTGCATTGATTGCGCAGCGAAATCCGGGGCCTGCATTTTGGGCGTTCCCGCATCGGATACGCTGAAGCAGGCCGACTCCCGGGGCCTTATCACCGGCACCATTTCCAGGAAAAATGTCTGGATGGCCCAGACGCCGCAGGCGTTTTCCCTGAAACGGATCAAGGCCGGACTTGAAAATGCAATTGAAAAAGGCCTTCTGGTAACCGACGATGCTTCCGTACTTGAAAGTTACGGGACGCCGGTACAAATCCTTCCCGGTAGCAAAAACAACATAAAGATTACAACCCCCGAGGATCTCCATTTCGCCCTTTTCCTGCTCGGGGAGGCCGGTAAATCATAGTCAGGTTGTTTGCATACCGGATCCGGCGCGCTTATGTTTGATGACATCTGTGGCGGCCCGAAAGGATGGGAGATATAATACTCGGATAATTTCAAAAGGGGGATACCATGAAGGACGCGATAATGAAGGTGATCAAGGAACGGCGGAGCGTGAGAAATTTCGAAGACAAAGCGGTTCCGGATGACTTGCTGCAGACCGTGCTGGAGGCGGTTCAGTGGACACCGTCATGGGCGAATACCCAGTGCTGGGAAATCGTGGTTATCAAGGACCCGGAGGTCAAGGCCCGGGTGCAGGAGGCGGTTCCAAAGTCCAATCCCGCGTTCAAGTCCATTGTCAACGCGCCGGTGGTCCTTGCCCTGTGCGCCAGGTTGAACGATTCCGGCTATTACAAGAATGCCGTGACCACCAAGTTCGGCGATTGGTTCATGTTCGATTTGGGGCTTGCCACCCAGAGCATCGTTCTTGCGGCCCATGCAGCGGGGCTTGGCACAGTTATCGCGGGGTTGTTCGATCACGACAAGGCCGCAGCGGCCGTCAACATGCCCGCCGGACATGAGTTGGTGGTGTTAATTCCCATGGGGTTTCCGTCAAAGGTTCCCTCCGCCCCGAAGCGCAAGGAGATTTCGGAATTTACGAGGGAGAACACGTTTTAGACCCTTGACAGGCGGCACTTTATCGGAGATTGTCGTACATGTCGCCGATAAAGCGATTGGATACAGCCTCCATGGCCTTGCTCATCGACCGGGCAAGTTCATGGGGGTTGTTTTTTTGAAGGGGCCTGGTTTCCCGGTAGGTTTTTTGAAACAGGATTTCTTCGGTTCGGGATACCGGGTCGACGCGCGTCAAAGCCAGCCGAAGGACGAGCACCGCCTCCCATTGGCGATTTTCATCGTTTTCGTAAAAATCGACGATCGTTCCTTCCACCCGGTGGGTGGCAGCCTTTCCGGGGGTCGTCGATACGCTCATGCCGGCAGGGCCTGCCGCCTCGATATCCCTCACCAGCAGGGTGGTCAGCATGTCGGCCGGCGTGGTAATCCACTGGTGGTACAGGTACCGGCTTCTTTGGTACGGGTTGTCGGCATAAACGATATGGGTGGTGTTGAACGGGGGCTGCGTTTGGAGCCGCTTCACGCGGATGACAACCGGGCTGTTGGTGATGTTTTTCACAGAGATTTGCAGTTCCGGCACGTCATAATGGAGCGCGTAATAGCTCACGGGTTCCGGCTGATGGCGGGAAAACCCGCATCCGCAGGCAAGAAGGAACATCCCCCCTGCCATCAGCATGATGCATATTGCCGTTTGTTTTCGCATGGGAACACGCTTTATTTTTCAATTGGTTTGGGCGCTGCCGGGCGTCCGAAAAGAAGCTGCGGCGGATGGTTTGCCAACTGGTCCATCAGCCGATTCAGGTTGCCCGCGGCCTGGTGAAGGTCGTCCACGATTATCGACAGTTTTTGATCGTATGCGTCAATGCGCGTCTCCGTATCGGCAGCCATGGTGCCTGCCCGGTCAAAAAGGGCCGCGGCATTTTCCGCGGCTTTTCCCGCCTCTGCAATGGTTTTTTGGATCGGCTCTGTGTTTGCATCCAGAAGCCTGTCCGCCCGTTCCATTGTCCGGCGGCTGTCTTTGATCAGGGCGTCAAATTCCTCAAGGGAGCCCAAAAGGGAAGACTGAATTTCCTTCCACTCCTCCATGTCCAGTATGGCGTTGGCTTTTTCAATGCTATCGCGAAGACCGGTGGAAATTTCCTCTATCCGGGCTTCGGTTATCATCCGGTTGAAATTGTCAAGAGCGGACTCCATGCCCATGGACAATTCTTTTACCCGGAGCTCCTGCAGGTTGGTGATGATTCGGTCCACCCCGCTGATCATGCGGGAGAGTTCGGACGGCCGCGTCGCGATGACGGGATATTGTGGTGTAAAGGTCAACTGCGGCGTCTTTTCCCTGTCCTCCGGAAGCGCCCTTTCGAGATCGATATACATGATCCCGGTGATTCCAATGGTGCGGATGATTGCCACCAGTTCGGACGGATCGGCCAGTTCATCCTCAATGAGCATAATGACTTCGACAAGGTCGCCGTCCGGGGCGAGGCGGAGAGATTCGACGAGCCCCACCTGGACGCCCCGGTACCGGACCTTTGCGGACGGATTGAGCCCCCGGACCGAGTCCTGGAAATATCCGGCGTACCGCTGTCCCTCCCTGAAGTAATCGGAAAGACCGAGTATCAGGGTAAACAGGATGATCAGGGATCCCCCGATGATGACGAAAATTCCGACGGAAAATTTTTGCCGGGTGGTGGCCATAATATTTTCCCATTATTAATTGGCGTTTCCACGCATACCGGAGCGCGGCTTTGCCTTTGTTCATATGATTTTACAATATACAGAAAATGCAATTATTTCAATACCGATGAAACGCTTTTGCGCATAAAAAAATTTCTGACCTCCGGGTTATCATGACTGTTTTTCAGTATCCGGGGGTCTCCCTGGGCGATGATTTTCTTGGTCTTCATGTCGAGCAGGATTGCCCTTTTGCTAACGGTGAAGATGCTGTCCAGGTCGTGGGTGACAATGACGATGGTGGTACCTGTTGTTTGGTTGATGTGCAGGATCATCTCGTCGATTCCGGCTGCAGTGCTGGGGTCGAGACCGGCAGAGGGTTCGTCCAGGAAAAGGATATCCGGGTTAAGGGCCATGGCCCTGGCAAGGCCGGCCCTTTTTTTCATGCCGCCGCTGATCTCGGAAGGCAGATGCTGTTCAAAACATGCCAGCCCTACCATCGACAACTTCATCCGGACGATCACCGGAATCAGCCGGCTGTCCATTTGATGGTGCTCGATGATCGGAAGGGCGACATTTTCGCCGACGGTCATGGATCCGATCAGCGCGCTCCCCTGGAACAACACGCCGATTTTTTTCAGAAGGTTCATGAAGGTCTGCTCGTCCGTGTTGAAAATGTCCGTATTCCGGATGTATACATGCCCGGAAGCAGGCGTTTCCAGGCCGATCATGTGGCGCAGAAGGGTGGTCTTGCCCGATCCGCTTCCCCCCATAATGATGAAGATCTCCCCCCGGTCCACCGAAAAGCTGATATCGTCCAGGATAAGGTCGTCGTTGTACCGGACGACGAGATTTTCCACCCTCAGGCATTCGTTTTGCGGCATTGGCTCTACCCCCAGTAAATTCGGATAACGGCAAACATCGAATCGAACAGGATGATGAGAAAAATGGCCGTCACCACGGCGGATGTGGTGGCGTTGCCCACGGATGCCGCACCCCCTTTGGCCTGGAATCCCCGGAGGCATCCGGTGAGGGCGATCAGGGCGGCAAAGATGGAGGATTTGAAAAGCCCCCACATGAGTTCGAACAGTTTAATGGCGCTTATCGACTGGTTGATATAGGTGTCCATGGCAACATCGAGCATTGCTGCACCGATAATCGCCCCTCCGGCAATGGCGAAAAGGTTGGAGAACATTGTGAGCACCGGCACAACGAGAACAGCCGCGATCAGCCGGGGGAGCACTAAAAAGAGGTTGGGGTCGAATCCCATGACATAGAGGGCATCGACTTCCTCGGAAATTTTCATGGTGCTGATTTCCGCAGCATAGGCGGAGCCTGAGCGGCCCGCAACCACAATGGCGGTCATGATGGGTCCAAGTTCCTGCACCATGGCCACGGCCACGAGGTTTGCAACGTATAGGTTTGCACCGTATACCTTGAGCTGCATGGACGATACAAAGGCGATGATAAGCCCCAGCATCAGGCTGATGAGCCCGACGATGGGGACTGCGTCGACGCCGGTGGTTTTCATATGCATCACAATATCCCCGTATCGCAGGGAGCGGGGGTGCTTCATGACCCGGGCCACGGAAATGGCAATGGCCCCGATAAAGGCGATAAAATACACAATGCCTTTTAGCGCGTTGATTGCCGCCTCGCCGGCCTGAACGACAATATTCGGTGGTGGGGGATGGGTGATGGGGCAAAGGGTGCTCCGGTCAAAATCGGTGATATCGAAAATTCTCTGGTGATCCGGGCGCATCCCTGCAATTTCGAACTTGTTTTCGGAAACCCCTGTCATGTTCTGGATTTCGGATAGGACCATTACCCCATAGTCATCGAGCCGGTTTACCCCGGCAATATCGATGAGCACGTTTTTAAATCTGTGCTGCCTGATTTCAGGCCGTATCTTCTTGATCAGGTCATGCGCGGTGTCGATGACCATGTCGCCGTGGAGGAATATGGTGGCCGTGCCCGGCGCCGAAGGCCGGATCTCAAAGGTGCATGTATCGATGGGATCGGAATTCATAAGGGAATGTATTGCCTTTTTTTCCGCAAAAGGGGGCAGCGAGATCGATAAAACCTCGGGTAATCTATCATGATCCGTTCTTTTTCGCAACATGCTTGCCATCTTTTCCCGTTGCTGGTAGAAAAAAGTCTTTTATGCGGAAGGCATTGCGCCGTGAAACATCCGGATAGAAGATGGACCAGAAGTTGGGGAGTGAATGGATGCGTTTTTTTAAAAAACATGATTTCGGTGAGGTTTGCGGCTGGGAGGTGGGGTGTTCTCCTGTTGGACATCCTTTGATGACAACGATCTTCTACCGGGCAGGATCGGTTCTGATCGATACGGGTCCGTCCCGCATGCGACCGGAGGTTATGGGTGTCGTTCCGCAGCATTCCGTGGACGCCGTTTTGCTGACCCACTACCATGAAGACCACAGCGGAAACGCCGCCGCTGTAAAAACCCGGTTTAACATTCCCGTTTACGGCTCCGCCCAGACTGCGGAAAAACTCTCCCGCCCCTATAAAATTTTTCCGTATCAGCACTTTATATGGGGTGCAACAAAACCTTTGAAAGTGGACGTGATTCCTGACGTTCTGAAAACAAAGCACCTTTCTTTTTTGTCCATCCCTACACCCGGTCACTCCAAAGACCACGTTGCCTTTCATGTGCCTGAGCGCGGCTGGCTTTTTTCAGGCGATCTCTTCCTGTCCCGCCGGATCAAGTATTTTCGTGCCGATGAAAAAATCCTCGACCAGATCGACTCCCTTAAAAAAATTCTTGCCCTGGAGTTTGACGCGCTTTTCTGCGGCCATCACCCTCAACCCGAAAATGGAAAAGCGCAGATTGCTGCCAAGCTGCAGTACCTCGAGGATTTTTACGGAAAAGTCTCCACCCATGCCGACAAGGGCATGGATGAAGCCATGATCATGAAAACCCTTGGATTGAAAGAGCAGACGCTTGTTAAGATGATCTGCTTTGGAAACGTAAGCATGAAAAACATGGTGCGCTCGGTTATCCGTGATCGGTAGAGAGATGGCGCTACGCTTGCTTTCTGATTTTCATTGAAAATGTTTTCAACGGAAAAAGACGGCGCAAAAGTTCTTTTTTTGATGCCTGAAAGCCCTTACCGTTCCCCTTTCATCGCCTGCTCGAATTTTTTCAGTTGCCTTTTGTAATACGCTCTGTCTTCGGTTGCAAGGGCCAGGGCCTGTTTTCCCGTCTCGAGCGCCTTGCGATACTGGCCGTTGGCATAATAGCTTTCGGCAAGGGTGTCGAGTATATGGGCCTCCTGGGATAGCTCTGCGGCCCGGAGGGACAGCGCAAGGGCTTTTTCCGGCCGGAAAAAGCGGGAATCCCTGGAAGTGGCATACAGCCAGGCCAGGTTGTTTAGTGCGGTTGGATTATCCGGGGCCAACGAAAGTGTTTTTTTATAGAATTCAACCGATTTTTCAAAGTCGCCGCTCCCCTGGTACATATCGGCTAAGGCCAGATGCAGCTCGGGGTTTTCCGGATCTTTTTCGATCTGTTGATGGATCAGCCGTTCGAACAGGTTCGCTGAGATCATCTGGCCGGCGCCGCCGGCATGAAGCGAGTACCCCCCCCAGCCGATCAGAATCATAACAAGGAAGTATATCAGGATGCTTGCGCGGATTTTCCGGTTGTGATGATCGATCCATTTCTTGCTGCGTTCGCATTTTTTGAGGTAATTGATCCGTTCGTTAATTGAAAAGTGGTGCCAATTGGGCTGATCCGGCGATTGGCCGCTTGCGGCGGCGATTTTTTTGAACGTCGTAATAAGCGGCTGGGCGGAATCCATGAGTTGATATACGTAAATATCGGCCTGTCTTTCGAAGTTGCGCATGAAATATCCGAAGATGTACCGGAAATACAGCAGGAAGATCAGTATCATGGTAAATGAAAAAAGGATCGGGACACCAGCGGACCTCTCGCCCTGGGCGTCTCCGAACCATCCGAAAGCGGTATGAATGTAGAGGATCATCCAGAGGATGAGATCAAGGGTGGAAAAAGCAATGACCAGATAACCGACAAAAAAGAACAGGTAAAAAACAAGGTGTTTTTTTTTGACATGCCCGATCTCGTGGGCGATGACCGCGTCGAGCTCAACCGGGTTGAGGTATTGAAGCAGCCCGGGTGTGACCAGTATGTACCGGAAGCGGCTCACCAGACCCATGACGCCCGCTGTTATCATTTTTCCGCCGAAAAGCGGCCACATCATGATATCCCGGTATCGTATCCGCGCCTTTTTGCACATGTGTTCGATACGGAAGCGCGCATATCCCTGTTCAAGGGGTCTGCACCCCCAGAACCGCTGGATCAGCCAGGGTCCGATGATAGCGATGACAAACAGGACGACAAGGAAATAGGTGGTCTGCCCCCCGGTCGACATGAGAAAGTTTTTCGGGGTTTCAAAGGGGAGGGCAATGATGAAATCCGCGATGGCCGAGAGGAAAAACCAGGGCAGAAGCACCGGTATGGAAAAGGAAATATGAGAAGTTACGTACGTTCTGCGGGTCTCGCCGCTCCGGTTGAGCTTTTCATACAGATCGTATGCCGATGCCCAGACGATGGACAGGTAAATCAGAAAAAGCCCCAGAAAAAAAACCGCTTCAAGGGTGGGAAACATCCGGAATATCCGGATGGACTGCATGTACGCGCCCAGGTTGACGACGTATATAACGACGGCAAAGACCCCTGTGGCCAGGATAGACAATCGCGCGAGAAGCCCGTTGAAGGACTCTTCCACCCTTTGCACCTCTCCCTGATCGTATGCTTTTTCCAGTTTGTTGAACAGCAGCCGGGAGAGCGCGGCAAAGGCGAAGGACACGGTCAAAAGCATCAAGAGCGCCTGATAAAAAGGTGCGTCAGGCATCTCCGGGGGCTGATAGGTCGTGTAGATCAGCAGTGCGACGATAAAATATATGAAATTTCCGAACATGTATCCCTGAGAGGCCCTGTGTTACTATGGCCGATCGTTCATGATTCTTTTCCGGGGCGATAGTACCGTTCTTTTTCACTGTAGATGCAGCCGCAGTATTGCTGGCGATACATTTTTCTCTCCAGGGATATGTCGCGTCCGGTTTCCCATCCTTTGCGAAAATCCTCGTAATAAAATCCTATGCCCGCCGACTTTCCAGCCGCTTCTCCGATTTCGGCGACAAGCTCATGCTTCTGAAGTTTGCTGTAGAGCAGGGTGGACGAAAAACAGTCGAATTTTCCCTTTTTGGCAAGCTTCGCCGTGGTGTACAGCCGTTCGTGATAGCAGATGCGGCACCGCTCGGTTTCCCGGAAGGCCATTTTTCGGAGGAAGCCTTCCATGTCGTATTCCTGCTGAAAGATCATCTTCATGTCGATTTCCGAGGCGTATTCACGAAGGGTTTCCTCTCGTCGCAGGCATTCGGTATACGGATGAATGTTGTGACGGTAAAAAAAGCCCATGACCGTAAACCCGGTTTCGCGAAGATGCTCCACCGGGTATATGGCGCAGGGGGCGCAGCATGTATGCAAAAGGATTTTCATGTTCGTTTTCCAAAAAGGGCGGTTCCGATTCTTACGAGCGTAGCCCCTTCTTCCACCGCAACTTCGAAGTCTCCGGTCATCCCCATGGAAAGGTGTTCCATGGAAATGTTTTCCATGCCGGTATCGGTGATTTTCTGTTTGAGGTCATACAGTGCCCGGAAAAAAGGCCGGACCTTTTCGGGCGCGTCAAAAAAAGGGGGCATGGTCATCAGGCCCCGAACCGATAGGTTTTGAAGCCGGCTGATGCGGTTGACCAAGTCCATGGCCTCTTCCGGCGGAACACCGGTTTTGGCGGATTCCCCACCGGTGTTCACCTGGATCAGCACCGGCTGGACCCGGTTGATTTTTCGGGCTTGTCGGTTGATCTCAAGGGCCAGTTTTTCGTTGTGGACCGAGTGAATCAAATCGAAACACAAAACCGCATGCTTGGCCTTGTTGGACTGGAGCCGTCCGATAAAGTGCCAGGATATCTCCGGGATGGGCAGAAGGGCCATTTTCTCCCGGCTTTCCTGGATATAGTTTTCCCCGAATATACGGAGGCCGGCCTGGGCGGCTTCCGCAATCCGTTCCACAGGGACGGTTTTGGTTACGCCGACGATTTGCACGCTTTCGGGATTTCTTCCGGAACGCAGGGCGGCTTCGGCAATTTTTTCCCTGATTCGTTCCAGTTGTTGGGCCACTGATTCCATAATCTCTTACCGGCTTGGTTTTCGGCATATTCCGGTGCGGAAGGGTCTATCGGAGGAGTGCGCCACACGCGGCAAGATGATCCACCACTTCGGCAAGGGGCAACCCCACCACGTTCGTGTACGATCCGTTGATGCGGCTGATCATAAACGCCCCGATCCCCTGGATGGCATAGCCGCCGGCCTTGTCATACGGCTCCTGTGTACCGGTATACCATTCGATCTCCCCTTTACGAAGCTTTTTAAATGTCACCTCGGAAGTTACCACGTCCGTAAAACGGTGTCCAACAGTTTGGCGGAAAATGCTGTACCCCGTCAGCACCCGGTGTGTCCGCCCGCTCAAACGGAACAGCATGGCCTGCGCTTCAGAAGGAGTTGACGGCTTATTGAGTATAATATCGCCTATGGTGACGATGGAGTCGGCCCCGATAACCCAGTGTCCCGGATACATCTGCGAGATGGCCTCCGCCTTGGCAACCGAAAGCATGCGCACGAAATCTACAGGTGTTTCAAAAAAGGCATTTTCCTCATCGACGCCGCTTTCCATGGCGGTAAAATCGATGTCAAGGCTTTCAAGCATGCGTATCCGCCGCGGGGACGCCGACGCCAGGATAATAGGGGATAGAATGGCCGCTGCATTTGACATGGCGCTTCCGTAGCAGATTTGCCTTGTTTTATCAAGAACCAAAGAAGCCGGAAAAGGGATGAAAAACTATGCGTGCGAAGTGTTTTCTTCTCCGCCCGCCTTGAGCTGCTGTACCTGTCTGTTGTAAAAGGAGATGACGTCCCGGCGGTCAAGCATGCCCAGCAGTCGTTGGGGGTCGTCTTCGGAAACGACCGGCAGGCTGTCGATGTTTCTCGTCGTCATCTTCTGGAGTACGATGTTCAAATCTTCGGAGCCGGTGGTGGTAATAATGTTCGTCGTGGCAATGTCGCGCATGACCACCAGGTTCTCGATTTCCGGCGAAAAAAGAACGCCCCGGATATCTGTACTGGAAAAAATGCCCACCATCCGGTTGTTTTTGTCCATGACCGGAAAATAATGCTGTTTGGTTCGGGAAAAAAACTGCTTGAAATTATGGAAGCGCATATGCTCGGGAATCGATTGTACTTCGTGAACAAGGTGCATTAAATCCTTCACCTTGATCAACTGAAGCACGTCCACCATGAATTCGCCGGCATGTGCCGGGGACGCGACCCGGTTTTTGACCTGTTTTTTGTAAATGTTCCAGCGGCGGGAAGAGACGTAGCAGATGGAACAGACAAACAGGCTGGGGAGCAGCAGTTCGTAGGAATTGGTCATCTCGCTCACAAAGATGATGGTGGAAATGGGCGCGTTGGATACGGCCGCAAAAAAGCCGGCCATGCCTACGATCACAAAAGCGCCGGGGTTGGTGACAATTCCCGGTATGATTTCGTGGAAGAGTTTTCCCACCACTCCCCCCATCGCGCCGCCGATAACCACCGAAGGGCCGAAAACGCCGCCGCTGCCGCCGGAGCCGATGGTAAAGGATGTGGTTATAATTTTTCCCAGGGCCAGGGCCAGAAGAACGGAAATGGCCAGTTCGTTGAAAATGGCCTGCTGGGCGTATCCATAGCCGAAGGCAAGGGTGCTGGGAAGATAAAATCCGACCATGCCGGTAATCATTCCGCCGATGGCCGGTTTGAAATGATTTGCAATCGGGATGCTGCGGAACAGGTCGTGCACGCCGTAAAAAGATCGGACATAAAAAAAACTGAGCCCGGACAGGACCAATGCCAGCACGATATAGGGGCCGAGTGCCAGTGGATTCTCAAAGCGAAACTGCGGAGAATGAAACAGGCTCCCCCAGCCGAATACGAGGCTGTACAGGCAATAGGCCACCACGGATGAAATACCGGCCGGGATGATAACCTCGGATTCAAAATCCGGATCACTGTAGAGCACCTCCGAGGCGAACAGGGCTCCGGCCAGGGGCGCCCGGAAGATGCTTCCCACGCCGGCGCCGATGCCGGCAGCCAGCATGATGCGGCGTTCCCGCTCCGAGAGCTTGAGCTTCGTCGCCAAAAAAGATCCGAAACCCGCCCCGATCTGGGCGATGGGGCCTTCCTTTCCGCCGGACCCGCCCGTGGTCAGCGTAATGGCAGAAGCAATGGTTTTTACAATCGGCACCCGGCCACGGATCAGTCCGCCTTTCTCATGGTAGGCTTCTATAGCGGAATCCGTGCCGTGTCCTTCCGCCTCCGGGGCGAAACGGTAAACGATCCATCCGCTGAGAAGTCCGCCGGCAGCAGGCAGGAAGAGCAGTATCCATCGGTTGAACACGGTCGTTGTGGGGGCAAGAATGTGGTGTTCGCCTGCCGCCCCCGGGGGTCGGTATCCCGCCATCCAATCCATAAACACCGAGGCCCCTACCTGACAGAGCGTTTGAAAAAGGATGGAACCGGTACCGGCGATAATGCCGATGAGAACAAAAAAAAGGCTCCATTTGCCCGCCCGGGCAAAACCGGCCATTCGAAACCGCTTCCTGATCTTTCCGTTCAGTCGTTGGGTGGAGTCTTTGTCTGCCACGATATCTGCTTTTTGATATGAATCGCCGGCAATAGCCAGCGATGATTATCCGGTATTGTGCTGGAAATCTTCACTCCCCTACCAGTTGGCCCTTGACTTGCCGTTGATCATCTTGCATCTTGACTTTGTCTGCCGCCGGTGCTAATGATGCCCATACCACAAAAGATCCTTTTTTTGGGGTGGTTCTATGGTTTCCCGGTACGGCGCTGCAACGCTTTACCGGGATTTTCAATCGGATCGAATCGGTGCATCGAGCATTCCGGTGACAACCAGATGTACATCAACGGCATCAAACATAGCATTTTTCATCTCGCCTGTGAATCACTAAAATTGTAAGAAACATCTTCTACGCAAGGTGCCTGCCTGGGTGGCGGAACAGGTAGACGCAAGGGACTTAAAATCCCTTGAGGCATGTCCTCGTACGAGTTCGATTCTCGTCCCAGGCACCAAACCAAAAGGTCTGTGCAATGAATGTTTGTATCGTGGGAACTGGTTATGTCGGGCTTGTTTCAGCGGCGTGCCTCGCTGAAACCGGCAATCACGTCTATTGCGTCGATATCAATGAAGATGTCATAAACCGTTTGAAAAACGGGGATATTCATATCTATGAACCCGGACTCGGGGAGATTGTCCGCAGAAATATCGCTGAAAAGCGCCTTTTTTTCACGGCTTCCCTTGAGGAAGGAATGGTCGATTCGATGTTTGTTTTCAACTGCGTGGGCACCCCGCCGAATCCGGACGGATCTTGCGACCTTTCGGCGGTTTTTCAGGCGGCTCGCCAGATCGGATGCCACCTGAGCGATTACAGGATCGTGGTGAACAAGTCCACTGTTCCCGTGGGTACCGCGGATAAAATCAAGGAGATTATCTCGGAGGAACTCAAACGCCGGCAGGTCGACATCCCCTTTGACGTGGTGTCCAACCCGGAGTTTTTAAAGGAAGGGGATGCGGTCAATGATTTTATGAAGCCGGACCGGATTATCATTGGCACCGACAACGCGGACACCGCCGAATTGCTCTCTGATCTGTATGCGCCCTATGCACGTAGCCGGGATAAGCTGATCGTCATGGGGGTAAGAAGCGCCGAGATGACCAAATATGCCGCAAACTGCATGCTTGCCACGAAAATTTCTTTTATCAATGAAATGGCCAATATTTGCGAAAGCGTGGGTGCGGATATACGGGATGTGCGGGTAGGCATTGGATCGGACCACAGGATCGGGTATCATTTTATTTATCCGGGCCTGGGATACGGGGGATCCTGTTTCCCGAAAGACGTCAAGGCACTCATTCAGACCGCCCTGGACGTAAACTATCGCCCAGGTCTGCTGACGGCCGTTGAAGAGGTCAATTATCAGCAGAAGTTCCGGATGGTCGAAAAGGTCAAGACCTATTTCTCGGACAAGGGCGGCGTTGCCGGAAAAACCATCGCGGTATGGGGGCTGTCGTTTAAGGCCAACACGGATGATATCCGCGATTCATCCGCCATATACCTTTCCTCCGCCCTGATTGACGCCGGTATGCGCGTACGGGGCTATGACCCGGTCGCAGGGGAAAACGCCCGCGCCTATTTCAGGGGCAACCCGGCTTTTGAAATCGCTGCCGACCAGTATGACATGCTCGACGCAGCGGATGGGTTGGCCGTATTGACCGACTGGAACCAGTTCCGAAACCCGAATTTCAAGATGATCCGGCAGAAACTCAATTTTCCCATCATATTTGACGGCCGGAACCTCTTTCCGACCAGCACAATTTCTCGCTTCGGTCTGGGCTGCATCCGGGTGGGGCGTCCCGAAATATCGACTACTGAAGGGTGACGGCTTCGTAAAAAGTCCAATATCTGCGTGGCGTACAATCTTTGAAGAATCTCACGTACGGCTAAGTACGCTCAATCCTTCAAAGATTGCACACGCCTTGATCTTGAATTTTTACCTTTGCCGTCCAAAACCGTCTTTTTACGAGTTCATCAAGGGTAAGAAGGCAGAGCAATGGGAAAAGGGATGAATAAAAAAAAGGGGCTCCCCCGGGAAGGAGAGCCCCTTCTTTCGAATTGTAGGTTGCGTTCGTTTCCGATGGCGGGGGAATATCGGGAAACGATACGAACCCGGCGGGGAATACGAAAGTTATATTATAAATAAAAAAAAACCATGTCAACAAGATAAATCGGTTTTTTTTAAATAAACAGTGTTATTGTGAATAACTACCCGGTAATGATGTATATTCGCATGATTGCGCGGGTTTCCCTTTGCGGTGTTTCACTTCCCGATCGATGAATGTAAAAATATAGAGACCGATACGCCTGACGCCAATTGGCAAGGAGAGAACAAAACAATATGGAGTTGTCTGAACAACAGCGCGCCGCGGTGGAGCATACCGGTTCCGCCCTCGTGGTGGCCGGCGCCGGATCCGGAAAAACAAGAGCCCTTACGGCAAAAATTGCGCATTTGATCGATAAGGGGTACCCGCCGGAACGTATACTCGCCATCACTTTTACCAACAAGGCCGCCGATGAAATGAAGCGCCGGCTGATGGCGTTGACCGGTTTGGAGATGGCGCGATTCCCCTGGGTCCGTACCTATCATTCCGCCTGCTACCAGATTCTCCGCAGGCATGCCCGGCTGCTGGGTTTTGCGGAGCCGATCCAGATTTACACGGTGTATCACCAGCAGAAGCTTATTTCCGAGATACTGATCGCCTTTAATATCGACAAGAAATATCTTCATGCTATCCGGGCAGCGATCTCCAATGCCAAAAACTCCGGAAGCCCTGCAGCCTATTTTGATACCTGCAAACGGATTGGCCCGTTTCGCCTTGAAGATATATACGACCGGTACGAAAGCGCACTGTTTGAAAAAAACGCCGTTGATTTTGACAATATCCTGATGCTGACGCGCAATCTTCTGCGGGACCACGCAGATATCCGCGACAAGTACCGAAGTTATTTTTCCTATATCCTGGTGGATGAATACCAGGACAGCAACGATCTGCAGGAAGAACTCACCCGGCTGCTCCTGGGGAACGGAAACCTGTTCTGCGTGGGAGATGACTGGCAGGCCATTTACGGTTTCAGGGGGAGCAATGTAAATCATTTTTTGAATTTTAACGACAATTTTGAAAATGCGAAAATTTTCAGAATGGAGCGGAATTTCCGGTCCGCCGATGAGATCGTCTCCACTGCGAACCAATTGATCCGACACAACCGTCACCGGATGGATAAGGCCTGTTTTTCCAACAAAACCGGCGGCGGCATTGAAATCGGGGAATTTTTTTCCGATGCCGAAGAGGCGGAATGGGTCGTTGACCAGATGATCCGGCTCAACCGGCAGGGAATCGGATTTGACCGGATGGGCATCCTCTACCGGACCAAATTCTGTTCCCTTCCTTTTGAGCAGGCCCTTCGCTCCGCCGGAATCCCGTACCGCATGCTGGGCGACCGCGGTTTTTTTGAAAGAAAGGAAATCCTGGATATCAACTGTTATCTTGCTGCGGCCGTGTTCGAAAAAGACGACGCCTCCTTTGAGCGGATCATCAATACACCAAAGCGGGGAATCGGACCCAAAATGATCGAAAACCTGAATCGCTGCCGCATCGAAGGCGGCGGTCTTCAGGGAGGCGTTCGGCGGGCGGTTGCAGAAAAGATCCTGAAACCGAAGATTCACGGTGCTTTGGTGACGCTGCTTTCCCTGGTCGACGATATCGCAGATATGAAACCGGATCAGGCGATCCGCACCATCGTGGACCGGATTGACTATTATGACCATCTCCATGCCTATTCAAAAACCGAAGGCGACTATACAGCCCGCAGGGAAAATATCGAGCAGTTGATATTTGCCGCCTCGAAATACGAGAATCTCCTGGAGTATATCGAAGATGCCGCTTTGATCCGCGAAGACAAGGCCGACGAGGCGTCCGAAGAGGCTGCGGTCGGCGGCGCCAGCCTATCAACCATTCATGCCAGCAAAGGGCTTGAATATCACGTCGTGTTCGTGGTGGGATGCGAGGAAAACCTTCTGCCGCACTGGAAATCCATGGAATCGGAAGAAGAGCTTCAGGAAGAGCGTCGTCTGATGTATGTCGCCATGACCCGGGCCGAAAAGTTTCTTTTCCTGAGTTCAGCCGCCTACAGAAAAGGGCAGTACAACCCCCGAAGCAGATTCATTGAAGAAATTTCTGCTGCTTGACACTTTGTTTATCAAAACGTATTATCGAAATAATTTTCAGAAGCATCTTACCCGGGCCGGAGGTCCTAATTACAATACATTTTCCGGAGGAATCCATGACAGAAATCGTTGATGTTATTGCAAGAGAGATACTTGATTCACGGGGGAATCCGACCCTGGAGGTCGATGTGTTCCTGGAAAGCGGGGCAACGGGTCGCGCCGCCGTTCCTTCCGGTGCATCGACTGGCACCCGTGAAGCGCTGGAACTCCGTGACGGGGATAAATCGAGATACGGCGGCAAGGGTGTATCCACGGCCGTTGACAACGTGAACAGCATTATCGCGCCAACGGTTTTTGAAATGGATGCAGCCGACCAGTATGAACTCGATATGACCATGATCGAACTCGACGGCACCGATAACAAGTCGAAGCTCGGTGCAAACGCGATCCTGGGCGTATCCATGGCGGCGGCCAGGGCTGCCGCCGATGCCTATGGTCTTCCCCTGTACCGCTATATCGGCGGCATCGGTGCCAAATTCCTCCCGGTGCCGATGATGAATATCGTCAACGGAGGATCCCATGCCGCAAACAACCTGGACATCCAGGAGTTTATGATCATACCGGTTGGGGCGAAAACCATTGCCCAGGCCGTTCGGATGGGGGCCGAAGTGTTCCAGAACCTGAAAAAACTTCTGGCCGACAAAAGCATGGTCACCGCCGTTGGAGATGAAGGCGGTTTTGCACCCAACCTGCAGTCCAACGAAGAGGCGTTGAAAGTGATCATCGAGGCCGTGGAACGCGCCGGTTATAAACCGGGCAGCGATATCGGGCTTGCCCTGGATGCCGCAGCAAACGAATTCTACAGCGACGGCAAGTATATTCTCCAGTCGGAAAACAGGCAGTTGAGCTCGGAGGAAATGATCGACTACTACGGAGACCTGGTCGAACGATACCCTATTTTTTCAATCGAAGACGGCCTGGCAGAACAAGACTGGGACAACTGGCCGTTGATGACGGAAAAACTCGGCCGTTTTGTGCAGCTTGTCGGCGACGATGTGTTTGTCACGAACCCGGAAATTTTTTCAAAAGGGATTGAAGACGGCCTTGCCAACGCCATCCTGATTAAGCTCAACCAGATCGGAACAGTTACCGAAACCCTTCAAACGATCGACATCGCCAAAAATGCCGGCTATGCAACCATTATTTCGCATCGTTCCGGAGAGACCGAGGACGCTTTTATCGCGGATCTGGCGGTGGGCGTTTCCGGCGGCCAGATCAAAACCGGGTCATTGTCAAGAAGCGACCGGGTGGCCAAATACAACCAATTGATCCGCATCGAAGAAGAACTTGGCAGAAGTGCCCGGATAGCCCCGAACATCTTCCTTTTTTAAACCTGCAGACAGGTGGGTGGATTTAGATGATATTCACGGGAAAATCGGCCCTCAGGCTGGTTGCGCTTTTGATTGGGGCCGCTGCTGTTTCCGCGCCGGTGTCTTCTTATGGGTATGTGCTTCCCGCACCCTATATCATGGAGCAGATGGTCGCCGCCATGGGGCTGCCGCCGGAATTTCAGGTCAACCAGACCCTTCATATTACGCCAAACCGCAGCGGCAGCGGCGACGACCAGGAATCGGCGGAGCAGCATGTCTATAAACAGTCCATGCGGTATCGTATGCCCGGCATGTTCCGCTCCGACATCTCCGACCATGATATTCGCCATGTCTATATTTCGGTTCCCGGCGAGGCGCTTACCGTTATTGATGACAGTATCGTATCTCAATCCGAAAACCGCCTTTACAGCTACGGCATTCTGTTTTCATACGGGCGGAGAGCGGAATTGACTGACCGGTTGAAAAAACAGGGAATCGATATGCATGTATCCAGCCTCGGCCGTCTGGAAAAAGCCATCTGCTACGTCATCGGCGCCCGGTATCCAGACGCGGACGTACCCCAGTTATGGATAGACAGGGAAACTTTTATGCCGGTGAGGCTTGTGGCATCCCCTGCGGACAAGGATGACCAGATGCCGGCCAAGGAGATCTGGTTTTCACAGTGGCGGCGGTTTAACGGCATACGGTATCCCGGTGAAATGGTATTTCTTGAAAAAGGGACGGCTGTTCAAAAAATCACCGTTGATTCCATTGAAGCAAACCCGGTTTTTGAACCGGGGACTTTTGATGTTCAGCATCTGACGTCCTCACTTGAAAACAAAGACAAGGAAGATGCGGACAAAAATATTTCAGACGAAATTCAACAGGAGATCGATCAGTTTAAACGGATTTTCGAATAACGACCAGGCAGGTAGCCTTGCAAAAGCTACCGAAATCATGCAGCACAAACTTACGTCAAGGAAAAATTATGCCAGGCAAAACAAAGTTCATTTTCGTCACCGGCGGGGTTCTCTCTTCCCTGGGAAAGGGGCTGGCCTCGGCTTCCATCGGCGCATTGCTTGAAAGCCGGGGGTTGAGCGTAACGCTTCTCAAGCTGGATCCTTACATCAACGTTGATCCCGGCACAATGAACCCCTTTCAGCACGGCGAGGTTTTTGTGACCGATGACGGGGCGGAAACAGACCTTGACCTGGGTCACTACGAGCGTTTCGTTACTGTCCGGCTGGGACGGGACAACAACTACACGACCGGCAAGATTTATCATTCGGTCATCAACAAGGAGCGCCGCGGGGATTACCTGGGAGGCACCGTACAGGTGATTCCTCATATTACCGATGAAATCAAGGCCTCTATTTTCAAGACCGCGGATGATTATGATTTTGTTATCGTCGAGATCGGCGGTACCATCGGCGATATTGAAAGCCTGCCGTTTCTGGAAGCCATACGCCAGTTCCGCTTTGACGCCGGCAAGGAGAATGTGCTCTACATCCACCTGACCTATATCCCCTATATCGCCGCTGCCGGAGAACTGAAAACCAAGCCGACCCAGCACAGTGTAAAAGAGCTTCGAAGCATCGGCATTCAGCCGGATTTGCTCCTTTGTCGCACGGATCGATACCTGCCGAAAGAGATGAAAGCCAAGATCGCACTGTTCTGCAATGTGAGCCAGGACGCCGTCATCACGGCAAAAGATGTGGATTGTATTTATGAAGTCCCCCTGGTTTTTCACCATGAAGGTCTTGATGCCAAGCTGCTTGAAGTGCTGAATGTGTGGACCGGGACACCTCGCCTGGAGGACTGGACCCGGCTGGTGGAGCGTTGCAAGAACCCCGCCAGCAGTGTTTCCATTGCCGTTGTCGGAAAGTACACCGATTTGACGGAATCCTATAAAAGCTTAAACGAAGCGCTCTACCACGGCGGTATTGCAAATAACGCGGCCGTTGCACTTCGGTTTATCGATTCCGGCACGCTTGATCCTGAAAATTATGAAAGCGAACTGGCAGGAGTGGACGGGGTGCTTGTCCCCGGCGGATTTGGTTCCAGGGGAGTTGAGGGAAAAATTCTGTCCATAAAATATGCCCGGGAAAATGACATTCCGTTTTTCGGTATATGCCTTGGCATGCAGCTGGCAGTGATCGAATTTGCCCGAAGCGTTTTGGGTATTGCGGGTGCGCATAGTTCGGAATTTGATCCGGAAACGGCATCCCCGGTAATCTACCTGATGACCGAATGGTATGATGAGAGGGCCCAATGCATTCAGCGAAGGGATATTACATCCGATAAAGGCGGCACCATGCGCCTGGGCGCATATCCCTGCAAGATTGAAAAGGACACCCTGGCCTACACGGCATACAAGCAGGATATGATCTCCGAGCGTCACCGGCACCGGTATGAGTTCAACATGGATTTCCGGGAGCAGATGGAAAGAAGCGGTCTGGTTTTTTCCGGTTTTTCTCCGAAGGGGGATCTCGTGGAGATCGTTGAGCTCACGGATCATCCGTGGTTTTTGGGATGCCAGTTCCATCCGGAATTCAAATCCCGGCCGATGGTTCCGCATCCGTTGTTCGAGGACTTCATAAAGGCGGCATTAAAGCGCAAAACCGCCTCCGCCGATACTGAAAGCCCCTGATGCAATCCTTCCAGAAAAGCCATATCCGGCGTTTGCCCGCACTGAAAGAGGGAGATCGCATCAGGGCGGTTGCCCCGGCAAGCCCGTTTGACCGGGAGCAATTTTTGGCGGGCGGCAGGATTTTGTCGGATATGGGGTTTGCGGTTGCCTATGGAGAGGATATTTTCCACCGGGAAGGATATGTTGCGGGCACGGATGCCCACCGCCTGGCAATGCTTCACGAAGCGTTTGCCGATCCAACGATGCAGGCCGTATGGTGTGCCAGGGGCGGTTACGGATCCATGCGCCTGCTTCCCTATCTGGATATAAAAGCCATCCGCAAAAACCCGAAACTGTTTATCGGATCAAGCGATATTACCGCCCTGCTGAATTTTCTTTGCGCCCGCTGCGGTATGGTAACCCTCCACGGACCCATGATCACGACCGTGGCCCGGGCCGGTAAAAAGGCTCTCCAAAGCCTTGCCTCCGCCGTGACCGGAGGCAAGCCCATTGCCGTTTCCGCCGACCCTTTGGAAACGATCGTTGCCGGACAGGCGACCGGCCCGGTTGCGGGCGGCAACCTGACCACACTGGCCCACTTGATGGGAACCCCTTTTTTCCCGGATTTGAAAGACGCCATTGTCTTTCTTGAAGATATCGGTGAAAAGCCGTATCGTATCGACCGAATGCTGACCCAGCTGCTTTTTTCGGGAAGCCTTGACCGTGCTGCGGGCATTTGTCTCGGGACGTATCACAACTGCGGCGGAAAAGACGAGATTTTGAAGGTTTTCCGGGACAGGCTGTCACAGTTGCCGATCCCTGTGGCGGCCGGCTTTCCCGTCGGGCACGGCGCGTCCAGCCGAACCCTTGCGATCGGCCTTGAAGCACGGCTCGATGCCGTGGAAGGAACGCTCTGCTACACGGAAACGGCGGTTATTCCTGCGTAGCGAAAATCGTTTCAGGCAGACCCTGCCGGCTTTCAGCGTCACGGGCGTATTGCATTGCTCCCCGATCCCGGCGCCGCCGCCGGTGAAATGAAATGCCGCCCGTATAAACCAAATTCCATCGTGTATATGACAGCGAACCGTTATAATGCCATAGATCAATTAATGAACCAGGCGGTTTCAGACGGCGTGTTTCCCGGCGGAGTGATTTTGGCTGCGCGGGAAGATGAAGTCATTGTTACTGCGGCAGCCGGAAGGACAAGTATTTTCAAAGGGGGGAAAAAAGTAACGCCGGATACCGTCTTTGATCTTGCCTCCCTGACGAAGCCGCTTGCCACCGCACTGGCCGTGATGAAGATAGTGGCCGAAAGCCGAATTGACCTGTCGGAATCCATCCGTGACAGCCTGGGACAAGCGTGCTCCGGCGAAAAAGCGAAAATCACCTGGGCGCACTTGCTGTGCCATACGTCGGGCCTTCCCGCCTACAGGCCGTACTTTGAAAGGCTTTTGGAAATGCCTGAATCGCGCCGAAGGCCTGCCATGCGCTCCATGATCCTGGACGAGCCCCTGGTGCATCCGCCCGGAAAGATTACGGTATACAGCGACGTCGGTTTTCTTCTGCTACAGTTCTGCATTGAGGCAGTTACCGGAAAATCCTTCCCGCGTTTTGTCCAGGAGGATATTTATCCATCCGTTCCTGTTTCAGGACTCTTTTTTCCCTCGCATACCCACATGGCTGTCGACCGGTTAGATTATGCCGCAACCGAGGTCTGCCCCATCCGGGGGCTGCTTCAAGGGACGGTCCACGATGAAAACGCTTTTGCCATCGGCGGCGCGGCCGGGCATGCGGGTCTTTTTGGTTCTGTCCGTCCGGTATTTTTGCTCTTGCGAACGCTACTGGCTGCTTATACGGGGATTTCTGACGGCAACTGGCTGCGCCCTGAAATCGTTGCGCGTTTTTTCGGGGTCCCGGAAAATGCCCAAAGACCGCCTGGATTTGATGTGCCGGCGCAAAAAGGGGGAAGCTGCGGAACGTATTTCAGCAAGGGGCATACGGTGGGGCACCTTGGTTTCACAGGGACGTCTTTCTGGATGGATTTGGAGCGAAAAATCATTGTCGTCCTGTTGACAAACCGTGTCCACCCGCTTCGTGAAAATGAAAAAATAAAAAAATTCCGGCCGTTTATCCATGACGAGGTGATGCAGCGGTTGTCAAGACGTGAAACGTGAAGGGCTGATTCTCTTTTCCGAAATGACCTTTATCCGGTCATTTTATTGAAAAATGCTGCTCAAAAGCCGTGGTCGTGATTTCGGAAACAGTTGCCAACCGCATTTTTCTGCTTGTAAAGCATTGCCTTTTTTGTTAGCGGTATATTTGATTCCGGCGCGGGTAAGCCGGCAAATTTACTTGCCGATCTGGCGGTATCCCGCCCAATGCGGCATCGCCGCAGCAGCGGAATTTCGGGAAGCAATGATGCGGAGCCCCTCATTGCAAAGCGGGGTCCGAAAAATCCCGTGATTTCAATCGGGTTATCGTATTCATGCTCGACTATCCATTCATCCAGATTGTTCCGCACGCCGGTGGATGCGCAAGCCGGCTTTACATAACGTCAAGGAGGTCAGACCTTGTTTTTGGACTCATTGTTCGGATTTTTTTCCAGTGATCTTGCAATTGACCTGGGAACGGCAAATACGCTTGTCTATGTCAGGGGAAAAGGCATTGCACTGAGCGAACCTTCTGTGGTGGCTGTCAGAACCGACGGCCGCGGAAAAAGCAGGGTCCTGGCCGTCGGCCTAGAGGCGAAAAACATGCTGGGGAGGACGCCGGGCAACATCGTTGCCATCCGGCCCATGCACGACGGCGTGATCGCGGATTTTGACGTTACGGAAGCAATGCTCCGGCACTTTATACAGCGCGTCCATAATCGGCGAACCTTTATCCGTCCGCGGATCGTCGTTGCGGTCCCCACCGGCATCACGCCGGTGGAAAAGCGTGCGGTCAAGGAGGCGGCCGAATCGGCCGGTGCCCGCGAAGTCTTTTTGATTGAAGAACCCATGGCTGCCGCCATCGGGGCGGGCATGCCGATTACGGAACCCGGGTGCAACATGGTGGTCGATATCGGCGGGGGGACGACCGAGGTGGCGGTTATTTCGCTGTCCGGCATCGTGTTTTCCCGTTCCGTCCGCGTGGCCGGGGACAAGATGGATGAAGCGATTATCCAGTACGTCAAGCGCAAATACAATCTTTTGATCGGGGAGCGCACGGCAGAGATCATCAAAATAACCATCGGCAATGCCTTTCCGGAGCCCGACAATTACGAAACGATAGAAGTCAAGGGGCGGGACCTGGTATCGGGGATACCCAAAATCCTGGCCATTGATTCGGAAGAGATCCGTCTGGCCATTTCCGAACAGATCGACGCTATCGTGGAAACCACAAAAATCGCACTTGAGCAGACACCTCCCGAACTTTCCGCGGACATTGTTGACCGCGGGATTGTCCTCACCGGGGGGGGCGCGCTGCTGAAAAACCTTGACAAGCTGCTTCGTGAGGAAACCGGCCTGCCAATTACCGTTGCAGAAGACCCCCTGTCCACGATCGCCATCGGATCCGGAATGACATTGAACAATTTAGATTTCCTGAAACAGGTGATAATCGACTAATCCATGTTTTCCAGAAAAACATTGGTAATTGCGGGGCTTTTGCTCCTTGTCGCGGTAAACGGGGTTGTTTTTTCCTACAATTACATGAGAAAATCCTCTTTATACCCCGCTGCGGTTGAAACGGCCCTTTTTTTCGTGGGTCCGCTGCAGGACGGCGTTTCCCGCGTCACGGGCTTTGCCGAAAATGTCTGGTCCCGGTATTTCATGCTGGTTTCGGCCTCCATGGAAAATGAAAAACTGCGCCGGGAACTCGCCGAAGTTCGGCATGAACTGCATTTGTGCCGGGAAGAGACGTTGTTGACGGCCCGTGTTGAATCGTTCCTTGAATTCAAGGAAGAGGCGGCATATGAGATGGTCGTTGCCGATGTGGTGGGGAGGGAGCCCTCGGCATGGTTTGAGTCGATCATTATCAACAAAGGGAAAGCCAATGGTGTGAAAGTCGGGCTTCCCGTGATGGTTCCCGAGGGCATTGTAGGACAGGTGAGCGGCGTTTCAGGGCATTATGCAAAGGTACTGCTGATTGTTGACCGCAACAACGCGGTGGACACACTTGTTCAGAGAACCCGGGCCCGCGGGATCGTGCGGGGGCTTTCGAGCAATGTCTGCCGCTTTGAATTCGCCCTTCACAAAGCCGATATTACCACCGGCGATATTGTTATTACTTCCGGGCTCGACGGGATTTTTCCCAAGGGACTCCGGGTGGGGCGCGTATCGAAGATTATCCGGAGGAGTTCCGGTATATTTCAGGAGATTGAAATTGCCCCGTTTGTGGATTTCAGCAGACTGGAAGAGGTTATGGTGATAATAAACCCTCCTGACATTGATCTTTCTGAAAACTGATCGATCGAAAACTGCGGTGGATGAATGCAATACCTCGTATTCTTTTTCCTTTCTCTTCTCATCGTTGTTCTGCAGACCACCATTTTGCCGAATGCGTTCGGATTCCTGTGGTTTTATGACCTGATCATTCCGCTTGTTATCTATTTCAGCCTTTATCGTCCGTTTCGTGAAGGCTTTACAATCCTCATCGCAGCGGCAATACTGATGGATATGACTTCAGGGGCCCCGGCGGGGATATACCTGACCACCTATACATGGCTTTTTCTTGCTTGCCGGCAGACATGGCGTTTTTTTGATGTAAAGCACAGCCACCTGTTTCCGGCCATCGTTATTATCGGCGTTCTTTTTCAGCAATTGATCTTCTGGTTGGCCATCCGCATTCAAGCCGGGCATTTCGTGTTTTCCGGAGATAGCATCCGCCTGGTATTTTTCCAGGTGTTGTGGGTTGTGATTTCTTCCCCGTTCATTTTTTTGTTTTTGCAAATGTTTTTCGGGGCAACCGATCGCATGATTTCCGGCAAAGCATATGAAAACGGGCAATCCAATTGAAAAAAGAAAGCAAGCAGCCAGAGAACGGCAGAAAAACGACACCGGAACGATTTTTTCCCAAGGTCGGGGCGGACTGGTATCGCAGGCGTTTGCTGAAAATGATTCTCGGCATGATCCCGGTGTTTTGTGTTCTTTTGATACAGCTTTTCAACCTCCAGATCCTGCACGGCGAGCAGTATCGAAGTCTCTCTGAAAACAACTGCCTCAGAAAACAGCGCATCCAGCCGCTGCGGGGCCATATATTTGACAGAAACGGACGGTTGCTCGTGGATAACCGGCCGGCCTTTGATCTGTATATCATACCGGCGGATGTAACACCGGTCGAACAAACAGCCCATCAGTTGGCCGGATATATATCCCAAACCCCGGAGGAAATCATATCGCTGGTCAATGAAAACCGGGGGCCTTACGGGTACCGGCCGGTTTTGCTGAAACCGGATATCGGCCGCGATTTGATGGGACGCCTTATGAGCCGGCGGTACCAGCTACCCGGCATCGTCATCCAGCCAAGCCCACGAAGAAATTATATCTATGAACGGTTTGCTCCTCACCTGATCGGATATCTGGGCGAAATCAACCCCGGCGAACTTTCGTCAAACCGGTATCCGAACAGGCGCGGCGGCGATATGATCGGGCGACTCGGCGTGGAAAGGACATTTGAAGCCGAGCTTGCAGGAAATCCGGGTGCACGGGTTGTCCAGGTGAATGCAACCGGACAGGTAATGTCTGTTCTCGGAGAGGAAGCGTCCCAGCCCGGACACAATGTATATCTGACCATCGATTTCGATTTGCAGGTAAAAGCGCAGGAACTGCTTGAAGGAAAAACCGGCGCCGTGGTGGCAATTGATCCGTCAAACGGCGAGATTCTTGCAATGGCGAGCAGTCCGCCGTTTGACCAGAAGCTTTTTATTGACGGCATAAGCACAAGGCAATGGCAGCGTTTGCTGAACGATCCGGAGCGGCCGCTCAACAACAGGGCGATGCAGTCCGTGTATCCGCCCGCATCGACCTATAAAATCATCACGGCCATGGCCGCGCTGGGGGAAGGGATTTTTGATGTAAACGCTACTGTTTACTGCAATGGCAGGTACAAGCTGGGAGACCGGACGTTCCGGTGCTGGAAAACGCAGGGGCACGGCCGCCAGGACATTGTAAACGCCATATCGGAATCCTGTGACGTGTTTTTTTACGAAGCCGGCAAACAGCTGGGGGTGGACCGAATAGCGAGTTACGCCAGGAAAAGCGGCTTCGGATCGCTGACCGGCATTGATCTTGCCAACGAAGCACGCGGCCTTGTTCCGACCGCCGCATGGAAAAAAAAGCGATTCGGGCTTCCATGGTATGCCGGAGAGAACCTTCCCATCGCTATCGGCCAGGGGTATAATCTTGCCACGCCGCTGCAGATGGGGATGCTGACAGCCGCAGTGGCAAACGATGGCACATTGTATCGCCCGCAGATTATGAAACGGATTTACAGCGTCGGCGGTAGTGTGGTTACACAGTCCGAACCGGAAATTACCGCCCGGCTGCCGGCCGGCAAGACAACCATGCAACTGATAAAACAGGGGCTTTTCCAGGCCGTAAATGATCGAAAGGGGACGGCGCATTACTATGTTCGTTCTTCGGATGTGCCGATTTCCGGCAAGACAGGGACCGCCCAGGTAATCAGTCAGCTGACCGATGAATTCGATCTTATGTCTGCCGATGAACTGTCGGAAAAACAGCGGCGAAGGTTTCTGCCGCATGCCTGGTTTGTCGGCTATGCGCCTTCCGACGATCCGGTGATCGCCGTATCGGTTTTTGTGGAGCATGGGGAAGGAGGGGCAAGTACGGCGGGTCCCATTGCAAAAGAGTTGATGGTGTCGTATATTACAGCGCTTGCCCCCCGGGATCAGATCGCAGCGCAGCGCGATACGGCCCGTAAACCATAAAAAAATTGATAAAGACAAATATACGTGTACGTATTCTGATTTTCGAATCCGGAAGAAAGCAGGAGAGATTTCATGTCAGGTGAAAACAGAAAAGGCGTTGAAAACGCGCAGGTCGACCCGGCAGAAAAGGACGACGGGGCATCAAGCAATTTTATAACCCATATTGTCGAAGAGGACCTGAAAACCGGAAAATACGACGGTCGGGTCGTTACCCGTTTTCCCCCGGAGCCCAATGGGTATCTTCACATCGGGCATGCAAAGTCGATCTGCCTCAATTTTGGCATCGCAAAGCAGTACCAGGGGACCTGCCATCTTCGTTTTGACGACACCAACCCCTTGAAGGAAAGCGTTGAATATGTGGAGTCTATCAAAGAAGATGTCCGGTGGCTCGGCTTTGATTGGGAAGATCATCTGTACTATACGTCGGATTATTTTGAAATGCTATACCAGTCCGCCATACAGTTGATCGAAAAGGGAAAGGCGTATGTTGACAGCCTTACGCCGGATCAGATACGTGAATACCGGGGCACATTGAACGAACCCGGGAAAGAAAGCCCGTACAGGAATCGTTCGGTTGCGGAAAATCTTGGTTTGTTTGAAAAAATGGCAAACGGTGAACTTGGGGAGGAAAGCTGCGTGCTGCGGGCAAAAATCGACATGGCTTCCCCCAATATCGTGATGCGGGATCCGACCCTTTACCGGATCCGAAGGAAGGATCATCACCGGACCGGCAGCAAGTGGTGCGTTTATCCCATGTACGATTTCGCCCATTGCCTTTCCGATTCCATTGAAAAAATAACGCACTCCATATGCACCATTGAGTTCGTCAACAACCGGGAGCTCTATGACTGGATTCTTGACGCCCTGGCGGTGTATCATCCCCAGCAGATCGAATTTGCGCGGTTGAATCTGAATTACACTATTTTAAGCAAGCGGCGATTGATACAGCTCGTGGAGGAAGGGCATGTAAACGGATGGGATGATCCGCGTATGCCGACCATTTCCGGCCTGAAGCGCCGGGGATACACACCGGCGGCCATCCGGAAGTTTTGCGATGTCATCGGCGTGGCAAGGCGTGACAGCACGGTCGATATATCGCTCCTGGAACATTGCCTGCGGGAGGACCTGAACGTATCCGCGCCCCGTGTCATGGCCGTGCTCAATCCGCTGAAACTCGTTATTGAGAATTATCCCGAGGATGCCTCGGAAATGCTCGATGCTGTCAACAATCCCGAAGACGCATCAATGGGAAAGCGGGAAATCCCTTTTTCCCGGGTGATTTATGTCGAGCAAGACGATTTCATGGAAAATCCCCCCAAAAAATTTTTCCGCCTTGCCCCGGGGCGCGAGGTGCGGCTGCGGTATGCATATTTCATCCGGTGCCATGACGTCATCAAGGACGAAGAGGGCAATGTCGTTGAACTGCGGTGTACGTATGATCCTCAAACCCGGGGGGGGAACTCCCCGCCGGACGGGCGCAAGGTGAAGGCGACATTGCACTGGGTTTCCGAAAAACATGCAATCAATGCGGAAGTCCGGTTGTACGATCACCTGTTCAACGTGGAAAATCCCTTGCAGTCCGGTGATTTCAGGCAACATCTCAACCCGGCATCCCTGGTCGTGCTCACCAACTGCAGGCTGGAACCCGGTTTGCTCCATGCGTCGCCCGGCGCGCATTTCCAGTTTGAGCGCCTGGGTTATTTTTTTTCCGATCCTGTGGATTCATTGCCCCAAAAACCGGTGTTCAACCGCGTGACCACGCTGCGCGACACGTGGGCAAAGATCAAAAAGGCGCAAGGGGCCACTGGCGGATAACAACCGCCACCGTATGGGCAACCCCCGGGCAACCTTATTTGATTTCTTTGATCTCGTAGTAGAGCGTATACCGGGTCAGCAGTTCGATGGTTTTTTCGGTCACGGATGACAGGTCACGACCGGCAGCGGGTTTCACCCCGATGGTCACCCGGCTGCCATGCACTTTGTCCTCCCCGACGCTTACTTCCACTGTTTCCACCATATCGCCCAATGCCCGCAACTCGTTTTCGTAGGTGCGGCGGATGGCATCCCACCGGAGGGCGGGTTTGAATATTTTACCGACCGGGGTGAGCGGAATTTGCGGCGTGATAATGATTTCCTTGGGTACGGCCGCTTTTTCGCCCACATGCGATTTTGCCCATGCCATGATTTCCGCTTCATCCAGGTCAGCGCCTTCGGCCAGTTCCACGTATGCAACCGGGACCTCGCCGGCATGTGGATCGGGCCGGCCGACCGCTGCAACGGTCTTGATTTTGGGCATTTTATACAGCGGCTCCTCGATGGCGGCCGGATCGATGTTGTGACCGCCGCGGATGATCAACTCCTTTTTCCGGCCGGTCAGCCAGAGGTATCCGTCCTCGTCCAGGCGCCCGAGGTCGCCGGTATTGAAGAAGTCCCCGGGGAGCCAGATGCTCTGGTTATGGGCTTCTTCCACGTATCCCCTGAAAATGTTCGGCCCCTTGATGGCGATCGTTCCGATTTCGCCGGGATCGGCATCGCGGACATAATTTCCGGTTTCATCCAAAATCACGATTTTGACCTGCTGGTAGGGCATTCGTATGCCAACGCTGCCGACCTTCCGTTCCCCGTCTTTGGGGTTGATGGCGGAGGCTACCGCGCCTTCGGTAAGACCGTATCCTTCCAGGATTTTCATGCCGGTGTGGGCCTCGAATCGCTTGAAAAGCTCTACGGAGAGAGGAGCTGCGCCGCAGATGGCATAATCAAGGGAGGAAATGTCCGCATCCCCGACCGGTATATCAAGCAGGACCGACAGGATGGTGGGGACCGCGGAAAATTTTTCCGCCCGGTACTTTTCAACGATTTTATAAAAGTTTTTCATGATCGACGGGTCCCGGTACCCCATGGGGGAGAGGATGACCACCCGCCCGGCAAAGGAAAACGGGGTAAGCCCGGTGACGATCGTTCCGTTGCAGTGAAAAAGGGGAAGGCCGCAAAGGAGTGTCGCGCCTTTTTCAAATCCGCCCATGATGGAAAGGTCATGGGTCATGACCACTTCATTATAGTGGGTGCGCCGCGCGAGTTTGGGCGTCCCGGTGGTTCCGCCCGTATGGTACAGGGAAGCGATATCGTCCGGATGAATGTCTCTTTCGAAAGTATAGCGGTCCGCCGGGTACGAGTCGATGGCATCGTCATAGCCGATGATATTTTCGGCCGCATCCCCCGGCCCCATGACGCGGATCACGTACTTGAGCGTCGGAATATCCTTTCGTATGGCGTCGATTTTCTGCCACATGTCGCTTCCGGCCATTTCACCCATGGTGACCAGGACCTTCGTTTGGGCGGATATACAGATATCTTTGATGGTCCCCGCTTCGAGCAGAGGGTTTATGGGATTGGCAATGCCCGCGGCCTCGGCCCCCCAGAGGACAAAGTGGGTCTGGGGAATATTGGGCAGGACGTAGGTGACGACGTCATTTGGTCCGACACCCAAATCGGCAAACATGTTGGCGGTTTGACGAATCCTTCCGATCAGGCGGCTGTATGGGATGTCCACGGGGGATTCGTAGCTGTCGCCGTTAAAAAGGAAGCTGATCGCCGTTGCATCGGGATCGATTGCAGCCCCTTTTTCGAGCAATTCGATGGTGGATCGTTCCTTGACTCTTTGTCCGCACGGAATTGTTTCAATCTCTTCAATGTCTTTGATGCCCCGGATCAGAAATTTTTCACCCATGACCGCCCTCCTAAGGTTGTTTGTTCGTTTCACGTGTGCTGACACTGCGAAAAATGCCGGTATCAAGCTTTCTGCACGGGCACGGCGGCGCCGTGCCCGGTTGCGGTGCGAAATATCGCCCATCTTTCCTTACTGATGCATACAGCCTTCTATTTTCGCCTTTCCCAATTATGACGGCTTTGTAACTACCAATATCTGCGTTATGCGCAACCCCTCAGAATTTCGCGTACACTAACGTACGCTGTATTCTTCGGGATTGCGCAAGCCTTGATTTTGAATTTTTTCCTTTGCCTTCTCAAAGCGACTTTTTACGAGTTTGTCAATTATGCTACACCTGTCTTAAAATTCAATAATTTTTTTGAATTTTCTACAGGAAAAAAAATTCATTTCGAAAGTTGAACTCGATTCAAAAATAACTTGACATTATGACAGACAGGGATTTAGAGTACCTCTGAATGGGAATAACCAGCGTCCGGTGTCGTCCTTAATTTGGACCAGATTGGCAGTACGCATTCAATGGCAGCAAGTATCTGTCGCACCGGATGCGTCTCACATTATAAAGATTATAAAGACCGTTGATTCATGTTTTCAGACAGGGTCCGTTTTTGCGGTTTTCCGGCAGGCGAACCGCCTGAAAACGAAAAATTTCAACTACCGGCGGGAGAGAAAAAATGGATTTTGGGTTCACAAAAGAACAGCAGATGTTCAAAAAGGAAATCATTCGGTTTGCCAAAAAGGAAATTGTGCCGCGGGTCCAGGAATTTGATCTTCACAAGCAGTTTGATTTTGAATCCTTTCGGAAGCTTGGCGAATTCGGCATCCTTGGGCTCCATTTTCCGGAGGAATACGGTGGCGGCGGCGCTGATGTCGTCACTACGGTAATGGCCGGAGAGGCTCTCGGGGAGGCCGGTGTTGACGGCGGGCTTACGCTGGCTTACGGCGCCCATTCCTTTTTGTGCGCGGATACGATCTTCAAGCACGGCAGCGAAGAGCAACGGAAAAAATACATTCCAAAATTGTGCTCGGGCGAGTGGATCGGCTGCATGGGACTCACCGAACCGGATGCCGGTTCCGATGTCGCATCCATGAAAAGCACTGCTGAAAAAAAGGGGGACAAGTACATCCTCAACGGCAGCAAGATTTTTATCACCAATGCCCCCGTTGCCGATGTAAGCGTTGTCTATGCAAAAACCGACCCCGATGCAAAGCATTTAGGCATATCCGCATTTATCGTGGAAAAGGGTACGCCCGGATACACCTGCGGTGAGCCCTTGATTAAGATGGGCGTTCGCACCTCCCAGACCTCCGAGCAGTTTTTCAGCAATTGTGAAATTCCGGCGGAAAATCTGCTGGGAAGCGAAGGGGATGGTTTCAATATGTCCCTGCAGACGGTCGAATGGGACCGAAGCGCGCTTCTGGCCCCCTTTGTCGGCGTGTCCACCTATATGCTTAAACGCTGTGCGGATTATGCAAAAAAACGGGTTCAATTCGGCCGTTCCATTGGCCAGTTCCAGGCGACCAAGCGAAAACTGGCCAATATCCGCATTTTTGGCGAGGCCGCCCGGAGCCTGATATACCGCATTGCCTGGTGCAAGGACCAGGGAAAGCCCCTGAACCATCTCGAGGCCGCAGTGGCCAAACTGTTTGTGGGCGACTGGAGCATGGGGCCGGCAAACGATGCCATGATCCTTCACGGCGGATATGGATACTGCCATGAATATGACATGGAGCGGATTTTCCGTGACAGCCGTCTGGCGCCCATCGGCGGCGGCACGTCGGATATTCAGAAGATGATTATTTCCAAATTGATGTAATGAGTTCTATCCCGTTGTTTTGCAAAACCCTGAACCAGTGAGGAAAAACAAATGAATTATGAATATTCCCAAAAGGAATTTGAGTTCTTTATCGAACTGTATCAAATGGTATCGGCGTATTCCGCCAGCCACCCCATGGACACAGGGGGGGCAGATTGCGAAAAGAATATACAAGGGGGAGTGGAAAAACTGGGTCAGACCCCGTATCTGAAACTGGGCGTCTCCGATGTGGAAAATGCAAACGGCCTTGTTACGTTGATGGGAGCCATGGAGGTTGTGGCGGCAGTTTCCCCTTCGTTGTATCTTACGGCCGAATACAGCATGCGGCTGCTCGGCAGGGCCCTGGCAAAATGGGGGGATGAAAAGCAGAAACAAGCGTTTCTCAACCCCCTTATCTCGGGATCGGCTATCGGCGCCCTTGCCCTGTGCGAACAAACGGTAAACGTGGACAATGAGCCCCTGGCAGCCACCGGCGAGAAGCAGGGAAGTACGGTCATCATAAGCGGTAGGAAGCAATTTGTTGTCAACGGCCCTGTTGCGAAGGTGATCGGCGTGGTGGGCACATGCGATGGAAAGCCGGCCATTTTCCTTGTAGACGGGGATGCACCGGGTCTGTCGATAAACAGGACCGAAGGGTCGTTTGGCTACAAGGGCGCCTGCATTTCGGAGATGATCCTGGAAAACTGCAGAATCGATGAAGACCGAATGATCCGATGCAGTGAAAAAGAAGACATGGTCTCCGTTCTGCGCTTGTGGGAAAACCAGATCCTGACCGGGGCAAGCCTGGGGCTGATGCGGGCGTCCTTTGAAAGCGCCCGTGATTATGCCAAGAGCCATAAAACCGGTGGAAAGCCGATCATCGCCTACCAGGAAATCGGGTTTAAACTGGCGGAAATGCTGACGCTTTTCCAGACATCCCAGATGCTTGCCATCCGTGCGGCGTGGACCGCAGAAAAACAGCCCAGGGAAGCCTTTGACCTGACGCTTTGCGCCAAGGTCTTTTGCACGGAATCTGCAGCCAGGGTATCCGGAGAGGCGATGAACATTTTCGGAAGCAGCGCGTATTTCGGTGCCAATCCGGTTGAACACGCCTATTGCTGCGCCCGGTACGGTGAGAGCTTCGGTACATCTACGGAGCTTTCCCGGATAAAAATCGGCGATGCAGCGCTTGGGATAAAACCATAGGGGTGATGATGGGGGCAAAACGCAAATTGAACGGAAAAAAGGATAATCCCAAAAAGAATGCCGGCAGCGGGGATTTGTCCCGCTCTGCCATACGGCGGCAGCGGGAGCGGGAGTACCGCTACCAGTCTATCCTGAAATCCGCCGAGACCCTTTTTGCCAAAGAAGGGTACCACAAGGCGAGTATGGAAAAAATTGCCGATATGTCGGAGATGTCCGTTGGCGCCCTGTATTTTTATTTTAAAAACAAGGAAGATCTGCTGATCCAGCTCATCGATGAGATCGGATACCGGGTGCGAAGCGTGCTGGGTTCCGCCTTCAAGCAATACGGTTCGACCCTGGAAGGATTTAAACGGGCCGGTTATGCGTTTTTTGAGGAATTCTGCATGAATCATCCCGAAAAGGTCGCCATCCTTCTCCGGGAGTCGGTGGGAAACAGCGCGGAGGTCGAAAAACACCGAAAAGAAATATCGGAAAAACTGACCGGCGACGTAAAAGCCGCATTGATCCGCGTCAGTGAAACCCAGGGGATTCGCTTTAAGAGCAAATTTTCCGCAGAAGTGATTACCGTCAGCATACTGGGCATCTATGAACGTGTCGCCTATCATTACATGTTCTGGCAGGACATGTCCGAGGATTTGAAGCCCATCGGCCGGGACGCGGTCGATTTTATCTTAGGGGGCATCGAAAATCACTTTACGGAGAAGGCATGCACTTAAAAGGCGGTCTGCATATTCATACCACGTGCTCCGACGGCGAATTGACCATTCTGGAAGTGATACGGATCTATTCGCAGCTGGGGTTCGATTTTATTGCCCTGACCGACCACGATTACCTGATGAGACCGGATTGCTACGGTATTCTTGACCGGATCGACACCGATATGCTCCTTTTCAAAGGCGTTGAACTCACGGTTTTTGAAAAGGGGTACGTCCATGTCAACCGCATCTGTGGGGATACGGAAAACCTGCATATTTTCAATCACCCTTCCGAGCTCGATCTCCCCATTGAAAAGGTTGTTCAACGGATTGCCGCCGTTGCCCAGCAATATCCCCTGGATGCGGTCGAAGTGACTTCCAAGGGGTTTCGAACCCCTGAATATGAAACCGATGAAATCCCTTTTCACAAAATTGCAACCGATGACTCGCACACCCGCCTTGGGTGCGGCCGTGCCTGGATCGAGATGGATTGCCCGCGGGACAAGGACAGCATCCTCAGGGCGATCCGGAAGGGCGATTTCTGGAATTGCTACACCGAATCCAATGGATGCATCAATCCGGCTTCCATCCGGCGCTGAGGCTTTCCATATCCAATAGGGCGAAGAAATTATCACCTTCAAATCGATGGCATTTCAATACAAGGAGGGAGAATCAAATGGCAAGAAAAGTTGGTATCTGTGCTGTTGCGCAGACAAACTGGGAGCGTGACCGCTGGCAGGACCGATTTCAGGGGATGGCCCTGGAGGTCGTCGAATCGCTGCAGGCCCAGACCGGGTTGACGTTTACCCGTCACGAACCGGGAGAAGGCATTGACATGTCCGTGAGCGTGTCCGATGACGTGTTCGATGCCCGCACCATTTCCGATAATGCCATGACCGACGTGTTGGGGGCCCATTTCGGATGCGAGGAAAAGGTGGCGCAGGAAGGGATTCAGGCCATTTATTACGGCCTGGCCGCCATTGCATCGGGGCATCATGACATCGTCCTTGTGCTGGGGCACTGCAAGGAATCCCAGGGAAAAAGCCGCAATATGGTCACCCATCTGGCGTTTGATCCGTTTTACACCCGTCCCGTGGGGATGGATTTCTGCGCGGCGGCTGGATTGCAGGCAATGGCGTACGGCGAAAAATCGAACCTTACCGACGAACACCTGGCCCGCATCGTTGTCCGGGCAAGGGAGAACGCCGCCAAAAATCCTCATACCAGCGGCCTTGAAACCGTGACGGAGAAGCAGGTTCTTGAATCCAAAATGCTGGCCGATCCGATTCGGGAACTCCATGCCTACCCGGTATCCGATGGTGCCGTGGGAATGATCCTGGCCGCCGAGGACATCGCCAAAAAAATCACGGACAAACCGGTGTGGATCAAGGGCGTCGGCAATTGCATGGACAGTTTTTTCCTGGGTGACCGTGATCTGACCGCCAACGTTGCACTGCGAAAAGCGGCTGAACGCGCCTACGGACGGGCCGGAATCAACAATCCGGCAAAAGAGCTCGACCTGTTTGAGGTCTCGGACCAGTATGCCTACCAGCTCCCCATGTGGATGGAAGGGCTCGGTCTTTTCGATGAAAGCCGCGGGGCTGCATGGCTTGACGAAGGAGGACCGGAAAAAATGAACGTTAATCCATCCGGGGGGATGCTTGCCGGGAACGCTTTACTTCTTGGCGGACTGGTGCGGGCGGCAGAGGCTACCCTCCAACTTAAGGGGGAAGCGGGCGACCGGCAGGCCGGTCATCCGAAAACAGCCCTTGCGCACGGGGTAATGGGGCCTGCCGGGCAGTTTCATTCTGTTGTCATTCTTGAACAGGGTTAGGAGGCATATTATCATGAAAAAAAACAGGAACGTCGGGATAATCGGGGTCGGGCAATCGGTATATTCGAGCCACCGGGAAGAAGTCAACCAGCCGGAAATGATCCATGAAGCCATTGTGGAAGCGCTGGACCAGGCCGGAATCACCATGGATGAGGTCGACTGTATCGTCCACGGGAACATGGAGCTTTTCGAAATGGTCCATCAGCCGGACCTGTGGCACACCATTGGAAGTGGTGCATACGGCAAGGAATGCATGAGAGTCACCACCGGGGGAACCACCGGGGCAACCCTCTGCTGCGCTGCGGATTACCTCGTGGCCTCGGGTCTTCATGACATCGTGGTTGCGGTGGGATTCGAAAAGCTCCAGGAGGGGCATACCACCGGGGGCATTACGAACATGGCCGATCCCCTATGGGCGCGCCAGCTGCAGACCGGTGCCCTGACCGGTATGACTGCTGAGGCAATGATCAACGAGTTTGGTGAGGATCGGGCCAAACGGGCATCCATGAAATACCGCATCATGATGGACAAGCATGCCATGAAAAATGAAAAAGCGCATCGCCGTTTGGGCCTTGAATTGGACCAGACGGATGATCTCATGGTCAATTCCCCGGCACTGGTGGGAGAGCTCCGCATGATTCACATGTGCTCCCAGAGTGACGGCGCGTGCGCCATGGTGTTTGCTTCTCCGGAAAAAGCGAGGGCGCTTTGCGAGCGGCCCGCATGGTTCAAAGACCACATTACCGTCCACCGGGAGGAGAGCTTTTACGTATTCGGGGATGCCCCGGTGTTGATGACCCACAAATACGCCGCGCAGAAACTGTTTGCCCGCAATAGCATTACCGATCCCAAGGAGCAGATCGATGTTTTTGAAATGTATGATCCATCTTCCTGGTGGGGGCTTGACTGGCTGCGGGAATTTCTTCTGCTTGAAAACGACGAGCACCTGAAGATGGTTGAAAATGATGAAATTGCAATCGACGGGAAGTTTCCGGTCAATCCTTCCGGCGGCGTCATCGCGTCCAATCCCATCGGTGCGACCGCCATGGTCCGGGTAGGGGAGGCGGCGCTGCAGATCATGGGAAAAGCAGGAGACCGTCAGGTGCCTGGAGATGTAAAAACCGCCCTTGCATCCGGTTTCGGGGGGACGCTGTGGACAGTGCTGACCCTGTTGACAAAAGACGAACCTGAATCCGGCAAATAGACTGAGGAGGCCCAAAATGACGTTTAGCCCATTGGAAGATTATTCCGGCATGAATCTCGGGGATTACATTGACGACTGCGTAAAACGCTACAGCGATTTCCCCTACATGACTTTTTACGGCACGCAATACACCTACGCGGAATTTCAGCGCAAAGTACACATCCTGGCCAACGCGTTTACAAAGCTGGGATTCAAAAAAGGCGATTTCATACACGTGTGGGTCCAGAACAGCCCGGAAACACTGATGGCCTATTATGCGGCCATCAAAATCGGGGCGGTTGCCGGTCCCATCAACGGCTGGTGGAAAGGGGCGGAAGTCGAATATCTGCTCAATGATTCAAAAGGCTCCTGCTTGATCGTGGAAGACCAGTACATGCCGATTTTCGACGAGATCAAGGAGAAATGTCCGCACCTGAAAACCATTATTGAAATCGGTGAATCCCCATCCGGAAACTACATTTCCTTTGACAAACTGATCTCACAAGAAGATGACACGCCCGTCACGTGCGCGTCTGATCCGGAAGACCCTTCCTATATTTTTTACACCTCCGGCACCACGGGAAATCCCAAAGGCGTTCTTCTGTCCCATAAAAACGTGATTGCTGACGCAAAGATGATCAATGCGGCGGCAATGAAGGATGAAAACAAGAAATTTCTCTGCTTTTTGCCGCTGTTTCATGTCAATGCCATGCTGACCTGCATGTCCGCAATGAACAAGGGGCATCACATCATATTGCGCAAAGGCTTTTCCGCAACGGAGTTCTGGGAAGTGGTGGAACAATACAAGGTCAATTTCTGGTCCGCGGTCCCGGCAGTCTACCAGATCCTGCTTTCCGACCCCACCCATGAGAAATACGACCTGTCGTCCATGGAGTTCGGCATCTGCGGCGCTGCCCCCTTGAGCGAAGATCTCATGCGGAATTTTGAAAAAACGTTCGGCGTCGAGATCATAGAAGGGTATGGCCTCACGGAGGGGACCTGCGTTTCCACCATCAACCCCCGGGACGGTGTGCGCAAGGCCGGTTCCATCGGCCTGCCGCTCCCCGGACAGGAAGTCCTGATCGTGGACGAGGAAGGAAACGAGCAGCCCCCCAATGAACGCGGCGAGATCGTGATTCGCGGGGACAATATCATGAAGGAGTACTACAACAACCCGGATGCCACCGCCGATACCATCGATGAAAAAGGGTTTCTCCATACGGGGGACGTGGGGATCAAGGACGAGGACGGCTATATCTTTATCGTCGACCGGATCAAGGACATGATTATCCGGGGCGGGGAAAACATTTATCCCAAGGAAATTGACAACACCCTGGCCAATCATCCCAAAATTATGGAAGCGGCTGCAGTGGGAGTTCCCGATGATGTCATGGGGGAAGAGGTAAAAGTTTTCGTGTTGCCGTCGGATGACACGCTTACCGAAGAAGAGGTCATATCCTTCTGCAAAGAAAACCTGGCGTCCTTCAAGGTTCCGAAGCAAGTGGAAATTCTTGAAGTCGACATGCCAAGAAACCCCATCGGCAAGGTCCTCAAGAAGACCTTGCGACAGTGGGCCGTGGAAGGCGCGCCCAAGCGACAGAAATCCGGCGCCACCGTGGCCGATATTTTTGGCACCATGGAATCGCGGGTCAATCCGGACGGGGTTAAAGGCATTACCGCCAATTACGGGTATATCATCACCGGCGAAGGCGGCGGCGAATGGACAGTCTGCGTCAATGACGGCGACGTCAAGGTGCTCGAGGGGCTCCATGATCCGAACGTAACCACCACCTGCGCGGCCCAGGACTGGATCGATATCACCCTGGGAAAACTAGACGGCATGGCAGCCTTTTCATCGGGCAAGCTCAAAGTGGAAGGCGATCTCGGCCTGTTGACCAAGGCGACCCAGTTTTTCAAGAAATACCAGCCGCCCCGCGCTGCGGCCGAGGTGGAAGTGGCCGATATTTTCGGTTCCATGGAATCCCGCGTCAACCCGGACGGGGTAAAGGGCGTTACCGCCAATTACGGCTATATCATTACCGGTACCGGTGGGGGGGAATGGACGGTCTGCGTGGATGACGGCAAGGTCAAGGTGCTTGAAGGTATTCATGACCCGAATGTCACCACCACGTGCGCGGCCCGGGACTGGATCGACATCACGCTGGGCAAGCTGGACGGCATGAGCGCTTTTACATCCGGCAAGCTCAAGGTGGAAGGGGATATCGGCCTGTTGACCAAGGCGACCCAGTTTTTCAAGAAATACCAACCGCCGGGAGCAGAGGAGCAGGAAAAGGCGGAAGAGCTCATTGTCTACAAAACCGTGCTTTCCATCCCCCAGCGATTTTCCACCGGACCGGTCATGGGCAAATTTTTGAACGGGTTCAAGGAAAAGAAGATTTTTGCCAATAAGTGCCCGTCCTGCGGCCGGCTTCAGCTGCCCGCGCGGGAGGTGTGCGCGGAATGCGTGGTTCGCGCTGATCAATGGGTCGAGGTCGGGCCGGAGGGGTCCATTGCCATGTCGGATATCACGTATTATGCGAGCCCCGACCCGTTGACCGGGGAAAGCCGCGAGACGCCCTATATTTCGGCCCACCTTCTGCTCGATGGTTGCAAGGGGCACGAAACCCTCTGGCATGAACTCAACCCGGCCGACATCGACAAGTGCAAAAAGGGGGCACGGGTGAGACCGGTTTGGAACAAGGAACGCAAGGGGGCAATTACGGATATCAAGTATTTTGAAGTGATCGATTAACGAAATAGCGGTTGAAAGGTTACAGGACCGGTAAGTAAATTATTATTTAATGTAACCAGTGAATAATTACAATGTAAAACCCTATTATAAAAGAGGATCGATAATGAGTAAATCATCAGAAGATTGCCATGTCGTTGAAGGGAAACTCGCCCTTCCATACCAGTATTTTGCCGGAAGGACGGGCAGCCGTTTTTTGATCAGTCTCCGGGATGAAAAAAAGATCATGGGGATTCGCTGCGAAACGTGCGATACGGTTTTCGTTCCTCCCCGCCAGACGTGTGAGCGCTGCTTTTCCGATATCTCGGACAACTGGGTGGCGCTCGGCAACAAAGGGACCGTTACCGGGTATACGATCATCCGGTATGAAGAGCCTCACCAGCCGGTCAAGCCGCCTTACATTTTGGCGCAGATCAAGCTTGACGGCGCGGATACGCCGATTACCCACATCATTAAGGGAATGCCCCTTTCCAAAATCAAAACCGGTGCCCGCGTCAAGGCAATTTTTGCCAAAAAGCCGACCTCGTCGATCCGGGATATCGAGTACTTCCGGCCTTCGGACGACAGGCCCGCATTTGAACTGGGATATACCTATGACGAACTGGAAGTGGGCATGTCGGCCTCGTTTACCAAAACTATTTCCGAGTCCGATGTGTACCTGTTTGCCGGCATTTCCGGCGACTTCAACCCCATGCATCTGAACGAGGAATTCGCCAAGCTCACGCCGTTTGGTACACGGATCGCCCATGGTGCGCTTCCCCAGAGCCTTATTGCGCCGGTTCTGGGAATGAAGCTCCCCGGCCTGGGTACGGTGATTCCGGAAATAACCGTTCGCTTCAGAAAACCGACGTATTTCGGGGATACCATCACCGCTACCGGTGAAATCATTGAGATGATTGAAAAACGCAGGTGGGTGAGAATGGAGCTGCGCTGGACCAATCAGAAGGAAGAACTGGTTGCAGAAGGGTCGTGCCTGGCCATCCCCCCCATGCCGATGGGAAAATAAGAAGGGAGCCTGCTCCATGAGCCACACATTCAAGACATCGTGCGAGTGCCAGCAGTATTTTACCGATTCGCATGACATGGTCCGGAAATCCTTGCGGGATTTCATAAAAAAGGAGGTGCTCCCTTTCATCGGCGAATGGGAGGAAGCCGGCGGTTTTCCGAAAGAGGTGTACCGGAAAGCCGCAGACGTCGGCATCCTTGGCATGGGTTATCCCGAAGAATACGGCGGCATACCCGGGGATATATTTTACAGTGTTGTGGTGACCGAAGAGTTGATGCGATCCGGTTCAGGCGGTTTTGTTGCCGGTCTTGGTTCCCTCAATATCGCCATTCCGCCGATTTTATCGATGGGCACCCCTGAACAGAAGGAGCGTTTCGTGCCGCCGGTTCTTGCCGGGGAAAAGATCGCCGCCCTGGCCATCACTGAGCCGGGCGGCGGATCGGATGTGGCTGCCCTGCAGACGACAGCCGTCAGAGACGGCGACCATTACGTGATCAACGGAAGCAAAACCTTTATTACCAGCGCGACGGTGGCGGATTATATCACCTGTGCCGTGCGCACGGGGGGCGAAGGGGCCCACGGCATCAGCCTGATCGTGGTGGAAGCGGGTTCTCCGGGATATTCCGTTTCCCAAAAGCTGAAAAAGACCGGCTGGTGGGCTTCTGATACCGCAGAAATCTATTTTGACGACTGCCGGGTGCCGGTTGAAAACCTGCTGGGGGATGAAAATAACGGTTTTTACGGAATCATGGCCAACTTCCAGACCGAGCGGCTGGCCCTTTCGATCATGGCCAATATGACCGCCAAACTGGCCATGGAAGAGGCCTTGAAATACGCAAGAAAAAGAAGGGTCTTCGGCAAAACCCTTACGGGATACCAGGTCAACCGGCACAAGCTTGTGGATATGGCGACCCTGGTCGAAGCCAGCACGGAATTCACCTACCGCGTGGCGGCAAAAATCGGTGCGGGCATTGATCAGTACAAAGAGGTCTCCATGGCCAAGAATTTTGCCTGCAGCGTCTCCGACAAGGTTACGTACGACGCTGTCCAGATTTTCGGCGGACACGGATACATGCGGGAAAATCTGGTTGAGCGGCTGTACCGGGACAACCGGATCTTGTCCATCGGCGGCGGAACCACCGAGATCATGAAGGAAATTATTTCCAAGATGATTTTGTGACGATTTCGCAAGGATTTCCGTCATCCGGCCTGCAGGCCTGATTCAAATGGCATGGGGATCAATTCAATGGAGGGAAAAAATGGAGGAAAAAACGATCAACGTCGTTTTCCGCAACCGGGTTGAACAGTACGGCGACCGGGTTGCCGTTGAAAAAAAGAAAGACGGAAAATGGCTTTCAGCGACATGGAACGAATATTACGACCGGTCCCGGGCCACCGGACTCGGACTTGCGGCATCCGGTGTGCAAAAAGGGGACAGGGTCGCGATTCTATCGGAAAACCGCCTGGAATGGCTATATGCCGACATGGGGGCGCTGGGTATTGGTGCCGTTGTGGTGCCGGTATATACGACGTTGGTCGCAGAAGATGTGCGCTATATCTTGGAAAATTCGGAATCCAAAATCCTTTTTGTCGAAAACCGGATGCAGCTGGAAAAAGCGCTTCATTTTATCGATGAACTGCCGGGTCTTGAAAAAATCGTGGTTTTCGAATCCAAAGACGCGGTAGGATCCCGGAACGATATCGCTTGCTTTAAGGATTTTATTCAACAGGGTCATCAAATGCATGAAACCGACCCGAAACGTTTTGAAACGCTCGCGGATGAGGTCCAGCCGGAGGATCTTGCCACCATTGTGTATACGTCCGGGACCACCGGCCTGCCCAAGGGTGCAATGATCACGCACAACAACATTGTCGCCGTGATTCGTTCCCTGGACAAAATGACGCCCCGGTTTGCCGATGAGACCGATAATACGGTTCCGTTTCTGCCGCTTGCCCATGTTTTTGAACGAGTGGCCGGTCATTTTCTGGGTATGTATGGCGGTTTGACCGCCTCATATGCGGAAAGCATCGAGACATTCGTCAACGACGTCAAGGAAAAACGGCCAACCGTGGTACTCGCCGTTCCCAGGGTGCTGGAAAAGGTTTATCAGCGGATATTGTCGCAGGTCGAGGAGCAGCCGCCTTGGCGGCAGTCCGTTTTTCGATGGGGCTACAAAATCGGCGTTGAGATCAGTTCGCTGCGGGAGCAGAAAAAACCCGTACCCCTTATGATGAGCCTGCAATACAAGATTGCGTACAAAATGATTTTCAAAAAACTGGCCGATGCACTCGGGGGAAGGGTGCGCTGGATGACAGCGTCCGGCGCCCCCACCTCGCGCGAGATCGTATTGTTTTTCAATGCCTCGGGTATCACCGTAATCGAGGGCTATGGCATGACCGAATGCTGTGCACCGGCAACGATGAGCGGTCTGGATGATTATCATATCGGGACCGTCGGCAAACCCATTCCGGATGTTGAAGTCAAAATCGCCGATGACGGCGAGATTCTCATCCGGGGAGAAAACGTGTTTGCAGGGTATTGGAAAATGCCCGAGGAGACAAAAAACACCTTCACCAGGGATGGTTTTCTCATGAGCGGGGATATCGGCCGCTTCAACGAGTACGGTTTCCTTGAAATCACCGACCGGAAAAAAGACCTGATCATCACTTCCGGGGGCAAAAATGTGGCCCCGCAAAAAATTGAGGGGCTGTTCAAGTTTGACCCCATCTTTGAACATTTCATGGTCATTGGGGACCGCCGCAAGTTTTTATCGGCCCTGGTCAATATAAACCTGGAAGAGGCCGAGCGGATTGCGCTCATAAACAATATTCCGTTTGAAAACCGGGAAGATCTCCTTGAAAATGAAGCCTTCTTGAAAATTGTGGACGAGCGGGTTGCGGAAAAAAACAAACAGCTCGCGCGATACGAAACGATCAAAAAGTACCGGATTATTAAGCATTCGTTTTCTCAGGAAGGCGGGGAGCTGACCGCGGCCATGAAACTGAAACGAAACGTGGTCAAGGAAAAAAACGAAAACCTGATCGAGGAGATGTATGCAGAGGGGGATCATCGGAAGAAGGCTTCCTGACGATCGTCTTTGCAAAGATAAATACCTAATCAAAAAGAATGGAAGGATCTTATGAAGCAGCGAGTTGCCGTCTGCGCCGTTGCGCAGATCAAAAACGAGCCCGATATCTGGTATCAGCGGTTCCAGGGAATGGTGCTGGAATGTTTCGAAACGATCGTTGAACAAACCGGGGTCACCTTTGACATGGACAAAGGAATACGAAACGTGGTGACCTGCTCCGATGATGTCTTTGACGCACGGACCATTTCCGACAATGCGATTACCGACGTGGTCGGCGCCCATTTCCGCGGAGAGGAAAAGTCATGCCAGGACGGATCCAACGCGCTGGGGTATGCCATGGCTTCCATCCTGTCCGGTCATGACGATGTCATACTGGTCGCCGGACACTGCAAGGAATCGCAGCCCGAAAGCCGAAGAATGTGCTCAAACCTGGCGTTCGATCCTTTTTACACAAGGCCGTTGGGGCTGGATTTCCTTTCTGCCGCCGCATTACAGGCAAGGGCCTACCTGAAGCAGTCGCAGGTCACGGACGCGCATTTGGCAAAAATCGTGGCGCGCTCGCGCGAGAACGCCGCCCGCAACCCCTTTGCCCGGGAAAATGAATTGGTAACCGAAGACGATGTCATGCAATCGCCGTTGATCTGTGACCCCATCCGGGCGCTGCACCGGTACCCGGTCACGGACTGGGCGGTTGCCATGCTGCTGTGCAGTGAAGAACGGGCGCATGAATTCACCGACAAGCCCGTATGGCTGACGGGATTCGGCAACTGTATGGACAGCTACTTTCTGGGGGACCGGGACTTGTCCGAGAGTACGGCGTTGCAGAAAGCCGCCCGCAGGGCATACACCATGGCAGGGGTGGATGATCCGAAAACGGCATTTGATATCATCGAACTTGGTGATGCATATGCCTATCAGCTTCCCATGTGGGCTGAAAATGCCGGCGTCATCGAACCCAAAAGCGCCGGCAAATGGATTGATTCAGGCGGGCCGGACCGGATGGGCGTCAACCTGTCCGGCGGCATGTTAAACGGGAATCCGTTCAAACTCGGAGGTCTTGCCCGCGCCATGGAGGTGGTTCTTCAGCTTCGCGGGGAAGCCGGAGACCGGCAGGCGGACAAGGCCCAAAGGGGATTGGCACACGGGACCACGGGTGCTGCGGGGCAGCACCATTCGGTTCTTGTTTTTGAAAAATAAGGGAGCAGTCATGGGATATAAAAAGAGAAAACGGCATGTGGGAATCGTTGGTATCGGTGAAACCAAGTTTTCGAGCCACCGGGAAGATGTGAACCAGCCGGAAATGATTCACGAGGCGGTGCGCCAGGCCCTCGATGATGCAGGATTGCAAATCGACGATATCGATTGCGTGGTCCACGGCAACATGGAACTTTTTGAGATGGTCCACCAGCCCGATATGTGGCACACGCTCGGCAGCGGTGCATACGGTAAATCATCTTTTCGCCTGACTACTGGAGGGACCACCGGCGGTACACTGGTATGCGGTGCGGACAACCTGGTGGCATCCGGAATGTATGACGTGGTGCTGGCGATTGGCTTTGAAAAACTGCAGGAAGGGCACACCACCGGCGGCATCACCAATATGGCGGATCCGTTGTGGGCGCGGAAGCTTCAGTCCGGGGCATTGACCGCCCAGGCCGCGGTCAAGCTCATCGCTGAATTCGGCGAAGAGAGAGCCCGTCGGGCAGCCATGACCTACCGGATTATCATGGACAAGCATGCGTGCAAAAACCCCAATGCCCACAGGGCCTTCCATTTGGAATGGGACCAGATGGAAGACTTGATGGCGCATTCTCCCCCCCTGATTGGCGATTTGCGGCTGATACACATGTGCTCCCAGTCCGACGGGGCGTGCGCCATCATTTTTGCAGCGGAGAAGAAGGCCCGGGAGATTTCGGAGGCGCCGGTTTGGATACGGGACCATATCACGGTTCACCGGGAGGAAACCCTGAACCTGGCCAACAACTATTACCCCATTGACACTACCCACCGTTTTGCCGCGGAAACACTCTATGAGCGAAACGGCATTGAAAATCCGCTGGAATATTTCGACGTGTTCGAGATGTATGACCCTTCGGCGTGGTGGGGGGTTGACTGGCTGCGGGATTTTTTTCTCCTTGAAGGGGATGAACATATCAAAATGGTTGAAAACCGGGAAATCATGATTGGTGGAAAGATGCCGATCAATCCTTCCGGCGGGGTCATCGCTACAAATCCCATCGGCGCGACCGCAATGGTGCGGGTGGCCGAAGCGGCCAAGCAGATCCGCGGGGATGCCGGAGATCACCAGGTTCCGGGCAGTGTCGAGCATGGTCTTGCCTCGTCATTCGGCGGCACCATGTGGACGGTTCTGACCATGCTTGAAAAAGAAACGAATTGGTAGGAGGAAGATGTATCATGGGTGAATACTACGGTATTGACGTAGCGGATATTTTTAATTCAATGGCTTCCCGTTTCCGCCCGGAAGGGGCGGAAGGCGTGGATGCGGCCATTGGATACGATGTCGGTGAAAACGGCAGGTGGATGCTTTCGGTCCGTCAGAACCAAATGAGCGTTGATCGATGCGACGATCTTTCCGGCTGTGATGTTGTGGTGCGGGTAGACGGGCAGACGTTTGTGGGGCTCAATGTCGGCAAAATCGATGCCATGGCTGCTTTGGGCGCGGCAAAGCTGAAAGTGGAAGGGGATTTCAACCTTTTTGCCGCGACCGGCAAAATGTTTACCAAGTATGTCCCTGCCGGCCAGGAAGTGGCGCCCGAGCAGGAACTTCTTATGGTAAAACGGACCATTTCGGTCAAGCAGCGATTCGCCACGGGTCCAATTATGGGGACGTTTCTGCAGGGGTTGAAAGAAAAAAAGATCCTCGCGATACAATGCCCCCAGTGCGGGCGCTTGCAGAGCCCTCCGCGGGAGATCTGTGCCCCGTGCCGCGTACGAAATGATCAATGGGTGGAAATAGGCCCTGCCGGAGAGATGCGGATGCTGGAATATTGTTACTACGCAAGCCCGGACCCGCTTACCGGGGAAACCCGGGAAACGCCGTACGGCGCGATCGGTATCCTGCTGGACGGATGCAGAAACGACGAAGTGTTCTGGCATCTTCTGCGGCCGGATCAGCTCGATGAGGTTCAGATGGGCATTGTCATGGGCGAAAAAGTCGTTCACGGCAGCCGGCTCAGGCCGGTCTGGTCCGACAACAGGACCGGCAGCATCAATGACATCAAGTACTTTGAAATCGACAAGTAAGGAGCTGGCATGCAAAAGGATGATTTTTCAAAATCTTACGTGGTCGAGGGGAAACTCGCCCTGCCGTATACGTATTTTGCCGGCCGGGTCGGCAGTACATTTCTGACAACGCTTCGGGACCAGAAGAAAATTATGGGGGTGCAGTGCAACCAGTGCGAAAAAATCTTTGTGCCCCCCCGCCAGACCTGTGAACGGTGCCTGTCGGATATCCGGGACAATTGGGTACCGATTGAAAACAGCGGGGAAGTGGTCAATTTCACCGTTGTGCGGGAACAGGATAAACATCTTCCCAGAAAAACACCGTATATTCTTGGGTTGATCAAACTTGACGGCGCGGATACCCCCATGGTGCATATCATCGATGGGATCGATCCAGAAAAAATTACCGAGGGCGTGAGGGTCCGGGCGGTGTACACCAATGAAAGCGATCCGTCCATCCTTTACATCGACCATTTTGAGCCGATTTCTTCGTAACGGGAAAGGAAAAAGGCGGTTTGCAGCGACCCGGAGACCTCCTTTTGTAAACGATCAGATGGTTACCAACTCGTAATCCCGGGATCCGAGTCCGATTTTTTCGGCATATTCGAGCTGGTGGGACCAGTCCACTTTTGGATATATGGCCCGGAACTTGTCTGCCCCGGCTGCCATGCCGTCTTCCGAATGGCTGCCCATGCATGAGCCGGAAAGGGCCGGTTCCCGGTTCACCAGGTCGACGCTGGCCTGGTCGATGGCGACCGGGTCGGTGGACGCCACTACGCCGATATCCCTTACAATCGGAGCATCGTTGTAGGGTACGCAGTCGCATGCCGGTGACACATGGTTGATGATATTTACGTAGAGCGCTTTTCCGGATTTGTTTTTCAATACGCCGGCACAGTATTCGACCATGCTTTCAAGAAAAACGGGGATGTTCAGGTTCCACTGGATCTGAATGGCATTGTTTTCGCAAATCAGGATGCATTCACCGCATCCGATGCATTTTTCCGGATGGATGAACGCTTTTTCATCGATCATCTCAATGGCCTGCTCGACGCAGTGGTCCGCACACTGTTCGCATCCGATGCATTTTTTCTCCTTCACCTTGGGGGAAACCCCCGAATGCTGGGCAAGTTTTCCCCTTCGGGAGGCGCTTCCCATGCCGACATTCTTAATCGCGCCGCCAAAGCCGGAGAGTTCGTGCCCTTTAAAGTGGGCAATGGAAATGATCGCATCGGCCTGGATGATTTCAGAACCGATGTAGACCTGCTGAAACCGGTTTCCGTTGATCTCCACGGCCGTCTCCGTGCGGCCCCGCAACCCGTCGGCAATAATTAACGGCGCACCCGCCACGGCATAATCAAAACCGTTGGTAATCGCCGTGATCAGGTGGAGGGGCGCATCTCCCCGGGTTCCGGCGTAAAGCGTGTTCGCATCGGTTAGAAAGGGGGATCCGCCGCAGTCTTTTATGGATTGAACCGCCTGGCGGATATAGACCGGTCGGATAAATGCCGTGTTTCCCGATTCACCGAAATGCAGTTTGACCGCGACCAAGTCCCTTTTTTGAATGCAGTTTTCAAGGCCCGCCTTCTTGATCAGGCGATCCAGTTTTTTAAGAAAATTTTCTTTATAGCTGGCCCGGAAATCGATAAAATATACTTGGCTTTTCATAAAACCCCCTTGTTTGCAGTCTTTATACCTGTTTTTCGTGAAATGAGCAGATTACCAGTCCTTTCTTGCTTTTGAAAATGCTTGAAAAGCCTTTTCCGATGAAATAAGTATGTATTTTCTGCCACCGGATATCAAATAAAAAAACCGTAGAGTGCGAATTCATCATGTTTGACAGGCGCCTGATCCAATACTTCGACTGGTCCCTGCTGCTTTTGACCCTGATTATTTCCGGCATCGGTGTCGGGTTGATATACAGCAGCGTCAATTCCGTTGAAGCGGTGACCCCGTCAAAGATTCATCTGAAACAACTGAGCTGGCTGGGGATCGGCATTTTTATTATGACATGCAGTTTCCTGTTTTCCTACAAGAAACTGGACCGGTATGCTCCGGTTATTTACGGCGCATGTGCGGCTATGCTGGTTGCGGTACTCCTTTTCGGAAAAACCGTCGGCGGCTCCACTCGCTGGCTCGATCTGGGCGTTTTTCTCTTTCAACCGTCCGAACCGGCCAAAATCGGTGTCATACTCCTTCTTGCACATTATTTTGCAAAACATGTCAAACCCTGGGGCATGGGCATTCGGGAATTGATTGTCCCCCTCGTGTTTGTCATGGTTCCGTTTTCACTGGTTCTTCTGCAGCCGGATCTGGGAACGGCGCTACTGCTCCTCTTGATCGCGGGCACCATGGCCGTGTTTGCCAAAATTGAACGCCGAACCTTTTTTGTTCTTTTGGCCGCCGTTGTCATCCTCGTTCCGCTTGGATGGTTTTTTATCGAGGATTACCAGCGAACCCGCATACTGATGCTGTTCTCCCCGGAAAGTGACCCGACAGGAGCGGGATATCACATTCTGCAGTCCAAAATTGCGGTTGGATCGGGCATGCTCTACGGCAAGGGATACATGGAAGGGACGCAGAATATTTTGTCTTTCCTTCCCGAACAGCATACGGATTTCATTTTTTCCGTACTGGCGGAAGAATGGGGGTTTGTCGGTGCCGCAGGTCTTCTGATTCTTTTTTTGCTGTTTACCGCATTTGGGCTCAATATTGCCTACGGATGCAGGGATGATTTCGGCACGCTTCTGGCCTTTGGCATTACCGCAATGATCTTCTGGCAAACCGTAATCAATATCGGCATGGTCATCGGGCTGATGCCTGTCGTCGGAATGCCCCTGCCCCTTGTGAGCTATGGGGGGTCCTCGGTTGTCACTACGCTTCTGGGCATTGGCATACTACTCAATATCAGCATGCGGCGTTTCGTAAAAGATTGACAGGGCGTCATCGGTATCGTGTTTGGTCGGTAGCGGGGCAGGGTTATGAATTCCTTCCCGGAGAAAGAGGGGGGGCGCAGGGTTATGGATAATTGTCGAAACTGTAAAAAATATTTTGACAAAATATCGTAATTGGTGCTATGGATTTTTGCTTAAATCAAAATGAAATGGTTTTATCTAAAAATATAATGTGGATTGCGATGCGGAGGTTGACAGAATGATCAAACTTGATTGGACGATTCTCATCCAGATGGTCAATTTCATTATTCTAATCTGGGCCCTGAATTATGTGGCATATCGCCCCATCCGTGGTATTCTCGCCAAGCGCAAGGAAAAAGTCGATGGATTGGAAAGCGGTATTGACCGCTTTGAAAGCGACGCCATGGAAAAAGCCGCTGCCATTGAAGCCGGGATTAAAGAAGCCAGGGAAAAAGGGCTGAAAATGAAAGAATCCATGGCGGGAGAAGCCCGGCAGGAAGAACAGCAGATGCTTGAGAAAATAAACCAGCAAGCAAGGCAGGATTTAGAGGAAATCCGGAGCAGGGTCGCCCGTGAAACGGATGAAGTCCGACAATCACTGCAGTCGCAAATCGAATTCTTTGCAAATGAAATCAGCAAAAAAATGATCGGGAGGACCGCCTAAAATGAACAAAAAACAGATTTCCCGCACCGGCCTTCTCCTTATCGTATTGACCTCTTTTATTGTTTTTGTTGTATCGGCGCCCGCATATGCCGCAGACTGGCAAAGCACCGATACCTACCGCATTATCAATTTTACCGCCCTTGTTTTGATTCTGTTTTTTGTCCTGCGCAAACCGGTTGCCAATTTTTTTACGGACAGGATCCGATCCATAAAGGAACAGCTTGAGGATCTTGAGAAGCAGAAATCCGAAGCCGAGAAAAAGCTGGCCGAGTACAATGAGAAGCTGTCTGCCCTGGACGCCGAAGCGGAAAAAATCATCAGTCAGTATCAGCGGCAGGGAGAAACAGCGCGGGACAATATTTTGAAACAGGCCGAAGCCGCCGCCGCCAAGATGGAAGAACAGGCACGCAAAACCATCGCCTATGAATTCGCACAGGCAAAGCTGAAACTGGAAACAGAGCTTTTCGACAGTGCGGTTGAAAAAGCGGAAGCGCACATGAAGAGCATTATTACCGACGATGACCATGACAGACTTGTTAAAGAATATATAGATAAGGTGGTGACAAAGTGAGAAGTTCCGTAATAGCCAGGAGATATGCAAAGGCCTTGATTCTGATCGGGAAAGAAGACGGCCAGGTGGAAAAATACAGGGAGGAGCTGGAAGGCTTGATCGCGCTGCTCGATCAGAACCCGGATTTTGAGCAGACCATTGGCAATCCCCTCTTTGATTCCGCCAAGCGAAAGAAGCTCTTTACAACGGTGTTGGACGCGCTTGAAATTTCAAAAGTCATGAAAGCCTACCTGAATTTGATCTTTTCCAAGCAGCGTTTCGACCAGATTCGCGCCGTCAGCGAATATTACAACAAGCTGGCAGACGAGCTACAGGGAATCGTAAGGGCGGATCTCGTTTCAGCGAAGGAGCTCTCATCGGACACCTATGATCAGATTCGCCAGGCGCTTGCATCAATGACCGGGAAGGATGTCGTTCTCGAAACAAGCCAGGACCCGGAAATTATCGGCGGGATAGTCACAAAGATCGGGGATCTTGTGTTGGATGGCAGCATAAAAACACAATTAAAAAATATGCGTGAATCTTTAAAAAGGGGTGAGAGTGTCTAATGGAAATAAAAGCCGAAGAAATCAGCGAGATTATCAAGCAGCAGATTCAGGAGTTCGACAAGAAGGTTGAGCTGAGTGAAACCGGAATCGTCTTGTCGGCCGGTGATGGTATCGCCCGGGTGTATGGCCTTGAGAAGGTTATGGCGCTGGAACTCGTGGAGTTTTCCAACGGCGTGCTCGGTCTTGCCATGAACCTTGAAGAGGACAATGTCGGTGTTGCGATTATGGGGGATGACACCAATATCAAGGAAGGCGATATTGTCAAGCGTACCGGGCGCATCGCCCAGGTACCGGTTGGTGATGCCGTTCTCGGCAGGGTGCTTTCATCGGTGGGGGAACCCCTCGACGGCAAAGGCCCGATTGAAGCCAGCGAGACAAGGCGAATCGAAATGGTGGCACCCGGTGTTATCGCAAGGAAATCCGTACATGAGCCATTGTATACGGGGCTGAAAGCCATTGACGCCATGACCCCTGTTGGCCGCGGACAGCGCGAACTGATCATCGGCGACCGGCAGATCGGGAAAACCGCCGTTGCCATTGATGCCATCCTGAGCCAGAAAGGGCGCGACGTCTACTGTATTTACGTGGCCACCGGGCAAAAACGGTCCACTGTAGCTCAGGTGGTCGCCGTTCTGGAAAAGCATGGTGCGATGGAATATACGACCGTTATTTCCGCAACGGCAAGCGACCCGGCCACATTGCAGTACATTTCGCCGTATGCCGGATGCGCCATCGGCGAGTATTTCCGCGACAACGGCAAACACTCACTGATCATCTACGACGACCTTTCCAAGCAGGCGGTTGCCTATCGCCAGGTATCCCTGCTGATGCGCCGTCCGCCCGGCCGTGAAGCATTTCCCGGGGATATTTTCTACAACCATTCCCGCCTGCTCGAGCGTGCCGCCAAACTCAACGACGAACTTGGCGCCGGATCTCTTACCGCGCTGCCCATTATCGAGACCCAGGCCGGCGACGTTTCCGCATACATTCCGACCAATGTTATCTCGATTACGGACGGCCAGATCTACCTGGAGCCCGGACTTTTCTTCGCAGGCGTACGGCCGGCCATCAACGTCGGGTTGTCCGTATCCCGCGTCGGCGGTGCAGCACAGGAAAAAGCCATGAAACAGGTGGCCGGCACCTTGCGCCTCGATTTGGCGCAATACCGCGAACTCGAGTCTTTTGCCGCATTCGGTTCCGACCTTGATGCATCGACACAGAAGCAGCTTATCCGGGGTGAGCGGCTCGTTGAAATCCTTAAACAGCCGCAATACCAACCGTTGCCGCTTGAAAAGCAGGTCGTGATCATTTATGCCGGCACCAAGGGATTTCTTGACAAGCTCCAGACGAACGTACTGGCAAAATACGAAAGCGGACTGTATCAATTCATCGAGTCCCGTTATCCCGAGATCTTTTCGGAAATCGCCGAGAAACGTGCGATCAGCGATGAGCTCGACGAGAAAATGCAGAAGGCATTCACGGAATACGGCGAAGAGTTCAAGGACACCATATAGTACCAACGGGTCGTCCGTGCAGCTCCAATTATGTTATGACCAAGCGTATAAAAGCGAGTTAATATATGGCATCGTTAAAAGAAATAAAATCCAAAATCTCAGGTGTCAAAAAGACCAAGCAGATTACCCGGGCCATGAACATGGTGGCGGCTTCCAAATTGAGGGGGGCCCAGGGTGCGATGGACGCGTTTCGGCCGTATGCGGAAAAGTTTGCCGAAGTGCTCGGCAACATTGCCGATAAGACCACCGATGAAATCAGTCCATTGCTCATCCCAAAAGATGAAGTCAACAATGTTCATGTCGTCATGCTGACATCGGACCGGGGGTTATGCGGCGGTTTCAACAGCAACCTGATGGATAAGACCGAGGAAATCGTCGAGGAATTTCAACGCCGCGGCGTCAACGTTTCCCTGACCGCTTTCGGCAAAAAGGGGCGCGATTGGGCCCGCAAGGAAAAACTGACCATTGCTGATCAGTACCTTGACGTGGTCGGCGGAAAATTCGGTTTCAATGTCGCCTCTTCTTTCGGCCAGAAGGCCATTGAAGGATTTCTGTTCGGGGATTATGATGAAGTGCATATCGTATATTCGGAATTCCGCAGCATGGCAAACCAGATTCCGGTGGTAAAACAGCTCCTGCCGATCGTTGCAATCGAAAAGCCGGAAGAAACGGAAACCGAGGCTGAAGATTCCAGTTATTTGCCGGAGCACATCTGCGAGCCATCTGCGGACGCCTTGCTCAACACAATGCTCCCAAAAAGCATTTACATTCAGATCTATCATGCGCTGCTCGAAACATCGACCAGTGAACATGCCGCCCGTATGCGCGCCATGGATAACGCAACCAAGGCATGCGACGACATGATTGAAAGCCTTACCCTTACCTATAACAAGGCCAGGCAGCAGTCAATTACGATGGAACTGATGGATATTGTCGGCGGGGCCGAAGCCCTGAGGGGATAATTAACCAGGATTAAATTCTGTGTCTTTAAATAGGAGGTCTATTCATGGCAGAAAATATTGGCAAAATAACGCAGGTAATGGGGCCTGTGGTAGACGTCGAGTTTGAACAGGGCAACCTGCCGGAGATCAAGACGGCGCTGCTCATCTCCAACCCGACGATCAATGACGAGGAGGACAACCTTGTCGTTGAAACCGCCCAGCATCTGGGCGATAATGTTGTAAGAACCATCGCTATGGACGTCACGGACGGTCTCGTTCGGGGGATGCCGGTCAAAGATACCGGCAATCCGATCATGGTTCCGGTCGGCCATGCCGCGCTGGGCAGGGTGTTGAACGTTATCGGAAAGCCGGTGGACGGCCTCGGCCCTGTTTCGCAGGATATCCTTTCCCCCATCCACAGGCCTGCGCCGTTGCTGACAGACCAGGACGTTTCTGTCCAGGTGCTCGAGACGGGCGTTAAGGTGATCGATCTTCTGGTTCCGTTTCCAAGGGGCGGCAAAATGGGCCTTTTCGGCGGTGCGGGAGTCGGTAAAACCGTTATCATGATGGAAATGATCAACAATATCGCGATGCACCATGGCGGTATTTCCGTGTTTGCTGGCGTTGGAGAGCGGACCCGCGAAGGGAACGACCTGTATCATGAAATGAAGGACTCCGGCGTTCTTCCCAAAGCCGCGCTCGTTTACGGTCAGATGACGGAACCGCCCGGCGCGCGTGCCCGCGTCGCTTTGTCTGCCTTGACCAGTGCCGAATACTTCCGTGACGAAGAAGGCCAGGATGTGTTGCTGTTTATTGACAACATTTTCCGGTTTACCCAGGCCGGTCAGGAAGTCTCTTCCCTGCTCGGGCGCATGCCTTCTGCGGTTGGATATCAGCCGACCCTTGCGGTGGAACTCGGTGACCTCCAGGAAAGAATTACATCCACCCAGGCCGGATCCATCACTGCTGTTCAGTGTGTCTACGTGCCTGCAGATGACTTGACCGACCCGGCTCCGGCGACCACATTCGCCCACCTTGACGGAACGGTTGTTCTTTCCCGGCAGATTGCAGAGCTTGGCATTTATCCGGCCGTCGACCCGCTCGACTCGACCTCCCGGATTCTTGATTCCAACTTTATCGGAGAAGAGCATTACGCAGTCGCCCGTGAAGTTCAGACCATCCTCCAGCGGTACAAGGACCTCCAGGATATTATCGCCATTCTGGGTATGGAAGAGCTTTCCGACGAAGACAAAGTCACGGTTTCAAGGGCTAGGAAGATTCAGCGTTTTCTTTCCCAGCCTTTCCACGTGGCGGAGACGTTCACCGGCCTTGCCGGCGCCTTTGTCAAGATCGACGACACGATCCGCGGCTTTAAGGAAATCTGTGACGGCAAGCATGACGATTTGCCCGAGCAGGCGTTCTACATGGTCGGCACGATCGAGGAAGCAGCCGAAAAAGCCCAGAAAATGGCGGCATAATATCGCGGGAGATGGAATATGGCTCAACAGACGATTAAACTTGAAATTGTTACGCCCGAGAAATATGTGGTCAACCAGGACGTTCGGATTGTCATGGCTCCAGGAACAGAGGGCGAATTCGGTATTTTGCCGAACCATACGCCGTTTCTCAGTTCTCTTGAGACCGGCCGGGTGCATTTCAGGGATTTGCAGGATACGGAGCATGTCGTTTTCATTAGCGGCGGCTTTTCCGAGGCCCTGCCGGACAGGGTGACGATTCTTGCAGAAACTGCAGAAATGCGCGAAAAAATTGATATTGACCGGGCAAAGGCGGCATATGAAAGAGCGCGTGCGCGGCTGGAGTCCTCAGAAGAAGGCATTGACAAGGATCGTGCAAAGGCGGCGCTGGAACGGGCCACAGCACGCATCAAACTTGTTGAAACAAAAGAATAAAAGGGTATTTCCAAGCTTTTACGCCACACCGAAATACCGTGATCGTTCAAAGAAGGGCAACACCGTAAGGTTTGCCCTTCTTTGATTTGGAATGCGGCCGCAGAGGGGCGGGACAAGCGGGCCCAATGGCTGCCACGATCTGAGCCGGGAAAAATTATATGGAAAAAACTGCTGTTATTATCCTTGCGGCAGGCAAGGGGACCCGGATGAAGTCACCTACTGCCAAGGTTCTCCATCCCATCCGGAATACGCCCATGATTCAGTTCGTCCTGGACACTGCGGTTCGGCTGGCGGGGGACAATGTTGTTGTGGTGGTGGGCACGCAAGCCGATCGCGTAAAAGATGTCGTTTCAGCGTCACATCCGGAGGTTGGATTTGCTCTCCAGGAAAACCAGCTTGGCACCGGGCATGCTGTTTTGTGCGCGCTTCCTGTATTGGATGAAAGCATCGAACATGTGCTTATTTTGTGCGGGGATGTGCCATTTTTAAGGATAAAAACCCTTTCCAGCCTTGTACATACCCATGTACGCCAGAACAACAGTATCACCCTTGTCGGCGCAAGGCTCAAAAATCCGCACGGTTACGGGCGTCTGGTCATGAATGACCGGAAAGAAGTAACCCGTATTGTGGAAGAAGCCGATGCGAAGGAGGAAGAAAAGCGTATCACATTGATTAATACGGGCATTTATTGCGTTCATCGTCAATCGTTGGTTACGATGCTCGGACAGGTCAAGCCGGACAATGCCCAAAAGGAAATCTACTTAACGGATATCGTAGGAATTGCCGCGGATGACGGGTTGCCGATCGGGATGATCGAATGCGAGGACCAAAATGAGATACTGGGTATCAATACGATCCAGGATCTGGAGAGGGCTGAGTCGGTCATTTCATCCGATGAAAAGCCTTGACTTTACGCGTTATGAATCTTATATACGAGACAAGAGGTGAAACAGTGGATATTGATGACGTGATGCGCCAATTTGACTTGCTGGAAAAGAAAATTGAACATTTACTGGAGCAGCGCAATACGCTTGAACAGCAAAACCTCGAGCTTAAACAAAAAACGGGAGAGCTCGAGGCCGCTCTTGAAGAAAAGGCGGAAGAAGAGGATCGGTACTCAAAGCAGAAGGTGTTGATTCGCTCGAAGATAGACAATCTGTTGGAAAAGTTAAACCAGGAACCGGGGAGCGGAGCATCCGAATAAAATCTTCAAATGCAAAGGTTTGACGGTGATATCGAAGTGGAAACGATTATTACCATAGAATTGCTCGATGAACTGTTTAAATTCAAGGCAGATGAAGACAGTGTTGTGGATCCCCAGGATATTGCGATATATCTGACAGAGGAAATCAAGCAGGTTGAAGCCAGGTTCCCGGCTTATGCACGAAAAACAAACAAACTGGCCATTGTTGTGACAGCGGCGCTGAATATTGCCAAGCACAATTGTGAATTGAAGCACCAGCATCAGCGTTTTTTAACTTCAATGGCAACGCGCGCGGAACGGCTTGATCGATTGATTCGTATGGCGCCCTGATTTTTGAGTCAATGCTTCAGCATGAACACCGGTTGAGACGGGTTGATTTGTTGAGAGAATGTCTTATATTTGAAAGTAAGGAAAAATTCCCTGCCATGTGCGTGATTGAACAGTGCCCTTTGATCCAACACCCACATAAACGGGAGCCTTCACTGGTTTTGGTGTGCATGTTCCGACAGTTCGGAAAAGCCTGAAGAAACCACAGGGCGCCCACCTGAGAGAGCCAGGTTCAAGGCTCATTCAACACGGCGTGGCGGGGCTTTTTCCAGTTTATCCAATCGCAAAAATTACAGTATTATAAGCCATACTTCCAGCATCGCATATCTCTGATCCGCCATTCGTTTTGCCTCTGTTACAACCCCTTTTTTCTTATTGATATGTTTTCGTCCGGTTTCACTTGTGAATACCGGTTTATCGCTGAAATGTCATAACGGGACAGGGCGCGGATCTGCCGCCTGTCCGAGGAGCGCAGGAAAATGAATGGAACATATATATTAATGCTCATTCTGGGGGGTGTTCTGGGCTTTGCCGGCTCCCAGCTGTTGCGGGAAAAATTCGCACGACAAAAGCTTCATGATTCCGAAGAAAAAGCGAAGCTGATCATTGATACAGCCAACCAGAAGGCCGATTCTCTTATCAAGGAGGCTCAACTCGAGGCCAAAGACCGTCTTTTCAAAATGAAAAGCGACTTTGATGCCGAAACCGCAAACACGAAAAACGAATTAAAAGCTCTTGAAAAACGCCTGATATCAAAAGAAGAAAACATTGATAAAAAGCGGGAACAGGTGGAAACGCAGTCCAGGGAAAACGCAAGGATGGAGCGTGAGCTTCAAAGCCGTGCAGAGGAGATTTCGACACTCGAGAAAAAATACCAGGGCCTCATTGATGAGCAGAAACACCAGCTCGAAGTGATTTCGGGCATGACGTCAGACGCGGCCAAGGAATTGCTTATGCAGTCCATGGAGAATGAAGCCCGCCATGACAGCGCCAAAACCATCAAGCGAATTATCGCAGAAGCAAAAGAGGATGCAGACAAGGAAGCAAAAAAGATAATGGCAACGGCCATCCAGCGGTATGCCGGGGATTTTGTGGCTGAACGAACGGTTTCGGTCGTCCAGCTTCCCGACGATGAGATGAAGGGGCGGATTATCGGAAGGGAGGGGCGGAATATCCGGGCCCTTGAAGCCGCAACGGGCATTGACCTGATTATTGACGATACGCCGGAGGCGGTTATTTTATCGGGTTTTAATCCTGTCAGAAGAGAGGTCGCCCGACTTTCCCTGCTCCGATTGATCGAGGATGGGCGCATTCATCCCGCCCGGATCGAAGATGTTGTAAAAAAGGTGGACCAGGAAGTTGAGCAGGCAATCAAGGAGGCTGGAAGCCAGGCGGCATTCGACCTCGGGGTTCATGGCATCAGCAATGAACTTCTAAAATACCTGGGCAGGTTGAAGTTTCGGACCAGTTATGCCCAGAACGTGCTCCAGCACTCCATTGAAGTCGGTTTTCTCTGCGGAGCCATGGCGGCCGAGCTTGGGCTCAATATCAAGCTGGCCAAAAGGATGGGACTGCTTCACGATATCGGCAAGGCGATTGATCATGAAGTGGACGGTTCTCATGCGGAAATCGGGGCAAGAATCGCAAAAAAATACGGGGAATCCCCAAAGGTCGTCTACTCGATAGCTGCGCATCACGAGGATATTCCTCCTGAAACTGTATACGATATTCTTGTACAGGCTGCTGACAGCCTGTCCGGCGCCCGGCCGGGGGCTAGAAAAGAACTGCTTGAAAATTACATCAAGCGCCTTGAAGAGCTTGAGGCGATCGCCAGAAATTTCAAAGGAGTGGCCAATGCGTATGCTATTCAGGCAGGGCGTGAACTCCGCGTGATCGTTGACGGTGGAAAAATTTCAGATGACGATGCCATTCTGATGAGCAAGGATATCGTCAAGAAGATCGAAGAAACCCTTACATTCCCCGGGCAGATCCGGGTGACCGTCATACGGGAGACCAGAGCGGTCGAATATGCCAACAAATAATGGGTTCTACTCACTTGCCGCGTGCGTTAAGAACCATTACAGCTGAAAGAACATTATGAATATTATTGATATACTTTATGACCGGGGTTTTATTGAGGCAACTACCCATGACGAGCAGCTGCGGCGCCATGTTGAAGAAGACAAACCCGTTACTTGCTATATCGGTTTTGACCCGACTGCATCGAGTCTTCATGTGGGGCATCTCGTGCCAATCATGTCCCTGGCGCACATGCAGAAAAACGGTCATCGGCCCATTGCCCTGGTAGGAGGTGGTACCGGGCTTGTGGGGGATCCCAGCGGTAAAACCGAAATGAGAAAACTGCTGAGCCTTGCGCAGGTCGAAGAAAATGCGATGGGAATAAAGGACCAGCTCTCCCGTTTTATTGATTTCAGCGACACAGGGGGGGGTGCGGTGCTGCTCAACAATGCGGACTGGCTTGTTGGATTGAGGTATATCGAATTTTTGCGGGATATCGGCCGCCATTTTTCAGTCAACAGGATGGTGAAGACGGAAAGCTATAAAATTCGGCTGGAATCCGAGGAGGGGCTCAATTTCGTAGAATTCAATTATATGCTGCTTCAGGCATACGATTTCTTCATGCTATATGACAAGCTGGGCTGCCGACTCCAAATGGGGGGAAGCGATCAATGGGGGAATATCGTTGCAGGTATTGACCTGGTGCGCCGAATGCGGCAGGTGGAAGCCTATGGCATCACGTTCCCGCTCGTGACAACATCTTCCGGTGCCAAAATGGGGAAAACTGCCAAGGGCGCAGTATGGCTGGATGCCGAAAGAACTTCTCCCTATGAGTATTTCCAGTTCTGGATTAACACCGATGACGGAGATGTTCCGCGTTTTCTTTCCTTGTTCACCTTTCTTCCCATGGATGAAATAACGGCGACAAAAACGCTGGATGGAGCGGATATCAACAGCGCCAAAACCGTACTGGCATTTGAGGCGACCCGGCTTGTTCACGGGGAAAAAGAAGCTGTCAAGGCGTACCGGGCGGCTGCCGGCATGTTTGGCCTCAAGCGCGTCCCGGATAGAATTCTTCCCTCTTCAACAATACCAAGGGGGGGCGATAAAGGCGATGATGCATCGGTTCCGGCCGTGTATATTGATCCATCCGAGATAGAAGCCGGAATTCCCGTTTTCAAGCTTTTTCAAAGCGCAGGTCTGGCTGAATCGGGAAGCGGGGCGCGCCGGCTCATATCCCAGGGCGGTGCATATATTAACGGAAAACGAGTGGATTCAGATCGTTATATAGTAACCACTTCCGACATGGAAGATCATGAAATCGTTTTGCGGGCCGGTAAAAAAAAGTTCTGTAAAATAAAAATCAAAAAGTGATTTTTCTGTTGACAATGAATTTGTCTTGGTTTACATATAGCACTTCCTGATGAGGAATTCAGTTAAAGCGGATCAGCTCGTGACGCTGTAACAGGGTATTAAAAAGTCCATGCTGAGCCGTTTTTTCTTTTCTCGGCAGGTATTGAATTGGTTATATGTGATCGGGGCGTGTTTGTTATTTGCAATAACCCCATCGCAGCAAAAAGATGATTGCAGCATGTAAAAACCGTCTTGAAAATGTGTAAACATCCTTGACGGCAAATGCGCACTGCTTATAATTAATATACACTTCCGAAAAATTCCTGTCTTATCGGAACAGCAGTACCCCTTGATCTTTGAAAACTAAATAGTGGCAAGAAAGCGGGTCGGGAAGAGAAATTGGTTCAATTCATTTAAGCAGATAAGCAGTTTAAGTGGAGAGTTTGATCCTGGCTCAGAATGAACGCTGGCGGCGTGCTTAACACATGCAAGTCGCACGAGAAAGCACCGAGCTTGCTTGGTGCGAGTAAAGTGGCGCACGGGTGAGTAACGCGTGGATAATCTGCCTTCGAGTCTGGGATAACACTTCGAAAGGGGTGCTAATACCGGATGATATTGGTTTGTCTTCGGACAAACGGATCAAAGATGGCCTCTGCATGCAAGCTATTGCTTGGAGATGAGTCCGCGTACCATTAGCTAGTTGGTGGGGTAAAGGCTCACCAAGGCGACGATGGTTAGCTGGTC